>JACSSC010000048.1 GCA_014879445.1 Candidatus Competibacteraceae bacterium
GGGCAACATATGTTGCCCTTTTTTTAAAATTAAAATGGAAATTATTTTGATTTTCCACCCACTTGTTGAGTTTGAGTTCCGGTTTGTTTTCCACCCACTTGCTGGGTTTCAGTTCCGGTTTGCTTTCCGCCAACGCCACCTGTATTTTTATCTGTTGTGTTAACTTCAGTAGCTGTTGTTGTAACTGTATTGTTAGTTGTAACTGTGGGCTGTTTGGCTTTTCCTTTTTTGGTAGGGGGAGTCATAACAGCATCTACAACATGAATAACACCATTGGTACATTGAAGATCTGCTGAAGTAACATTAGCACCGCCTGCTTTTAGAGCGTCTCCTTCTACAGTCAATTTTAATACCTTCTCATCCAACATGTCTAATTCTTGACGACTTTTCAGGTCTGCAGCAGCAAATTTGCCGGCAGCTACGTGATAAGTAAGCAAATCTGTTAACTCCTGCTTTTTCTTTAAATCGGTTTTTAATGCTTCTAATTTCTTCTGATCCATTTTGGCAAATGCATCATTGGTGGGAGCAAATACTGTAAAGTTGGCATTAACATCGCTCAACTTTTCAACCAAACCTGCATTGCTCAATAACTCTACTAAGGTAGAAAACTGTGGGTCGGCCTGAGCTGTTTCAACCACATTCTTCAATTCTACAACTTGAGCATTGGCAATTGAATCCTGACGGGCTTGCTCAATGGCTGCTAACGAATCTGCTTCTCTCTTTTTGCGAGCCGCTTCATCTTCTTTTGATTTACCGCCACCGCAAGAACTCAGAATCAATGCTACAGATAAGCCGGTGATTCCAAATACATTTTTCATTTTCATAATTGTACGATTTTGTTAAAGTTTAGTTAATTTTTCTCGAAAACATGACAAAGATATAGTAAAATCCTTTAGGTAATTCACAAAGAAAATTTTTTTTCTTAAAAAAACATATTATACATTTGCCACTCAAACCATAATAACATTTGAATTTTATGAAAAAAGTAATGATGAACTTTAAAACCCTTGGTGTAGTTGCTGTTTTGACTGCCGCTTTTGCTATTTCTGGCTGTAACTCAGCTGCAAAATGTACAGAGGACCGTGATGATAACTACAATTCAACTACCAACGATTGTAATGAAACGGCAACATTAGCTAAATTTTTAGGTAACTGGACAGGTAATCCAGGTGCTTATCCTTTTAATGTAACAGCCGGTACAGATTACAAAATTAATGTTAGCACAAACTTCGGTCTTACCGATGGTGCTAACCAACTTACTCCTGCAAACCTTAATGGTTGGTCTGTAAGTCAAAACCAAGCATCACTTGCTTCTGCTACTTTATACAATGGTAATTTGACAAATGCAACTGTTAGTTTCACCAACTCTACATCTATGACAGTTACTTATACTTTAAGCAACTTTGGATCAGGCGTTGATGGTACCTATACCGAAGCATTATCTATGTAATCATTAATAGATTATTTAAAAGAGAGGGCATTTGCCCTCTTTTTTTTTGGCACAACCTTTGGCAACCAATTACGTTAAAGGAGTTTATGAAAAATATCATTTTTGTCAGTATTGCTCTCTTGCTTATCATAGTTAATAATGCATATGCCCAACAGGTAACCGGTAAAAATGGCTATACATGGACTCAAGTAGATACATCTAAAACGGGGGGAGAACTTAAGTACTATGTATATTCAGAAGACACAACAGTTGTACAATATCTTCCTCAATTTGAAATTTTAACACTTCGCCATTTTACCAAGAAACGCGATCAACGTAAATATGACCGTTTGGTACGTAACGTAAAAAAGGTTTATCCTTTTGCAAAGTTGGCCGGAGAACGTATGAAAGCGTACGCTATGGTAATGGAAACCATGTCGCGGAAAGAACGCAGAAATTTGGTGCGATCATTCGAAGAAGAAATCCAAAAAACTCATGGGCAGGATTTGCGAAAACTTACTCCAGGTCAAGGCAGAATATTACTTCGGCTTATTGACCGAGAAACGGAAAATACCTCCTACGAATTGATTAAAGATTTGAGAGGCGCTTTTGCTGCTATCTTTTGGAATGCGGCTGCTTCTATGTTTGGCTTCGATTTGAAATCCGAATTTAGCCCCATAACCAATGAAGAGGACCTCTATATTGACGAAATCTGCCGTATGATAGATGCAGGTTTGCTCTGATTTCTATTTTTTTACTATCTTTCACCTCTAAAATAACTTGCGTATGAAATCATCAATTGTTATTTGGGTGGGTATGCTTGGGCTTATTGCTCTAATGCATACGGGTTGTGATGCAAATTTATGCAATTTGCCACAAGACGACAGATATGAAAATGATACCTTAACCTGTAATGCGGACTCAACCGTATTTAAGTTTTTAGGTCAGTGGACCGGCTTTTCGGGGCCTTACCCTTTTACAGTATCACAACCGGCTTCGGGAGAATATTCAATTGATGTGCTGACTAATTTGGGCTTAACGAATGGAAGTGGGATACAGAATGATCCTGTTTTGCTAAATGGTTGGCAAGTTGTGCAATATGAAGCGACTTTATCTACGCGTGATTTTTATGGTGGCCAACTTTCGAATGCTCGTTTGTTATATGCTAATCCCAATGTGATGTCTATTCAATATACACTATCGGGTTTCAGTCAAATAATTGATGGCAATTATGATGAAACTATTGTGAAATGAGGTGCAAAGGATAATACTTATTAGAGTTTCATTTTTTTGAATACCGATTCCGGGATGTTTCGAATCATGCACATAATATATTTCCACATCCACAACACATATAATGTATTTTTTTTCTTCTCTCCAGCAGCATAAATGGATCGGGCCACTTGCTCAGGATTGGCAGTAAGCTTGGGGTTGAGAGGCATGCCCTCGGTCATAGATGTTCGGATAAATCCAGGTTTTACTGTTAACACATGTACTTGATGAGGATATAACATATTTCTTAATCCGGAGAGATAAGCAGAGAATCCTGATTTAGCACTTCCATATAGAAAATTACTTTGTCGCCCACGTTCGCCTGCAACCGAGCTGATGCCAATAATGAGACCTCTTTTTTTCTGACGCATATCAATAGCAATCCGATTGAGGATAGAAACAGCACCTGTATAATTTACTTGTATAATGCGTGCCGCCTCTTCCCAATCGCTTAATCCTTTCTCTGTATTACCCAGATATCCAAATGCTGTAATTACCACATCGGGTGATGTTGGCAATGATTCATAAAAGTTGGCATGAGTTGATGTTTGTTCTGCATCAAAGGGAATTGCAAATGTTTTTACTCCAAATCTTATGTTGATATCATGGGTTAGTGGTATTAATCTTTTTTCATCTCTGGCTGCTGCTATAATATGATAGCCATGAGAGGCGTATTCTTTTGCCAGTGCACGTGCCACATCCGACATGGCGCCAAGAATAAGTACATATTTTTCGGATACGGAATGTTCTGTATTCATGAATTTAATTTATAATATTAACTAATATGATTTCCGCAATATGGGCAATATTCTTTGCGTTGATGCAAATCCCTTTCTCTTCTAATTTCTTCTGAAAAACCTGCAGCCATAATACCACTTGGAATGGCAACTAATCCTATACCTAAGATTGCAATGACACCACTTAAGAGCTTACCCATTTCAGTAACAGGAACAGCATCTCCATATCCAATAGTAGTAATACTAACAACAGCCCACCATAATGATTGGGGTATGCTGCCGAAAACTTCGGGCTGTATTTCTCGCTCCATATAATACATGCTGGTGGCAGCCAACAGAATTGTGAAAAGGATCATTAAAAAGCTGAAGAACAATTCCTCTTTTTTGTGTTGTAAGACATTTGAAAAAATCCGTACGGCACGGATGTATCTCAACACTTTCATAAATCTGAAGAAACGAAGAAATGAGAAAAATTTTACAAATTCATAATCGGTTGAGTAAAGGGTAGCGAAATAAGGAAAAAATGCTAAAAAGTCAATGATGGCCATTGGTGTAAAAATGTATGTTAATCGGCCTCTTATGGGATGTAAAAATTTTGCATTTTCGGTTATGCACCATAATCTAACCAAGTATTCGATGGTGAAGAGTATCACTGTGGATATTTCAATCCAGAATAGAAATTGAAAAAATTGTTCCTGAATAGGTTTTACCGATTCCATCATAATGGCAATAGCATTGAGTATCACAATCAGAATGATGTATAAATCGAAAAACCAGTTGGGAGAGAATGGCTCTCCTGTAAATTCAATTGTTTCGTATATTTTTCTTTTTAAATGTTTCATCTGAATTTAGTTGTAAAAATTCCATGATAAGCCAAACTGAACTGTTCGATCTTGTAATGGATGATGTGGTGTATAATAGTATGGCACATCGGGAAATCTTTGATTTACATTACGCAATCGAACATATAATCGAACGGTCTTGATTTTTGCATTGAGAAAGATATCTAGGAAAGGGTAATTGCCTGTTGTTTGATCGTTTTGAATATAAAACTGTGAAGTGAGCGGATTATATGAGTTGGCATTAAGTGGTGTATTGTACCAAAGATCAAAGCCAATATTCATAAACAGGGCTTTTTTGAATAGGAAGCTTTCAAAATAGAATGAGAAGCGTCCAATAAAATAGGGTATGCGTAGAATATCTGAAGTGCTGTATTGGCCAATGTATTCATTATCAAAATAGAATTTCCAGGCACGGAATTTTTTCTTGACAGAGAGTGTAAAAACCGTATTTACATCTGTAAATTGAGCAGGTTGCCCTTGGGTGTCGTAATACATCAGGTTGTTGAGCAGGTAGGTATTAAAATTAACTTCCAGATTCCATTTCGGCACTTTGTATTTCAGCCCGGTATGAAGTTCTCTGCGTGGCAGAAAAGTTGTGTCCCAATTTGTATGATTAGAGCGGAAGAACCTGTGCGTAAATGATGGTTGATATTGTCCATACGAAATAAATGCATAAATTGAGTGATGCACATTAGCCGTATCGGACGACTGAAATCCGATGCCGTAGTGTAAGTGAAAATCATGTTGGTTGTATCCGGCAAAGAAATATCTGCCTTCGGCTTCCATCATGATTTTAGCGCTTAAGTCGAATCGAATTCCGCCTGATATACTGAGATTATGCCAAGATTGATGCAGAAATGTGGAGTCAAATTCCAAAGAATCATGATTAAATGCAATCATGTTTTCCACATCAATAAACTGATGAGCAATGCCTGCATAAAATGGGCTGTTGCTATTGAATTTTTTTCGTAGAAAGAGAATGGCTTTAAACTCATTAAAAACTTCATTGAGGAATATGCGATGTTTTGTTAAGGAGGAGTCGTGAACCACATTTTGGTAATAATCAATATTGGGTTTGCCATCTCTGAAACGATTTTCTCGATTTTCAAAGCGAAAGCGATGCATGAGCGTGAAAAGCGGTCGGTCTGTCTTTTTCTCCAAGCTGTCATTTGCTTTTCGCTGAAAGGAATATGATTGGACAAGTTCTGCTTCGTGATTAACCCAACGGTTATGAGCGCTGTCGAGCATAACAGGGTAAGTCATGCGATTTCCATTGGGAATAACAGTTCCGCTTGAGAGAACAATTCCATTTAATAGAAAAGTGCTATCATTTTTAAGGCCTCCGTTTTCCATCACGTTCATTTGATTGTGCGAATAGGAGAGAAGTATTTTATACCGCTTGTTGTCGGTTTGGTAGCGTCCGAAAAATCTGAAATTGTGGTGTACGGCGTCTTGTCGTTGATAGAACCCTGATGAGTTGATATGCCTGTATTGAATACCAAGTTGCAAATCTTTAATAATGCGTTGGGTATGCATCGCATCTAATAGTTGTTCACTTCCCATTCCCAAAAAGTAAGAGATGCGTGTAAATGGTCGCAAAGTGAAGTAGTATCTGGTTTTCTTTACTGAAAACTGATAGTCGTCATAAGCATGCATTCCCAAATCAAATCCTTCTATTCGATCAGATTTATAGATGGCTTGTTGGGTGGCTGTGCCAAGATTTCCCAAGCTGGAATTAACAATATTGTTGGATATTGCCGGATCGAAAAATCGAAGCAGATGATATGTGCTGTCTTCAGGAGCATATCGTAATATAGCCGATTTGATATAAGTATCCATATCGACGTAATTTACACGTGCCGTATCGCGAAGTAATTTCAACGAATCACGGCGAGTTGTTTGCCCACTGGCGTGAAATGCGAACATCCACAGGCAGAAAAGAATAATACACTTTTTGCGTTTCAGCATTTGTGCAAAAATACATTATTTCTATCACCTTTTATATGGTTTGAAAATGTGGGGGCATATGATAATACATTATCTTACACTGATACGCACAATCAGCTTATCAAAAAGAGATGGGAAAAAGCGTTTCATAAATACACCGAACTTTTCCTTTGCACCACCAATCACTTTGCGATTTTTACGATTAGCTATAGCTTGAAGCATTTTTTTTGCAAAATAATCGGGTGCAAGTCCAGATGATGTGCCAATATCCATTTGATTCAAAGGTTCTCCATTGCCGGTAAGGGCATTTATCGTAATGGGTGTTTTTACAAAACCTGGGCAAATAAGCGTAACATGTATGTTTTGACGATTGAGTTCGGCTCTTAGAGAATCAAAAAATCCGTGTAGGGCATGCTTAGATGCAGCATAAGCTGAGCGATATGGTGTTCCGTAAAGACCAGTTACGCTGCTTACCGTTATAATATGGCCACTATTTCTATTTAGCATATGTGGTAAAACATATTTAGTTAGTGCAACTGCACCAAAGTAGTTAACATCCATAATGCGACGGTCAACTTCTTCCTTTGTTTCAGCAGCTAATGAACGCTGGCTGATTCCTCCGTTGTTGATGAGAATATCTATTTGTCCGACTTGTTGAATGGCATCATTTACTGCTTGTTGCAGGTTGTCGGTTTTTGCTAAATCAATAGGCAGGATGATGGCATTGGGATTGGATAATTTTTCTTTCACACGTACTAGTTCCTGTATGTTTCTGGAAGAAAGGATGAGTTGAGCACCGGCTTTGTCAAGTTCATAACATAGGGCTTCTCCGATACCGGAAGATGCGCCGGTTACCCAAACGATTTTTGAAGAAAAATAACTCATAGGAGATGAAAAAAATTATTGATTCCGGGCGTTCTTTCGGTAGTGAATCCTTCGGCATAAGCGGCTCCAATATATTGCCCGTAGTATGAGGCACGAGCCATGATGTTATCTAAGAATGCGGGTTGGGAAATCAGGGTCTGAGGTTCTTTAGAATGAGGATTATAGAATTGAGAAGTATGAGCACGTATGGCCTCCATTTTTTTATCTATTACTTTCGAAATGTCAAAGAGTATATCAGGTTTGATATCATAGAACTGGACATAATGATAAACAGCATGGGGGCGCCATGTTGCCTGATAACTACCCACCCACTGCGACTTGATTTTATCAAGCCCTGCATAATAACATGCTTGAGAAACAAGCGAGGAAGCGCGTCCATGGTCGGGATGTCTGTCGTTAACGGCATTACAGAGCACAACACGGGGTTTGTAGTGTCTTATTACGCGAACAAGTTCACGAATATGTTTCTCATCAATAGTAAAAAATGCATCAGAGAATCCCATGTTCATTCTAGATTTTGCTCCTATGATTTTGCTTGCAGCAGTAGCTTCTTCGATGCGGATTTCTTTATTTCCTCTGCTACCCATCTCACCGTATGTTAGATCAACCATAACGATTGAATGTCCAATCATTTGATGCGCAATGAGTGTACCCCCACATCCCAGTTCGATGTCATCTGGATGTGCGCCGAATGCGAGTATATCGGTTTGTACCATTTCTTGATTTTTATGGTAAAGGTTAACAAATTTCGGAATAAATCGTAAAATCTGTATCTTTGATTAAGGCAAGCCGACTGGTCGCTCATATTTTATGGGAGGAAAGTCCGGGCAGCATAGGGCGTCACACTTCCTAACGGGAAGCCATGTTGCATAGCATGAGGGAAAGTGCCACAGAAAATAACCGCCTCGACTTGTCGGGGTAAGGGTGAAAACGTAAGGTAAGAGCTTACGGAAAGGTATGGTAACATATTTTTCGGGCAAACCCTGTGAGCTGAAAGACCAAATAAACCTCGGATAACTGCCTGCCCGGCAGTGCTTCTTAGAAGCTTCGGGGAGGGTAGGTTGATACAGGTGTTAGGCGACTGACATCGCAGATAAATGACCGGATAAAACAGAACCCGGCTTACGGGCTTGCCTTTTTTTTATTTGTTTTTATAACGATTCACATTTTGCCAACTACCACCGTTATGCACAGTTTCAAATCCTTTTGCTCTTAATATTCCCTTGGCTGATGCACTACGCATACCACTGGCACAGCATGTTACAATCGTTTTTCGATGATCCAGTTTAGATATATTATTACTAAGTTGGTCAAGCGGTATATTCACAGATCCTTTAACATGGCCTCGCTGAAATTCGGCTTTGGTTCGTACGTCTAATATAATAGCCCCTTTGTTTACAACAT
The DNA here is from genome assembly GCA_014879445.1 of Candidatus Competibacteraceae bacterium. Taxonomy (GTDB): domain Bacteria; phylum Bacteroidota; class Bacteroidia; order CAIKAF01; family CAIKAF01; genus BA4. Next base: position 8,517 of record JACSSC010000048.1, read on the forward strand.
CTTGCATGTTTACTTTAGGCCCTAATCCGAAGAGTTTTCTAATAAATTCCATTTTATAAATTTCTATTGTTTTTTACATAATTAACATCCATCCATGATCCGCCATTATAGCAATGTGCAATCCCTTGCTGAGAAAGATAATATGCTGCTTGGGCACTACGGCCTCCTGATGCACAACACAATACAACCGGCTTTTTAAGTTCTGTAAACTCATGCATACGCATCGGCAATTCGTGCAAGGGAATATTGATGGAGTTAGCTACATGCCCACCCATAAATTCTGTTGGTGTTCTTACGTCAATGATAATTACCTCATCCGATTGGAGTAATGATTCAAGTGTCATATGTAATTTGTTTTATTGATATGCTTGAAAATTAAATTGTACAAGATAAATGGATTGGCGAATCTGAAATACTTGTAAAACCGCCTTGCACATTGATAATATCTTCATACCCCTTTGCTTTAAGCAATGAAGCAGCAATAGCAGAGCGATATCCTCCTGCACAATGCAGATATACCGGCTTGTTTTTGGGTATGGATTCCATTTGTTGATGTAGAGTGTCTAAAGGTACATTCAGAGCCCCCTTGATATGTGATATGGCATATTCAACTTGCTTCCTTACATCTACAATATGTATATCATTGTTTTGTTGATAGGTTTCAACAAACTTATCTGCATCAACGGCTTTTATTTTTTCAGTTTTCTTGTTACTATGTTTCCAAGTTTTGATGCCACCCTCAAGATAACCTATACAGTTTTCATAACCTACACGTGCTAATCGTGTTACAACTTCTTCCTCTCTGTTGGGCTCTGTTATTATTAAAATAGGATTTTTATGATGGGATATTAATGTGCCAACCCAAGGTGCAAAGTTGCCATCAATACCAATGTTGATAGATGTTGGAATAAATGACTTTGCAAAGTCATCCGGATTCCTGGTATCAAGAATAATTGTATTTTGATTAAGTGAATGTTGTTCAAATTCTTCAACAGAAAGGGCTCTCAAACCACGTTTCACAATATCATCTATATCGTGATACCCCTGTTGATTCATTTTTGCATTAACCGGAAAATAAGCTGGAGGGTCAGTAAGTCCATCAAGAACTTCTGTGATAAAGTCCTCGCGACTTAAAGAAGGATTCAGAGCGTAATTAACTTTTTTCTGATTGCCTAATGTATCAACGGTTTCTTTCATCATATTCTTGCCGCATGATGAACCTGCTCCATGACCTGGATATACAATAACATTATCTGGCAAAGGCATAATCTTGTTTCGGAGTGAGTCGAAAAGATAAGAGGCCAACTGCTCTTTATTTAGGTCGCCTTTGATTGCTAGATCAGGTCGGCCTACATCGCCCAAAAACAAAGTATCGCCTGTAAATATGGCTCTTTCAAGCCCATTCTCATCGAGTAGTAGCCACGTAGTGCTTTCGAGGGTGTGACCGGGCGTATGCAGGGTGCGAATAGTGAGTTTACCAAATGAGAATGATTCATTATCTTTAGCAATGTATGCATCATAGGAAGTTGAAGCGCCTGGACCAAATACGATTTTTGCCCCTGTTTTACGAGCCAAATCCAAATGTCCAGAAACAAAGTCGGCATGAAAATGTGTTTCAAACACATAAGTAATTTTTGCATTTCTTTCCTTGGCTAAATCTATATAAGCTGATACATCACGAAGTGGGTCAATAACAATTGCTTCTCCTTCGCTTTCGATATAATATGCACCTTGTGCCAAACATCCGGTATAAAATTGTTCTATTTTCATAATTAATGATGTATGGTATTTTGATGCAAATTTCATGCTTCTCTCATATAACTAAAGTGACAATGGTTACATTGAGGTTAAATCGCAAGCATATTCCATATAATTATTTAAATAAAAATGGAGCAGCCAAAAGAAAGGTCAAATAAAAACAGATTAGCATAACGCTACCTATCAGCCAAGCGCGAAGATGAGTAATGGATGCAAAAGGGAGTGAAAGCCGTTTTGTAACATAATACCAAAGAAACAGTTTGTCGGATATGCTGGCAATCAATGTGCCCCAAGCAGCACCTTCCCATCCGATTAGCTGAATGAGAATTATGCTAGCTATAACATTAATACATATTTCGATTGCGGCACTTAATAATATAATTCTGTTTTTGCCTAGACCTAACAGAATGGATTGGGGAAAGAGTAATCGTGGAATAAGCATTAAAAGATAGATGTTGAAAATGGAAGCGCTACCTGAAAAATCTTTATTGAAAACAATTGGGAACAGAGCTGGTACTACTATAATCAAGATGCATGTAATGGGAAAGAGAAGAAATGATAGTCGCCTTGATTGTTCTTTAATGATTGTCAATGTGAAATCTATGCCGTCTTTTCTTACCGAATTGGCTAATGTTTCGGAGAGGGCGCCCGCCATAATTAATGATATGGGAAATTCACGTGCTCCATAGATGAAAGCAGCAAAAGTTTTTTCATCAAAGAAATGTTTAATCATCCATCCGTCAATATAATAAGCATAGCCGGAAACCATTGTGGCCAATGCTAAAGGCCATGATTTATGAAAAAGTAATTTGATGTAAGATGTTTCAATTTTCCCAATGGCATGTTTCCATATTGTATGTAGTGTAAATACAAATTTTAGCACACCCAATACAGCCAACGCCTGCATGCTTTGAATTAATTCAAAATGGAAGAGTAGAGGAGCAACTAACATGAGAAATTGTAAGCCATAAGAAATGATTCCATATCGTAACAGTGATATGCTTCGATTTGTCATCATAAAAAAGTATTCGTTGAGATAGGTTACATTGTTGAAAAGGAGAAAGAGAATGTACCACGGGAAAATATCGTAAAACAACGAAGTGTCGGATATGCTTAAGAGTGAAGTGATGGGCACGGCACACAGAAGGAGAATAAGAGATGTGAGGATGCTTATTGCAAACAACAATAAAAAAACATTAAAGAGAGCAGGTGTTTTTTGGTTACGAGGGAATACAGCCAAAAGTCCTTGCATTATGCCCGTAACCCAAAATGCCGAACTAGCAGTTCCAATAAGTAGAATGGCTTCATATAATCCAATTTCGGTTGTGTTTAGCAGACCTTTTGTGAACAGAATATTCGTTGCAAGAAGCGAACCAAAACGGACAATCTGAAAAAATTGCCAAGGGCTAATCTTATCAAAAAAAATAATGGGTCTGTTCATTGGCGAAAGATAGTAAATATCATTCAGCCGCTAAAAAAGCTTATTGAGCCATCTTTTCGGTTAAGTCGGCCAGGCGGTGCGAATAGCCGGCTTCATTGTCATACCAGCCAAAAACTTTTACTAAATTATCTTTTACAACCGTTAGTTTGGAGTCGAAGATGCATGAATGAGAATTCCCAATGATATCGGATGATACAATGGGATCTTCAGTATATTCAAGAATCCCTGAGAGTTCGTTATTGGCAGACGCTTTGAAAGCAGCATTGATTTCAGCAGCCGATTTTGGGTTTCGAACGATAAGAGAAAGATCAGTAAGAGAGCCGGTAGGAGTAGGAATTCTTACAGAAGTTCCATCTAATTTACCATTAAGATGTGGGAATATTTTTCCAATAGATTTAGCCGCACCGGTTGTAGTAGGTATGATTGAGAGTGCAGCAGCGCGGGCACGTCTCAAATCTTTATGTGTAGAGTCGAGAAGTCGCTGGTCTGAAGTGTATGCATGAATGGTCATCATATATCCATTTTCAAGGCCGCATAAATCATCAACGATTTTTACCAATGGCGCAACACAATTGGTAGTACAGGAGGCATTTGATATAATTAAATCGCTTGGTGAGATAATATGGTCATTAAATCCATACACAATCATTTTAATATCATCACTTTTAGCCGGAGCAGAAAGTACAACGCGTTTGGCACCTGCACGCAAGTGAGCAGAAGCGGATTCGGAATCTAAAAATTTCCCCGTACATTCTAAAACCACATCAACGCCAAGCTCTTTCCACGGAAGGTTGCCAGGGTCTTTTTCTCCAAGTGCCCTGATGGGATTGCCATTAACAATTATGTATTCATCATTTGATTCTACAGTTCCTTGAAAACGACCTTGAACGGAATCATATTTAAGTAAATGGGCTAATATGGCATTATCAGCCAGCCCATTAATGGCTACAATATTAATATGAGGTTTGTTGAGCAGAAGACGAAAGGTGATTCTTCCGATTCGACCGAATCCGTTGATGGCAACATTTATTTTAGACATAGCGAAAAGTTATTCAATTGTTATTTCAGCGTGCAAAATTAATAAATAACAACAGACCATCAAATGAAGAAATGCAACTATCCCGTTTTGCATTGATTTATGAACATGATACTTGTCAGGAAGTGTCTATTCCATCATTATTTTTTACCTTCGCCTCAAAGTTGTTAGCATGAGCCAGCAAAAACCATCGGCACCAAGAGGGATGCGTGATTTTGGTCCCGAAGAAATGTTTCGAAGAAACTATATTTTTTCAACGATTCGCAAAACCTTTGAGAAATATGGGTTTTTGCCACTCGAAACCCCTGCCATGGAAAAGCTTGAAACACTTACCGGGAAATATGGAGAGGAAGGCGATCGTCTTATTTTTAAAGTACTCAATTCTGGTGATTTTCTTAAAGCGGCTCGTGAAAAAGGGATTGACTTAAGCCAGTACAATAGTTTACAGCTGGTAAAGCATATTAGTGAACGCGCAATGCGATATGATCTTACTGTTCCATTTGCCCGCTATGTTGTGCAATATCATCATCAACTTACTTTCCCGTTTAAGCGTTATCAGATTCAACCTGTCTGGCGTGCTGATAATCCTCAGAAAGGGCGTTACAGGGAATTCTATCAGTGCGATGCTGATGTTGTGGGAAGCCCTTCGTTAATCAATGAGGTAGAACTGATATTGATTCTTCATGAAACGCTTACTGCACTTGATATTCCTGGATTCAAAATATATCTCAATAATCGTAAAATTCTCGCCGGTATGGCCTCTGTAATCGGGGCATCGGATAAACTTACAGCATTAACAATCGCACTTGATAAGCTTGATAAAATTGGTCATGAGAAAGTACTTGAAGAGCTTAGCAATAATGGATTTGATAATAATGCCTTAGCAGCACTTAATGATCTTATGCAGGCAGCATCAACACAAAATGATGTTATGCCATTTTTGCGTTCTTTTCTGCAAGCAGATGAATTAGGTATGAAAGGCATTGAAGAGATAGATTTTGTTATTAATACGCTAAATTCGCTTGGCTTTCCCGATGATTGCATTAGTGTAGATATGACATTAGCACGTGGACTTGATTACTACACGGGCTGCATCATGGAAGTTAAAGTACCTGATTCAGGATATGGCAGCATTGCAGGTGGGGGTAGATATGATGACTTGACAGGTATTTTTGGCATGAGTGGACTTTCGGGAGTGGGTGTTTCGTTTGGTGCAGATCGTCTCTATGATCTGATGATGGCACTGAACCTTTTTCCGCCTTTTGCAGAAAATCGTTACACTTATTTCTTTCTCAATTTTGGCAGTGATGAAAGTTTGAGATGCATGCAGATGATACAAAAACTTCGTTCCCATCAAATAAAATGTGGTATTTATCCTGATTCGGTGAAAATTAAAAAGCAAATGGAATATGCCGATAAGATGCATGTTAGTTTTGTTTGTACAATAGGATCAGATGAAATATCCAATCAAACGATAGGTATAAAGAATATGCAAACAGGTGAGCAGAGAACAATAACCCAATCAGCTTTTTTTAACGAATTAGGTTTGTTATCATGAATACAATTATAATAAATCATGCACCGCTTCGCTCAACTGCTATTTTTCGGGCATCAAAACCTGAGTCCAGAATTGTTTTAGGAGATGATGCACGACAGGCCATTGTGAATGGCAGAACGTATCTTGATAATCGTCTTATACTCAATAACACACCTGTTTATGGTATTAATACGGGATTTGGCGCTTTATGCAATACCCGTATTCCTGATGAAGAAATTACTGCTTTACAAGAAAATTTGGTTCGCTCTCATGCATGTGGTTTGGGTGATCAGGTACCTGATTCCATAGTCAGATTAATGCTTTTTCTGAAAATAAAAAGTTTGAGTTATGGGCATTCAGGCGTATGTGTTGAAACGATTGAACGACTGATTGAAATGTATAATGCTGAAATTTATCCGGTTGTTTATCAGCTAGGGAGTTTAGGTGCATCAGGCGATTTAGCTCCTTTGGCTCATCTTTCGTTACCACTCATTGGACTTGGAGAGGCAAAATGGCAAGGAAATCTTTTTTCGGGTGCTGATTTAAACCATGCCATGGGCTGGAATCCACTTCAACTTAAGTCGAAAGAGGGGCTTGCTTTGCTCAATGGAACGCAGTTTATGTCAGCATATGGAGCTTGGTTAGTTAATCAATCTCATCATTTGTGGCAATGGGCTACATTAATTGGCGCCATTTCAATTGATGCATTTAATGGTAGAATGGATCCGTTTCACGAATTGCTTCATCAAGTTCGCCCACACAACGGTCAGATGCATACAGCAGCATTGATTCGTTCTTATCTCCAAGAAAGTTTAATTGCAACGTCTTCAAAAACGCAGGTACAAGACCCATATTCTTTTCGTTGCATACCTCAAGTGCATGGAGCAAGTTGGGATGCCCTGCAATATGTAACTCATGTTTTGGATATTGAATGTAACTCTGTTACCGATAATCCTACCATATTTCAAGAACAAGATTTGATCCTTTCTGGAGGCAATTTTCATGGACAACCTATAGCATTAGCTTTGGATATGTTATGTATTGCAATGCATGAAATTGGCAGTATTTCTGAACGAAGAATTTATCAGCTTATCAACGGACATCAGAATCTGCCTTCTTTTCTTACACCTAATCCAGGATTACATTCCGGATTTATGATTGTGCAATATGCTGCCGCATCTGCTGTTAGCCAAAGTAAAATGCTTTGTATGCCATCATCTGTTGATACAATTGATTCTTCAATGGGGCAGGAAGATCATGTGAGTATGGGCGCAAATGCTGCCACTAAATGCTATCGTGTTCTCGAAAATACAAAACGGGTGTTGGCTATCGAATTGCTTACAGCATTGCAGGCATTGGAGTATAGACGACCCCTTACTTCCAGTGTTGCGATTGAAAATCTTATGAATGCATTTAGGAAGGAAATCTCATTCATGACATCCGATACATATATGAAACCGGCTATTGATCAATCACTTCAATTTATCGAATCATATACTGTTGAACAAGCAATTCAATAATACTTGTTCTATAAACGGTTTTTTGTAGTTTTGTTTCAGAACCTTTGGGTATGAATTTATCAATTATATTGGCAGCAACCGAAAATGGAGTTATCGGACACCAGAACCGATTACTTTGGCACTTGCCAGATGATTTAAAATTTTTTAAACGCATTACCACAGGTCAAACTATTATTATGGGAAGAAAAACTTGGGAATCTATTGGTGCCAAGCCATTGCCCAACCGAACTAATATTGTGGTTTCATCTAATTCTAACTTGCCTGTTCCTAATCATGTGTTGAAATGTACTTCACTTCAAGATGCCATAGCAGCTGCAACATCATCGGATGAAGTTTTTATTGCCGGTGGTGCTGAACTATACAAACAGGCGCTTCCATGGGCATCTAAGGTTTATCTGACATTAGTTCATACGATATTAGATGGTGATACAACATTCTTGTTTGATCCGGATGGAGAATGGGAATTAGTGCATGAGGAGTTTCATCCTGCAGATGAAAAACATATGTATTCATTTACTTTCCAAACTTATAATCGCAATAATTTATGAGAGTTGTTTTTTCTATTTCAATGTTTGTATTTTATGGGTTTTGCCAAGCACAATGTTTAACCGGTGATTGCAACTCCGGCACAGGCACGTATCGTTATTCTACAGGCGCAGTTTATTCTGGTCAGTTTAAAGAAAAAAAAGAAAACGGACAGGGCGAAATGCAATGGGCCAACGGCGATTCATATACCGGCGAATGGAAAAACGGTTCAATGCATGGAAAAGGAAATTATACATGGTCTTCCGGCAATACGTATTCGGGTATGTGGAATCAGGGGAAAAAAAATGGATACGGTGTTTATACTTGGACAAATGGTGATAGATATGAAGGCATGTATATGAATGATGAATATCATGGACAAGGCAAAATGATTTGGACAACTGGAGATATGTATGCTGGAGATTATCTGAAAGGAAATAAAGAAGGATATGGTGAATATGTGTGGTCGTCAGGAGATAGATATTTGGGAGATTGGAAAGCGAATAATCGTACCGGAAGAGGCACGCTAACTTTTGCAAGTGGAGATACATACGAGGGAGAATTTCTTAATGATATGAAGCATGGAAATGGTGTTTATCGTTTCTCAAATGGTAATCGATACGAGGGCGCTTGGTTAGATAATATGTACCATGGCATTGGTAAACTATTCTACCAAAATGGAGATGTTTATTCAGGGCATTTTGCAAAAGATCAAAAGGAGGGATTAGGAACATACAAATATGCAACGGGTGATAAGTATGAGGGAAACTGGAAAGGTGGATACCGAAATGGGATAGGTACTTATACTTGGTCTGATGGGCGCGTATATCAAGGCGAATGGTTGCAGGGAAAGCGAAGCGGAATGGGTGTAATGACCTGGACGGATGGAATACGATATGAGGGAAATTGGTTGATGGATATGATGGACGGGCAGGGTGTATGCACATGGGATTCGGGGGATAGATATGAGGGTGGTTGGAAACAGGATAAACGATCAGGATATGGTCGCTATGTTTGGGCAGATGGAAGTTATTATGAAGGCGAATATTTACATAACCATATGCATGGAAATGGAACTTTTGGGTCGTCAGAGGGCAGTTTATATCGTGGGGAGTTTGCCAACGGGAATTATAACGGAAAAGGAAAATTAGTACTGTCAAATGGCAGTACAGAAGAAGGCATTTTTGAAGATGGAGTATTGGTAAAGGGAGTCAAAACAGATATTAGCGGGAAGAAGAAAAAAGTTAAACCAGCTAAAAAATAAAGATGCAGGTTAGAAAGCTAAAATGTAGTTCTTGTGGCGCAAATAAGGTAGTTGCCAATGCAACATCGTATATGTATTGTGATTATTGTGGCGAATTTATTGGTTATGATTTTGAACGAATGTCACAGGAAGTGATGTCAAAATTATCCTCTGAATCACGTGATACAGACACATATAATTCGTATATGGAAACGGTAACACGCCTTGGGGAAGCCACTAGTCAGAAGGATGTTAACGCTTTTGAAAAAGCTGTAATTGATTTGCATCATATCGAAATTGATTTGTTTCCTGAAAGGTATTCGCCTAAAATGAAACAACAGGCCTATCGCAATCAATACAATGAGTTTTATAAAAGGTTTTGGGCCGAACGACTGCAAAATCATTTTTTTGAAGAGCAAGATGCATTGCAAAAAGAGATGGCATCATGTATGCCTGATTTTGTTTATACATTGCATGAAGGCAAAATCACGTATGCTTTTAATGATGCCATGAAAAAATATTTTGATATTGCTAAAAGATATGCTAAAGATTCGGCACAAAAAACAATGGCATCTGATTCTATAATGTACTATCCGGAGCGAATGAAAGAGGGTGTAGAAGATATGATGTTTAAACAAACCATAGCCGGATTTGCAAGAATGCTGGATGCTGATTCTTTTAAAGAGGCATTGTCTTATCTAGGTCTTGTTAATGAATATATCGAAATACCCGATGTGATATTAAAAGAAGAGCCCTGTTTGGGATGCGGACATCCTTTCTTATACCCGGAAAATGCACAGAAAATAGTTTGTGAGCAATGTGGTGTTGAGAATAAACCTGCTCAGCATGCGTTGTCATGCATGAATTGCGGCTGCGATTTTGTGCCTGATATGCAAAAAATGGAAACGGCCTGCCCCCAGTGCGGCTCATTGTTTATTCCAGTAAAAAATGCCTGATGGAATGGTTCCATGCAGCGTTTTATCATAAATTCGGTCTTTAGGTTATAACGCCTTGGCTTATATATATTGATGAAAAAGTTTCATCCGGATGAATTGATAGAGGGTTGCCGGAAAGGAAATCCTTTGGCGCAGTCGGAGTTGTTCAGACAGTATGCTCCACGTCTGCTGCCTATATGTTATCGCTATGCCGGTTGCCGAGATACCGCAGATGACTTATTGCAGGATTCTTTTATTAAGATTTTTATCAATATCCATTCGTTTAGAGGAGAAGGTAATTTTGAAGGATGGCTCAAAACCATTGCAATTAACACATGTATTACTTGGGTGAAGAAAAATAATAAGATGCGAATGGTTGATATATCGGTTGAGCATAAACATTTCATTGAAACAGATGATGATGAATGGTTGTGGCCTGTAACTCCTGATGAATTAACTGAAGCAATTGCATCTCTTCCTGAGGGCTATCGTGTAGTGCTCAATATGTTTGCTATTGAAGGATTTAGTCATAAGGAAATTGGCGATAAACTGAATATAAGCGAAAGCACTTCTCGTTCACAATATGCCCGAGCCAAATTATGGCTTGGAAAAAAAATAAAATCAAAAAATGTAAAATATCAGGCAGATGAAACGTCCCCCCAATTTTGAAGAAAAAATAAGAGAGCTTGCATCTCAGACCTGGATGGAGCCAAACCTGGGCACATTCGGCAAAGTGTTGGCTGCTATTGAGAAGCGGAAAAGGAAACGCCGAATTTTGTTTTTTATCCTATTTTCTATCCTTACAGGTGTTATTGGTGTTCTATCATGGTGGCTGCAAAACCCAACGATTTCTGCTCGGCAGGCACAACATGCAAGTGGCTTACATCATTCTTTCTCTTTTAATTGGAATGAATGGGAAAAATCTTCCTTGATGCCCTTGCAATATACACAACAAACGGATGCTTCAAATTCACTAGGGCATGTAATACCCAATTCAACCACTAATGCCAATATGCCTACTCTTAAACCTAATGCATCTCAATCAAACTATTCAACTAATTTGTTATCTGAACGTCAGCATCACGATAAGCAAAACACGGATATAATTTCAATACCTGATATTGAAACTAAGGAAACAGAAACAATGATAGCAGATTCTTCATTTTCTGCCATTACAGAATCTTTCATACTTGAGATTCAGCCCGATTCGTTTTTCAATTCATCATTACAGCAAGCAGATACCAATCTGATATCATTACCTCTGTCCGAATTGCGTGATACTTCTACCAAGAAACTTCAGAGTTTTTTGGATCCCAACAGGGAGAAAAAATGGTTTGTATCGGCATCATTTACCGGTTTTGCGGTAAAGAGCAGGTTTGAGGAGAATGATATTTCATCCCCATTATCAGGTGCTTCAGAACCATATGCAGAATATAGAGAGTATTATGATACTTATTTATTTGGATTTAGCGTTGGCACTACAATCGGTTATCGTCCAATCAAATATTTTAGCATTGAAACGGGTGTATCCTATACAGATTTTACCAGTTATGAAAAGCCAGTTGGTTATCCTATACAGTCCACATCGCCTGATGCGCCTGCTGATACGTTTCCTATTTATATTGTTACCGTCGATAAACACAAAACATATCCTAATCGATTTCAAACCATTCAATTTCCTTTATTGTTTTCAGGGATTTGGCCTTTGGGTAAATCGGCATTTCATATTACTGCAGGACCGGCATTTAGCTATACAACCGGCTTCAGAGGATATCAAGTTGAACATACCGGCGGATTGTCGTGGGTTGATAAAATAGAGTCGTCGCAGGTGCAAAGATTTGGCGTGGTATTGATGGGCAAACTCACATATTCTTATCAGATTTTACCTAATTTCAGTATTTATGCCGGACCGGCTTTTCAGTATCGCTTCAACTCATTGTTTGGAGAAAAATATATCATTCGCCAAAAACCCTACTTTGTTGGTGCTGAAGCAGGTTTGTTTGTGCATTTCTAACGGGTTTATACTTGAATTGAAATAGCAAATTTGCGTTGTGATTATCACAGTTGTATTATCTTTGCTCTATGATAACAAAAGACGAATTACTTCAGATAATATATAAGGCCGTAGCTGATTTTAACAGCATGCAGGATGTTGATGAGCAATTAGCACAGCAAGCAAACCAAGTTTTGTTTTCGCGTCCCGGCTTTACTAAAGAGGGCTTACTTGACAGCATGGGATTGGTGAATTTCTTGGTAACACTCGACGATTGGCTCGATCAGCAAGAATCTGCTCAATCATTACATTTTGATATTAGTGATGCCCTTGAAAACAAAGAAGAAGCCCTTCTTACTATTGATTCATTAGCCAACTATATCCTTTTAAAGAACAAAAAAGTATGAGTATCAAAAATTCTCATATTCTTATTCTCTCAGATACAAATCAGTCCAATTTTTCTTCCTATTTATCCAAATATATTAAGGATGCAAAAGTAGTTACTACACCATTTAATCAACTCATGCAGGTGTTGATAAATCCTACCCATGCAGTTTGGCAGCAGCACTATGCATTGATAATTTTTTGGGCTAATCCGAAATCGCTTTTTCCTGATTTAGAAAAAACGCTCATCGGTAAGCACGAAATGTTGCATGTGAAGAATTTTTTTTTGAGGTTAATTGATAAAGCAGAGAGGGTTTTATTCACAGGTTTTGAGAATTATCCCAATGGTTTTTATTCTCAATTTGAAAACATCTCCTCTCATAATCGTTATGCATTAAATATGATGCTAACTTCGATCTCTATGGAAAGTCCGGGCGTTGTTTCTTATTTGCCGGGTTATTATTCTCCCGTTGTGAAGGGATTACATGCCGTATCAGAAGATCTTTGGTACTTAAGCAAAACAGCTTGGCACAGAACGGTTACTGATCGTATGGCATCATTTGTAGCAGACATGTGGAAGCAATGGCATGGACTATCTGTTAAACTAATTATTACAGATTTGGATGATACGCTTTGGGGAGGCATTGTTGGCGATGATGGCTGGGAGCAATTGCGATTAGGCGGTCATGATGCAGTAGGTGAATCTTTTTCCGACACTCAACAGCAATTATTAATATGGAAAAAACGTGGAATTTTATTGGCTATAGCAAGTAAAAATGATGAAGAAACAGCTTTGCAAGCCATTGATCGTCATCCTGAAATGAAATTGCGCAAAGCGGATTTTTCGACATGGAGAATCAACTGGGAAGATAAAGCGCTAAATATTCAATCTATAATCACTGAATTAAACATTGGTGCTCAGCATACCCTTTTTATGGATGATAATCCTGTTGAACGATATCGCGTTGCCCAGGCCTTTCCCGATATGATTGTGCCTAACTTGCCAGCCAACAAACTTGAAGTGCCAGCTTTTTTGCGCTCATTATCATGTATCCCTGCAACCGGTGTGCTTACCAACGAAGACATGCATCGTGCTGAATTGTACGTGGCTGAGCAACAACGCAAAAATAGTATGACGGCATTTTCTGGGATAGACGAATGGATTCAATCGCTCAATACGGTTGTATCTATCGAAAAGTTATCGCATCAAAATTTGACACGTGCTGCACAGTTGCTGAATAAAACAAATCAGATGAATTTGCGTACTCGCAGATTGAGCGAAGATGCTCTTTGGAACTGGTCTCAAACACCCGGCCAAGCATTTTATACTGCCCACGTGCATGATAAGTTTGGAGATGCAGGCCTTACGGGTTTAATAGGAGTGAGCATACATGATGATGAACTCTTTGTTGAAGATTTTGTTTTGAGTTGTCGTGTCATGGGTAGAGGTATCGAAGAAACATTAATGAATTTTATCATTTCATTGATGACTGAATGGCAATTGTCAAATGTAAAAGTTGCTTGTTTATTAACACCCAAAAATAAACCTTGTCGTGATTTTTTCTCACGTTATCTACTGTCAGATTCGCATGAATGGGTTTTTGATTCCAAAGCTAGATTTGTAGTAAGTGGAATTCAATGTAATGTTATCGATTTTAATTAGTTTTTTGTAAAAGGAGCAAACTGCATCTTTCCTTTTTTTATGGATTTTCCGGTTGATAACATACGAATGAACTTATTACTCAAAAACAACTCACCTTTGTTGCTCCACGTGCCTAATATTTTTATCTCGCCTTGCGAATTTTTTCCTTGAAGCTCAATCTTAAAGTGATCGTTGGGATGCACAAATCTGCCATCTGATCGTATTACTGTTTTTTGTTTGCCATCTTTTATAATTTCAGAACGGGTTACTTCTTTTTCTCCATGAAAAAATACGTATTGATAGGATTGTGTGGATGAATGTTGATTGTTTACTGATAAATGAATATGGGGCAACTGTAGCATCGGAGGAATAGTGATTTCAAATGTGTCTGAAAAATACCCAATCATCAAATGATTATTTTTCATACGCGACTCAAGTGTAATAACAAAACGATTGGCATAATTGAATTCTCTCATTTTGTAATAAGGCATAAAAAATGATAAATCCTTTTGCAAACGAATAAGTTTAATATGGCTGTATCCAGTATCACGTAGGCGATTTAGCGGTTCAAACAGCGAAGTGATATCTTGCCCATCTGTGGTTGTTATTTTAATGTTATAATAAAAATCAAAAGGATCCAAATCATCATGATACATATCAGGTACCTGAATTTGAGAATTAATTTTTATTCCATAAATACCTTTTGACAATGCCGACTCTTCAATTGTTGTTTGGAGGCCGATATCGTTATCAGTAAGCGGGTCAAAGATCTTATCGGTTCGTCGTTGTTTAATCAACACGTTATGCCCTTCAAGAAAATATTGTATGGCAGGATACATATTATTATGCATGGCATAATGAGGGATGAACAATACTAAAGAATCATTTGCCAAAGAAGGGATTTGAATCATGCCTGATGCAGAAGGAGAGAATGAGCCATATACAATTTTTACAAATTCAATAGGATGGATTTGTGTAAAGAATGCATTGGTGAAAATTGGGCGAATTGATACAGGCGCATCGTCGGAGATATGTTGATAAGAGGAAATAAAAACACCTGAAACACCTTGATATTTACCCATTCTTGAGGAAACTGAGATATTGTCAATTGAAGGGATGCGTACTTTATGAATAATATATTCTGATGAAATGACTTTATCAAACACATCGTTTTTAACATGTTGGGTATATGGTCCTGGAGAAATTTGAAGTTTTTTTGATCCAATCAGATCATCAGAAGAAAAGTCGTCGTTATCCCAAACAGAAAGCACAACAGGGTCGCTGTCGGTAATGCGAAACACAGCACGCCCAGGGCGGGCATTAAAATCATTGGTCGCCTCTTCCGACTCAAAAATAATGTCAGAGCCAATGCGAATATCCCAAACGATATCAGGATATCCTTTTCCGGTTTTCGATTTATTACCAAAAAACATGCCCAGCAGAGGGATGTTCTTACCGGGTTCATCGTATATGCCTTCTTGGGCTACTGCTTTTTTAAGATCAATGCTGATGAAAAATGATTCGGGTAGCGTAAGTTCTTGAGATATGATTGATTTTAGTGCTTCCGTTTTGGTTTTCCTGACATTACAAACTGAGAGTTGAAAAGTAAAAGTTTGCTTACCTGGATTATCTAATATTCGGCGGAAAGGAATAAAGAATGAAACGAAAGCCGGATATTTTGTATGGAAAGAAATTCTTGCATAATCATTTCGGGGGATGGTTGTTTTATATGTACCGGGTATGCCGGCTGGAGAGAATACTACTTTTTGCTGACTATTAATGATTTCAGGAAATGCATACCATGTGGTGGTATCCCAGCCAGGCAATGTGGTTGAGGTATGAATATAGGCGCTGATGCGCAAACCGGTTACGCCTTTTTCTTGAATGGGAGCCGTAATGGTAAACTTATCAATTGAAAGAAGGTCTGCAAATTGGGCTGAGCCCTGCAGCGGAATCAAAAATAAGCATAACCAGATAAAACGCTTCATTAACGAATCAGATTCTGAGTTTGTTTGGTCTTTTCGAGTACAATATTACCAAAAGATTGTGAAGCGAGCATCATCATGTCGGCATGATTTGGGTAAGGCAATGGTTTTTGTTGAAGCCATTGTAGGGTCTGTGCCGATAAAGCCCTGTTGTCGCCGGTGGCAAACGCATATTGGTTCGTAAATAAGGCAGCTCCCTGAATGGCTTCTTTCATAAGCGAAGTATTGTCGTTTGCCTGGCTGAGAATAAACCAACCTCTGATGATGCCTTCTTTGCTTTGTTCGCTGCGGGTAATCTGTGCCGAAACATCCCGATAGAGTATGCGTTTTATTTTGTTCCCCAAACTATCTGTTTTTATAGAGCCATCCGGATTCTTTTCCCACTCCCATCCGTCTTCAATGGTTTTTGTTTCGGTGTATGTTTGGTGACTAATGCGATCGGGGCTTGAAAACAACTCTGTTAATACAATTTCTATGTAGTAGTGATATATAAAATTTTTTTGATCTGTTATCGAGTAACGAATCCAGTTCTTGTTATATTGATGAACAGGCAGGCCACTAATATATTGTTCTAAAACAGAAGGAAATGGCTGTGGCGCTTTGTTGTCAATTACTACCAATACATTTGTAAAGCTTCCATCGTAAGCCATTTGTTGCTTTTGATTGAGGTCGTCATATGTTACACCATAATTTTTTGCTTGCTGAAAATGACTGTATGCTTTTCTGCAAGAAAAGCGATCGGCTGAAGATAGTAGTCGGCTTCCTTCATGATAATGATTTTCTCCTGCTTTCTGTCTGGAATTTGCCATTTCCTGTGAATAATCCCTGAAATCAAAATCTAAATTGGTGAGTGGGTTAACGGGCTCTAATGGTGGAAGCCGTTTTATTATTTCCTGTCTTCTGTTCAGCGCACCGTATAGACGATATATTTTTTCCCAGTTATGTTCATTATTCTCTGCTTTGAGTGTGGCAATGGCATTCCAATCTCGCTGATTGGCTGTTCGGTATGCGTTCAGTAATATATCTATGTGTTTTTGATCGCTTGGTTTCTTTTGGAGTTTGCGTGATGCTGTCTCTATCGCTTTATCATATTGTGCATGTTCAAAATGCTTTTGGGCTGAATAACATCCGAATAAAACGATAGCAATAATCAGCATCAGAGAGTATTTATGTATTTGCTGTTTCATGTTCATCAAATGTAATGTAATTTTTTTTCGTATTGTTTTGCCAAAATGAATATTCAATTATTGTGCCTGAAAATTGTATTTGCTTTTTAATTGGAAGAGCGTACATTTACCTTAAATTTCCAACCATGAAAAAAATATCAAAAATAATTGGCATTCTGCTAATTGTTGTTGTTGCATCATTTGCAGGTTTTTTGGGATTTATGTCTTTAACCGACTATCGCCCTGAACCAATCGAGCATCTGAAAGTGGACGGACAAGGAATTGTGCTTTCGAAATCGGATACATTTGATTTTATTACCTGGAACATTGGGTATTGTGGGCTGGGTAAAGAACAAGATTTTTTCTTTGATGGTGGCCGTAATGTTAGACCAGAGAAAAAATTGCAGGAGCGATATCTGAATGGTGTATTGGATCAACTTTCAGAAATGAAAGGCATTGATTTTATTCTTTTGCAAGAGGTAGATCGTAGGTCAAAACGTAGCTATTATACCGACCAAGTGCCTTTAATTGCGGAAAAGCTTCCTAATTATGCTTTGGCTTTTACTTATAACTACAAAACATCTTTTATCCCCCAACCTCTAACCCAACCTTATGGCAGAGCCGAAGGCGGATTACTCACTTTGTCACGATATCAGCCATCCTCATCACACCGCCATGCATTGGCTCCTGATGCTTCCTGGCCCACAGGATTGTTTATGCTAAAGCGGTGCTTCATGACTTTCAGATATATGCTACAAGATGGAAAAGAACTGGTTGTCGTGAATCAACATCTGAGCGCATATGATGATGGAACAGTTAAGCAGCAACAAATGGATACGCTTAAAAGGTTTTTACTTAACGAATACAATAAAGGGAACTATATTGTGGTTGGCGGTGACTGGAATCAGTTTCCACCCGATTACAAACCCATATTGAGTGGTCGCGACGGAGTAAAAGGTATGAATGTAGAAGCTGATTATCCGGCTGTGGGGTGGAAATGGGCGTATGACCTTTCTGCACCCACCAACCGCAAACTTAACAAACCTTACCGTGAAGATCAAACAGAAACAGTTGTGATTGATTACTTTCTTCTTTCACCTAATATCACTTTAATGGATGTAAAAGTATGGGATATCCATTTCGAATACTCCGACCATCAACCGGTGTATTTGAAATTGGTTTTTTGAGTATATTAAATATATTCATACTTCCATATTCATAGTAAATTCTAACTTAAAATGCATTATCACTCATTAGATGTATTGGAATAATGAGAGTTTATGACATTTGTAACCAATTTAATATCATTTCTTATGAAGCAAACATTATTAATAATGATGGCCTTTGGTGCAATCTTGCCCCTGATGGCCCAGCAAAATGAGGGTAAAAGCACTTCTAAAGAGTGGAGAAGTGAGCATGCCCGCAAGAATACTTTTAACTACACTCAAAAGGAAGTAATTCAGGTTGTAGATCAAAAGAAAATCGAAACCAAACAGGTTGAAACGGTTTCTGACGAAGAAAAAGAGCGTCGTATTCAAGAAAATCCTGTTCAATATGATGATCAATTGAAGCGTGCAAGAGAAAACTATCAGCCCGGCAAACAAATCGAATCAACATCAGTAGAAAGAACTCCCGTTGATTTACCTGGGTTCCCTGTATATGTTAATACCGGTAACCAGCAGGAGGATGAACGAAAATATCAGGAGGAAAAATCTGCATGGATTCAACAAAATCCTACACTTTATTCTAACGCAAACAAGCAGGTTAAAGAAGAAACTAAAGTGATTATGGATTTGCCCGGATATCCTGTGTATGTTAATACCGGCAACAAAGAACTTGATGATGCGAGATATAATCAGGCCAAGCTGATTTGGATTCAAAACAATCAAGAATTGTACAAACAACAAATGACGCCATCAACAGAAACCAGACCATAAACTATAAAAACAATTAATGATGAAAAAAATATTAATACTATTCATGTTGGTTTGGGGCGTTTCCCAGGCCTATGCACAATGTCCATACGATAATATTCCATATTCAACTTCTCCAGCACCAACTGCATTGGGTGTTCCGGTTACTCTTACAACTTGTATTTATGGAGGTGAATACAGAACTGTAACCGGCCTTGTGGCTGGTGCTACCTATCGTTTTGAAACTTGTGGAAATACAAATTTTGATACCCAGATTTCTATTTATGCAGCAGGGGGCGGCCCTGCATTGGGATATAATGATGATGCTTGTGGATTACAAAGTAGTATTGACTTTGTAGCTCCTACTAGCGGAGATTATGATATCTTGATTGATGAGTTTTATTGTTTGAGCAATACAACTTGTATGACGCTTACGGCAACACTCATATCTATGCCCTCAGTACCAAATGACGATTGTGTGAATGCGATTATTCTTAGTTGTAACTCAACAGTAACAGGTTCTACAGCATTGGCAACTGCCGATGCCATACCAACTTGTGATGGTAGTCCGGGAGCACCAGGTGTTTGGTATCGCTTTACAGGCACAGGCCAAAATATGATTGCTTCTCTTTGTGGCTCACTATATGATACCCGCATTGCTGTTTATGAAGGGACTTGCCCAGCATTGGTATGTGTTATAGGTAATGATGATTTTTGCGGATTGCAGTCACAAGTATCTTTTATGGCCAATAACGGAACAGTTTATTATATCTTCGTGAACGGATGGGGAGGTAATACTGGGGATTATACCTTAACACTCAGCCCAGATGTGTCGAATGATATTTGTTCCAGCGCACAACTAATTACACCCGGCACATATACCGGATCAACTGTTTGTACAGGCAATGATGTTGCACCAACCTGTTTTACGACTGATGGATCAGGTGGTGGTGTTTGGTATCGTCTTACCGGCACAGGTAACTCATTTACGGCTTCTACCTGTAATCCAGGTACAAACTTTGACACCAAAATTCGTGTATATTCAGGAAACTGCGCTTCGCTGAACTGCGTTACAGGAAATGATGATGATGGGTCATGTGGATTTAGTGGCCTGTTTTCTACTGTAAATTTCTGCACATCATCCGGAGTTGATTATTATATTTTAGTGCATGGCTTTTCATCTAGCGAAGGAAATTTCGAATTATCACTTACAGAAAATCCATCAGTGCCCGTAGCTGATGTATCCATTCCGGGCACAATGGAAATTACCATTATCTCGCTAAATAGTTTGGATGATGAAGTATATTGGGAGTTTAGAGATGCATCAAGCACGATATTAGCTTCAGGCGGACCATATAGCACTTTTACATATGGTGTGATTGATGTGCAGGGAGGTATCCCGTCAGTTAATGGCCCATTCAGTTTTTATGGGCAAACTACCGGATCTTGGGCGGATAATGAATTTGCTTATGAAGTTAGATGTAATAATGCTTTGATATCAACAGGAACAATATTAGGAGGCCAAACCATTACTTTCCCTGGTATTTCTGGTTGCTCAGGTCCTGCTCCTGTTAATGCAGAGTGTAATGCTACACTAACTCCACCCACAGCTACTGATGATTGTGATGGTACAATCACAGGTGCAACATTAGACCCAACAACATATACTTCACAGGGTTCCTATGCTGTAGTATGGACTTATACAGATGCTGCAGGAAATGCAGCTAGTCAAATTCAAGCTGTAAATATTAACGACGTAACAGCGCCTGTAGCTGATGTATCCAATATTGATGTAAGCTCAGAGTGTTCGGTAACGCTTACAGCC
>JACSSC010000023.1 GCA_014879445.1 Candidatus Competibacteraceae bacterium
AAGCCGGTTGCCAAGAAGCCCGTAGCTAAAAAGCCGGTTGCTAAGAAGCCCGTAGCTAAAAAGCCGGTTACAAAGAAGATTGTTCCTCAAAATCCGTCTATAAAAAAGCTTTCCACAGAGAAGCCCAAGACGTCTAAATCTATATCAGTTGGATCCAAGAAGGAGGCAACAAAGAAAGCAAAGCCATCTACTTCATTGCAGGTTGGAAACAAACCTCTTCCCAAAACTGCTAAAACTTTGCCTTCATCTCAGAAGCAGGGTAAATCAGGCAATAAAAAGCAGAATGGAGAAACTGAAATATTGGAAGATGTTCCTGATTTTATTGTAAAACCGAGTAAGAAAGAAAAGAAGGAGCCACAAAAGCAAATTATTCGGACGATTCCGGTTCAGAAAGAGGTGATTATTCAGCATAAAAATGAGAAAGTTGAATTGAATCCTGTAGTGGCTAGAACCAATAACAAGATAAAAATTGAATTGGAGTATTTGATTAGGTCGTCCCCACGCATATTATACAATTTCCTTAGCACACCTAGTGGGCTATCAGAATGGTTTGCCGATAATGTTAATATTCATCATGACGTTTATACCTTTATTTGGGAGGGATCTGAGGAGAAAGCGCGGCTTCTGGTAGCCCGCGAATTTGATTTGGTGCGTTTTAAATGGTTGGCAACGGATATTGATGATACTTATTTCGAGTTGAGAATCAAAATAGATGAGCTCACAAATGATGTTGCATTAATAGTTACAGATTTTGCGCCTAAGGAAGAGCTTCAGGAAGTGCAAATGCTTTGGAATAAGCAAATTGATCAATTAATTAAATCATTAGGATCCTAAGATTTAATGTCCACCGTCTTTTTTGCAGCAATCAGGTAATCCATCGTAGGCCTGCTTATTGGCAGGAATATGGTCGGCATCATAACCTTGACTGCTAATGGCTTCTCGAATGTTTTCGATATTGGTTTGTTTAGTCTTGAATGTTATTTGAACGATTTTTGTTGGAATATTTACATTCACAGAAACGACTCCCTTTACTTTATAAAGCTTTTTTTCCACACGTTCTTTACACATGTCACATTGCATCGAAGTGTGTATTTCTACTGTATTGAATTTAGCTGTGGGTTGTTGTGAATACATGACTTGAGTAAAGCAAATTATTATGGCGCTTAGCATGAATTTGTACATTATTATAACAATTAATTTAAAACAAAGATAATTCATTAATCATTTCTCTTTTCATAAAAGAATGTTAATGAATAGGTGAATCAAAAAAATAGTTTAACTTTGTAAAAAATTAATCTATACACACAGTATGAAAAAATTTGTTTTAACATTTGCAATTGTTTTAGGTGGCTTTGTTTATATGTCAGCACAAAACACAACTGAAACGAA
Organism: Candidatus Competibacteraceae bacterium; assembly: GCA_014879445.1. Taxonomy (GTDB): domain Bacteria; phylum Bacteroidota; class Bacteroidia; order CAIKAF01; family CAIKAF01; genus BA4. Next base: position 1,390 of record JACSSC010000023.1, read on the forward strand.
AACCGAAACAAAATCAACTAAATCTTGTTGCGCTAAAGGTGATGATTCAAAGGCATCATGCAGCAGCAAAACTGAAACCAAATCATGTTGCTCTAAGGGAACAGCTTCTACAAGTAAAACTTGCAGTTCGTCTGAAGTTAAATCTTGCAAAGGCGGTCATAGTGAGAAATCATCCGGCTGCAGCCATGGTTCTACCGGAACACGTGAAGAGAAAAAAGAATAATTATATTTCTATAGTTTTTTATAAGCCGTCTTTATACGACGGCTTTTTTATTATATGTTCACCCTGTTGGCTCTATTAGAATAATGCATAGATTAAGATGCATTGGCACGGATTTCGGCACCGGTTTGTTCAGAAAGATTTGAAATAAGTTTTTGCATTAAATCATCTACTTCTTTATCGGTAAAGGTTTTTTCGTTGTTATACAATGAGAATCTCACGGCATATGATTTTTTTCCTTGTGGAATATTTCGACCTTCGTACACATCAAATAATAGGATATCGAGTAATTTGTCGCCAAAAGTTTTGCCTGCTATATTTTTAATATCTCTGTATCCGATATGGTTATCAATCAATATCGCTAAATCTCTAACTACTATGGGGAATTTGGGTAATTCTTTAAAAACAGGATAAGAAGATGGAATACCAATTAGAATTTGATCCCAATACAATTCAGCAAACCATATTTCTTGCTTGATATCAGTTTTCTTAAGAGCTGTGCCCGATACCTTTCCGCAAGTATAGAGCAACCTGGGATTTTTTTCTTTTGAATAACATGCAAATGCTGATTCAAAACGATAATCAGGTATTTGTATTTGTGAAACAGGTTGATAAGGTATAGAAAGCGTGTTTAATATCGTTTCGCAAACACCTTGAATGGAGTGAAAATCAGATTTTATAATAGGTGCGAACCATGAGTCAAGATGTTCTTCTCCACATATCAAAATGCCAAGTACATGATTTTCGTTGTATGGATGCTTATCGGTTTTGTAATATCGTCTTCCAAATTCAAAAAGATGTAATCGGTTATTTTTTCGATTCAAATTATGTGCGGCTGATTTGAGCATTGTGAACAAAAGTGAATGGCGCATTACATCAAGCTCTGAACTGATAGGGTTTTCAACAGTTATTAATTCTGGAAAGGATGAAGGATAATGAATGGAATGGTCTAAAGATAATGTAATGGTTTCATAGTATCCGTTGTTGACCAACATCTGAGCTATTTTGTTCTTATAATGCCTGCTTGGCTTCTCCGGCTCATTTTTTAAAACGGCTGATAATGTATTACGAAGCGTAATTTTGTCATAGCCGTAAATTCTCATTATTTCTTCTACCAGATCTATTTCACGGGTTACGTCAACTTTTGATGTTGGAACATGTACTTTGATTTCATTATCATCAGCATGTATGATTTCAAAACCCAAAGATGTGAGTATTTGGATAGCGATATTTGCAGGAATTTCTATCCCTGCTATTTGATGAAGGTATTGAGTTCGTAACAAAATGGTGTTAGGTTGGATGGGTTGAGGGAGTATGTCAACCATCGTACGATCCCAAACGGCACCTGTGATTTCAATAATTAAATCAATGGCACGCTGAAGCGCATATGGTACCTGAGAAATATCTGCGCCGCGTTCAAATCGGAATGATGCATCTGTGTGCAAATTGTGATTTTTGGATGAACGACGAATGTATGAGGGTGAAAAACAAGCACTTTCAATAAAGACCTCAGTAGTAGATTCGCTAACTCCTGATCCAATGCCTCCGTAAATACCGGCTAGACATAATGGTTTTTCTGTGTCACAAATAACAAGGTCGCAATTGCTAAGCGTACGTTCAACACCATCTAATGTTGTCAGTTTTTCCTTATCATGGGCTAGTCGCACAATAAGCTGTTTATCTTTAATGAACGATACATCAAATGCGTGAAGAGGATGTCCTGTTTCGAATAGTACATAATTGGTTATATCAACCAAGTTGTTAATGGGTTTTAGTCCGATGCTATTTAGTTTGTGTTGCAACCACATCGGTGATGGCTCAATTTTTATTTGACGAAGATATGCCCCAGAATATCGTGGGCATGCTTCGGGATTAATTAGAGATACAGGTATTACGGATTGCTGATTAAGGGTGGGTGTAGCAGATGATAACGTAGGCGTTTGTAAAGGATTAGGAGTTGCATGGATGCTATGATAAGCCGAAATATCTCGGGCTACGCCAATATGCGAAGTAGCATCTACGCGATTGGGTGTTATATTTAATTCAAGTACAGTATCGGAATATACCTGATAATAAGAAGCGGCCAAAGTGCCGGGGGCAATGGGCTGAGGTATAACAATAATACCATCATGCGAATTGCCAATACCAATTTCATCTTCAGCACATATCATTCCTTGAGATTCAACACCTCTTATATTCGCTTTTTTAATTTCAATCAGACCATTTTTTGAATGTAGACGAGTTCCAACAGTTGCAACAATAACCGTTTGCCCGGCTTCAACATTGGGTGCGCCACAAACAATTTGAACCCATTCGCTCTGGCCAATATCCACTTGGGTTACACTCAGACGATCGGCGTTAGGATGTTTGTGCTTTTCCATAACTTTACCAATTACCAAACCTTGCAGTCCTCCCGGAATGCTTTGGTATGTAACTATATCCTCCACTTCTAGACCGGTGCGTGTTAGTATGTCAGCGGCTTCTTCAGCCGAAACCGGATAATGCAAATACTGATTAAGCCACTGTAGTGATACTTTCATAATTTTAACACAATATAAAAGAGGGGTAAAAGTACGGCAAACCTGCCAAATCATCACATATTATAACCCTGTTTTTTTTCATATTGAAAGAATAATAAAATAATTAGTAAATTTGTATCCTCATGAGACGATTTACATTATTGTTTTTTCTCTCGATTAGTATGTATTTTTTACATACGTTTTATGCCCATGATACTCATCATTCGTATGTGCATGTTATAACCTGTCCTCAATCTGAACATTCGCTTTTACACAAGTTAGGAGATATTCTTAGTATTGATTTTGGTGCCAATCATTTAGAGGCGTGTAAGCAGGTTGATATTGATTTTCATATTGCTGACGCATTAACATTTGTGGTATTATCTTCTGAAGTTGAAAAGCCAAAGCCGGTTACTGTTCAATTTTTTGGACTCTCGTTTTTTGATTATGTTGTTTATCCTGAACACGCATATTACGATTATACCAATATCTTTCGTGGCCCTCCCATGCAGTCGTAAAACTGTATAACAATTTTCCTTTTAATTTTTTGATTTTATAAAACAGTTGATATGATTCAACGATTGATAGAATTTTCAATTCGACAAAAATTTATTATAGCATTAGGTATAACCGGATTGATTGCATGGGGTATGTACGGTTTTTATCAGGTGCCATTAGATGCTGTTCCCGATATTACCAATAATCAAGTACAGGTAGTAACCGTGTCGCCTACCTTATCAACACCGGAAGTGGAGCAATACATCACCCAGCCCGTTGAGCGCAATATGGCTAATTTGCAGGGTGTTATTGAAGTCAGGTCAATTTCCCGATTTGGCTTATCTGTTATTACCATAGTGTTTGAAGACAGGATGCCGACATTGCAGTGCCGACAGCTTGTGAGCGAAAAACTGCAAGGTATATCAAATGAGATACCACCGACATTGGGTGTGCCGGAGCTGATGCCGATAACAACCGGATTGGGCGAAGTATTTCAGTATGTATTAAAAGTGGACTCAGGTTATGAAGATCAATATGATTTAATGGAATTGCGGACTATTCAGGACTGGATAGTAAAGAAGCAATTGGCAGGGATGAAAGGAATTGTAGAAATCAGCAGTTTTGGTGGATATTTGAAGCAGTACGAAATTGTTGTTAATCCGGATAAGTTGGTTGCAATGGGCATTACATTACAGGAACTAATGGATGCACTTACGGCCAATAATGCCAATACAGGTGCCAGCTACATTGAAAAGGGCGAAAGATCCATTTTTGTTAGGGCTGAGGGCATGATAAAAAGGGTGGAAGATATTGGCATGATTTATATTCGTCAATCTGGCCATGTTCCTATTTATGTAAGGGATGTTGCGAATGACATCCGATTTGGTTATGCAAAGCGATTTGGTGCAATGACAATGGATGGCAAGGGAGAAGTTGTGGGTGGTATAGCGTTGATGCTAAAAGGTGCTGATTCTTATGCCGTAGTAGAGGGGCTTAAAAAACGAATGCTGACCATACAAAAAACATTGCCGGAGGGTATTCGAATTGTACCATTTATTGATAGAAGTGCTTTAATAGATAAAACAATTCATACGGTTTCAAAAAACTTGATTGAAGGCGGATTGATTGTTGTGTTTGTATTGGTTTTGTTGTTGGGAAATTTTAGGGCTGGATTAATTGTCGCATCTGTTATTCCTTTGTCCATGTTATTTGCATTCGGAATGATGCATGTTTTTGGTGTGTCGGCTAATTTGATGTCTTTAGGCGCACTTGATTTTGGGCTTGTCGTTGACGGGGCGGTTGTTGTTGTAGAAGGTGTAATTCATCAAATGCATATTCGGTATGCAGGGCAGCGACTATCAAAGAATCAAATGGATGAAACAGTAAGTCGCTATTCGGGTAGGATGATGCAAACAGCTGTATTTGGACAAATTATAATTCTCATTGTGTATATACCCATTTTGGCGCTGGTTGGTATTGAGGGGAAAATGTTTAAACCCATGGCGCTTACTGTTAGCTTTGCTATTGTGGGTGCTATAATCCTTTCTCTGACTTATGTACCCATGATGACTACATTATTATTGAGCCGTAACGTACGCATAAAGAAAACCATTTCAGACAAATTGATACATTTCATAGAGAAAGCATTTATGCCCGTATTGAAATGGGTTATTAGATTCAAATTTTTGATGGTGTCCATTTCGGTAACAGCATTTGTTTTATCACTTCTTGTGTTTACACGTTTGGGCTCTGTTTTTATTCCTAATCTTGAAGAAGGCGATTTGGCTATGCAAATGACCATGCCGCCCGGCACGTCTCTTCAGCAGGTTATAGCCACTACACAAAAAGTAGAAGCATTGTTGATTCAAAATTTTCCGGAAGTAAAACATGTCGTATCAAAGATTGGAACGGCTGAAGTGCCAACAGACCCGATGGGAATGGAAGATACGGATATCATGATTGTACTGAAAGAGAAGTCGTATTGGGTGTCGGCCAAAAATCGAGAGGAACTTGCTGATAAGATGAAAGAAAAGTTAGATGAAATTCCGGGTGTTTCTTTTGAGTTTTCTCAACCCATTCAACTAAGATTTAATGAATTGATGAGTGGGAGTAAAGCCGATATAGCTGTTAAAATATTTGGTGATGATTTGACGAAATTGCATGAATTGGCACAAAAAGCGGCAATAATTATTTCAGATGTAGAAGGGGCTGCAGATATAAAGGTTGAGCAGGTTGAAGGGTTGCCACAATTGATTATTTCGCCCAATAGAATGCAGATGGCCCGATATGGAATTCATGTTGACGATATGAATACAGCCCTGAGAGCTGCATTTGCAGGGGAGCAAGTAAGCGTCGTATATGAGGGCGAACGTAAGTTTGATATGGTTGTTCGTTTTGAGAAAGAAAGCCGTGAGGATATGCAAGTTTTTAATCGTATGTATTTAAGAGCGGATGATGGAACTATGGTGCCATTAAGCGCTGTAGCTGACATACGACAGGAGAATGGTCCTATGCTTATATCTAGAGAGAATGCCCAACGTCGTATTGTAATTGGTATTAATGTACGGAATCGGGATATCCAATCCTTGGTTACGGAAATGCAAATGTTACTTACGCAAAAACTTGCCCTACCTGATGGATATTTTATCAAATATGGAGGGGAGTTTGAAAACCTGCAACATGCTACTCAGCGCTTGATGATTGCTGTTCCTGTTGCTTTACTGTTGATTTTTATTTTATTGTTTTTTGCCTTTGGATCTGTTCGTTATGCATTGATGATATATTCAGCTGTGCCATTAGCTGCCATAGGCGGTATTTTTGCTTTGTTATTGCGAGGTATGCCATTCAGCATATCAGCAGGTGTAGGTTTTATTGCATTATTCGGTGTTGCCGTGCTGAATGGAATCGTATTGATTGGTTATTTTATTCATTTAGAAAAATCGGGAATGAATGACATTTATCGTAGGGTGCTAACCGGCACACGTACCCGATTAAGACCCGTTTTGATGACGGCAGCGGTTGCTTCTCTCGGTTTTCTTCCTATGGCTTTGAGCCAGTCGGCAGGTGGCGAAGTGCAAAGACCATTGGCAACGGTTGTTATTGGTGGGCTAATTACTTCTACACTTTTAACCTTGCTATTATTGCCGGTTATCTATCTCTTATTTTCACGTGTTCGTCGTAAATCAAAAGCTGCTATGCTTGGTTTTTTATTTTTTATGACGGGAATGCTCAATGCGCAGAACCTTGATGACACATTAATTATTTCGCGTGAAAAATTTGTGCAGCAAGCCCTTATCAATCATCCCTATATCAAGAATGCCATAACAGATGAAAAAATTGCCAAAGCCGAAGTGCTTTCCGCTTGGGAAATCCCATCTACGGAAATGATGTTGGAACGTGGTCAAATCAACTATGAATTGATAGATAACCATTTTTCATTGTCTCAATCTTTTGGCAATATAGGTCAGCATATAGCTCTTACATCGTTTTATAAACAAAGAGTTCAGCTCATGAAAACTTTTATTAGAAAAACTGAACTTGAAATTGCCTGGCAGGCAGCTGCTATGTATGATGAAATAACAGCAATTCTTCAAAAAAGAAAAGTGTTGATGAGGGAAAAACGCGTTCTAGATGAGTTATTACGCATTACCCAAGCCGGATATGATTCGGGCAGTGAAGAATACACAACATTGCTTTCAATTAAGATGGCCGTACAAGCACTTCATCGTAAGTTATTAGATGTTGATGCGGCTTATATTGAGCTTAGTGGAGAGATGAAAACAATGCTTTTTATTCAGACACCCTGGAAGCCCTCTATTGATTCATTGACTCAAATTACATTTACGATAGATAAGGAAGTACCGGACTCTACAAAGACATTGGTATTGAAATCGTACTATCAGGAATATGTGTTATCCCAAAAAATGCTAAGCACACAAAGGGCTTCCTTTTTTCCAGGTATCTCAGCAGGATATTTCAACCAGCAACTTGAGCATATAAATGGTTTTCAGGGATTTTCTGTTGGGCTATCTATACCCATTCTGTCTTTTAAAAATTATGCCGCAGTTCGTGTTGCGTCATTCCAGAAAATGAAAGCAGAAAACGAACTTACATATCAAACTCGCAAACTCCAAAATGAAGTGGATATTCTTTATCAAAAAATCAACCAGTCAAAGTATAGAATGATTTCATTTCTTCAACACTCATTACCTGAGTCCGATTTGTTGGTAAAGCAAGCAACTTATCAATATCAAGTCGGCGCTATTGATTTTCACAGATTCTATTTCTTATTCAGCCAAGCAATGGCTGTTCAGTATGCATACATTGACGAATGTTTGCTATACAATCACTTGATTTTAGCTTATTCATATCTAACTGCAAAATAATATCTCATGAACAAACAAACTTTATTCGCACTCATCCTTCTGCTTTCTACTGCATGCAATGGCAAGCAATCACCAATAGAGCCAGAGCCAAATCAATTGAAATCTGGCATTGTAAAACTAACAGAAAATCAACAAAAGCAATCGGGAATTACTACTTCCAAGCTTGAACTTACACTTGCCCCCGATGTGGTACATTGCAATGGACAAATTGATATACCTCCTGATGCAAAAATTTCGGTACATGTGCCTGTTGGTGGCTATGTTTCCGAAATTGATGTTTTGCCAGGCGATTGTGTAAAGAAAGGGCAAGTGCTTGCCACACTTATTCACCCCGATTATCTTACCCTACAGCAGGAATATCTCGAATTGCATGCTCAAATGTTGTATCATCAATCTGAATGGGATAGACAAAAAAAACTTATGGCTGAGAATGCAGGCGTACAACGTACGCTTGATAAAGCGGAAGCTGAGTATTTGGGTTCATTTAGTCAACTTAAAGCTATAGAAGTAAGATTACGAATGTTGGGGATTCGTGCTGATGATGTACTGGCCGGTAAAATTTCTGAGAAGATAGTTTTGCGTTCATCAATCAATGGGTATGTAGGCAATGTGTTTGTGAACAAAGGAAAATACGCAGGGCCTCATGATATACTGTTAACCTTGTTGGGCACCGACCATATGCATGTTGAACTTCAGGTTTTTGAAAAAGATATTGCAAAAGTAAAGGAAAAGCAGCGTGTAGAATTTACGGTTGCCGGTAGCAATTCTGTATATCAAGCCGACGTTAAGCTGATTGGAAAAGAGTTAAACACCGAAACGCGAAGCATCAATGTGCATGCACATATTAGTCGGCATTACCCTGAACTCATTGCGGGAATGTATGCCCATGCCAATATATTTGTTAGTGCCGATAGCGCATATGTGTTGCCAAAATCAGCGGTGTACAATGATGGTAAACGTACACTTGCCTGGATAGAAGAAAGTCAGGGCGTATATAGGAAAATAGAGATAAATGTGGGAGAAGAGCATAATGATATCATTTCGTTTTTTCCTAGCAACGACCAAAAATCATTTCGTTTTGTTACCTCAGGTGCTTATTATCTTTTTGCAGAAGAGAGTAAACAAAGTGAAGAATAAACCCAATTACTTAAAAAATGAAATCTTGGGAAATTTATTTCCCTTAATAATTTCGATTGCTTTCTTGAATGATGCATCATTTTGATTCCAAACCATGAAGAATTCTTTTCTTCCCCAATGATTTTGTGCAATTCCTGCTTTGATTCGAACTTTTATCCATTCTGCGGAGGCCGCAATTTCTTGATCTGTTGCTTTTATATCCTGTTTGGCAGCAAAATCTATAAAAGCTTGAAATGTACCTTTGTTCATGTCAAAATTTTTATCAAACAAATCAAAAGAAGGATATGTTTGCTGTAATTTTTCTCGATTTTCATCAACATATTCCATGCAAAAATCATTGATAATATTTTTAGATGACAAGTCAATGAGAAAATCAGAAAAGTATGACGTATCCATTGGCAGAAATAGGTCGGGCATAATTCCACCGCCACCATATACTGTTCGGTTGTTTCGTGTATAATATTTTAGAGAGTCGGGGAATGGGATATTTTTTTCGCCAGTAAGTTCGCCGTTTTTAAAACGACTTAATAGGTCTTCATAATATTTTTCAACCCCCATATCATATGGTGCCTGAATAAATCTACCGGAAGGTGTAAAATAACGAGAGGTTGTAATGCGAACAGCCGACCCGTCAGGGAATGGGAATGTGTTTTGTACCAATCCTTTGCCAAAACTTCTCCGACCAATAATGATACCTCTGTCTAAATCCTGAATAGCGCCAGACACAATTTCGGATGCTGATGCAGAACCTTCATTAATTAGAACAACTAATTTGCCTTCGTGGAAGCCGCCTTTTGCTGTCGCAAAATAATTTTTTCGATTGCTGTTCAGGCCTTCAGTATATACAATCAATTCGCCACTTTTCAGAAATTCATCGGCCAAATCAACTGCAGCGTGTAAATATCCTCCTGAATTATCGCTTAGGTCAAGTATTAAATGTTTGGCTCCCATGGCAGTGAGTTCATTCATTGCTTTATGGTACTCATCCATTGTTGTATTGGAAAAACGATTGATTTTGATATATCCAATATCAGGTGCTGCCATATATGCAGCATCTACACTAAAAACGGGGATTTTGTCGCGTATAATTGTAAAACTGAGCAATTCCTTTTCGTTTTTCCTTTTAATTTTTAGATGAACTTTTGTCCCCTTTTTTCCTCTTAGCCACTTAAACACATCGTTATTTGTTATTTTTTTTCCGGCTACTAATGTGTCGTTAATGTAAATGATTTTGTCGCCACTTCGTATGCCTACTTTTTCAGATGGGCCTCCACTGATAGGACTTACAACCATAATTGTATCGTGAAAGATATTAAATTGAATACCTATTCCTTCGAAATTTCCCTGCAAGGGCTCTTCTGACTCCTTGAGCTCTTTGGCAGTGAGATAATAGGAGTGGGGGTCTAATTCCTTCAATATGGCTTCAATAGCGTGTTCAGTCAAATTGTTTTCATTTAATGTATCAACATAAAATGTTTGTAGATAATACATCAAAGCACCTACTTTATCAATGGGACTAAACTCTGCATTTTTTTGAGCTAGCAGATGCACGTTAGTCAGCATCCAGCACAATAGAATCCATACTGCTTTTCTCATAAATGATTTATATTTATTATCAAAAGTACTTAGAACTTTGGATTTTGATTTTTTATTCACGTTTATTAAAAATTGCTAAGCTATTTCTAGCATTCTGATATCTTATTTCATTTCTTGCTTTCAGTCGCATGGGTTAAATTTAATTTATAACGTGAATATACAAAAACAGATATAAGTATAATGGCACTTCCTGCATAAAAACCTGGATTCAACTCTTCATATTCACTAAAGATGAGGGCTGCCAAAACTGTGCCGTAGATGGGTTCTAGGTTGATTGACATAACAACAGCATAAGCTGAAATTCGTTTTAAAACATGAACAATAGCCCAATAGGCAAATGCGGTACATATTGTTCCTAATATAAGTAGATAGGAGATGTCGGACAAACTTAATTCTATCTGAAATAGATTGGGTTGGGTGCATAGAATAAATATAGCAGTTGATAGGTTCGCGCCTAACATTTCATAAGTTGATATAACGAAACCATCGTGATGCGATGCCATTTTTCTGTTCATGATGGTAAATAGCCCTGACAACATAGCCGATATGAGCCCGGTAACAATACCTTGCCAATAATTAAATTGCACATTGGTTATTAATAAAAGACCCAGCAAAATGCCAAATCCTCCTAAAACATCTACTTTATCTATCCGTCGGTTGAAAAACAGGGGCTCTATAATAGAAACAAATAAAGTGGTAACAGCCAAACAAGAAAGGGCAATACTTACATTGGATATTTTGATGGCATGAAAAAAGGTAACCCAATGCGCTCCAACAATTACGCCAATGCCAACAAGTTGAAGAATCTGTTGTAAAGGTAATCTGAATGACGTTTTTCGGATGAGAAGAATGATCCATAGTGTAATCATGGCAAATGCGGTTCGGTACCAAACTAATATATCGCCTGACAAACTGATTAAACGCCCCAAAATTCCGGTAAATCCAAAAAGAAAAACCGTGAAATGAAGCAAAAGAAAATAGGATGTTAGATTTTTAGCCAATGAATTATATTATTTTGCAGCATGAATGATAAGAATATAAATAGATGCCTGATTATATTGTTGCTAATTACAGGTTGCCAAAAAGCTAAGACAAAAGTAGAAAATATTCAATCTGTGCCTTTCATTGCAGTTGATGATCCACACAGTTATTCATCTCCTGAAGAAGCTAGGGTAAAGCATTTGCATTTGGAGTTGGATGTGAATTTTGATAAGCAAGAACTTACAGGCAAAGCAATATGGAGTATTGATGTTTCATCAGAATCAAAAGAAATTATTTTTGATACTGACGCTTTGGTTATTGATAAGATTACTAAAGGGGCAAATGATACGCCGGTTGCATTTGTTTTGAAGGATGCAGATTCAATATTAGGCAGTGCTTTACATATTCCGGTCGAATCATTTGATTCGATTGTTACGATATATTATCGCACAACATCTGAATCTAATGCCTTGCAATGGCTTGATCCAACACAGACGGGAGATGGTAAACATCGTTTTTTATTCACACAAAGTCAGGCCATTTTGGCTCGCAGTTGGATTCCTGTGCAGGATAGCCCCGGAATTCGTTTTTCATATACGGCAACCGTACATGTACCTGCCGGTTATTTTGCACTTATGAGTGCCCGTAATCCACAACAGACCAATTCGGAAGGTGTGTATGAATTTGAGCAACCTCATCCTATACCGGCCTACCTGATGGCGTTGGCTGTTGGTGTATTAGGTTTTGATGCTGTTGGCGACCGTTGTGGCGTATATGCAGAACCCGGCTTATTAGAAGCAGCACGTTATGAGTTGGCCGAAATGCAACAAATGCTTGAAGCAACGGAATCATTATTTGGGCCCTATGCATGGGAGCGTTATGATGTTTTGGTATTGCCACCAAGCTTTCCATTCGGAGGAATGGAAAATCCAATGCTTACTTTTGCAACGCCCACCATTTTGGCAGGCGACCGTTCATTGACAGCTCTGATTGCACATGAGTTGGCACATAGTTGGAGTGGTAACTTGGTAACCAATGCCAACTGGAATGATTTTTGGCTGAATGAGGGCTTTACTGTATATGTTGAGCGTCGAATTATGGAAGCCCTGTATGGTAAACCATATGCCGATATGTTGGCGGTGCTTGGATATCAGGACCTGATCAATACAATTGATGAACTTACAGCCTCAGGAGATACTGCTGATGCGGCTCTTGTAATATCACTTGAAGGTAGAAATCCTGACGATGGCGTTACGGATGTTGCATACGAAAAAGGCGCATTTTTGCTTTCAACGATTGAAAGTATCACCGGCAGAGATAGATTCGATGCATTTCTTTCATCTTATTTTTCTGAACATGCTTTTACCTCTGTTACTACTCAGCAGTTTGTTGAATATTTGTATAATAACTTGTTGGAAAAGGGTTCTGCTGAAGATCAAAAGTTGCATTTGAATGTATGGTTGTACACATCACGTATTCCTGATATATTCTTAGTTCCCTTTTCTACAAGGTTTGAGCAAACAGAAACAGAGGCATTGGCATTTTTGAATGGCAAATCGGCTGCCAACCTTAAAACCAAAGATTGGTCTTCTCACGAATGGCAGTATTTTCTTCGTCGAATTGCTGATTCCGTTTCATATGCTAAACATCAGGAATTAGATCGTGTTTATAATCTTTCAAAATCCAATAATGCAGAGATAGCTGTTTTGTTTTATAAAACAAGCATTCGTTTAGGATATAAGTCATGTTTCCCTCAGATTGAGATTTTTTTGAGCAAGGTAGGGCGACGCAAATTTCTTACTCCATTATACCAATCTTTATTAAACAACAAAGAAACAGAAGAATGGGGTAGGCATATTTATGCACGTAATCGTTCTCGTTATCATAGCGTAAGCCGGAATACTTTGGATGCTTTAATGAATAAATGATAAATACATACATTCTAATCAAGGGTGTATTCTGTAGCTAATTGTATCAAATTCATTTATAGTATGCATGAAAAACCTTAATATGGGTTATCATGTATGATGTTTTTTATTAGTTAGTATTATTGAATCGCCCATTCCTATTTTCTAATGTATGGAATGAAAGCTCGATTATTACCAAAAAAAGAGCCGAAATAAATTCTATTTCGGCTCTTTAGATATGAGTTAAAAATATTGTGTCTTTTTATTTTACCTCACGCTTTTTCAGATCAACGATGACAGGAGTGGCGATGAAGATAGAAGAATAGGTTCCTACGATAACCCCAATTAGAATAGCAAAAGAAAGACCTTTAATGGCTTCACCTCCAAACAGGAAAGCAATAACAAGAACAATTAATACAGTAACAGATGTATTTAATGTTCGGGCAATCGTACTATTTAATGCTTTATTTACTAATTCAATGATGTTTCCACGTTTGTGTTCAGTAAAAAATTCACGAATACGGTCAAAAATTATCACTGTATCGTTGATAGAATAACCGATTACCGTTAGAATGGCTGCAATGATGGCCTGGTCAATTTCTAGATTGAAAGGCAAAATACCATCAAAAATTGAAAACAGGGCTAATACAATGATTACGTCGTGAGCTAAGGCAATCACTGCACCTAACCCATACTGCCATCCTTTAAATCGGAAAAGTATATAAGTAAACATCATAATCAGTGACAATACAACAGCCCAAATAGATTTAATTTTCACATCGCGTGCAATGGTAGGCCCAACCTTATATGATTCGGAGATGCCGGTACCTTCTTTATCTGTAAATTCATCTAACGAGATTTTCTCTGCAAAGAAAGGGCTTAGTGCTTCGTACATTTCATTCTCTATTTCTTTGTCCACATCTTCTCCGACGTCATTATAGCGATATTTGGTTACAATTTTCACTTGCTCTGATGAACCATAAAATTTGACAGTAGGTGTTGAACCAAACTTTGCGCCCAATGCATTTGCTATGTCTGGCGTTGAAATGGTTGAATTATCGAAAGAAACAGTATAAGATCGTCCACCCTGCAAATCCACACCCAAGTTAAATCCTTTGAGGAAGAACGATGCAATACCGCCAAGTACCAAAACAGTTGAAATGGTATAGAATAATTTACGACGTGAAACAAAATCAATATTCACGTTGCGGAATAGATTTTCAGTAGCTTTGGTTGAGAAAGAAATATTTGCTTTTCGCTTCATTTGCCATTCAAAGATTAGTCGGGTAATGAAAATGGCAGAAAATAACGAAGTAAGAATACCCCAGAATAATACAACGGCGAAGCTTTTCACAGGCCCAGCACCAAAAATCATAAGGATGAGGGCAATAAGCAAAGTAGTAATATTTGAGTCAATGATGGCTGCATAGGCGCGTTTGTAGCCATCACTAACGGCAAGGCGCAATCCTTTACCATCACGTAATTCTTCTTTAATACGTTCGAATATAAGCACGTTGGCATCCACCGACATACCAAGTGTAAGAACGATACCGGTTAAACCAGGCAACGTAAGGGTAGCTCCGAGTGCTGCTAATGTACCAATCAGCAGAAATACATTGCTGACAAGTGCAATGTCAGCGTTTAATCCAGATTTTCCGTAATAGAAGAACATATATACCAAAATGAGCAGAAATGATATCCCTAAGGATGTCAAACCGGCATTAATGGCTTTTTTACCTAAAGAAGGGCCTACAACAGCTTGTTCAACAATATTGGCAGGTGTAGGGAGTTTACCCGCTTTAAGAACTGAGGCCAATGTTTTGGCATCTTCAAAAGTAAAATTACCAGTTATGCTTGAAATACCTCCGGTAATGGCGTCTTCCACATTGGGGTAGGAATATACCCTGCCGTCGAGAACAATGGCAATGCTCTTGCCAATATTCTTTTTAGTAAGCTCAGCCCATGTTTTGGCACCTTCGGCATTCATTTTCATAGTTACGCGAAACCCGCCTTTGCGATCATCTGGCTCGAAGCTGGCATCGGTTATTACATCTCCTTCTAACGATGCTTTACCATCACGACGAGTAATTTTACAAGCCACAAGCGCCATTAAATTAGTTGGATTATCAGCGCTGCTTTTTTGTTCCCAAAACAACCGCAGATCTTTTGGTAAAATGGTTTTAATTTGAGGCATTCTAAGGTATCCGCCAATTTTTGCAGTATCAAATGCCGTGGCATAGCCGATTACAGGTCCGGGATTATAGAATTGCTGATTGCTCTCGTTGGTGCCAATGTTAGGAATAAGCAAGGCGAAAAGTGGATTTTCTTTTTCAAATTGCTCTTGTGTCATTTGGCTATTGGTGGTTGTGGTATCTTCTGTTTTATCCTCAGTTAATTCAGTTGTTCCGGTTGTGTCAGGAACAGTTTCTAAGGCAACGGTTTGGGTTGTGTCAGTTTGAGCCGTAGTGTCAATGGATACAGTTTTTGCAACACGCAAACGAGCTAATTCATCATTTGCTTTTTGGATATATTGAAATACTTCCTGATTGTCGTAGGTTTCATAAAACTCCAAACGGGCAGAAGCGGCTAGAAGTTTTTGAACCCTGTTGGGATCTTGTACACCTGGAAGTTCTACTAGGATTCGTCCAGAGTTTTCAAGTTTTTGAATATTGGGTTGAGTTACACCAAAATTATCAATACGTGCATTAAGTACTTCAAATGTACGGTCAACTGCTTGATCCGCTTCGCGGGCAAGAATTTGGCGCACCTCTTCATTGGTCATTTTAATATTGATCATTTCCTGATCTTTATGACCAAAAATAAGAGGGCTAGACAAGCGTGCCTGTGGATTGATCGAAGTGAATGCTTTATAGAACAGGTCAACATAGTTGGCCTGGCTTTTCTTTTGTTGCTCGCTGGCAACTCGAATAGCTTTTACAAAAGTGCTATCCTTGCTATCATTGCTCATGGCAATCAATAAGTCAGGAATGGATACCTCAAGTGTTACGTTCATTCCGCCTTTAAGGTCAAGACCCAGATTAATTTCTCTTTGCTTGGTTTCGGCATACGTGTATTTAACCAACCCCAGGTTGTACACCACTTGTCCTTGCATTGAGTCAAGAAAAGCCCTTTCCAATTCAACATCGCCGGCTGCATATTCTTTAGCTCTGCTTTCTACACGGCGTGTAACAAACGTGAATGATAAGTGGAAAATACAGGCAATGGCTACTAAAACCCCAAAAATCTGAATCGCACTTTTATTCTGCATATAATGTAGTATTAATCTCTGATTTTAAAAAAAATGAACGCAAAGATATACTTTACCCTTTGAAATGCAAAACATAGCCCTTGTAAAAAAAAATACGTCCTAAATCTCATTTATACTGCCTTTGTGAAATTTCAAGCAAGGTATATCCCAGCAACCTTTATGGGCTATATTGTTGAAAACCTAATACAGTTGTTAACAATTGAATGTTGCTTGACGGCTAATAAACCCGTCAGTGTTTGTATTTTTGCCACCCAATCAGGATATGAATGGAAGATTTGCCACAATCACATTTGCCTAACGATGATAAAACGATCACCCTGTCGGGGATGTATCAGGAGTATTTTTTGGATTATGCCTCTTATGTAATCCTCGAACGTGCGGTGCCGGCAATTGAGGATGGGCTGAAACCTGTTCAGCGTCGTATTATGCACTCAATGTTTGAATTGGAGGATGGCCGCTATAACAAAGTGGCTAATGTGATTGGGAATACCATGAAATATCATCCGCATGGCGATGCGTCAATCAATGATGCCATGGTGCAAATAGGGCAGAAGGATTTGCTCATAGATACACAGGGTAACTGGGGTAACATATATACAGGTGATAGCGCTGCAGCTTCAAGATATATAGAGGCGCGACTTACTCGCTTTGCTCTTGAAGTGGTTTTTAATCCCAAAACTACTCGATGGCAGACGTCATACGACGGACGCAATCGTGAACCTATTACCCTGCCTGTTAAATTTCCGCTGCTTTTAGCTCAAGGTGTGGAGGGTATTGCAGTGGGCTTGGCGTGTAAAATTATGCCCCATAATTTCAATGAATTGATTGATGCCAGTATTGATGCATTGAAAGGTAAAACAACCCAAGTGTTTCCCGATTTCCCCACAGCAGGCATGATTGATGTCTCAAAATACAATCAGGGGCTAAGAGGTGGCAAAATCAGGGTACGTGCCCGCATTTCTATAGCCGATGCCAAAACACTCGTGATAAACGAAATTCCTTTTGGCACAACTACATCTTCACTAATTGACTCCATTGTAGCTGCTGCCGATAAAGGAAAAATTAAAATTAGGAAAGTGGAGGATAATACAGCTGAACATGTCGAAATTCTTGTTCACCTTCCACCCGGCATTTCTCCCGACCAAACCTTGGATGCGCTTTACGCTTTCACTGATTGTGAAGTGAGTATTTCTCCCAATAGTTGTGTTATTGTTGATCAAAAGCCGGTTTTTATGCCGGTTTCACAGATTCTCAAAATTTCTGTTGATAATACTAAAAACCTCCTTTATCAAGAACTTGATATCCGGAAGTCGGAGCTGTTGGAATCTATCCTATTTACTTCACTTGAAAAAATCTTTATCGAAAAACGTATCTACCGTGAAATTGAAAATTGCGAAACATGGGAAGATATCATCCAGACCATTGATTTAGGATTAAAACCATATAAAAAGAAATTTTATCGAGAAATTACACGAAATGATATTGAAAAACTTACCGAAATTCGTATCAAACGCATCTCAAAATTTGATTCCTTTAAGTCAGACGAATTGCTCAAATCACTTGAAACAGAACTTACCGAAGTAAAGCACCATATGGAGCATATCGTTGCTTATGCCATTGAATATTATAAAAATCTGAAAAAGAAATATGGCAAAGGACGAGAGCGAAAAACCGAAATTCGATCTTTTGAATCTATTGAAGCTACTCAAGTTGTAATTCGCAATGAAAAGCTATATGTTGATTATGAAAATGGTTTTGCCGGTTATGCATTGAAAAATGCTGAATTTGTATCTGAATGCGCCGATATTGATGATATTATTGTGTTTAGAGACGATGGTACTATGACTGTAAGTAGAGTGACCGATAAATCCTATATAGGCAAAGGCATTCTTCATATTGCCGTATGGAAAAAGGAAGATGAACGCACTATTTATCATATGGTGTATCGTGACGGTTCGCAAGGGGCTACTTATATTAAGCGTTTTTCTGTCATCTCTATTATCCGAGATAAAGATTATGACCTGACGAAAGGCACGAAAGCTAGTAAAGTGCTTTATTTTAGTGTGAATCCGAATGGAGAGTCGGAAGTGCTTACAATTTATCTTAAGCCTCGTCCTAAACTTAAAAAACAAGTTTTTGATTACGACTTGGCAGATTTGGCGATTAAAGGCCGTAATTCACAAGGTAATGTGCTAAGCAAATTCCCCATTCGCAAAATCGTTAGTAAATCGAAAGGAGAATCAACGCTTGGAGGTCGAAAATACTGGTTTGATGAATATATTCGACGACTGAATACAGATGAAAAAGGAAAATATTTGGGTGAATTTACCGGCAACGATAGATTGCTTATTATTACCCAAACAGGGATGTACAGATTAGTTAAGCCGGATTTGTCACTGCATTTTGATAATGATGTGATGACTATTGAAAAGTTCAACAAGAAAAAGGTGATTTCGGCTGTATATTTCGATGGTGAGAAAAAAGAATACATTATAAAGCGTTTTCATCCTGAAACATTTGATAAGAACATGCTCTTTATTTCAGACCATATTCATTCAAAAGTATTATTGGCCTCTACAGATAGTTATCCGATGCTCATGATAACTGCAAAACGGAATCAGGGCTTGGAAAAAGATGTGATGAATGTTGCTGAACATGTTGGCATAATTAATGAAAAGTCAAAAGGAAAAAAACTTCCATACAGAGAAATTAAACTAATAAACTGGATGGATCCCCTTCCTGAACCTGCCCTTCCATCCGAACAAGTTGATCAGGAAATTATTCGTGAAGTGGATATTGAATCAAATGATGGACAATCAACATTATTCTGAGTTACGAGTTTTTTTTCGCATTAATACATAGCGCATAAATAAATGTGCTAATAATGCAGCAGCTAGTACAAGCAATGATAAAAACACAAATCCCCACTTAATGGTTGTTGCTGATGATGCCAAATCTATAATTTTAGGGCTCACTTCAGGATAGTTTGCAATGATATAAACCATTGAAAAATTCTCTATATAATCGGCTATCATGGCAAAGAAAGGAAAAATGCTCAATAACCATAATAACCGAATGGTAGGAAATGTTCGTGTAAGGAAATATCCTGTTCCTGTTGCCATCAGCATGGCATATACAATAGGATAAATCAGGTCTTCTACTAATAAGATGCTTCTGTAAGTTTCTCTTCCATCTAATCCCATTAGGTCCATTAATCCCATAATGTGTTCGTAGGTATATCCGGCCTCCAAGTCGGGAATGGATTGTCCTTGTAAAAATGGCAACATGCGTTCCATGGCTGAAGGCATGAAATAAAACCCCATCAATGCATAAAAGGCAAACCAGAAAAGTAATGGCCAAGGGCTGCTCAGATACTTATTCATGCTTTATTTTTGTTTCATAGGACTGTACGATTGTGGCACATTAAACGGGAACTCAAAGGGTAGATTGATTTCTGTTTTAGTATATTGAAATGAAAAGACGGTATTGCTGGTATCACTAATGAGAGTGAGCTGCCCGGATTGAGGGAATACAATGTTACTGATGGTTTGATAAGCATTATAACGGAGCTCTGTTTCAACTTTGAGCGAAGGGTCATAATACAACGACTTCCATGTTTGATTTTGTCCATTTTTCCAAAGCGCATGAAAAAGCAGTTGTGGTTTTTGTGAGGAGTTCCGTAAATGCAAGTACGCATTGAGGTCAGAGGTAGATAATACCGTATCTGTATGCGTTAATGATACTTGATAGTTGTTTAATGGAAAAAAGAATGAAGGATTGCCTGTAAATATATTTTGCACCATGTTAAATGACACATCAACATTCATAAATGAGCGGATGTAGGAGAAGTTTCCGTAAAAATATTGCTTGTCTAAATAGTTAATTAATTTGATGCTGTCGGGGCTAATCAATACTCTGAAAACCTCAATAATGGCAACATCTGGCTTGATAGAGATCCAGATTAAGCTATCGCGGCGTATGCGTACACGCCCTTTGAGTGAATTTAACTTACCACTGTTGTTTACTTCTGCATTGAATTTGGCATCAAACCATTCAAATAATGTTTGGTCAAAGTGAATAGAATCGCCCGTGAGTAGAGTAGGGGTGGTTGGATCTATTTTAATCAGACCACGTCGATTTGTACGACAAGAAGCATATATCAATACGACACTTGCAGTCAGGATAATAAATATAATGATACGGGTATTTATTTTGTCCATTGTTTGCTGCTAATTTTTTTATCGATTGAGTCAGATAATTCGCCTCCCATGATTTTGGCTTTATTCCACATTTCAAGTGCTAAATCAGGTTGACCGGATTTGAAAAGAATATCGCCGTAATGCTCTACAATAGTTCCATATTTGTCGCCACCATACCTTAGTGCTTCTTCAATTACAGAACGGGCTTTCTCATATTGCCCTTGTTCAAATAATACAATGGCATATGTGTCAAGATAATATAGGTTTTTAGGTTGCGATTTTAGCACATCTGTAATAAGCGAATGGGCTTTTTCAAGTTTTCGACCGGATAATGCCAAATTATATGCATAGTTGTTTTTTGCATTCATGTTGAGTGGATCAAGCATTAGGGCATTTTCATATGCTATTTCCATGTCTTCAAATTGCTTGAGATGGAAGTAGCAGTCGGCCATAACTACAAAGAATTCGCTTTTCAAATCTCTGGCATCAAGCACCATTTCTTTGCCTGTTTCTAGTACAATTAATGCCTCTTTATATTTTTGAAGATGCCCAAGCGAGATTCCAGCATAGAGGAATGTCATGGGTTGCAATGGAAAAAGCTCTGAAGCTTCGTGGCTGCGAATGGAGAGCATTTCCCAGTTTTGTGCATCATAATATAAACGCAGTAATTGTTCCCAAACAGGGTATCTGCTTTTATCAATTTCATTTACTTTTTCAAATGCTTCGATAGCTTCTGCATAACGTCGGTCTCTGATTAGGAAGTCGCCCTTAATGGCATATGCTTTGGCCTCTTTGGGATGCATCTCAGTAAGTATATGAATCAATTCATATGCCTGCTCTTTGCGTATTTTATTGTTTTGCGAAATCTCGTAATATGAAAGCAAAACTTGCACTTTGTCATCAACTTCAACATCCGGATTTTGAAATGCCTGCGTAATATGTTCCCATGATTTATTTTGATCGCCTTTTTCTTGATAAAAATTCGCCAGTGCTAAATGAATAATTGGGTTATCTGGTTCCAATTCGAGTACTTTTTGGTATGCCTTAAGGGCATCATCCTTTTTGTTAATCTCTAAATATACCTCAGCCAAAATCCCGTAATACTGTGCATTATTTGGGTAAAATCGAATTAATTTTAGAACCTCATCAAGCGATGCTTGTGTTTTGCCCAATGCTTTATATAGTTTTTGCTTTTGCAAAGAAATTTCAGCGTGTACCCCTGTTTTCTTTTCTAATTCATCAAACAGGGCTATGGCTTCCTTATACTTTTTCTGCATCATGAAATAATCAGCCAAATCGAGTATGTGGTCGGTGTTCTCTGGTTCTAGTTTAATTAGGTCTTTGAATACTTTTTCGCATTCTTTATCTTTTTTTAAACCTTTTAATATTTCAATATAACCCATCAAATACCATTTATTTGAAGGATCCGATTTAACAGCTACTTCCATGTATGGCAGCGCCATCTCATATTTGTTGTCTATCATGTAAAGTGTAGCAATCTCATAATTCACAGCTTCATTATGAGGCCATAGCTTGTGACATTCATATAACTTTTTAAGTGCATTATTTTGATTGCCAATTATTTTTTGGGTAAGGGCCTCGCCAAACATATTGGTGAATTTTACCCTGTCGGCATCATAATTTACTGCGGTTTCTGCATTGCTTTTTTTGTTCTTTTTATTCTTTTGAGCATACGCTGTAGTAATTCCATTACCTGAAATCAGATATAGTGTTAGAAGAGCAATGATGCGTATAAATTGTTTATTCATCTTCTGTGGAATAATCGCCTAAACTAAGATTTTTTGATGATGATTTATAAGTTACATGATTTCCTAACATGCTGTTCGTAATTACAGAGCTTTCTATATAACAGTGTTGTTGAATAATGGTATTGCTAATTACAGATTGATGAATATGACTTCCGTTGCCTATAGATACATGAGGGCCTATCACTGAATGTCGAATTACAACATCTTCGCCAATATAACAGGGCTCAATGATTGTACTATTTTCTATAGATGCGGATTTTGAAACAAGATTCTCTTTTTTGTTTACTAATTCTAAAATCCGTTGGTTGGTATAAACAGTTGCATCTTTATTGCCGCAATCAAGCCATTCATCAACGGCTCCGGTTCTAAATATTATGCCTTTTCTTCGCATATTTTCCAAGGCATTAGTAAGTTGGTATTCTCCTTTTTCTATCACGTGGTTATCAATTAAAAACTGCAGCTCTTTGCAAAGATTCTCCCCGTCTTTAAAATAATAGATCCCAATAATTGCTAAATCCGATACAAAAGTTTGAGGTTTTTCAATCATAGCGGTAATTTCACCATGATTGTTTAGCGTAACAACGCCGAATGATTCAGGGTTAGCAACTTTGTGAACCCAAATAATCCCATCATTTTCGCTATTCATGGTAAATGATGCAGAAAAAAGTGTATCGGCGAAAGCTACCATCACTTTGCCTTTAAGGCAGGATTGGGCACAGAGTATTGCATGTGCAGTTCCTAATGGCTTGTCTTGATAAAAAACTTGGCCACGTGCGCCTACTTTTTCTGCGATTGAAAGGAGGGATTGCTCTACTTCTTCTCCAAAATCACCGGTTACAAAAGCAATCTCTTCAATTTTATCGCCCGACACTTTAACAATATCCTCTACTAATCGTTGAACAATAGGTTTGCCGGCAACAGGAATAAGTGGTTTGGGGATGGAGAGTGTATGAGGCCTAAGGCGTTTGCCCATTCCGGCCATGGGGATGATAATATTCATGCTTGCATTGGCTTTATTTCTCTATAATCTCACAAATTTACAAACATGAACTGAAATTGACAACAACTATTAGGGTTATAGCTATGAAAGGATGTATAAAGTATTATTTAAATTGAATGCCTAAAATTTCTCCTTCGGTAACTTTTATAATCTCATCACCCGACTGGGCTTTGAATGAAAATACGGCTTGCATAATTTTTTGACCCTCATTCCAAGAGAGAATATTTAGTCCGCCTGTTAAAGTTGAATCACTAAGATACGTGGTGCCTTCAATAGTAAGTGCAGCTCTGCATTGTTGTGTTTGATTTACTTCTGAAGCATCGGATGTAGTAATTGGATAATATCCAATTTGCAGTGGCTTGGGCAAATCCAACCATAAATAATTTTCCAAATCACCACATTCTAATGCCTGTAGAGTGTAATGGGATAGGAGTGAGTCAGAAACAAAGACGATATTTGATTCAAAAGGAATTTTATTGACTTGAAAACGAACATAAATTGAATCGCAAGGGCTTTTTTTTGATTCAGTTGAAGCGCAACCACCTATTATTAGTGAGAAAAAGACGAATAAAAAAAATGGAAAATTTTTCATGGATTGGATTTTTCAGGTTTTTTCATTATGCTGCGAAATGGAGTCCAGCCAACAGAAATGGATCCCATGTAAGTATATCCGGTATAACGTGAGCCATATTGTAAAGGTATTGCCGTTTCCTCTGCAGAATGATAAAGCGTAAATGCCGTTTTAACAAAAAGATTCATACCAGGCCAAAAACGCAGATAAAAACTATTGTTTAAAGATCCTTTGTTGTGATGAGAGAATGCAAGCAGATTCAGCATTTCGGGTTTAACGGTTTGTTGCGTGCCATTTTCTGAAAAAGAGGATGCTTGATAACGCGCCGAAGCTGATTCTCCAAAAGATATTCCAACCAAATCAACACCAAATCCAACATCCATCCATGTAGTAAGAGAAAGGTCGGCATGTAAACTGAGATTTACAGAATATGTAGAATGATGAGGGATAAAAAGAGTATCAAATGCATTAGAAGGCAAACGGTCAATGGGTGCTGTTGTTAAAACCCTGTCAAATGAATTGGCCATGCCTATACGAATGCCGGCACCTATCTTAAATCGCTTTTTCCAAGCCACGTCAAACATTTTATGCCAGCCGATTGAAGAAATAACCAAATGTGAGCCAACTCCGGCTGAGAGTTCTATGTAGTGGTTTTGCTTCCATGGGCTGATACGCAAGGAATCGGCAGAAGTTTTGCTCTCTGCTGTTATTGGCTTGATAAAACAACCAATCGTTATTATCATCAAAATTAACCTGCTAAACATAAAGCAAAAGTAATCATTTTCTGAATGGAAACTTCATTTTGTAATGAACATCAACCTGACCCTTCGTGATTCTTTCTAAACGTGACGAAAGCATTTTGCGAGTTATAGGAGGTATTTTGTCAATAAACAAAACACCTTCAATATGATCGTATTCGTGCTGAATGATTCTGGCAGCAATACCCTCAAAGGATTCTTCTTTGAGCTGGAACGCCTCATCAAAATATTCGACGGTAATGCGTGGTTGGCGTGACACATCCTCTCGAATGCCCGGAATACTAAGACATCCTTCGTTAAATATCCATGGATCGCCAATTTCTTCAACAATGATAGGATTGATGAATACTTTCTTGAAATGTTCAAGTTCGGGTTCGTCTTCGGCAAACCCCGCTCCATCTACAATGAATAAACGTATGGATTGCCCTATTTGCGGTGCAGCTAATCCTACGCCATTAGCATTATACATCGTATCCCACATATTGGCAATCAGGTTTTTTAAACCCTCGTATTTTTCATCTATTTCCTCGCATGGCTTTCGTAATACAGGATCGCCATACGCAACTATGGGTAAAATCATAATTGTTGTTTGTTTCGTTCTAAATAGGATTGTAATATGATAACAGCACTGAGCATATCAACAGTACTTTTGTTTTTCATTTCTTTTTTTCCTGCACCGGCAGTTTTCATACTGCGATATGCCAACTTTGATGTAAATCGCTCATCTTCCCACAGCCATGTAATGGATAGAAATTGATTTCTTAACTTATCAATTGTCTGCTTAACAAATGAGGCACTTTCACTGGGTGTATTGTTCAGATTTTTGGGCATACCGACAACAATAATTTTAATTATCTCCGTAGAGAGATATTTAGTGAGAAATGCCGACAGATCTTTAGTGAGTATTGTTGTGAGCCCCGTTGCAATGATTTGCTCAGAGTCGGTAATGGCAATTCCGGTTCGTTTTAATCCAATATCAAGCGCCATTATTCGAGGCATAACAATTATTTTTCTTCTGCAGGGAGCGATGCTTTCGACTTTTCGTAGCGTTGATTCATAGAGGTTAGTGCTTCTCCCGTTACATCAAATTTTTCGTTTGCATACAATACTCCACTGCCTTTTTGATAGGCCAATATCAAATCTACGCCTTTCTGAATGGCAAAGGCCTTGAAGAATACATGCAATGAGTCAAACATTTGGCTAACCATTCCAGCTTCCTGCATGGCAGCTAATTGTCCCAACTCTTGTTGCTCTTGCATGAGTTGCTGTTGATAGTTTGTAATTTCTTCTTCTTTCTTAGTGCGTTCACGCGTAGTCATGGTCATTACTTTGTTCTCGTAGTCCTTATACATTCGCTGAAGCGTAGCTTGCTTGCTTTGTAATTTCTGCTCTCTTATTTTATTATCTGATTCAAATTTGATTTCCAAATCTCTAACTAATAGATAACCGGCAGATATACTGTCGGAATTGACATATAGCACTTTAAGTGGTGAGTCGGCAGTCGTTTGCGTGATGTCTTTTTCTTGCTTTGAGGTATTTTTTGAACTAAAGTGCAAATAAAACAAAATAAGAACAGCAACAGCTAGCACTACCTGTGTAATCATCGTAAGATTTTTCATGTTTTTTCGTTATTGGTGATGCAAATATACAGATAGCAACGTATTTGAGAAGTGTCAATTATAGCCAATTCTTAAATTATAATAAATCATAAGGTTTTCGTGCTTCATTATAAGTTCATTGTGCAGTTTTTTGCGATTTATGGCTTTTTGACTTTATTTTGTGTTATGCATATCAGCCAGCTTAATTTGATTGGTTTTAAAAATTATGACCAAGCTACTTTCCTTTTTACTCCAACCGTAAATTGTATAGTAGGACCAAACGGTACAGGTAAGACAAACATTCTTGACGCAGTGCATTACCTTTGTTTTACAAAGAGTTTTCTTAATGTTATTGATACGCAAAATATCAAGCATCACGAGCCATTCTTTGTTATTGAAGGGATATTTCAGCGTCAAGAACAGGAGGAACACATTTTTTGTGGTTTGAAACGTGGCGCAAAAAAACAATTTAAACGTAATAAAAAAGATTATGAGCGTTTCTCTGACCATATTGGCTTTCTGCCTGCTGTTGTGATTGCACCTTCTGATATTCAATTATTAATTGGCGGAAGTGATGAACGACGTAAACTGATTGATACTCTTATTTCTCAATACAATCACAAGTATCTGAGTGAGTTAATTTCATACAATCGCATTTTGATGCAACGAAATGCATATCTAAAAAAGGCCTTTGAAACCCGACGTTTCGATGATGAAGCTATTGGGGTATATAATCTTCAACTTGCTGATTATGGTCAAACGATTTATGAAATTAGAAAATCTTTTTTGGATGATTTTATTCCAGTTTTCGAACAATCATATGGATTCATCTCTGCACAGACCGAAAAAGTGAATTTGTCTTACCAGTCAGGATTGCATAAGCAAAATATGTTAGAAAGTTTTGAAGAATCCATTGAAAAGGATAGGTTGTTGCAATATACTACAACAGGTGTTCATAAAGATGATTTACTGTTTGAACTCAATGGATATCCTGTCAGAAAATTTGGTTCGCAAGGACAGCAAAAAACCTATTTGATTGCTTTAAAAATTGCAGAACATGAATATTTGAAAAAAAAAATGGGATTTTCACCTATACTTTTGCTCGACGATATCTTTGACAAGTTGGATGCATCACGTGCAGAGTTGTTAATTAAAAAGGTTTCTGAACCTCTTTTTGGTCAAGTTATTATTACTGATACAGGAAAAGAAAAACTTAGTACAATTTTTAGTAAATTTGGTGTTTCTGCTCATTTTATTAATACATAAAACGATGGCAGCATCTGACGAATATAGCATGAAAGAAGCCATGGCGTTGTACTTGGCATCATTGAAAATGGATGACAAATTTTTGGAACTTCGTATTAAGGAAATATGGGATAACCAAATGGGGAAACCTATTTCATCTCGAACTACTTCTATGGTATTCAAAAATCATGTTTTAAACATTCGCCTGAGTAGTGCTGTTTTGCGTAATGAACTGTTAAGTCAGCGGGCACTTATTCTTAGTCGTCTTAATGATGCCATTGGTGGAGATAGGATTAAAGAAATTTATTTTAAATAAGCAATTATGTTTGATCATAGTATGATAGAGCGCCTGCAAAAGGCGCAAGATGAAATCGAAAATGCAAAACAACGCTTGGAGAATATGATGTTAGAAGCATCATCTCCTTCAGATAAAGTAAAAGTAACCATTTCGGCAGCCAAAAAAATCACAGGGGTTCGTATTTCTCCTGATTTGCTGAACGCAGATATGGAAGAATTGGAAGATCATATTGTTATGGCTCTTAACAATGCCATCTCTTTGGCTGAACAGGCATGGGAGTCGGAAATGAAGTCGGCTGCCTCTGGTTTGATGCCTGGAATATGAACAAGCCCAATTCAGACACTACACAATTAGCGCCTTTACCACTCCGTTTGGCTGGCCTGATAGTTGGATTGTTGGCTTTTATCCTTATTGGACAATTGCATATATTGGGTTTTGAATCTGACCTAAGCAATCAGGTGTTGGCCATCGCAGCTCTGATGATTGTCTGGTGGATTACTGAGGCCGTTCCGATTGCGGTTGTTGCATTACTCCCTTTAATATTATTCCCATCTACCGGAATTATGTCGCTGGATGAGGCCGCCAGGCCATATAGCAACTCTGTCGTTTTTCTTTTTATGGGCGGATTTATTATTGGGTTGGCCATGGAAAAATGGAACTTACACAGACGCATAGCTCTAAATATTGTGAACATTACCGGCACTCATGCTAATTCTATAATACTGGGATTTATGATAGCTACTGCATTTTTGAGCATGTGGCTTAGCAATACGGCTACTGCTATCATGATGCTTCCCATTGCTTTATCTATTATTCAGCTTGTTTCATCACATCATTCAGGCAAGGGGAATATTAAGAATTTTGCCCTTGTGATGACCTTGGGCATTGCTTATGCTGCCAATATAGGAGGCATGGGTACACTTATCGGCACACCACCTAATGTTGTGATGAGTGCTTTTTTGAAAGAAAAATACTCCTATGATGTTGATTTCTTTGAATGGATGAAACTGGCCGTCCCGATTGTGGTTTTACTGCTGTTGGCAATGTATTTAATCATGACTCGCCTGATGTATCCTAATCGCATGGGCAAATTGTCGTCTAAGGATATTATAAAAAAAGAGCTCAAAAATTTGGGATTGATGAATACGGGAGAAAAAATAGTTTTATTTATTTTTCTCTTTACTGTGTTTAGATGGGTTTTTAAAGATCTGCTGAATGGATGGTTGCCGATGTTGAAATCAGACGATACAGGCATCGCTATGTTGTCTGCCGTTTTGTTGTTTATACTGCCTGTTGAACGTAAAACCATGACACCAGTCCTACAATGGAACGACACATCGCGCTTACCATGGGGTATATTGCTACTCTTTGGCGGAGGGCTTAGCTTGGCCAACGGCCTAGAAAAAGCCGGTATTATTTCGGCGCTTGGCTCAAGCGTGGCTTCTTTTGCAGGCAATCATACCTTATTAATGATTGTGGGATTAACTATCCTTGCTGTATTTGTCTCAGAAGTAATGAGCAATGTTGCTTTAGTCATGGTTTTGGTTCCGGTTACAGGTGGAATAGCTGATGCCATGGCAATAGACCCATTATTATTAGCTGTTCCTGTTACTCTTGGTGCAAGCTGTGCTTTTATGTTGCCTATGGGAACACCCCCTAATGCTGTTGTGTTTTCTAGCGGCTACATACGAATTGCTCAAATGGCGAAAACAGGGTTTTGGCTTAATATTTTTGCATCTTTGTTTATCAGCTTGTCAGCTTATTTTTTATTAGATTATTTCTTTCATGATTTTTAATCCAATTGATTATTGAATATTAGCCCATCCGCTTTGCCGCTGAAGTTTTAGCATTTGCAATAATGGCGATTTGACGTTTATGGTAAACATGTAACTCTGCCGGATACCGAAGGGGATAACAGAAGCACGCATTTCCCAACAGTGCAGATCGCGATATATGGAAATTTGTGATGTAGAGATTTTGTTGTTTTCTATATCATAGTTCATGTTCAAACCAATCTTCCACTTTTTTGTAATGTTGATATCCCCTGTAAAATTGATGGCATGAGTGATCGTTTCTTTGTCCAATGGTTTGCTATATGCAATGTTATAACCAATCGAAAGTGTGTAGGGGATATTAAAATCTACATATTGATAGTAGTCGGGATTGGTTGCAATCATTTGTTCGGCCTGGGTCATACCTTGTGTTGCGCCCGTTTTTCTTTTCGATTCGCCTCTAAGTGTAAAATTTACATTCAAACTGGCTTGCGTAAGTCGGGTAGGTAATCCATTTTCGGTTACCTGCAAACGATTAACCCTAATGGCTTTTCCATTCACATAATCAAGAGCATATGGGTCGAAAGATAAAGCAAAATTAATACCCACTAAATTGAATAAGGTGGTTCGACCGGCTATGGCTAAATTAGATAGATTCAGCGAGTCGCGGGCAAAATCATAGTTCATCCCTATACTAAGCACTTCAAGCAAAGGAACTTTTTTCTCTCCTGTTATGGTATCTCTTCTTGATTTTACTTTCATCTCAATGTTGTTGTTGATAGTAAAACCAACTGTTCCACTCATACCACTTGGCGATGAGCCAAATATGCCAATCTGATTAGGAGAATAACTGATAAATTCGCCATTGGGGCCAAAATATCCCTTAACGATATCACCCAAATCGGGACGGAAATTAACATTTATAGTCGGCGTCATAACATGTCGAATGGCCTTCAAACCTCCGCTTTTGAATGTGTACATGCCATAGATAATTGTGGTTAGCGAAGCAGTAGCATTCAATTCACGGGTTGAAAAGAATCCTCTTATGGTATCGGATTGAACCAGTTGTGAAGCGGGATCGAAAACTTTCCTTAAATTGCTGAAATGCCATTTTTCTACGTAGTTTACGGAGGGTGTAAAGGTGATATATTTGAGCATTTTTACGTTTGTGCTGACGCTCATACGCTGTTGTATCCCGTTGTTCATGTTACTGAGCACACCTACAAAGTCCCTAACAAACATCGTATCTGTTGTATTGATATCATTGCGGATATTCATCGAATAGGTGAAGCCAATATTCTCGTACCACTTAAGCTCTCCCACCTGCTTTTTTCGCCTGAAAGGGAAAAATCGGGTTACATTAAAAACCAAATCGGGTAAACTTAGATTGATTTGCCGAGTTTGAGTGTTTTGACTGTGACGCAGGTTGAGTGATATGCTAAATGGCGTATTTCGGAATGATTTGCTGAATGCAATATTTGATTGAAATTGGTTTTGTACAATACCTGCTACATTACTGGCATTGAATTGATTAAATGTAGCAGTGGCCACATTTACTGCTGCGCTGAAGCTAATGGTTGGATTGGACTTTGGGTCTTGAGTATGATTCCAGGTAAATTTAAAATCTCGGCTCAGACGAAAATCTTTCTCTATTTCAGGGTCGCCATATTGTAGTTGTG
This sequence comes from Candidatus Competibacteraceae bacterium, assembly GCA_014879445.1. Classification (GTDB taxonomy): domain Bacteria; phylum Bacteroidota; class Bacteroidia; order CAIKAF01; family CAIKAF01; genus BA4. Next base: position 32,790 of record JACSSC010000023.1, read on the forward strand.
AATATCCTACTGCTATATTGCCTGAAAACTTATATCGTTTTTTGTAATTGGTTTGTACACGTGCACCAAAACTTAAGCTGGTATATATATCCCCATTGATTGTCAAGTCAATATAATCGTTGATAGCGAAGTAATAACCAAGATTTCGTAGAAAGAATCCGTAATTGGCAAGTTCTCCATATTCTGGCAAAATAATACCCGACGATTTATTCTTCTTGGTGGGAAAGTAACCAAAAGGGACAACCAATGGGGTAGGAATATTGGCAATACGTAAATGAGCAGGACCCGTAACAATCAATTCGCCTGGAATTACTTTTCCTCTGCCCGCCTGAATATGGAAATGGGGCTCAGGATCGATGCATGTTGTAAACTTAGCATTCTTAACATAAATAACATTGTTGCTATCCTTTTTAGCCAATGCTGCATGCAGATAAGTTTCTCCCTCATTGGTTATGGCTTCTGTTATTAGTCCTTTGCGTGTTTCAAAATTATAAGCAAGCTCTTTGGATGTAAATGATTTGTCGTTGTCGGTAAATACTGGCTTACCATACAAGCGACCTGAGGTATCACTACTGCCATTTGCGTAAAGCTCCTTCTTGTTCATGTCTATCTTCAAATGATTGGCTTCGAGTTGAATGGTTTGGTAGTTTACTTTAGCAGTATCATACAAATACATGATTTTGTTACGTACATCAAAAATGGCCGAATCCTGTGATCGGTAATCTACTTTATCAGAAATCGGGCTTTTACGCTGTTTTCGAGTTGAATCCTGAACAGGTTGAATAAGCAGAGAATCTTTGTTTTTTGATAATATGGGGACGATCGTGTCGTTAAAAAGTGAATCAGGATGTATGTATGATATTGTATCAGAAACCACCTCTTGCTTTTTGGATTTTTCACTGTCAACCTGGTTGCGTCGTTTTACCGCACACGACATTGTTATTAAAAGTGTGGATAAAATACAAAGTATGTGGTTGAATTTAAGCACAGAAACCGGCTAAATTTGCATAATGTTTGTATTCATAGGCATGCCAAAACTAATCAATAATCCAATATCAGTTATGAGGGATGTACTAAACGACATATATTTCAGTTTATTTTTTAATCTCTCAAAGATGCTGAAATATGTAATTTTTCTTGTATTGCTGACATCCTCTGCTCATGTTCATGCCTTGTTCGTTGGTGGAAAAAAAATAAAAACTGTGGTAATTGACCCAGGTCATGGAGGAAAAGACCCTGGCTGTCACGGTAATTTTGCTCATGAAAAAGATATTTGTTTGGCTGTTTCTCTTCGGCTAGGTAAATTAATTGAAGAATTTTATCCTGATGTAAAAGTGGTTTTTACTCGCAAAACTGATGTTTTTGTGGAGCTTCATAACCGTGCTCGTATTGCGAATGAACACAAGGCCGACCTCTTTATATGTATCCACGTAAATGCTGGAGGAAATGGGAATGCATACGGTGCCGAAACCTATGTTATGGGATTACACAAATCAGAGACCAATCTGGCTGTAGCCAAACGCGAAAATGCTGCCGTATTAATGGAAGACGATTACAAAGTTCAATACGAAGGGTTTGATCCTAATTCTGACGAGGGAAATATTATTTTTTCACTTTATCAAAACAAATATCTTGAACACAGTATTTCGTTTGCATCTCATGTACAGAGATATTTCAAGCAATACGCCGGCAGGCATGATAGAGGGGTGAAACAAGCAGGCTTTTTAGTGTTAGTTCGAACAACGATGCCTGCCGTACTCATTGAAACAGGTTTTGCAACCAACGCTCAAGAAGAAAAATTTTTAGCTGATCCCATTGGTCAGGATATCATGGCTGCCGCAATTTTCCAGGCATTTATTGATTACAAAAAGGAGGTTGAAAATGATATATATGTTGCACATGTCAAAACTTATACTCCTATTCCTAAGTCAGCTTTTCAATTAGCCAATACCAATGAGCAAAACAAAACTACACAAACGGAAATTAAGGAAAATACGGAATCAAAAGATTCTTCAAAAACTCAACCCAACACGCATCCAGATATCCGTTTTAAAGTTCAATTTATGTCTTTACCACGTAAGCTTTCCTCTGATGATAACAATCTCAAAGATATTCCCAACCTGGAAATTATTGAACATAATGGGATATATAGATACAATGCTGGCAATGAAGCATCACACGAATCGGCCCAAATTATTAGGGAAAGATTAGTGGGGAAGGGCTATAAAGACGCTTATGTAGTAGCGTATAAGGGCAAAGAAAGAATATCTGTTAAGGAAGCATTAGAATATATCAACAAAAAAAATTAATATTGTGCTGCTTATTTGTTTAAGTTCAAATCATAAAATGCAACAACATTGAAACTGACTATTACACGTGAAGTAAAAATTGCTGTGCTGGTGATTGTATCACTGGTGGTTGGATTTTGGGGTTTCAATTACCTGAAAGGAAAGGATGTGTTTAAAAAACATCGTGAGTTTTATGCGGTATATAACCGAATTGATGGCTTGGGAATATCCAGCCCCGTTACCGTGAATGGCTTTCATGTGGGAGCTGTTACCGATATTACATTAATGCGGAATAAACCGGGATTCTTATTGGTGAAATTTAGAGTAAGTGATAGCGCTTTGCAGATTCCTGAAGGAACAGAAGCAAAAATTGCAAGCTCCAGCTTGCTCGGATCGAAACAGATTCAGTTGTTACTGGGCTTGTCATCTAACTATCTAAAACCAGGTGATACACTTAATACTACCATTGAGGAAGACCTTCAAACTTCGGTAAACAAAATGATTGCTCCGCTTAAAGATAAAGTAGATCGACTTTTATCTAATCTTGACTCTATCATTGTTCCCATTCAAACCATTTTGGATGAAGAGGGTACACGCAAAATAGCCGAGAGTTTGCAGCGTATTCCGCGTATTCTCCAAAATCTTGAACGCACTACATTGCGCATTGACACATTAGTAGCTGAAGAAAAATCAAAACTTGGACGCATTATCAGTAATGTTGAATCGATAACGGCCAACCTACGTAAAAACAACGATGTGATTGGCTCTATCCTTGAAAATGTGAATGAAATCACTGATTCACTCGCTAAATCCAACTTTAAAGAAACAATAGCCAATGCAACTTCAGTTATTGGTAAAATTGATATCATGATGGACCAGATTAACCGCGGAGAAGGCACATTGGGGGCGTTACTCTACGATGATAAAATATATCGTGAACTGGAAAATGCAACCATCAATTTAAACAATTTGATTAGTGATATAGAAGAAAATCCTGAAAAATACTTGCATTTCTCTTTTATTCATATTAATCGCAAAGTAACACCCAAGGATTCTGGCAAAAAACAAAAACTTAAAGATTAGAAGTAACACATGATTAGCTCCCTGATATTTATTCTGATTTTCTTCTCAGCTTTCGGCTTCTTTCTCTTTCGTGTAATCAAAATTCGCCGAAATATTCTATTGGGCACTGATGCCCAATTAGAAGGAACCGTTTCTCAACGCATTTTCACCATGCTCTGTGTGGCTTTTGGCCAAAGCAAAATGACGGCTCGACCTGTAGCGTTTTTCTTACATCTGTTTGTTTATACAGCTTTCCTTTTTACTCAAATTGAATTGCTAGAAATTATCATAGATGGTGTTTCGGGTGGGCATCGCACAATCTGGCACTGGATCGAAAACTCTGCCATAGCTATCACCTATACAATCCTCATTAATGCCATTGAATTATTATCAATTCTTGCATTTTTTGCCACTATCGCTTTTATTTCGCGTCGAAACATAATTCGACTGGCACGTTTTCAAAAACCTGAAATGAAGGGCTGGCCTTCTCTTGATGCTAATCTGATTCTCTCTGGCGAACTTTTTCTTATTCTCTCCATTATGTTAATGAATAGTGCCGATGTCGCATTACAACATATGGGGCAATCCCAATCAACCGGAAAATTCTTAATATCTAATCTTATAGCTCCTGTTTGGCAAAATACAGATTCCGCTACTCTACATATTTTAGAAAGAGTAGGGTGGTGGGGGCATCTGATAGGTATTCTTGGGTTTATGGTTTATCTTCCTTTTTCCAAACATTTTCATATTCTCTTGGCCTTTCCAAATACTTTTTTTACCAATCAGAAATCTAAAGGCAAGTTTACAAATCTGGCAGCCGTAACCAGTGAAGTTAAACTTATGCTCGATCCCACATTGCCTCCACCCGATGCCAACGCTCCTCTACCTAAATTTGGCGCTAAAGATGTTCAGCATCTAACATGGAAGAACCTCATGGATGCATATACTTGTACTGAATGTGGAAGATGTACATCTGTTTGTCCGGCCAACCTTACCGGAAAAAAACTTTCACCCCGCAAAATTATGATGGATACACGCGACCGTTTAGAAGAAGTTGGGAAAAACATAGATAAACATGGGAAGGATTATTTAGATAACAAATCACTTCTTGACAGAATTTCGGAAGAGGAGCTTTGGGCTTGTACTTCGTGTAATGCATGCGTGCAGGCATGTCCTGTAAACATTAATCCTCTGGAGATTATTCTTGAACTTCGCAGGGATTTGGTTATGGAGCAATCAAAAGCACCCTCTTCTTTGAATGCCATGTTCTCCAATATTGAAAATAATGCCGCCCCATGGCAATTTTCGCCAATGGATAGAGCTAACTGGACGCAGGAAATGAATTAATAATACTACGTATCACTATGACGCAAAAAAATAATTCTTCTACACCTATACGCATTCCTACTTGTGCTGAATTGGCCACAGAAGGCAAAACACCTGACGTGCTTTTTTGGGTAGGATGTGCTGGCAGTTTTGACGATAGAGCCAAAAAGGTTACCAAGAGTTTTGCCCGCATTCTTCATCATGCAGACATTAATTTTGCTATTTTGGGCACGGAAGAGTCCTGTACAGGAGATCCAGCTAAAAGAGCAGGCAACGAATTCTTGTTTCAAATGATGGCTCTCCAAAATATTCAATTGCTTAACGCCTATCATATAAAAAAAATCGTTACTGCCTGTCCTCACTGCTTTAATACGCTTAAAAATGAATATCCTGAATTAGGAGGCCAATACGAGGTTATCCATCACTCACAATTTTTACTTGAATTAATTGAAACAGGAAAGATAAAAGTGAATGGAAATTCATTCAGAGGAAAGAAAATTACTTACCACGATCCATGTTATCTTGGGCGAGCCAACGATGTATATGAAGCGCCTCGAGATTTGATTGAAAAACTTGATCTGGAGATTACTGAAATGAAACGCAGCAGAGAAAAAGGTTTCTGTTGCGGTGCAGGCGGCGCACAAATGTTTAAAGAAGCTGAACCCGGTAATAAGGAAGTAAATATAGAAAGAGCCGAAGAAGCTATGGCATTGTCTCCTGATATCATCGCTGTGGGGTGCCCTTTTTGCAACACCATGCTAACCGATGGTATTAAAATTAATGAAAAGCAAGACAAAATTACTGTTTTGGACCTTGCTGAAATGATTGCTCAGGCGAATAATCTTTGACATGACTCCTATACCCACCTTTTCTATACCCGGCAATTCTAAGGTCTTTATTTTTCAGTCATCACGTTCATTCTCTCCTGAAGAACAATCAGAATTATTATCTCAAATACAGCATTTTCTTAAAAATTGGACATCGCATGGCTCACAAATGCAAACTGAATGCAAGATCGCATTTCACCGTTTCATTATCATTGCCATTAACGACAAACCGGTTTATCTTTCAGGATGTGCAACCGACGCACTCAATCGTTTTATTATACAACTGCAGCTTGATTTCCAAGTTTCATTATTCGATAGAATGACCATTTGTTTTTGGCAAAATGATTTGAAAAAGATTGAATCCATTCACTTATCCAATATTACACCTGCAATATCTCAGCATCTGATTAAACCTCAAACCTTGGTATTTGATAACTCCTGTCAAACCATTGATGATTTAAAATCTAAATGGATACAACCCCTACAACAAACATGGATGAAAAAATTCCTGATCGAAAATAACTCATCTGCGCATTCATGATAACACATAAAAATCACCTATTCATTCCGCTGATATTCTTTTATTTTGTGATATTAAGCATCATTCTGTCTTGTAGTAGATCAGCTTCTAAAGAAAATCCCAAACCAAATATATCAATCACATCTGGGCTATCTATTGAATCTATTAATGATAGTATCCTTATGTTTCCCGAAAATCCTATTCTTTGGTACAAGCGTGGAGTATTACATTATGAAAATGGCGACCAAACCCTTTCAATACGTGATTTCACAAAAGCTCTTGAACTTGATTCTAACTATACTTCTGCCTGGCACGACAGAGCAATCTGTTATTTCGAACTCGATCAATTCGATAGTGCTCTATCCGGATTTACGCAAACCATCATAATGGATGACACATTCTATGAAGCTTATTTTAATAGAGCATTGGTGTATGAGGCATTAGGAAAAACAGCAAACGCAATTTCCGATTATAATCAATGTATTAAAATAGATTCAACCTTTGCACCTGCTTATTACAACCGAGCCGTGCATCTTTTCTCTCAAAACAAATCTTCAGCTTGTAAAGATTTTAAAAAAGCAGCTGATTTGGGTGATCAGGATGCCGAAAATGCATATATTGAGCATTGCAAATAGTGTTTATGAGAGTTTTGAATATTCTTTTTCTCTTACTTGTTTCAGCCATGCAGGCATTTTTACAGGTTGATTTCAATTCACAGGATCCTGATTTTTTTAAGTTTTATGGTGCACCAAATGTGAGAATTCATACATCATTTAAAGATGCCATCAAAGGGGGATTAGGTACGCTCAAAATCAATATCAAACATGAACCAATTGGCAAAAACATTCATAAAATTGCCAAAATACCTAATACGCAAATTGTGTACCTTGAAAATAATAATATACAACAATTGCCTGCTCAGATTGGCGACCTGAAAAATCTTTTTATTCTTGTTAGCAAAGATAATCCGCTTAGATACATTTCTCCTGCCATTCAAACATGCACTAGCTTGTTATACCTTGAATTATGGAACACCCGTTTGGATTCTTTACCCAATGAATTACAATATCTACCAAACCTCGAATTGTTCCGCTTGCTTGATAATCAAAGTCAGGACATCCTTATTTTACCTGACTCTTTAATAAGATTACCAAGATTGCGCACCTTGCAGTTTGTAGGCGTTGACCTTTATAAATTCCCACAATTTGTACTTCGTTCTAAAAAAATTGAAAATATATACCTGGTGAATTGTAAAATTGATTCATTACCACCTGATATTTTCTACCTTGATAAATTGAAAGAAATCAATATGGAAGGAAACAGAATCGAATCAATTCCTAATGAGGTTCTAAAAATGAACCATCTTACGTTTCTCAATTTGAAGAATAATAAACTTACTACAATAAACGAAATGATTGCCTATATGCCATCCCTACAAGTATTGGATATTTCGGGCAATATGATACCATTGCCCGAACTTGATATTCTTAGATTATTGTTCAAACGAAAAGGGAAAATACTATACAGCGATTACGAGAAACTTCGTTTGGAATGGCTAGATGAACAGAAAAAAAACAACGAGAAATAATATGATAATATACAACCCCAAATCCTGGATATCTTTAATTTTTAATCTGCATAAAACAGATACGTTTCGTAAACTCTTGCCGGCCATGTTGGTTGTGGCAGTTTTTACGGCATTAATTGATTTTGTCGTATTAGAGTGGGAGTGGCTTTCATTCAAAGGCACCATTCTATTTCATTCCTTAACCGGATTTGTCATCTCATTGTTGTTGGTTTTTCGCACTAATACAGCATACGAACGCTGGTGGGAAGGTCGTAAATTATGGGGCTCGCTTGTTAATACCTGTCGAAATATGGCTATTAAACTGAATGCATATATCCCATATGATCAGATTGAGAAACGCGAAAAAATAGCAGATTTGATTGTAAACTACCCACTTACACTAAAAGAGCATTTACGTGGAAATAAAGTGCCTCTGGTGGCTCCTCGAGACACACATCAGCCGAATTATATTGCAGATGTATTGTTTTCTGAAATTCATGATATGTATAAAAATGGAAGCATTTCTGGTGATGAATTATGGGTAATCAATCATGAATTACAATCTCTAACTGATATTTGTGGCGCATGCGAACGAATTAGAAATACGCCTATTCCATTTTCTTATTCGCTTTTTATTAAAAAATTTATTTTTATATATACTTTAACCATGCCGTTCTTTTTGATAAAAGATTTAGGTTATATATCTATTCTCTTGGTTACGCTTGTTTTTTATGTTCTCACAAGTATTGAAATTTTAGCGGAAGAGATTGAAAATCCTTTTGGAACTGATCCGAATGACCTACCTCTTGACAACCTTACTCGTACTATTTATGTTTCTTCACGCGAAATTATGGGTCTAGAAACAAAGAAAGACCCATTCGAAATAATGAAAATTCCTAATTAATTCGGTTTTGATAGAGCTTGTTTAATACTGATATCGCCTTATCTACGTCATCGTATGTATTATAACGACTGAACGAAAACCTGATTGCAGGTCTTTTTTCATCTGATTCGATGGCTTTTAAAACATGAGATATGATTTGACTCCCTGATGAACAAGCGCTGCCTGCTGATGCAGAAATGCCGAGTATGTCAAGTTTAAGCAAAAACATATCTCGTTCTATTAAAGGAGGAAATGAAACATTTAGCAAAGTATACAAACCATCATCTGAACTGTCTCCATGAAATGAAACATCAGGTATGTGTTGAATCAGTTGAGATTTCATATAGTTGCGAATATCCCTGATATGTTTCTCATGCTCTGTTAAATGATGATATGCTAAATCAATGGCTGTTGACATTCCTACAATACCATAGATGTTTTCAGTACCTGCTCGTAAGTTTTTTTCCTGAGCTCCGCCTGTAATTAATGGATGCAATGTAATGCCAGGTTTGAGATACAAAAAACCAACGCCTTTCGGTCCGTGAATTTTATGTGCACTACACACAACCATATCAACGGGTGTGGCACTCAAATCTAATCTATAATGCCCTATCGTTTGAACCGTGTCTGAATGAAAAATGGCATGATGCTTTTGGCAAAGATTCCCTATTTCACGCAATGAGATGCGTGTGCCAATTTCATTGTTGGCATGCATTAAGCTAACTAATGCATGAGGCATAGAAGATAGAAGTTCTTCCAAATGACTCATGTCAATTTGCCCTAATCCGTTATGATGTACATACGATATGGTTGTCAGCCCTTTTTCTGCTAGTTCTTCAGCTGTGTGTAGAACGGCATGATGTTCCAGTTTTGATGTAATAATATGCCTTACGCTAAACATCTCAACAGTTTGTCGAATAGCGATATTATCTGCCTCGGTTCCACCACTCGTAAAATAAATACTGGAAGACGGCACGTTGAAGTGTTGTGCTATTGATTTTCTTGACCGTTCAATATGCGCCTTAGCTTTGCGTCCGTGTACATGCACCGAAGATGGATTGCCATAACAGTTCTTCATCACATCATTCATGGCCTCTATCGCCTCATTGGCTAATGGCGTAGTTGCTGCATTGTCAAAATATACATTCATAATACAAAGGTATATTTCTAGCTATATTCTACAATTCAATTAAATCAAAAAATATTATATTCGCTTTATCATGACTTAATAATACTTGTCAACATTAATCCTATCTTAGTTCTAATATTACACCCATGAAACAGATTTATTTTTTCTTACTTATGCTTTTGTTTTTCAATGTTTTTACTGCAGAAGCACAAATAATTTTACCCGATCGGATGTATGCTGATACCATACATTCACCTTTTGTACTTGGTGTCGCATCCGGCGATCCAACTGAGTCGCATGTCGTATTATGGACATATGTTGAAGGCATTAGCCCGGGTACTTCCAAAATTATTACTGTAGAAGTTTCTCATCAGTCCAACTTTGCTTCAATCGCATATACTGCAAACCTTTCTGTTGATTCATCTACTTCATATACAATAAAGTTTGATGCCGGGCCTCTTAACTCCGGCACATATTACTATTATCGATTCCATGATAACGAAGGCAACTATTCAGTTACAGGTCGAACAAAAACAGCACCTGTCGGCTCTGTTTCAGCATTGCGATTTGCAATTATGTCTTGCAGTAGTATCTATTCTGGATTCTTCAATGCTTTTGCTCGAATTGGTGAACGAAATGATATTGATGCGGTCATTCATCTTGGCGATTACATTTACGACTTTGTAGATGAAGATGAGGAGATTCGTGTTCCTAATCCTTATCCACAGCCACCTCTTTCGCTTAATGACTTCAGAACTCGCCATGCTTATTATCTTTTAGACCCTGACTTACGTTATGCTCGCCAAATGCATCCTTTTATCATGGTTTGGGACAATCACGATATGGCAGGTAATGAAGCTAATCAATATAGAGGGTCTTTGCAAAGCTTTCATGAATGGACACCCGTTCGAACGCCTCAACCATTTCAATGGGATATTATTTACAGAAGTTTTGACTTTGGAGAATTGGCAACCCTTGTGATGACAGATTTTGAAACTTTCAACGGACTGGATTCGATTAACTCGTCTCCGTCTGCATGGGGTGATGTACAGCGAAACTGGATTAAATACAAAATTTCATCAAGCAATGCTACATGGAAATTATTAGGCAATCAAAAGATGATGGGTAGATGGTCGTCTGTTGGATTGCCTGATTGGCTGAATGTGCCTGGTAATGACATCTATTTCGACCCTTCCAGCTGGGACGGACATGTAGCAGAACGGCTTGATTTCTTTGACTTTCTTGCCACACAATCTATCAACAATGTGATGGTACTTTCAGGGGATGCTCATATTACACTTTATACCGATTTAACCACTGATCCTGACGGACTTTCGGTTTACAATCCTCAAACAGGTGAAGGAGCGGTTGCTGTCGAATTTCTTCCTTCCAGCATTACCAGAGGTAATATGGATGAATACGGTATTCCTTTATCAGCTGGTCCATTGCTTGTACAAGGAAGTAACAATGTTAATCCCAATCACGTTTATGCAGAATTCTTTCAACATGGATATGGTATTATTGACATTAAGCCGGATAGCATTGTAGCTGAAATATGGTATTCGCCAATATTGAATATAGCATCTGAGGAAACCTTTCATAGGGCTTATGTGGTTAGAAATGGTGAAAATCACTGGAGAAGAGATGTATTTATTGATCCGTTGAATGTTTTGCAATCCCAAAACAATCAGACATCCATACGGATTTTCCCTAACCCCAATAATGGTATTTTTCAGCTTGAGCTACCAAACATTTCAACTGCCACATCTATTGAAATATTTGATTATGCATTGCGAAAATGTGCTTCATATCAGTTAGAACCTAATCAGAATATAGCAACATTTCATCTTGCAGATTTCCCTTCTGGCATATACATATTAAAAGCAGGTTTAGATGTTGTAAGAATAGTTATAATAGATGTAAAGTAATATAGCATTACTCACTGAGTAATATATTCTCAGCTTCTTTAAGTTTTAACAACTCCATCTCAGATAGAATAGGATAGGTGAGTGGTAGCTTATCAATGGTTTGGTTTATAACAGCAGAAATACAAAGACGTGCCGACCATTTATCATCGGCCGGTATGATATGCCATGGAGCATCCGGTGTGGCTGTTTCAGAAATAACATCTTCATATGCTTTTTGGTATGCTGTCCAATACTTTCTTTCTGTTACATCAGTAAAAGAAAATTTCCAGTTTTTCTGAGGATTATTGATGCGTTCCAAAAATCTTTTTTTCTGCTCTTCTTTAGATAGATGTAGAAAAAATTTAATGATAACCATTCCATTTTCAACCAAATTATGCTCAAATCGTCGAATTTGTTTAAACCTTTGCTGCCAAAAACTATCAGTAATATCTTCAATCTGATTTATTCCGGGCAATTGTTCTTTTAATATGTATTCGGGATGAACGCGTGTAATCAATACATTTTCGTAATGCGATCGGTTGAAAATACAAATATCACCCCTTGATGGTAATGCCAAATAATGCCTCCACAAATAATCATGATCTAATTCTAAAGAGTTAGGTGTTTTGAAGCTGTGTACTTTAACACCTGCCGGATTAAGTCCGCTCATCACATGCTTAATGGCACCATCTTTTCCTGCTGCATCCATAGCTTGAAAGACAATCAATACGCCAAACCTATTGTGTGCGTAGAGCTTGTCCTGCGAAATATTCAATTGCTTAATGCCTTCTTCCAGCAGGTCTTCTCCTTTGTTTTTATTGATATATTTAAATGCTGCTTCTGTATCGAAATCAGAAAGCTGTATTCTCTTTTTTTCAGCTAATCGAATATGAGAAAGATATGTGCTTAGTTCTTGATGTCGATACATAGTTTTTTTTCAAATATACAAACATCATTCTGAATTTGAATTAAAACTCAAGCCAATCGCCTTGTTCTGGTATCTCAATTCTAGAATAACCTAAGCGTCGCAAACGGGTTTTAAATTCAAGTTGTGCAGCATAATCACCATGCACTAATACCATGGCTTCAATACGTTTTTTATCTTGGCAATCAAGATATTGTATCATTTCGCGATAATCGCCATGACCACTATAACTACGAATGTATTCAATACGGGCTCTTACTTTATGTTCAATACCTGAAATTTTGACAATCTTATTTCCGGCTATCAGCTTTCCGCCTAAGGTTGTCGGCTCACAATACCCTACAATCAGCAATGTGTTTTTGGCATGCCCGATATGATTGGCAACATGATGCCTGATCCGCCCTGCCTCCATCATGCCTGATGCACTAATAATAATGCATGGCTCTTTTGAAGTGTTGAGCTTTTTGCTTTGATCAACGGATTCAATGAAGTGAAGAAAAGGAAAAGAAAATGGATCCGGATCGGTTTTTAAATAATCTTGCATCCTTTGATTAAAAAGTGACAGGTGCTGTTTATATATAAACGTGCTTCGTGTAGAGAGTGGGCTATCAATATAAACATGAATGGGGGGTAATTTTTTAGTATTGTATAAGTAGTCAAGGGCATAAATAATCTCTTGTGTGCGCCCTATACTGAATGCCGGAATGATTAGTTTGCCTTTATTTTCTAAGCAGGTTTCGCGTACCAGCTGAACTAAATCCTGCAAAGTGTACTCATCTTCATCATGCAGCCGGTCGCCATAGGTAGATTCGCAAATTATTATATCCGATTGAGGAAATGGTTCTGGCTCTCGAAGCATGTTGGGCTTGCATCGGCCAATGTCACTAGTATAGGTTAGTATGCGTGTTTTTCCATTTTCTTCTAATTCAATGGTAGTTGTGGCACTACCCAGTAGATGTCCGTTTTCATAAAAAGTAAATTGAACGCCGGGAAACAATGATACGGGCTCTCTATAATTCACTTTTTCAAAATAATCCAAACAAGCGTATGCGTCTTCAGTTGTATAAAGCGGCTCTATGGGCCTTTTGTCGGCCAATCTTCGACGCTTGTTTTCATACTCGGCATCGTTTTCCTGAATATATGCTGAGTCGGGAAGCATGATGGAGCATAAATCATACGTTGCTAATGTGCAATAAATTTTACCCCTGAATCCATCTTTAACTAATTTGGGAATGAGGCCGGCATGGTCAATATGTGCATGTGATAAAATTACACAATCTATTGTCATGGGCTCAAATCCCCAATGCTGATTAAGTGGGCCTGCAATTTTTCGACGTCCTTGAAACATCCCACAATCAAGCAAGATGCGCTTGCCCTCTTCAGTAACAATTAAGTGCTTGCTTCCTGTTACCTGCATGGCTGCACCATAAAATCCTATCTTCATTTTCGCTAATTTCTGCTTATTTTAAACCCAAAGGTCGTAATATTGTTGTATATCCAAATTTGTTTATTATGAAATCAATCATTTTTGCTTTTTCTATCGCTTTTAGTGTTTCTTTTTCTTTTTCTCAACAGGGGTTTTATGATCTTTCTGCCACAGATATTGATGGCAATAGCGTTGATTTCTCGAAATATAAAGGGAAAAAAGTTATGATTGTGAATGTGGCTTCTGAATGTGGCTACACCCCTCAATATAAATCATTGCAGGAACTTTACGACAGCTATAAAAATTCCGGATTTGAAATTTTGGCCTTCCCTTGTAATCAGTTTATGGGACAAGAACCTGGCTCTGCGTCACAAATTATATCCTTTTGTGAAAAAAATTATGGCGTCTCTTTTACACTATTCGAAAAGATTGAAGTAAAAGGAAAAAACTTGCATCCTGTATATGCATGGCTCACAGACAAATCACTAAATGGTATCGAAAATGTTTCTGTATCATGGAATTTTAATAAATTCCTGATTGACGAAAATGGCCAATACATTCGACATCTAAAAAGCAACATCCAACCTAAGGATGATAGCATTATTCAATGGATAGAAAGCAAGTGACTACATCACACCCAATTGACCTAAAGTGAGCATGATTGAGCCGGCTAATGAGAATACAAGTGCTAATACCAAGAACACAATAAACATGGTGTAATTTGCCCAAAGTAGCAAGGCCAACACGCATAGTATCGTGAATGCTAATCCAAGAATATAAAATACGATAAGCAGAATTACCCATAGCTCAAGCGCTGTTTTTTTTACATCTTTTACTTTTAGCAGTGAGTTGTGATTGCGTAATGTATTAATTTGAAACCGCATATCGGGCAATTCTTGGCTATCAGAAATAGAATTTTTCTGCTTCTGAAATACTATTGTTGGTCTTGTTTGATAATTTCTTTCTTCTTCATGGTTTATAGATACAATCTCTGTATTGGCTTCTTGAATCGGTTCAATAAATGATTGAGATACCGTCCTTTCTTCTATTGGGTTGTTGAATAATGGCGAAATGTTACGATTGCTTTCTGTTTGAGATTGAGTTTCTGCCTTCACCTTAATACGAGGAAGTTTACTTCTTTTTTGTGCAACCAAATTTACAGAAGTTGTTGCCACAAACAACAGGATGAGAATAAGGTAATTTTTTTTCATAATTAAGTTATTTATAAATAAAAAAGCCCTGCTAATATAGCAGGGCTTTTTTAATAATGCAATAAAGATTAAATTACACCAACCAATCCTAATACAAGTACAATGGTTGCAGCGGTAATTGCAAATGCAAATAGTATCCAGAATGCTATCCACATTCCATAGCTATAAACTGCATATCCTCCAACAATAGCCAAAATCATAAACACAACAGCTGCGGCATAAAGAATGATAGCAATAAGCAGCCATTTTTCCATAGCTGTTTTCTGCACATCCTTCACTTTTAATAGGCGAGTGTGTTCTTTCATCTTGTTTGAAAAACTCACAAAATCAAATGGATGTTTCATGGATTTAACAACATTAGCCGTCTCAGAAAACACAAATTTAACTTTGGCTTTGTTTTCAGCTTTCTTATCAGTAGAAACTAAAGCTATCTCTTCATTTGCGATTTCATTTGAAGCAATATGCTCTTCCTGAAGAATAACCGATGAAACAGGTGATGCTTCGGCCGGTTTGTTTACTTCGGCTTGTTTGTTCTCAATCTTGCTGGCTTTTACTTTAATACGAGGATGCTTGTACTGTCGCTGTGCCGATACAGTTACTGCCATTACACTCAATACTAATAAAAGCACGAACGATTTTAGGTTTAAGTTTGTTTTCATGCTAAGAAATTTTACGTTAATGAATAATAAAATGATTTAATTTGCACAAAAGTATGATGAATAAATAAACTACATAACTATTTTCTGCTTTTTTTTAATGATATCAATGTTAATAAATGTCCTAATATTATTATTATGAAACATTTAGTTTTGTTGCGACACGGCCAAAGCCAATGGAATTTGGAAAATCGCTTTACAGGATGGGCCGATGTTCCTCTTACGGAGAAAGGCGAAGCAGAAGCACGTTATGCAGGTGTTTTACTCAAAGAAAAAGGATATGATTTTGGTATAGCTCATACATCTTATCTTCGAAGAGCCATCAAAACGCTTTGGCTAACTTTAGAAGAAATGAATCAAATGTTTATTCCCGTTCAGCCAACTTGGCGTTTGAATGAAAAACATTATGGCACATTGCAAGGGCTTAATAAAGCGGAAACAGCTGCAAAATATGGAGATGAACAGGTGAAGCAATGGAGACGAGGGTTTGGTATTGCCCCACCTTCTCTCGATTCGTCAGACGAAAGACATCCAATCCATGATGCTAAATATCGAAAAATTGATCCATCTTTATTACCATCCACCGAGTCGCTTTCTGAAACCATTCAACGTATTATGCCTTACTGGGAAGCCGAAATTTATCCTTCATTACAAAATCACAAACATGTATTGGTTACAGCGCATGGCAATAGCTTACGGGGTATCGTCATGCATCTGAAAAACCTATCGCACGATCAAGTGCTTGAGCTTAACATACCTACGGCTGTTCCCTACATTTTTGAATTCGATGATAACCTAAATCTTTTGAATGATTATTTTTTGATTGATCAAGCCGAGCTTCAAAGAAGACAACAAGAGGTTGCAGCACAAGGTAAATCTAAAGCATGATATTGTGAAAAGCTGGGTAATCGGCGATATACACGGCTGTGCACGTACCCTGCAAGCACTGGTCGAAAATCATATTATTCCTTCCTCAAACGATCATATCTATTTTATAGGCGATTATATTGACCGCGGACCATCTTCCCGTCAAACAATTGATTATATCTGGCAATTAGCTAGCAACGGTATTCAAATACATGCATTACAAGGGAATCATGAGGAAATGCTTGTAAATGCTTATGATTCAGCTTATCGTGAGAAAAAAAAATGGTTCACCAGAAAAAATTCACACCTTGATAGCTGGCTCATGGTTGGAGGTAAGGATACACTCAATAGCTTTAATACGAATCAGGTTTCTCAAATCCCTGATTCGTATATCAGTTGGATGAGAAACCTTTCATTATATGCAGAAACAACAAATTTTCTGATTGTGCATGCTGGTTTTAATTTCAAAGAATCATTCATTTTTGAGGACAAAAAATCCATGAAATGGATTAGGAATTTTGAAGTGGACATGAAAAAAACCCATGGGAAACGGGTTATTCATGGTCATGTTCCCGTACCTGCCGAGGTTATTATTAACTGTGTAAACTCTGACCAATACCCTTTTATTGCAATTGATAACGGATGTGTTTATAAAGGAAGAAATGGAATGGGGGCGCTGGCGGCTGTCGAAATCAACAGTATGCAACTTTGCTTTCAACCCAATGTGGATTAATATCCGCCTCCAGTTTTCGTTTTCAATCTGATATTTTTTGTATTTTAGACCTAAATTCTTTTTCTCATGAAATATTTCCCTCTTGTTTCAATGGCATTGATTTTATTCACATATGCTTCTGTTTTTTCACAATATACATATGATACTCGCAGTGATAGTATTGATATTACGCATACAGATCTTCATCTCGACATCAGTGATTTTGCAGGCCAATTATTACAGGGGAAAGCCGTTATATATGCCGAAGCCAAGGTGAATGGAATTAACCGTATTCGACTAGACCTGATGCAATTGACTGTTGATTCTGTTAAAATCGGACCTCAACATCTCAGCTTTACACAGCAAACAGCATATTTCGACGTATGGTTACCTGCTGTTTTTAATACCGGGCAATCTTTTCAGTTTGAAGTGTTTTATAAGGGAGTACCTCATCACGACCCTGATTTTGGAGGGTTCTACTTTTCAGGAAGTTATGCATATAGCGTTGGCGTGTCTTTGTCAAGTATTCCGCATAATTATGGAAGAACATGGTTCCCGTGTTTTGATAATTTTACTGAACGATGTACTTATACTTTGTACATCACAACAACAGATTCTCGAAAAGCAATTTGTGGTGGCATATTACAAAGTATAACGCCTGCCACATTAGGGAAAAGTACATGGCACTGGGAAATGAGTCGTTCAATTCCTTCCTATCTTATATCTGTTGCTGTTGCCGATTACGAGTATCTTCAAAAAGAATATATAAGTATAACCAATGATACAATACCTGTTATCTGGGCTGCCCGAGCTGCCGATACAACTAAAATGAAGAATTCTTTTGTAAATCTTCATCATGCTTTTAATATTTTCGAACAACAATTTGGTCCTTATCGCTGGGATCGAGTAGGGTATGCATTGGTTCCTATGACTGCCGGAGCCATGGAACACGCAGAAAATATTGCTTATCCTGTTTTGCTTGCAAATAATACCACAACCTATCAGGATGTGATGGCGCACGAGCTTTCACATCATTGGTGGGGAAATCTCGTTACCTGTCGTACAGCTGAAGATATGTGGATAAATGAAGGCATGGCTGTATTTTGCGAATATGTTTTTAATGAGCATTTATATGGCCAACTTTCATATAAAAACCTTGTCCGAAATGCTCATAAAAAGAATCTTCAATTGGCGCATATTAATGATAATGGATACTGGCCACTCTCAGGTATCCCTCAAAATCATACATACAGCACTACAACTTATGCTAAAGGTGCCGATATGGTTCACTCACTTCGTGGCTATTGCGGCGATTCTCTATTCTTTGGCGCATTGAATCATATATTACTAACTTATGCCTATCAGGATATTGATGCATGGCAATTCCGTGATGCTGTTTCTACTTATACTGGAATGAATGCTTCCGATTTCTTTAACGATTGGATTTTTCAAGGTGGCTGGCCTTGGTTTGGTATTGATTCTGTTTTTAGTCAACCTTCCGGCTCTGATTTTATAGTCACGCTCTTTGCTCGTCAAAAACTTGCTGGACGTTCTTCTTATAGTAGTAAAGTTCCTGTGAATATTAACTTTTTTGATGATAATTGGAATAAAATCACGCATACTGTTGTTTTTGATGGGTACTTGGATACTTTTCAAATTATTTTACCTTTTAATCCCATATTTTATATCGTTGACCCCGATGAAAAAATCAGCCATGCTGTTACTGCAGATTCTAAAGTAATTACATCGGCAACTTCTATTAATTTCGCTCATGCCAATTTCATTCTCAATATTACACAATTAACGGACTCTGTTTTTTTTAGAGCTGAGCATCATTGGGTAGGTGCTGATGAGATTTATCCCCCAGGAGCTACTTATACCATTTCGCCACAGCGTTATTGGAAAATTGATGGTATTTGGCCTTCTGGATTCGCTGCCGATGCAACTATTTCATATAACGGAAAAACCAGCGGAACAGCAGGTTATATGGATCATCTGTTGATTGGCCCTACTGAAGATAGCTTATTATTACTGTATCGCCCTTCATCTTATGCGGCCTGGCAAGAATGGCCTTCCTATTCCAAAAACATGGGTTCTCTTACGGATAAAGTTGGAACCATCAATATTCAACAGATACAAAAAGGAGAATATGCACTGGCCTATAAATCATCTGCCGTCTCGCTCCCTTCTTTGCAACATGGTTTTTTAAATGCATATCCAAACCCTGCTTATGACCAATGGATAGTGAGTTGGGATAGTCAAACTGTTGCAACTTTTGATTTTTGGCAACTGACCGACATCCATGGTCGCACCGTTGCATCTCAATCCCAATCTATTCATTCTCCCTACTCTTTATCAATACCATCTTTGCCTTCTGGCACTTATTATCTCACATTGGGCTTAAATGGGAAAAAGTTGGAATCTGTTAAGTTGTTGAAGTTGTAATACTTTGACTATGTTATTTGATTATGTCTTTAAGATTCTCTCTTTGATGAAGTGCTTGTAATTTTTGACTCCTCTTTTCTATTTCACTTTAAATTGCTGATTTTTTTTATTCCTACAATACGAAACTGTTTACTTATTCGTTACTAAGCAAATTAAAAGTTTTTTTATGGATATAAATTCTACTTATCATTCATCCCACAACAGGAATTTTTTTAAACCTACTTCTAAAGCGCTTTTATTTATTAAAAACTATGCAGCTGCAGCGATATGGATAAAAGCAAAAGGTATCCCTGAATTTGTTGTTATGCTTAACTGATTATAATTCACTAACCGTAAGCGTGGCTTTGGCGAAATCAATTACGGCTTTATGCTTAACTAACAAATCACTGCCTATGATCCCTGCTATACGGGGTAGCCCAAGCCGCTTATATGCATCATGAACATGTTGCAGGTTAATAACGGTAACAAATTCCGTATGCATTAATATCTCAAACAACCTAATACGAACCGATTCGAGATAAAAGCTCTCTAATTCACTAATTCCAAGCCCTGTAGAATGAACATCACTACGATGAGCGGGTTCGTCAATTTGAAATAGGTGCAAGCTACCCAAATCTAACACCGTTCTTGAAGCTCCTGTATCTAAGATGAAAACAGCATTCAAATCGTTAATACTCCCTCTTACAAGCAAATGAAATCCTTCATCTTCAATATTTACAATATCTATAGGTATGGTTATCTGCGACATCTCAGTGCAATTTATTGCAATGTAACGGCTTTATCGTTTGCGGTAGAAATAAAAATGTTAAATCTTCTCAGTAATCTCGTAATTTGCTATCCAACCAAATGGTTATAGGTCCATCATTTACCAAATGAATTTTCATGTCGGCACCAAATTCTCCAGATGCAATCGGGTTGTTCGTTTCTTTTTCTAACTGAAGAATAAACATCTCATACATCATTCTTGCAAATTCCGGACGAGCAGCACGAACAAAGGAAGGCCGATTGCCTTTTCGGCTATCTGCAAAAAGTGTAAATTGGCTGATTACCATTATGCGTGCAGGTATTATTTCATGAATGGAGCGATTCATTTTTCCATCTTTGTCTGCAAATATCCGCATCCTAGTGATTTTATAAGTCAGATATGTTATGTCTTCAATGGTGTCATCATTTTCAATACCTAAAAAAATTAACATGCCTTCAGGTATTTTAGCTTTTACCTTTTTATTTATGATTACACTTGCTTCGGATACTCGCTGAATTAATGCCCGCATGTTTTTTTTTACAAACATAAAAAAAATGGGAATCCCATAAGAGACCCCCATTTTTTGCATTACAGTTGCATTAGTTAATTCATGAAAATGGGCTGTTGTTGATTGAAGAAATAAACTGTCGCATTGGCATCACATGTTCCATCTCCAAAATCAATACTGATTGTAGGATAACTGCCTATTTGCACATTCAGAACGCCTGCTCGTATCCAGCGACAACCAATTAATACATTCAAATCCTGAACAATTTCGACTTGAAAATTAGTTCCATTGGCTGATGTGCCTCCAGCTGTCCCGCGAACTAAATACACATCGTCCCATGGATGAAATAATGTGTTTTCGCCTTCAATCCATTCATGATCACGCTCCGTATGCCAATAAATCGTGCCACCATTGTTGGGTTTTACAATTTGCCCATCGGGATAGCTTAAATGATACACCAAGTTATTATTGGCATTGCGTCCCAAATTGGTAATGGTTTTTGTACCCAGTATTTGATGATCATTAACAAAATACTGATCGAAATTGATGGTAACCACACAACCCGGCTCCTTCCACCAGTTTGTAACTTGGGCAATGATTTTACCTCTACGGTAACGCATGTCATTTCCTAAACAATTCGTTGTGCCGAAATCTAAGGTCAATGTTTTAGGCCATGTGTACAAATCAAACGCTGAAATGGTTAAAGTGGCACATGAATTTACAGTCGTGAGTTGGATACGACCTAACGAATCCTGGGCTTGATTGGCAGCATCACCAACTTGGGTGAAGATGTCAGAAAACAGGTTTTCGGATAGTGCCATGTCTTCTGTTGTGGAGAATAGGTTAGTGTTGTTGTTGTTGTTGTCATCCTCTTCTTTTTGGCAGGAGCTGAAACCAAAGGCCAGCAAGACAACGAGCCATAACAGGTTACGTTTCATAAAACTTGGATTTATATTTAAAACGCAACGATTATTTAGAATAGTGTAAGTTATTTGTTAAATGTTAAAAAATGTTGATTTTATTATACTTCTCCAATGAATCGGAAAATTTTCTCAGCTAATATTTCATTCATCTTTGCAAAAGATTCATGTGTCCATCCTGCAATATGTGGGCTCATTACAACTTTTTCAGAACTTATCAGAAACAGATAATCTGGATGATGCTGATGGGAAGAAGGGCTGTCGAATTTGTGCGATTCATATTCAATAACATCGAGGCAAGCTCCTAAAATTTGACCATTCTGGATTCCTCTTGATAAAGCACCTGTTTGTACAATGGGGCCACGCGATGTATTAATTAAATAAATAGGTTTTGAAAAAGATTGAATAAATGAGTCGTTTACCCAACCTTGTGTTTCTGCATTAAGAGGGATGTGTAATGAAAGTATGTCGGCTTCACTAAACAAATCTTCTATTGAGCTCTCCACAATATACTCATTACCAAATCCATATTTATATTTATCATATACAAGGATACGGGCATCAAAACCAAGTAGTTTTTTAGCCATACTAGATCCGGTATTCCCATAACCTATAATTCCTACCGTCTTTCCCATAATTTCTCGACCCATGTTCTCAAAACGCTGCCATTTTCCCTTTCGAACTTCAGCATCTGCGATATGTAGGCGGTTGAATAGCATTAGTAACATCCCTATTGCATGTTCTGCAACTGCATCGCGATTTCCTTCAGGGGAATGGAAGCATCGAATGCCCCTTTTTTCTGCTTCAATCACATCAATATTTTCCATGCCGGCACCAGCTCTGGCTATGAATTTTAAATTGGGTGCATAATCTAAGAATTCAGCATCTATCACAAATTTGCTACGAATCACAATGCCATCATATTTGTTTAAGGTTTGAAACAATTCATGTTTGTCAGAACCAGTAAAATGGAATACATGAAAACCTGCTTGAATGAACCTGCTTTCGAGAGTATAAGGAGGCAATGTGTCGATAAATAATATATTCATATTGCTTGATTTAAGAATACAATAGCCCGTTTGCTGATTCAATAGTTCTAACAATACATGCAGTTCCGGTTTGATTATGATAAAATCTCTGAAGTTCTTCAGTATATTTATCCAATCCTGCTTCGTGTACAAGAGCCAATATCGAAACAGGATGATTGTTGTATAAAAATCGGGCGCCTAATCCGGCCTCATGATTTCGTGTAAAGTTTACAATATAATCTGCTTCAGGTATAATAAAGTCCCAATCATTGCGTAGTGATGCATGCGAATGAAACATTAATTCACCAATTGGAACAAGTTGCCCATTTTTAAGCAATTCAACGGCTGTGTTGATTCGCATCTGCTCTGTAATAATATGACGCGCCTTTTTTATAAGCATATAATCATTGATATATTGCAATGTGTTCAATGGCACCATCGATAAAGATTCATATTCAAATTGTTTTTTAAGTAAGTTTAGTGCTTCATCACTTTGCGCTTTACTCTTTTTGTGAATTTGTGTTGAGTATGTATTGGAGATTTGTGTATCAATAATTATAAGTTGATAGGGGCTGCTATTAAAAGGAATGTGTTGTGGCACTTCGTATTCCTTTTGATATAATAATGTATGGGGACGCGCATTCAGTATGATTTCAATATCGCCAAAGGAGATACCTGTTGAGAGAATGGTATGTGATTGCAGATTATTATGTTCAATATAAATCTTGAGAAGTAGAGCAAGCACTGCCTGATTGCCTCTAATATCTGTATTGAGAAAATCATAATCCAAATCTATACACACACCCTGCAATACTCCTGCATGCATTTTGATATTTTGAATCAGGTTGAAAACAGGTCGAAGTATGTTATCATTTTCATGATTGAAATCAGGAATATCATCATATCGAAATTTGATACATGTGTGATGGGATGTGTGAATATGCAACTCTGGCTCTTGAAGTAAGGAATACCTATATGTTTCATCAGACATGTTAGTTAAACTGATTAGTTGAGCAGTATGCGAGTCCTGCACATCAAACATATTGTAAATATGAGGTATATTGCAACAAATCATAGATGAAATGGATTTGCTTTTGCAAATCTTATGGTTTGAATACTGATCAGGTAACTTTTTCATGATTTGGCCAATAATTCTCATACAAAAATAGGGGAGAAGCTGCTTTATTATTAGATATGAATTCAGAGTTATTAAAAAAAACGATTGAATAACTTATCTATGCTTAGTTGGGCTAATAGTTTCGTTAGAAATGCGTACTTTTGGATTTTTTCGTTATCATTTGAAAAATAAGAGAAGGTTTTGAAGAGCAAAATTTTGTATAAATTTATTTTAATAGGGTGGGCTTTTCTTTCTTTCCATACACTTTGGTCGCAACAAACGGCTTTAGTTTCAGGAAGAATTTTAGCAGAAGACGGAACACCGATTGAAGATGCAACCATTTCTATTGGTGATCAAAAAGGTGTTGTTACTGACAAAAAGGGAAGTTTTTTAATAACCGTTCCAGCTCACGAAGAAGTAACGCTATCAATTCGACATATTGCTTATCGTCCTAAAGTATATACAACACAGCCTATTCTGCCTGGCACAACTCACTCATTTACATTAAAACTTGAATCCATTTTAATAGGGGAGTTTACTTATACTGAAGAGAAAAACAGGGAACTTCCTATGATTGAAATTGATCCATCCAACATACAGGTTATTGCAACGCCAGGAGATCCGTTGATGGCCTTGCTGAAAACTGCAGGGTTGGGTATTGCCACTAATAACGAATTGAGTGCCGGTTATTCAGTTAGAGGTGGGAACTTTGATGAAAATCTGATTTATGTCAATGATGTGGAAGTATATCGTCCATTTTTAGCTCGTTCTGGACAACAAGAGGGATTGAGTTTTATCAATCCTGACATGATTCAGGGTATTTCCTTTAGCTCTGGCGGCTTTGAAGCTAAATACGGTGATAAAATGTCAAGTGTACTGGATATAACTTATAGAAAACCTGTTAGATTTGGTGCAACTGTTATGGCTAGTTTTTTAGGTGTTAACCTCCATGTAGAAGATGCAATTATTAAAAATCGCCTTAAGTATAACATTGGTTTCCGCTATAAATCCAACAACTATATTCTGAGCGGTATGGATACTAAAGGGGAATATAAGCCCGATTTCCTTGATTTTCAGTCGTTGGTTAGCTATGATGCCACTGAAAAATTTGAGGTGGCATTGATGGCCTCATACAGCGATAACAATTATCGCATCATTCCGGAAAATCGTACCACTACTTTTGGTCATGTGCAGCAAGCCAAGCAACTTAATGTCTATTTCGATGGTCAGGAAATTACCAGATTTCAGGTTACATCCGGTGCCCTGACTTTTACATACAAACCCAATAAAAACAGCTTTCATAAGTTGATAGGGAGTGTGTATCACACCAAAGAGAGTGAGAAGTTTGACATTCTAGGCCAATATTATTTGGGAGAAGTTGAGTCGGATATGACCAATCCTAACTTCGGCGAAGTTGTAAACACTGTTGGTATTGGGAGTTTCCTGAACCATGCACGAAATCAATTACAAGCCACCGTGATTAATGCCGAAACCAAATCACGAATTTATCGCGAATCTAAGAAACCTGGATCTAGAAATAGCATGAGTTTTCAGTGGGGTGTTCGTTATCAACACGAGCGGATAGAAGATAAACTTGATGAATGGAACCTGCTTGATTCTTCGGGGTATCTGATACCTTATTTCGGTCCTTCTGATACAGGGCAAATCATGTTGCAGGATATTAAAAAATCAACAATTCAGCTTAACAGTAACCGAGTAATGGCCTATTATCAGCAAGGATTTACCTGGTATGTTGATTCAGCTCGTATTAATTTACAAGCAGGTATTCGTGCTCAATACTGGGATTTGAATAATGAATGGCTTTTTAGTCCTCGTATTCAGCTGTCTTGGAAGCCAAACTGGAAGCCCGACATGATGTTTCGTTTGGCAGGTGGCATATATTACCAAGCCCCTTTTTATCGTGAACTGCGTGATTTAAATGGAATAGTTAATACACAAGTAAAAGCCCAACAATCTATTCAGGCCGTTTTGGGGTTTGATTATAACTTTAATATATGGAAACGCCCATTTAAACTTGTAACTGAGGTGTATTATAAACACCTTGAAAACCTCAACACCTACGAACTCGATAATGTTCGCATTCGTTATTATGCGAATAACAATGCTCGTGGGTATGCTGCAGGTATAGATGTGAAACTTGGAGGCGAATTTGTTGAAGGGCTTGAATCATGGCTCACACTAAGTGTGATGCAAACCCAAGAGGACATCATTGGAGATTTTTATCTCAAAGATAATGGCGATACCGTTTTCCCAGGATACATCCCTCGACCAACTGATCAGCGATTTACACTTGGACTTTTCTTTCAAGACCACATTCCTTTCTTTAAACCCATTCGCGTTCATCTGAACCTGTTATTCGGATCTCAGCTGCCTTTTGGACCACCTAATGACAATCGTTACTCTGATACCCTACGTGCTCCTTTTTATCGTCGTGTAGATATTGGATTTTCTTATGTTATCCTTCAGCCAGATAGAAAATTTAAGAAAGCCAAGAGCTTTATGCATCATATTCGCTCACTTTGGGTGAGTTTTGAAGTGTTTAACCTAATTGATCTCAATAATACAGTTTCTTATACTTGGGTTCGCGATATTTCAAACCGGCAATATGCGGTACCTAATTATCTCACACCTCGACTCTTTAACCTTAAAGTGGTTATCAAAGTGTAGTCATGAAAATCCGGAACTGGCTTCTGTTGCGTATGCATAGCATACGATTTGCCGTAGATGGTTGTGTCGCTTTTTTTAATAAACAACCTAATTCTTGGATTCATGCCCTATCTACATTAGCTGTCATATTTTTAGGTGTCGGATTTGATATAGTTGCTATTGAGTGGATTTTACTATTTCTTGCTGTATGTTTAGTTTGGATGACAGAGATGATTAATTCGGCGATAGAAGAGATTGTTAACTGGATTAGTCCCGAGTGGAGTGATAAAGCGCGATATATTAAAGATGTAAGCGCTGCCGCAGTGTTGATAGCTGCTTTGTTTGCTTTGATTACCGCAATGATTATTTTTGTTCCTTATATTTTGAGATTATTTTAAAAAAGAGAAGCCGACAGATGGGCACTGTCGGCTTCTCAACCCTTAACCTAATCTATGTGAGAATTGTGTTCTAGAAAAACATGTGTGTGTAGCAGTTGTTTATTATCAAGAGAGGATTATCCTTATTTGGGTTGCACATGTGTGTGATTTTTTTATATATATTTTACAATTCATTGATTTTCAATTATTTTTTTTGGTGCTTTTATGATTTATGATTACCAATTTATTAAAGTAAGAATTGAAAAGGGGGTTTTCAAGTTAACACTTAATCGTCCCGAGCAACTCAACAGCATCATTATGCCGATGGCTGAAGAAATTCAGCGTGCTCTTGATGATGCAAATACGCATCCTAATGTCCGTGCACTATTGATTACTGGAGAAGGAAAAGGGTTTTGTGCTGGACAGGATTTAAAAGAAGTGCTTGATAGTCAGGATTTAAAAATTGATGAGATAGTGCGAAGTACGTATAATCCCATTGTAACAAAGATCAGAGAAATTCCTAAGCCCGTGATTTGTGCTGTTAATGGTGTCGCCGCAGGTGCAGGTGCAAGTTTAGCTTTTGTCTGTGATGTTACATTAGCTGCTCAATCTACCAACTTCATTTTGGCTTTCAGCAAGATATCGTTGATTCCTGATAGTGGAGCTACTTATTTTCTACCCAGAATTTTGGGCATGCAAAAAGCAATGGCACTTGCTATGTTGGCTGAACCCTTTAGTGCAAATAAAGCCGTGGAAATGGGACTTATTTATCAAGTTGTTCCTGACAATGAGTTAATTGAAAAGTCGGAATTGTTGGCTATTAGATTAGCCACGCTTCCAACCCGGGCATTAGGTTTATGCAAAAAGGCCTTCAATGCTTCATGGGGAAATTCACTGGATGATCAATTAGAAATGGAAGCTTATCTTCAAGCAGAAGCAGCTCTTTCTGCAGATCATCGTGAAGGGGTTATGGCTTTTTTGGAGAAGAGAAATCCACATTTTACAGGATTATAACACATCATTGAAGCAATAATTCTAATAATGTTTACAAGTACTTAATATTAAAAAACTTATGAAAATTGGTGTAGTTGGAGCTGGCGTAATGGGAACCGGCATAGCCGAGTTGGCTGCAAGGCATGGTCATCAAGTTTGGTTGGTTGATACGGAGGTTGGTGCGTTAGATAGATATTATAAATTGCTGGATATCAGTCATAAAAAACAAATTTCTAAAGGTGTAATTACATCTGATGAATCTAATTTAATACGCAATCGAATTGTTTTTATCAATCGTATGGATGTCTTAGGTCAGGCGGATTGGGTTTTTGAAGCTATTATTGAAGATGCGAAATCTAAAAAGATGTTATTCAAAATGTTATCTGAGATTGTGGGCTCTGAAATACCCCTCTCAACGAATACATCTTCTTTGTCGGTTACAGGCATTGCTTCGGCATGTTTGCATCCGGAAAGAGTATTAGGTGTGCATTTTTTCAATCCTGTACACCAAATGGCTCTTGTAGAAATAATTCCCGGCTTAGCAACTTCTCCTATATGGATTGAAAAAGCTCAAAATTTAATGCAAGAATGGGGTAAAACCAGCATTTTATCAAAAGATTGCCCTGGATTTATTGTGAACCGAATTGCTCGGCCATTTTATCTCGAGTCGTTACGCATTGCTGAAGAAGGAGAGTCCACTTTTTATGAAATTGACCAATCTATTAAGCAATTGGGGTTTAAGATGGGACCTTTTGAGCTGATGGATTTTGTTGGTAATGATATCAATTATGCTGTTAGCGAAGTAATTTTTCGTGAAACCGGCTATGATAGCCGATACCGCACGACAATTCTACAAAAAAGAATGATTGAAGCTGGATGGTTGGGTAAAAAATCAGGTAAAGGGTATTATGCCTATTCATCAGATGGTAAAATCATTCATCCTCAAATTGATTTTAAAATAAGAAATGGCATCTCTCAACGTGTTTTGGTGATGTTAATAAACGAAGCAGCGCATTTATATCAAAACCATATTGCGAGTCGAAATGATATTGATTTGGCGGTTACTCTTGGATTGAACTACCCTAAAGGATTATTGAGTTGGGCTGATGAAATAGGGATACGTGTCGTTGTTGATCAGTTGGAATCAATATACCATCAGTATATGGAAGAGCGATACAGGCCTGCTGTAATACTAAGAGAAATGGTCAAAAATAATCATGTATTTTATCCCGAGAAACTTACTTCAACATCAAGGAGTGTATGATTACGGGTTCAACTCAGCAGGTTTGACCTTGGCAAATGACGGCACCTCTCCTGTTAACGACTTCATAAACAATACGATATCGCTAATTTCTTGTTCTGAAAGTTCTTTATTGAGTTGAATTTTACCCATAATGCTTATTGCCTCTCCCAAATCCTGTACGCTTCCATCATGAAAATAAGGATATGTTTCTGCTATATTTCGTAGGGAAGGTACTTTGAAAACAAATTTATCTGATTCGTTCTTTGTAATCTCAAAACGACCCATATCTTGTTTTTTGCTTTTTGTATAATCCTCTATACGTCCAAAAAGTCCTGTCTTTTGAAACATATTACCACCCAACAATGGCCCATTATGACAACTTGCACATCCCACTTTTACAAAAGTCAGCATTCCTCTTTTTTCTTCTATACTTAAAGCAGATTTATCTCCATTCAGGTACTTGTCAAAACGAGAAGGTGTAATCAACTCTCTTTCAAAAGCGCCAATGGCTTTCTTTAAATTGCCATACGATACAGGATTTTTGTCATCAGGGAATGCCTCTGAAAATAATTTTTTGTACATGGGTGCTTCTTTCAATCGTTTTTCCATATACGTTTCATTAGGTATAGCCATTTCATCAGGGTTGGTAATTGGCATACCGGCTTGTTCTTCAACATCTTTTGCTCTGCCATCCCAAAACTGTGAGAAATGCAATGATGCATTAAGTGTGGTAGGGGAGTTTCGTCCTCCCAATTGCCCTTTATGTCCGGGTGAAAAGGATTTTCTATCTACTCCAAACATATTCAAATCATGACAAGAATTACAACTAATGCTGTTATTTTCTGAAAGCCGGGTATCATAATATAAAACATGGCCTAGTTTTACTTTTTCCTCTGTACGCAAATTCTCAGGATTTTCAGAAGTAGTGGGAAGTGCTTGAAACAATGACAATGACTTCTCTAATTCCATATCTAAAGAATCGGATGATGTTAAGACCGGCTTATCTGTTTTGGAAGGCCCTGAAGATTGGCAGGCATTGAATAAAATCACATAAGTGATTACGATGGGTAATGATTGTACTTTCACTATCATAGATTAAGTTTAATTTGGATAATTGCATCAAATTAACAAAAAAATAAGGAAAAGGTTGATGCATTTCATCTATCTGTATGTTCGATAGGTGAACTGGAATATGTACTTTTGCTAATCCTATAACGGTTTCATGAGATTAGTTTTCATTTTACTTATTTTAATTGGGGTCATTCCTTATATTTCGAATGCACAAATTAATAATGGTATTTTGCTTGATGCCGACACATCCTCTATTCCGTCGAGCCAGGTGGCAGGGAAATCAAGTGGAATTATTTCAGATTCAACTCAAGAGAAACATACTGAAGATACTCTAACACGATCCGAACGCCGTATGATACGTCGTGAGCTTAGACATGAATACCGACTAAAACATCCTCGTACACCATGGAAAGCAGCACTTATGTCGGGTTGTTTGCCCGGACTGGGTCAAATGTATAATCGCAAATGGTGGAAAGTGCCTATTGTTTGGGGAGGACTTGGCACTATTGGTTATTTTGCTGCCATTAATCATATGGATTATATTGATTTCAGGGATGCCTATCGCAACCGTGTGAATGGTATTCCAACCGCATATGATGGTATTTATTCTGATGCTGCATTGATTTCACAGCGTGATTCATATCGTAGAACACGCGACATGTTGTTTATTATAGGATCTGCAGTTTGGCTGCTTAATGTGGTGGATGCTACAGTAGATGCTCATCTTTCCACATTTGATGTGAGTAAAAAACTTAGCTTATCTATAAATCCCGACGCAGGATTTATGGCTCATTCTCAAGTGGGATATTTTGGATTATCTTTTAAAATTAGGTTTAAGAATACAGCATCAAATAAATAGCAATATGAGAATAGGATTAATAGGATACGGGAAAATGGGCAAAGAGATTGAAATCGTGGCTAGGGAACGGGAACATGATATTGTATGGATTGCAACAAAGAGCAACTGGCATGAACTGTCAGATGATAAGCTTAAGGAAGCAGATGTAATAATAGAGTTTACATCGCCTGATTCGGTTGTAGATAATATTCGGCGTTGTTTTCATATTCAACGTCCTGTGGTTTGTGGTACAACAGGATGGGCTGCTAAACTTGAAGAAGTTAAACAGCAATGCATAAATGAATCAAAAACATTACTAACAGGGTCAAATTTTAGTACCGGCGTTCATTTGTTTTTTGCATTAAATCGTTATGCAGCACGACTTCTAAACGATTTTCCAGAGTACCAAGTCCGCATATCAGAAACGCACCACACTCAGAAAAAAGACGCTCCAAGTGGAACTGCAATTCATTTGGCCAATGAGATAATACCTTTTTTGCATAGTAAATCTGAATGGCAAGCAGGCGATCAAGTAAAGCCATATCAATTACAGATTTCCTCACAAAGAATTGAGCACGTGCCGGGCACACACCTTGTTTCATATTCATCAGCTATTGACAATATAGAGTTGCAACATATTGCTCATAATAGAAAAGGATTTGCAGTAGGTGCGCTTAGGGCTGCGGAGTGGCTCTTTGGACGGACAGGATATTTTACGATTGAAGATGTGTTTAGGTTTGAATAAAAATCATTCTGAAAAAGTCATCGTGATATAGTAAATGAATGTTTTGCCCAACTGTCCAAAGAACCATGATTGGTCAGGGTTATCGAAATTGTTTGAGTAATTTAGAATATAATATTGATTTTCTCCGGATGGTGCAATAGCCGGAAATGCATTATCTCCGCAGCCAGGAATATCCATTAACCAATCAAAATCTCGTGTGGTGGTATTTAACCGATACAAAGCCGTGGTTTTTGGAGTGAAGCTATAACGCGTTAGGTTATATGTTCTCACAATATCATGTGGAAGCCATTTTGGCAACTTAGAAATATTGCCATCTAAGCTCCTTCTTGCCAACAAATATATATGTTCGCCGTGGCGAAACATGCAAGAGCTGTCGTATTTTCTTTTCGAAGAGAATGTTTTCCATTCGTGCAGATTGTTTTTGTCGGCATAACAAATCAAAGCCCCTTCGCCTTCAAGACGAACACATGCCCACAGGTTCCCTTCTTCATCAAACTCAAATTCGCCTTCTTCAGCTCCAGAAACACTAACCTGTGCCTGCTCACTAATGGCTGTCCAATTTCTGCCATCTGCCGAACGGAATAATCTCAATTCGCCTTTATGATTACTATACAATCCCTTTCCCCAATAGGCCGAAAGCAATACATCATTGTCGTATATTTTAAGTCGCCAAGGCACAAATCCATCCAATCCTTCCACAATATTTTGCTTCCACCCATTATCTGTTTTTTCAGCCATCCAAACATGTTTGGGATCAAAACGGAAAGGACTTTTACTTCCTTCAAAAAAATACAAAAACAAGG
This sequence comes from Candidatus Competibacteraceae bacterium, assembly GCA_014879445.1. Taxonomy (GTDB): domain Bacteria; phylum Bacteroidota; class Bacteroidia; order CAIKAF01; family CAIKAF01; genus BA4. Next base: position 65,596 of record JACSSC010000023.1, read on the forward strand.
TGTTATTAAATGAAAGGAAGCGGGGTTCACGAACATCTGTGCCAAGAACAATACAATATTCTTCTTGCCATTGTTTCATATCAGCACTGCTCATAATATATAATTTAGCTTTTGCGTTGGGGAAGTGATGACTAGCTGTTCGAAAGGCCACATAGTATTTGTTTTCGTGCCATACCACATCACAATTATTGTTGGATTTGCCTAATTTCATGGTTTGTGGCACAAGTGATGAAGGCACCAAAATAGTGGGCTCACTAATCGTAATATTTTGGCTGTAATTGTTACTGTAAAAAAACAGAATCAATCCGAATAAGAAAATGCGATAATTCATGGCTGATGGTTAGTAATGATGAAGAACTTTTACAAATATATGGATGCGCATTTCTTCGTGCAATAGCCGAACATTAACAGAATGCTATAAAATCTTAAAAATGCTAATGAGTAATCCAGCGTCTTGCAGATTCTATATCAGAAAAAAAACGATAATGTGGAATAGTGTCATACATGTCTTTTGCTTGTTCTACAACACTATCAATTGCATGTTGAATATGTAGATTGTGATTGAGAACGACAGCAATTTTTTTCAGTTTGCTACGTAACCAAATAGGCGCTTGCTGTGTTAAAAACCAATTTTGCATTTCGTAAGAAAGTGGCGACTTCATAAATTCTTGCGAAATGATGATGTTAACTGGTTTTAATGATGTAATGTATTCAGAAAATTCATTTGTTTCACGAATATAATCCTCAAATTCGAGTTTGTCGGTTATTTCATCCCAATGAAATTCAAGTGTTTTTGTACCCTCATTCCAAAGAATTTCTTTATAGATATTATGAATTAAGGTTTGAATTTCCGCCATATCATTTCCATCTAAGGGCATCATGTAATGTTGAAAATTTTTGTATTTGCAGAGGCGTGACTGATGCAGTATTGTCTCCAGCTTCGATTAACTCCTCCACATCTGCCATGAAAGATAAGTTATCATTTAGGATAATACCAACACGCTTTAGACCTGATTTATGTATAACAGGAGATAATTGATAGGAGGTAAACGCCTTATGCTCATCTTGAATACGCATGTAAAATTCACGATGATCTGTAATCATATAATTGGGCTTATGGGTGAATAAGGATTGTACCAAAGCATGTGTTTCATTCATAAACTCATAGGTATTCATTGCGATAGTACCAGATTTCCATATATTAATAAGAACAGAGGAGGCGGAACTAAACCACATCATTCTGTATGCATTATCTTTCAGCAATGAATAGCCGGATTCTTCAGTTAAGATTTCTCGGCCTGATAGTATGATGTGATTTATATTCATGCATTATAAAGCTAAGAAATTCAACCTATTCAAAATTACGTGAATTAGTATTTATGCATTTTGAGTGATTATTTTCACAGTTATACCTTATTTTTGAACACATAATTTATATAATGAAACTATATAGCATTCAAACAGGGTACTTTAAACTTGATGGTGGCTCAATGTTTGGGGTTGTTCCCAAATCCATATGGAATAAAATTCACCCGGCCGATGAAAACAATCTCTGTCGCTGGGCTATGCGATGTTTGCTTATTGAGGATAATAACCGATTAATACTGATAGATACAGGGATTGGAAACAAACAAGATACTAAATTCTTTTCTCATTATCATTTACATGGTGATGAGAGTTTAGACAGATCTCTTCGCAAAGTCGGATTTCATCGTGATGATATTACCGATATATTTCTCACCCATTTGCATTTCGACCATTGTGGTGGCGTTTTAGAGTGGGATTCAGCCCGTAATGGATTTTTGCCCGCATTCAAGCAGGCAAAAGTATGGTCTAATCCAATGCATTGGCAGGCAGCTATGTATCCAAATCCGAGAGAAAAAGCATCATTTTTGAAAGAGAATTTCGAACCGATTGAATCGCAAGGGCAATTACACATGATTCATGAGCAAGGAGAATGGCTACCTGGGTGGCATAACATGTTTGCTAATGGGCATACAGATGCCATGATGTTGCCCCGTATCAGGTATAAAGATACAGAAGTTTGGTATATGGCAGATTTAATGGCATCACAGCATCATATCAAAATTCCATACGTAATGGGTTTTGATATTAGGCCACTGGATGTGATGAAAGAAAAGCAGCAGGTGTTAAATTATGCAGCCAAAAATCAAACGATATTATTCTTCGAGCATGACCCCGACTGCGAATGTGCATTAGTTACAGAATCAGAGAAGGGGATAGTCATTTCAGAAAAATTTCGCCTCGATGAATATTGATTACCAATTCAGAAATGCACGATTGAATATATCCTGTACCAATTGGCCTGATATTTCATTCATGAGTGCATCCTCAACAGCAGATAGGTTTTGACTTGCTGAGAAATCAGCAAAACGTGAGAAAGATTGGGTGAAATTTTGGCTGTCGTCATATTTGTTTTCGTAGATTATGCCTACAGAAATCGTAAGCCGATTGAGTGATGCCTGATCATTGCCGGTTAGTGCAACAGGCGTTGATTGATATCCTGTAATGACACCTCTGAAATGCACATCCCCATCAGTATTCACAAGTTTAAGTCGTGTTTGAGAAATAAACTTATCACGTAAAGCTTCGGTAATGATTTGTGGAAAATTTGGATTTGTGAGGCCTGCCTGATTTTCAAAATATTCTATTGATACTGTTTTAACATTGTCGGGGATTGATGCGCCTGACAAGCTGTAGTTAACCTTACAACCAATCAATAGAATGATTGCTGATGTAATAAAAAAAAGACATTTGACTGATTGACGCATAATATTGATCCGCTTCAAAAATACATGATTTATTCAAAACTATATGCGCTTTCTTCATTCAATCAAACGATTTTGAATTATCTTTGAACTAAGATTATGTCATGCAATTGCGAAATATCTTTCATTCGTTTTTTTTAATTTGTTTACTATCAATCATAAGCACTGTATCTTATTCGCAGGACTTCTATCATGATATGCACCAACGTGCTGCTCTTCGACAATCACAGATAGAGTATATGTTAAGCCCTATAGAAAATCCGATACGCAGAAGGGTAGGGATTGATTCGGATTTTCCATATAGATTAAATTGGAAAAAGGATTTAGGCATAGCTGTAGGCGGAACGATATTAGCTGTTGTGCCACTAGCCATGGGGCCTATCAATAAACTCTCGGCTGCTGAAGTAGCATTACTCGACCCTTCAAATATTAATCCGATAGATCGATTTGCTGTTTACTGCCAAGATGGGGCATCTAAAACGGCTAGTGATGTTATTCAATATAGTTTTGTTGGTTCTGGAATTCTTTCAACCGGCATATTTTCCCGATTTCGTCTTAAAGAGTGGGGAACCCTTGCAGCCATGTATGCTGAAGCTTTCGTTTGGAACTTAGGAATTACTTATTCATTCAAAAATTACCTATCTCGCCCCCGACCCTACGTGTATGGATCTTCTTTTTTAGCGAACAACAACGGAAATATAGGGAATAGTGATTTTCAATCGCATATTTCAGGTCATACATCTACTGCATTTATGTGTGCCGTATTTATTTCAAAAACATACAGCGATATATTTCCTAACAGCAGAGGAAAATGGGCTGTTTGGTCCTTGTCCTTATCAATGGCCACTATAGCCGGCATACTTAGGGTAAATGCCGGTTCGCATTTTGTAACAGATGTTATTCACGGCGCTTTTTGGGGAAGTGTTGTAGGATATTTAATTCCGGTAATGCATAAAAAACCATTTTTCTTAGGTAAGAAGAAAAACGTAGAATTAAAACTAACACCATTTGGTGCAAATGACTTCTATGGAATCAGTGCCAAAATGCGCTTGTAGGATGAATTACTCTATTGGCTGATCACCACCATCCGGTTCGACATCCGTTTCAGTTTTTTTCTTTCGAGGTTTGGTGATTTTTATTTTAATTTCACCATCAAGCAATCCTAATTGTATCGTATCACCGGGCATCAGCTTCGCATTAATAATTTCTTCAGCCAGCGGATCTTCCACATATTTTTGGATAGCACGTTTAAGCGGACGAGCGCCAAATTGCGCATCAAATCCTTTTTCAGCGATGTAACGCTTGGCTTCGTCAGAAATTTTAAGTAAATATCCATTTACTTCAATACGCTTGATCAATCCAGCCAATTCAATATCTATAATTTTGTTAATATCTTCCTGCGACAAGGAGTTGAAGAGAATGATATCATCAATACGATTCAGAAATTCTGGAGCAAAAGCACGTTTCAATGCGTTTTGGATAACACTTTTAGTATGATCATCTGCTTGTTGGGTACGTGCGCTGGTTTTGAAGCCAACACCTGCGCCAAATTCTTTGAGGTCGCGACTTCCAATATTGGATGTCATGATAATGATGGTGTTTTTGAAATCAATCTTGCGACCTAAACTATCCGTCAGGATACCATCGTCCAATGCCTGCAATAAAAGATTAAATACATCTGGATGGGCTTTTTCTATTTCGTCCAAAAGAACAACGCAATAAGGTTTGCGGCGTACTTTTTCTGTAAGTTGTCCGCCTTCTTCATAGCCAACATAACCGGGAGGTGCGCCAATCAAGCGAGACACGGCAAATTTCTCCATGTATTCACTCATATCAATGCGAATCAATGCATCTTCACTATCAAACATGGTTTTGGCTAAAACCTTGGCCAATTGTGTTTTTCCTACACCTGTTGGGCCTAAGAAAATAAATGTGCCAATGGGTTTATTGGGGTCTTTTAGTCCGGCTCGATTACGTTGTATGGCTTTGACAATCTTTTTAACAGCATCATCCTGTCCGATCACTTTTCCTGTAATTAAATCGCCAAGTTTAGCCAACTTATTACTTTCCGTTTGTGAAACCTTTTGAACCGGAATGCCAGTCATCATGGCCACAACCTCTGCAACATCATCCTCGCCAACAGTTTCACGATGAGAACGACTTTCTTCTTCCCATTGTTTTTTTACCGATTCTAGTTTGTCGGACAGTGATTTGTCTTTGTCGCGAAGCTTAGCAGCATTTTCAAAATCCTGGATGCGAACCATGCGGAGCTTCTCTTCTTTTACTGCCTCAATTTCCTTCTCGATATTCTCAATTTCTTTAGGAACTTTAATATTAGTGATATGCACACGTGCGCCTGCTTCATCTAAAGCATCAATGGCTTTGTCTGGTAAAAATCTATCCGTAACATAGCGAGTTGTCAGTGACACGCATGCCTTTATGGCATCTTCCGTATAGTTAACATTATGATGATCTTCGTATTTCTCTTTGATATTATTTAGAATCTGTATGGTTTCCTCTTCGGTAGTAGGCTCAATCATGACTTTTTGAAAACGACGATCTAGTGCACCATCTTTTTCAATATATTGCCTATATTCGTCGAGAGTAGTAGCACCGATGCACTGAATTTCGCCACGTGCCAAAGCCGGTTTAAACATATTGGATGCATCTAATGAACCTGATGCGCCACCGGCACCTATAATTGTGTGAATTTCATCAATAAAAAGGATAACGTCAGGCGATTTCTCAAGCTCATTCATTAACGCTTTCATTCGTTCTTCAAACTGACCACGATATTTGGTTCCCGCGACCAACGATGCCAAATCAAGCGAAACGATTCGTTTGCCAAACAATACACGAGAAACCTTTCTTTGTGCAACACGTAAAGCCAAACCTTCGGCAATAGCTGATTTTCCAACACCCGGTTCGCCAATCAAAATGGGATTGTTTTTCTTTCTACGACTCAGAATTTGACTTACTCGTTCTATTTCTTTATCACGACCAATAATAGGGTCAAGTTTTCCATCTTCGGCCATTTTACTTAAGTCGCGACCAAAATTATCTAAAACAGGCGTTTTGGATTTAGAATCGCCAGGTTTTTTGGGTTGACCAAAAGGGCTGCCACTTTCTTCATTATCGTCGTCTGACGGATTGTTAGGGAACTCAGCCCTAGGATTTTCGCTCATCATATATTCGATTTCTTCTTTTACAACCTGATGTGTTACATGTAATTTGTTGAGTAATTGGGTAACCAAACTGGACTCGTCTTTTAGGATGGCCAAAAGCAAATGCTCAGTGCCAATCGTATTGCTTTTCAATAATTTAGCTTCCAAGTATGTAACTTTAAATGCTTTTTCAGTTTGTTTCAGTAAAGGCAAATCTCCCATTGACACTTTATTGCTGCCTGAGGGTTGAATAGCCATTTCCAAATCCTGTCGCAATCCCTCTAAATCAACCTTTAGCCCTTTTAGTATCTTTAGGGCAGTGCCTTCGCCTTCGCGTATCATGCCGAGCACCAAATGCTCAGTACCAATATAATTATGTCCCAAGCGACTTGCCTCTTCACGGCTGTAGCTTATTACCTCTTTTACCCGTGGTGAAAATCTTGCTTCCATGATATCTCTATTGTTTACTGTAACACTATTTGATGCAAAAATACATGAAAAGGTTACAGACGTTTCAAATGTAAATCAATATTAAACAACAACCCACAACCCCATGTTTTATTTTCAACAGAATTTTGTTGGAAAAAGTACATAAATTGTTAACTATTTCTTTTACATCGAACCTGCAATTTATGTAATTTCGCTACCTCTTTAAAAGAGGCATATCAAAAATAATGCAATATTAATTTATAAGACGAAATGGCAGAAGAACAAAATTTGGAAGATTCGGGTGCTGAACGCATCATTCCCATTAACATAGAAGAGGAAATGAAAACAGCTTACATAGATTACTCTATGTCTGTTATTGTATCCCGAGCCTTGCCTGACGTTCGAGACGGGCTAAAACCTGTGCATCGCAGGGTGCTTTTTGGCATGCTCGACCTTGGCGTATTATCGAATCGTCCTTATAAAAAATCGGCTAGAATAGTAGGGGAGGTGCTTGGTAAATATCACCCTCATGGTGATAGTTCGGTGTATGATGCCATGGTGCGGATGGCTCAGGACTGGAGCTTGCGCTACCCTTTGGTGGATGGGCAAGGCAACTTTGGCTCGATGGAGGGCGACAGCCCTGCAGCCATGCGTTACACGGAAGCGCGCTTAAAAAAAACAGCTGAAGAGCTATTGAGTGATATTGATAAGAATACGATTGACTACCGACTCAATTTTGATGACTCGCTGGAAGAACCTACTGTTTTGCCATCCAAATTACCGAACTTGCTTATAAACGGCGCCAGTGGTATTGCTGTGGGTATGGCTACTAATATGCCACCTCACAACCTACGCGAAGTGGCTGATGGCATTATTGCATTTATTCAGAAGGACGGAGAGATTGAAGTGGATGAGCTGATGCAATACGTGAAAGCACCCGATTTTCCAACGGGTGGAATTATTTACGGGTACGAAGGCGTAAAACAGGCGTTCGAAACAGGGCGTGGACGTATCGTTATGCGTGCCAAAACCAATGTAGAGATCCTCTCGAATGGCAAAGAGCAAATTGTAGTTACCGAAGTACCTTACCAAGTAAATCCGGCTGAAGTGCAGATAAAAGCAGCCGAGTTGGTGAACGAAAAGAAAATTGAGGGAATCAGCGATATTAGATTAGAGTCGGACCGTAATGGATTGCGTATCGTATTTGAACTTAAGCGAGATGCTGTAACCAATGTAGTGTTAAATCAATTATTTAAATACACTCCGCTACAATCCTCATTTAGTGTTAATAATATTGCCTTAGTGAAAGGTCGTCCAATGCTTCTCAACCTTAAAGACATGATACGAGAATTCGTAAATCATCGTCATGAAGTTGTAGTGCGGCGCACACAATATGAACTTGATCAGGCCGAAAAACGTGCCCACATTCTGCAAGGCTATCTGATTGCGCTTGATCATTTAGATGAAGTTATTGCCTTGATTCGCAAATCTTCCGATCCTGATGAAGCCAAATTGGGCTTAATAGAGAATTTTAAGCTGAGTGAAATACAGGCCAAAGCCATTCTCGAACTAAGATTGCAGCGCCTCACAGGCATGGAACGAGACAAAATAAGAGAAGAATTTGACGAAATCATGAAGCGAATTGCCTGGCTGAAAGAAATTTTGGCCAAGCGTGATATCAGAATGGGAATCATTCGTGACGAAATGCTGGAAGTGAAAGAAAAGTACGGCGATGAACGCCGCTCTGAAATTGTTTATGCTGCAGGCGATTTCCGTATAGAAGATATTATAGCGGACGAACCCATGGTTGTAACAATTTCACATCTAGGATACATTAAACGTACGCCACTTACCGAATATAGAGCTCAGTCGAGAGGTGGGATGGGATCAAAAGGATCCAGTACCCGCGATGAGGACTTCCTTGAGCATTTGTTTGTAGCCGATACTCATGCCTATTTGATGTATTTTACTGAAAAAGGAAAATGTTTTTGGATGCGTGTATTCGAAATACCCGAAGGCAATAAAGCATCCAAAGGTCGCCCGATACAAAACCTCATTAATATTGAGCCAGGCGATAAGGTGAAAGCTTATATAGCAGTTAAAAATCTTACAGACGAGGAATATATTAACCAAAACTATATTCTGATGTGCACCCGTAAAGGTGTCATTAAGAAAACAGTATTGGAGGCCTATTCACGTCCTAGAGCCAATGGAATCAATGCCATCAATGTACGTGAAGATGATGAATTACTAGAAGCTAAATTAACAAATGGAAGTTGTGATGTAATCATTGCCAAGCGATCAGGTAAAGCCATACGTTTCAATGAATCACTGGTTCGCGATATGGGACGCACATCAACAGGGGTGAAAGGTGTAAAATTAGAAAGTGCCAAAGACGAAGTTGTAGGCATGATTATCGTGGCGCAAGATCATCTCAAAGAAACCAATATATTGGTAGTTTCTGAAAAAGGATACGGAAAGAGATCCTTTATAGTAGATCCAGAAACCGGCGAGGATGAATATCGCGTAACCGGCAGGGGAGGAAAAGGTGTAAAAACGATTAAAATTACAGATAAAACCGGTGATCTTATTGCGATTAAGCCCGTAGCCGACGGCGACCACCTCATGATTATTACCACTAAAGGCGTATTAATACGCATGATGGTTTCCGAACTTAGGATCATGGGTCGCGCCACACAAGGTGTGCGACTTATTAATCTGAAGAATGACGATTCAATTGCAGCCATTGCTAGGGTTAGAAAAGAAGCGGTTGAAGATGAAGAAGCTATTTTGAATGAAAATGGAGAAGGCGATAATAATGATACCGACAAACCTGATGATAATTAAGAAATAGCAGAACAAATACAGTAGCATTCGGTTTGTTAATATTCTTTTAACCCTCCACAAAACAGATATTTTGTTTTATTTTGGTTGGTATTTTGTGTTAACTTTGCAATAAATCAATAAAGACATGAAGAAATTCCTCCTTTTATCAGTGTTTTCCTTTTTTACATCAGTGATTGTGTTGTCGCAATCAACCAATGTGCTAACAGCTTGGGAATACTTAGAAACCTACAAAAGAGAAAAAGAGAGTGGCAATGAAGCCGCTTCCATTCAAGCATTATTAGATGCTAAAAAAGAAATAGAGCCGGCGACCAAGCATCCAAACACATCTCAACAATCCAAAACATGGAAACGCAGGGGCGATATTTATTATGAAATAGCTGTGAATAAGAGCCCTCGATTAGTGCTAGAAAAAGAAGGTGCAATAGATACTGCATTGTTCTCATATCTTCGTGCTGCTACAGTAGAAAAAAAAGATAATGGAAAGCAAGTCATTGAGGATCGTGGTGATGTTATATTCAAATTAGTTACCATTGCCAACCGCAAAATGGAACAGGGTAATGCCTTATTAGAAGACAAACTATATGACAAAGCTATGTTGGCATACGAAACAGCTCGTTATGCATATGATCAAACCCTCTTAGTTGACCCTAAAAATCCATCATTACCTTCAGCATCCAATTCAGCATTGCTGGCTATGGTAATTTGTGCGGTTAGCGCCGACGAAAAAGAGAAAATTCTTTCGTTGGGTGCCATGGTTGTAGAAAAAGGAGCTGCAGATGCATGGGTGTATCAAGCCATGGCCGGGGTTTATATAGAAAACAAAGATTTGAGCAACGCTAAAGACATTTTGGCAAAAGGGAAAGCTAAATTTCCTAACGAATCAGCCATATATTTGGCAGAATTGCGCATAGCATTTGAAGAAAACAATACAGTAAGAGCAACTGAGATTATCAAGGAGGGAAAAGAGAAATTCCCAGACAAGAAAGCCGATTTTATCTTAGAAGAAGTAAATATCTATTTAACGCAAGGGGATGACGAAAAAGCTAGCCAGGCATTGGAAGAAGCGATTGGGGCTTTCCAAAATGAAGCTGAAATACTGAAAGTATTATATTTTAATGCCGGCATCATTTACGATAATCTGGCAAGAAAAAATGAAGCTAACAAAGAATTAGCAAAAATCAATCGTGAAAAAGCCCACGATTATTACAATAAAACATTAGAGTTGGATAGCAAATATGTTTCGGCCTATAATCAGCTTGCCAATTATCATGTAACATTAGGCAACGAATATTTGGTTGAAGCCAACAATTTACCTTTTGAAAAGAAAAAAGAATATGATGAGATGAAAGCCAAAGCATTGGATGAATACAAAAAGGCAGCTTCGTTCTTAGAACAAGGATATGCTATTAACAAGGATAAAACCATTAAAAACAACTTAATAGAAATATATAAGAAGACCCAAGATTACGATAAAATGAAGGCACTTCAAAACGAATAATTTTAAGTAAAGGGGCATTGATGCCCTTTTACTTAAGATCTGCTATTTAACATAATGTTAATTATAGGCAAAAACTACTAGATGCAAAGCAGCGTGTTTATAGCATATAATGCAGTATTATGTCTGCGCCTGTGGCTTGCTTTGGCTAATGCGCCAAACTAAATAGTTCACCTGTAGTCCGACCTTTTTTGGTAAAGGTTTTTAAAAATCGTTTTTGCCCATAATTAGCCATTATGTTTCCACAGGGGCGCAATTTTCTAAACCTGGCGTAGCCGCCAGCTTAACAAAATTGTCGCCCCTGTGTCGCCCTTCGAGTAAGTACGCCTTCAGTCTATTATTTTTTCTTTTTAGTACAACCGCACAGCTTTTTATTTCTTTTATTTCTTGCCTGCCCAGAGCCATCATAATATAGATATATTTTCCGGTCCATCGTATTCTCTGATTTGCTGTCGCGAAGGCCTTACTTTTTGTCTTAACACAAAAAGTAAGCAAAAAAGTCAAGGCGCAAAGAATACTTCCACCCGCCCTTTGCGGCTTGTGGCTATTGCCACCGGTGCGTTGCACCTGGCCCAAATCCCAAGACGATGGCTCTTTGGCCAGCCGCAAATTCACGCCAACCCTGGCCTGTACTTTGCGCCGGGCCAACCCGCAACGTGCTAATAATCATACGTAATGAGGTATTAAATAGGTACTTCATGGAGGCTAACAAAAACCCACAAGGCCACCCCGCAATTCTTGCCCTACTCCCCTGCCCAAATGTTAAAATTTGAAGGCAAGCGGCTTGTGCTTATGATAACTGTGTGAGAAGAATATTTGTTTTTATTAGAACGGCTTTTCGGGTGTTCTGCAGTAGCACCCGTCCGCTTATAGTTAAATTTTTAATAAGTTTTACTGCTTTTCTTATCTCCAATATTTTCTACCCTGATCATCAATATACCCGAAAACATCAGGCGTTATCTCAATTTTCACAAAATTGTAAAAGGGTTCTACCGAAAAGTATTCAGCAGGAATTAAAAGTCCGGTCTTAAATGCAAAGGATCCAAATCTCCCATTCTTATGCAGAACTACAAAACCACTTCCTATGGATGGTTCTATGGTAATTTTTTCATATTCGAACGGTATCACCATGCAGAACTATACCCCAATACAATTCCTTCCGTGCTACAAAATTCCATTGCTTTGGCTGTTGGTAATAATCCAATAGAATTATTTCATCATAAATAGGATATAAAATTGTATCGGTCGCTTTAAAGTCTGCAATAACCCCATATTTGTTATTTAAAGCAAAAATACTTCCGTGATGTATAGACATGTTAACGCCGCAATCTATTGGGATTGCTTTGGGTTGTTCGCCCTTTACATTAATTGAAAAGGATTTTTTTCCTTGTTGAACTTCCGCAAGCCCGGTACAACTAAAATTATTTGCTTGTTTGTATTTGGCTCTTATCACTTGGTTTCCCTGGTGATCAAGGTAACCGAACTTTTTTCCTTTTTGAAATACTGCTCTGCCATTGAAAAACGGATTTACAGTCTTGTATTTTGGGGCAATAACCACTTCCTGAGTAGTGTATGACTTAAAGCCCCAATTCAGACCTTCTCTATAAGGTATTAATACATTCTGGGAGGTCAACGGTAAAGCTGATTTGCTCAAAATGATTGCTATTAACATTATTATTCTCACGGTTCAATAACGTAATTGCTTAATTATCTAATCAAATTTACCCTTTCTATTCTGGTCTGTATGATTACTGGGGTTGGATTGAATGAATAGTCAAGCTTAACAATATATACGCCAGAAGGACATATTTTATTGTCCTTGAATCCACTCCAGCCTTCACCAATATTTGTTGTGGTATAGACCTCATTACCCCATCGGTAATAAACATGCATTTCAAAGTAGGCTATTTCTTTCCCCTTAACCTTGAATATATCATTCACTCTTATTTAATGATATCAAAAATAAAAGAAGGAAGTTCTGATTTCTGAGGTTGGGTTAATTTCGGTTCAGTAATTACTTTATTATTTGCCTTCGATCAGGCGATATTGGAATATGGGTGTAATTATTCAATGAAAGAACTGTGATATTAGGTTTTGAACTCATTGCATATTAGGTTAGTCCTCAACATTCAATTATCGCTCACTGTTGTCGAAATTTATAAAATTTCTATTTCTCCAGCTTAACATATTTATTGATCGGTATCCGTACCT
>JACSSC010000055.1 GCA_014879445.1 Candidatus Competibacteraceae bacterium
TTAATTTACAAATGTAAATAGATTTGTAAATTAGTGTTTAGAAATGTGTATCTACTTGTTTTTTATTTGATTAGGTGATAATAGAATTGAATCAATATATTTATCAATCAAAATGAATAGGTTTCTTTGTTTGATAAGAAAATGAATAACTCCTTATACTCAATTTTGAACAATGGATAGATATCAAGTGATATAATAGTGAAGTGATGGCTTAACAAAAAACATTTGTCATCAAAAGTGCCTTTATAAAAACTAAGAAGATACAGGAAGATGTTTATTAAATGTGCGAATCTATTAGCATACGATTTTAAATAAATACAGATAACGCCTTATCTATTATTTCATTTCAGGCATTACCCAGCCACCAAAGGCCTTCTCTAATTCGCGGGCTATGGCAATTGTTAAATGATCTTTCCCGTGAGCTGCCCCAACTTGAATACCTAATGGAAGACCACTATGTCCCAATCCTAGTGGGACTTGAGTAACGGGTATTTCTGCAATATTTAGAATGCCAGTATAAACAAAAGCAAAAGGATGTAAGATGGGTACGTAATGTGATGGGGCAACACGCGGATGTGATGGAAAAAGTAAAATGCTGTTGCCGGTTAGCAGCGTATTGATTTCTTGCTTCAATTCATCAGCCCATTCAAGCATTCGTTTGTTTTTCTGCGGAAACCATCTTGTCGTGTTTTCTGTCAAGCCCAGTATGATAGATGGAAAAGTATGTGGTGATTGTCGTATAAGAGTTAAAAAAAGGTGTTTGTATAAGCCACGATGGCTTGCATATCCTAGTAATTTGGCATATCCACTTTTGCCGCTTTCTTGCCCCATAGCTGCCGACCAAATATCGAAAGCATGACTGAGCTTGGGCAGTGTAGCTGTTTGATGTCGAGCTCCTTTGGTTTTTAAGTGTGTAATAACTTTCTGTTCGGCTTCTTTAAGTACCGTTTGCACTTTTTTACCTGGAATATCACCGAGCGTAATAATGTTTAAATCTGTATAATTTATTTCAAAATCAGGATCAAAGTGAAAATCTGTTACACTTTCATCTATTCCGTCTTTTCCTTTAAGCAGTGAAACCAATAATGAAAGGTCTTCAGCTTTTCGACACAAAGGACCTGTACTCAAAAAGCGAATGGGATTAGCCGGAGATGGAAATTGTCCCCGATTGGGAATCAGCCCACCACTTCCTTTGTGTCCAAAAATTCCGTTAAAGAAAGCCGGCATACGTATGGATCCTCCAATATCAGATCCTAAGCCAAATGGCGATGCGCCAGCTCCAATAATGGCACCTTCGCCACCCGAACTTCCACCCACAATCTTTCGTGGGTTATAGGGATTGCGTGTGCGCCCGTATAACTTGTTAGCGCTTTCATACCACATACATAATTCTGATGTATTCGTTACGCCAATCGGTATTGCACCACTATTTAGCAATCGTTGAACCGTAGGCGCATTTTCAGTGGCTATATGATTTTTTCGGGCAACAACACCGCTTGATTGAGGCATACCCTCATAGGCAAAACATTCTTTGATGGTACAGGGCACGCCATGCAGCGGGCCGATTTCTTCTCCATCTCTAACCATTTCATCGGCTCTTTTGGCATCTTGCATTGCTTGCTCATAACGATTTGCTACGATGGCATTGATGACAGGATTTACTTGTTTTGCCCGCTCAATGTGCCGACTTACAATTTCATACGAGCTAAGTTCGCCTTGTCGTATTAGTTGAGCTAATTGTTTGGCTGATAATGTTAGTATATCCATAACCCTATTTGGTGCGTACTTTATCCCATTTCTTCACTTGCCAGGTAGTTGTGCCGGTACATACATGGTTTTTGTCGGTATCCTTAACTTCTACTATCATTTCTATCAATGTGGAATCCTGTGTTTCTAATGGTTTAATAATATGTTCTTTTAACCAATCTTCGGTCAGTTCAAAACGGGCTATCACATCCATACGTGCCTGGTAATGATATTGCATATGCATTTGTTGCATGATAATGCGATACTGTGTTGAACCGATTTTTCGAAGTAAGGTTAATCCGGCTACATATTCACTTAGGGTAGCTAATCCGCATGCATGTATTCCTCTGATATGATTGAGATTTGATCGCCTGTATGGCATTCTTAATACAAATCCATCAGGCAAAATTTCTGATACACGAATGCGATGTGGCCAATTGAATGGAATCTTTTTCCATAAAGCAATATTAAGCAATCGTAGATAAAAAGTTGATTTGGCAGCTTTTTCAATGAGCCGGATAAATGGATCCATAATTTGATTTGTATTATTCGTTGGCCAAAAATACTAATTTCGCCCATACATTATGGCTTCAGTTAGAATACACGCCGATGATTTTGGATTGACTAATGGCATAAACAACCGTATCCGCTTATGCTGGCAACAGGGCTTGTTGCATAGTGTTAGTATCATTCCTAATGGATATGCATTCGATGAAGCGATACAAGATTACTTGTCAAATGATATCAAAGTGCAGGTGCATCTGAATTTTGTGGAGGGATATGCCCTATCGCCTCTTTCTGCTTCATCTTTTTTTGCATTGCCTTCTGGGCGTTTTCATCAATCCTTTGCTTCTCTCTTCTGGAAATCTTCTACGGCATCTAAGAATACTAAGAAACAAATGAAAATTGCCATTCAGCACGAAATTAAAGCCCAAATCCTCAAAGTTAAACCGTTTATAAAACCCAACGAACTCCTTAGAGTTGATAGCCATCAACACGTTCATATGATACCGTTGTTTTTTGATGCACTCTGCGACGTTGTCAATGAATTAGGTATTGATTACATCCGAATACCCTCCGAAAATATCCCGATTGCCGAATTTTTTAGTCATCAACCTGCTTCCTTTTTCAATTCGGGATGGATGAAAGTTCTTTTGTTAAGCCGTCTTTCAGGATATGCTCACCAACGTATTAAACAAACGAGAGCCCGATATAACAGCGCTTTTATTGGCATCATTAGTACCGGCCAAATGAATCTGGATGTGATTGAAATTTTATATCGTCATATCCAAGCTCATTTAAAGACCAACGATGAGCTTGAAATTCTCTTGCATCCGGGTAAAGCCAATCTTGACGAAAAGTCATACTGGGATGATTATCCCCATCTGAAAGATTATTACTTTAGTGCTTATCGCGACCATGAAGCGGATGTTATTCTATCCGACAAACTGAAATCTTGGTACAATCAAATCATTTTGCCATCATGAAAATCTGCTGGGTAATTGACGAAACTCCATTTTATCACCCTGATATGTTGGCAACATTCATCCGCCAATCTTCTGATCAGGTGGTGGGTGTAGTTAGGGTTACACATATTCCGCCTAAGCATAACATTGAGTTATACATGCGTCGAAATTTCTACAAACTCCAATTGCCTGAAATAATACGATTGGTGTTTCGCAAAATAAAATATCAATTATTTGATTTTTTTATCCCTGTTTCGATTCATAGCAATCGTTTTTATTCAGTTCGAAAGGTTTGCAAGGCATTTGCTATTCCTTTTGTAACGGCTTACGGTTCACTAAATAATGCAGCCATTTTGCAGTTTTTAAAAGAAATTAATCCCGATATTGTTATCAGTTCGAATTCTTTGATCTTTTCAAAACAGTTATTAGCCATCCCTCGTTTGGCTTGTATCAACCGGCATAGTGCATTATTACCCTCTTATGGCGGACTTTGGCCTGTGTTTCAGGCATTGGCTCATGGCGAAAATCAGGTTGGTGTCTCGGTTCATATTATGCTGCCGCAGATTGATAAAGGTCCGATATTATCGCAACAAGCTATCTCTGTTTTGCCAACTGATACGGTTGATTCTCTCTATGCTCAATGTTTTTCTATTAGCCCTGCCCTGATTCTGCAAGCTATTGATACAATTCGTGAGGGCTCTCCCAATGGGTTGCATTTATCTCATAAACCCTCTTATTTTTCTTTTCCTACTTGTAGCGATTGGTCATCGTTTCGTAAAAATAAAAGACGATTTGTTTAATTTTTTTTAATCGGACAAACTTATCCGATTAAAAAAATATCTATTTTTGTGGTCGCGATGTTAACGATGGGATGTAAATATGCAATTAAATCATTGCTGTTCATAAGCCGGCAAGGAGGTACTGTTAGTGTGAAAGAGGTATCCACAGCTATTGAATCACCTCCGGCATTTACGTCAAAAATATTGCAACAATTGGCTTTAGCAGGCATCATTCGCTCAGTGAAAGGGCAGGGTGGTGGCTTTATAATTGATGAT
This sequence comes from Candidatus Competibacteraceae bacterium, assembly GCA_014879445.1. Lineage (GTDB taxonomy): Bacteria > Bacteroidota > Bacteroidia > CAIKAF01 > CAIKAF01 > BA4. The sequence goes on from JACSSC010000055.1 coordinate 4,268, forward strand.
GAGTCGAAACGTGAAACGAAGATATTAACTATTATCAGAGCTATTGAAGGAGACGCCATTGCTACCAGTTGTTTTCTTGGCGTAAATCATTGCTCCGACGAGCATCCTTGCCCATTACATCATTTATATGCTCCTATCCGTGAACAATTAAACCGAAAATTGTTTAATATATCATTGTTCGATATTTTACAAAACAATGAATTACATGATTTGGCCAAAATAAAGTAACAAATAAACAAAACGATATGAACACACAAGAATTAAAAGAACGCAAGGTAGGCGATTTAGTAAAGGAGAATATCAAAACTGCTCACGTCTTCAAAAAATATGGCATTGATTTCTGTTGTGGTGGTGGAATCAGTATCCAAAGCGCCTGCGAAAAAGGCAATGTCGCCTTTGACCAGTTAGCGGCTGATTTGATTAAGCTAAACGAACCGGTTTCGAAAAATGAAAATTACGATGAATGGGAGTTAGATGTTTTGGCTGATTACATTGTTTCAACTCATCATAGTTATGTTAGTGAATCTATTCCATTAATTATGGCTTATGCTCAAAAAGTTGCCAGCGTGCATGGCAATGCTCATCAGCCGGTTATTGAAATATTCCGTCTATTTGATGAGTTGGCGCATGAATTAACATCGCACATGCAAAAAGAAGAATTGATTCTATTCCCTTATGTTCGTACATTAGCCGAAGCCAAGCGCAATGGAACTCATACCGAACTTCCGCCTTTCGGTTCGGTTCAAAACCCTATCAATATGATGGAGCATGAACACGACGTTGCAGGCGGATTGCTTAAAGACATATCCGAACAGTCAAACGGATATACCCCTCCAGAATGGGCTTGTAACACATTTAGAGCGCTGTATGCCAAGTTGGCCGAATTTGAAGAAGATTTACATATTCATATTCATCTGGAAAACAACATTCTGTTTCCTAAGGCCGTTGCCATGGAAAAAGACCTTACCCAGTCATAAATCTTATTGCATAAGATGAAAGGTGTGTTTTATGTTAACATGAAATGCACCTTTTTTATTTATATTAATAGGATATTCGTAAATTACTAGAGTGCAAAAAATCCAATCATGATTTCAAGTAATTGTAGCAAATCAAATCAGAAATTTTGTAATAAAATTACCCATATCTTTACGCCGGTTTAACATTGGATATGAAAGCAACAGAGCTTAAAGAGCAAATACTTGAACTGAAAAGAAAGAAAAATGCGGTAATTTTGGCCCATTATTATCAGGAGCCGGATATTCAGGATATAGCAGATTATGTGGGAGACAGTTTGGGATTGTCGCAAGAGGCGGCTCAAACTACTGCAGATATGATTGTTTTTGCCGGTGTACATTTTATGGCCGAAACCGCCAAAATTTTGAATCCCCATAAAAAAGTGCTTTTGCCTGATATGGAGGCGGGATGTTCTTTAGCCGATTCATGTCCACCTGAAGATTTCAAAAAAATCAGAGAATCACATCCTGATCATATCGCGATTACGTATATCAATTGTTCTGCTGAAATCAAAGCGCTATCTGATATCGTCTGCACCTCATCAAATGCAGTGAAAATAATCAAACAAATACCCGAAGAAAAACCTATCTTATTTGCACCTGACAAAAATCTAGGAAGGTATCTTCAGCGCCTTTCTGGTCGCAATAACATGTTAATATGGGATGGCGCGTGCATCGTGCATGAAGCATTTTCGTTAGAAAAACTTAATTTCCTTTTTCATAAATTTCCAGATGCCATATTCATTGCCCATCCCGAATCTGATGCAAGAGTGCTTGATAAGGCGTCATACGTTGGATCTACATCGGGGCTGGTAGAGTTCGTAAAGAGTAGCCCATCTCAGGTTTTTATTGTGGCAACCGAAGCAGGTATTTTGTATCAAATGCAAAAAGAAGTGCCTGAAAAAAAGTTGATACCGGCACCTGCATTTGAAGACAATGCTTGTGCTTGCAGCGAATGCCCATATATGAAAATGAATACTTTAGAGAAGCTCTATCGCTGCCTTTTAAACGAAAAGCCGGAAATCATTTTATCAGATGAACTAATGGAAAAAGCGCGTAAACCCATTTTGCGAATGTTATCCCTCTCGTAAATCACATGCAACATCCCAACATCATTATTATTGGTTCTGGCATTGCCGGCATTTCCTGTGCGCTTAGGATAGCCGACAAACATCCTGATTGGATCATACAAATTATTACTAAAAAAACAGCCCGTACAACCAATACTCGATATGCGCAGGGTGGCATTGCCGCTGTTATGGATACACTAAATGATACTCCCGAAAAACATATTCTCGATACCATTGAATCGGGTAAAGGGAAGTGCGATGAAAAGGTTGTGAGATATGTTGTTGAAAATGCGGCGTCTCGCATTCATGAACTGATTCAGTATGGAGTACCGTTTGACCGAAACCCATCAGGCGAGTTGGCGCTCGGTCTGGAAGGAGGACATTCCAATCCACGCATTCTGCATGTAAAAGATTATACCGGCTTGGAAATTGAAAAAGTATTACTTGCTCAGGCACGTAAAAGACCGAATATCAAAATGCTTACGTACATTCAGGCCATTGACCTCTATGTGAATGAAAAGAAACAGTGCTTGGGGGCGTATGTGCTGGATACTCGTAAAAAAGAAATAACATTTCTACATGCAGAGGCGCTTGTCTTAGCTACAGGAGGAAGCGGTCAAGTATTTGATGTTACAACCAATCCTACAGTTGCTACAGGTGATGGTGTAGCCATGGCTCACAGGGCAGGTGCCGAAATTATGTATATGCAGTATTTTCAGTTTCACCCAACAGCACTCTACAAGTCAAAAGGAAGACAAAAATTCTTAATATCTGAAGCTGTTAGAGGTTACGGCGCTCACTTAGTTAATAGTCAAGGTAAGCGATTTGTGTTCGAATACGACAAAAGGGGAGAATTGGCTACACGCGATATTGTTTCTGCTGCCATCTTTCATGAATTAGATATATCCGGTATGGACTGTGTATATATTGACTGCAGACACCTGGATTACCAAGATTTATCTTCTAAATTCCCTGAAATTGTAAGTACTTGCCATAGGTATGGTTACGATATTAAGAAAGATTTGATTCCCGTTGTGCCGGCTGCCCACTATCAATGTGGCGGAATTGCTGTGGATTTGAACGGTCAAACATGCTTGCAGGGTTTATATGCCATTGGAGAATGCACATATACCGGATTGCATGGGACCAACCGCCTGGCATCCAATTCTTTGCTCGAAGCATTAGTGTATTCCGCAACCGCCGCAGAGCATATCTTAACACATATTCCCTCTTTTCCTCACCCTTCATCAGTCCCACATTTTTCTTATTCTTACATCAAACCCCATTCAGTTGTTCGCTATTCCCGAATTTTAAGAAAATGGATGATGCAAAGTTTTAGGAGTTTGAACAATTCTGCTAAAACGAAAGAGTATATCCAACGCATTAATGAGTTGGAAATTGAAGTAAATGCTAAGTATGGGAATGGCTTATTCCCCGCTCTTACCGAGTTGCGCAATATGATAGTAGTGGCACGTGTTATCCTCGAAAATGCTATCAATCAGCCCGAATTGTAGTGAATATCATCCCCCTAATCCTATCATGATGAACGACCCAATTGATTCTATCTTATCAACAGGTTATCCACTTGCTTTTGCATCCAATCTCAATGATTAAAATATTATTTATAAGCAATTTAAGACATATAGAACCTATAGAAGCTTAATTAATTCAGATAATAGTTTAAGTGATTTAATGTAAAATTCTAAAAATCAGATAATAAAAAACTAAAATTAACATTAAACTATGTATGCTGAAATAGGTGGCTGTGTTAATTGAAGCTAACCGCCTGTTAAAAAATACAATCTTTCTTCTGGCTACGAAACAAGCGCATGTAGTACCTTTGCTATCCGCCAAATCTGGTGTTGCCGGAAGCGTGTTATCTACATAAATGCATCTTATTAAACAATGGGAAAAGTTATTTCAATTGCCAATCAGAAAGGAGGCGTAGGCAAAACCACTACTGCCATTAACATGTCAGCCGGCCTGGCTGTTTTAGAGTATAAAACACTTATCATAGATGCCGACCCTCAAGCAAATGCTACGTCAGGTGTTGGTTTTGACAACAAAACCATACAAACCAGTATTTATGAATGTGTACTCAACGAGGTTGACCCACACGATATCATCCTTGAAACCAAAACGCCTAATCTATTTATCATCCCGGCTCATATTGATTTGGTTGGTGCTGAAATTGAGTTGATTAACATGCCCGACAGGGAGAAGAAAATGAAAGCTGTCTTAGATAAAATTCGAGATGAATATGATTTTATCATCATTGACTGCTCTCCATCCTTGGGTTTGATAACCGTGAATGCATTAACTGCATCCGATTCGGTGATTGTACCTGTACAATGCGAATATTTTGCCTTAGAAGGGCTGGGGAAACTGCTCAATACCATTAAAATTGTTCAATCGCGCCTAAACCCCGAGCTCGAAATGGAGGGTATTCTACTCACTATGTACGACAAGCGCTTACGCCTATCTAATCAGGTAGTTGAGGATGTGCGTACTCATTTTCAGGATATGGTTTTTGATACCATCATTTCCCGTAATACAACACTGGGTGAAGCACCCAGCTTTGGTGAATCCGTTATTATGTATGATGCTGAGTCGAAAGGTGCTCAAAGCTATCTAGATTTGGCACGCGAAGTAATTAGAAAAAATACCGAAAAAGCAATTTCATCAACAGAGAAACAGGAGGAACAATGACAAACAATCGCAAACAGGCACTAGGAAAAGGATTAAGCGCTCTATTATCAGGCAATACATCCGAAGAGGAGATATTAATTAAAAATATACCATCGCGCTCAGAAGCCGGCGTTGCTATGGTGGATGTGTCGAAAATTGTTACCAATCCCTTTCAACCACGAACCGAATTCGAACAAGAGGCACTTGAAGAATTGGCCGAATCTATCCGCACTCACGGCATTATCCAGCCCATTACCCTTCGCAAAATATCGGATAATCAATATCAGCTTATTTCTGGCGAAAGACGTTTTCGTGCCTCTCAATTAGCCGGCCTAACCGAAATACCGGCTTATATCCGCACTGCCGACGACCAAGCCATGCTCGAAATGGCGCTGATTGAAAACATCCAGCGCGAAGACCTTAACGCTATTGAAGTGGCCTTGAGTTATCAACGACTTATGGAGGAATGTGATATAACGCAAGAGCAACTGAGTAATCGCGTAGCTAAAAAACGATCTACCATTACCAACTATCTTCGATTGCTTAAACTACCGGCTACTATTCAACAAGCCATTCGTCAAGGTTCGATTAGTATGGGGCATGCCCGTGCTTTAATTAATGCCGGATCGGAAAAAGAACAAATGAGCATCTATGAGAAAATCCTCTCTGAAGGCCTGAGTGTTAGACAAGTAGAGGCATTGGTTAGTAAAAAATCAAACGTATCGAAGAAAAAACCAGATTCACCTTCTACATCTAAACCCTCTTCTTCGTCAACTAATTCCGAACGTCAGAAAACATTTAAACTATACGGCGATAAACTCTCTGCCATCATTGAACGCCCTATTAGTATTCTGCAAAATGATAATGGGGAAGGCGTTATAACCATTGAATTCGACACCGACGAGCAATTGGAAAAAATTATCGCATTTTTTGATCAGGAATAAGAAACCGCCTGTTAGGAATAAACCATGAAAGCCGAAACAGGACAGGATATTGATAAAGCCGCTTATTTGCTTAGTGATGGGGAAGTAATTGCCATCCCTACAGAAACCGTTTACGGATTAGCCGCCAATTGTTTCAATCTTAAAGCTGTTGCAAATGTATTCAAGATAAAAAAACGCCCTAACTTTGACCCCCTTATAGTTCATATTGCCGGTTTACAAGCGATTGATCGTTTTGCTAAGAACATCCCATCCAATGCCCGCCAGTTAGCCGAAGCTTTTTGGCCGGGTCCCCTCACACTTGTATTACCCAAACAAGATATTATCCCTTTTGAGGTTACATCTGGATTAGATACTGTAGCGCTTCGTGTTCCTAAGCATTCAATGACTTTATCATTATTATCGCAACTTCCATTTCCGTTGGCAGCTCCTAGTGCCAATCCGTTTGGGTATATCAGTCCAACATCTGCCGAACATGTTTTTAATCAATTAGGTAACGATATTCCATATATTCTTGATGGCGGTCCAGCTCAAATTGGTATTGAATCAACCATTGTGGGGTTTGAAAATGAAATACCTGTCATCTACCGATATGGAATAATCACACCCGAGCAAATCAAAAAAGTTGTCGGTAATACTCTAATACGTGTGCATACTTCTTCCAACCCTCAAGCTCCAGGTATGCTTCATTCACATTACGCACCTCGTACGCCTCTTTTTATAACGGATCTTAATACTGAAATAACAAATCCCAATGTTGGATTCCTTGCGTTTTCTATTCCTCATCCCCAAATTCATCCAACCAATCAAGTAGTTCTTTCTGAATCTGGAAATGTGTTTGAAGCTGCTCGCAATTTATATGCAGCGCTTCGCAAACTCGATAATATGAATTTCTCGTGTATATACACATCTCTGCTTGAAGATGAATCAGGTGAGGCCACTGCCATCAATGATCGTTTAAAACGCGCCTCATTTCAATCCGATACGCATAAATAATGATATTACGTTTTCCCCATTTCGATAGTATTCCCTGGATTACACATGGTTTTACATCACGGCAGGATGGCTTTTCTATTCCACCATTCCATTCCTTTAATATGGGTTTGCATGTTGGAGACCAAGTTGATCATGTTATGCAAAACAGAAATAAGTTTGCCCAACAATTACAAATTCAGCTCCGTTCACTATATTATGCCAATCAAATTCATTCTGATAAGATTTTCATTGTAACCGAACCTATCCAAACTCATCCACATCCCAGCGCAGATGCCTTAATAACAGATTTGCCCGGAACAGCCGTGGCCGTTATGTCAGCCGATTGCGTACCGATTCTACTTGCCGATACCCAAAATAGGGTAGTGGCTGCCGTACATGCCGGATGGAAAGGTTCGGTTAATGCAATTCTCCTGAAAACCCTCCTGAAAATGCAAAAATTATGGGGTTCCAAACCATCAGATATTATGGCGGGAATAGGCCCTTGCATCAGCTATTCACATTATGAAGTGGGACACAATGTGATTGAAATTGTAACGAATGTATTTCCTCAATCCGAATCTTTATTATCGCCATCTACTAACAATAAAATGTTTTTCAATCTTACTAAAGCTAATATGTATTGGTTGCATCTGTTTGGTATGCATGATTCCCAAATCGCCATTTCCAATTATTGTACTTATTCAGATTCGGAAAAATGGTTTTCTGCAAGGCGAAACCCTATTACAGGACGCATGGCGTCAGCTATTGGCATAAGGCCATGATGATTCACTTTGATGCTATCTTCAATATTTTACGGGAGTATCCTTTATAATTAATTACATATACACCATCCGGCCAATTTTCTACAGACAGATATTTATCCGTTGCCCACTTTTCAGCAAATACTAATCGTCCTTGCATATCCATCACGGTCAGTATTTCTTCATTGTGATGGTTTATTGTTTGTACAAATACAAATGTTGAGGCAGGGTTTGGAAAAACTTGTACAGGTTGAATTTCTGACACATCTTCAAATGAGGCATCAGTATTTACACTCCATCCCATATCTTGCAACATGGCAATGGCAACAGGTCCCGGATGATGGTGAGATTCTCCTGCTGCAATATAGGGAGTCATCATGGAGTTGGGATTTCCTGCCGGATATGATGACTCGTTCAAGTGATGTAAACTCGACCCAAACTCAAATGTAGATGGTGCAAATAATCGTACACGCTGATTATTATTGGCTACATACGAAAATGATCCATTAAAGTAAATTTGATTACTTGTAAATTGCGATGCCAATGCGTTGGACGGATTTTGGTAAAGTGAAGTATCATCTAAATGATTGCCAGATAAGTTTTCCATAAATGTGGCATAAACGGAATACTTCCCTTCCAGATTGGGAAATGGAAAACTAAAAATCAATGGCGCCAAGTCAATGGGTGTAATATATCCAAAAGATCCCTGTCCTCCTTCAATTTTTGTTAATGCCATAAATCCTAATCCATGCGCAATTTCGTGCATCAATACGGATACAAAATCATATTTTCCCGAAGGGGTGTTCCCGTCTAATCCGAAATACCAATTTGCAGAATTATCCATAAATATGTTCATATCGTCTTCGCCTACATTCAGCTCATAGCCGGCCAATGCATTGGCTAATGATGTTGGATACCACGTTGAATCTATTGGCGCTCCAGGAAAATCGCGTCGGCCATTAGGTATGGTAATCCCCAGTGTAGATCCAGAAAGATTGGCATAGTATAACTTGATTTTGATTGGCACGTTCGAGTTGAGATATTCTCCCCAAATGGCCTCGCAATATGTAGAGGCAGCATCTATTTCTGCATTTCCATTAACAACATCTATCTGAAATGTACTTTGCCCCATGCCACCATAGCAATTCAGGGCTATTACAAAAATCGTAAACAGTTTCTTCATGCTTGATTTTTTTTTAAAAGTACTAAATTGAAGTAAAACAGCTAAAAAAATCCTTTTTTTGCATAGATATTTCACATTATGGATGCTTGCAACAAACTTTTTTCTCCCATTCAGATGGGGCCTCTTACTTTACGAAACCGAACTATACGCTCAGCTGCATTTGAAGGGATGAGCAATAATAATGATGTTTCGGATGAATTGATTGATTATCATCGAAAAGTGGCTGCCGGTGGTATTGGAATGACAACTGTGGCATATGCATCTGTTAGCAAAGATGGCTATTCATTCCCTCATCAGCTTTGGCTTCGCAATGCCATTAAGCCCGGACTTACACGTATGGCCGATGCCGTGCATAAAGAAGGGGCTGCTATATCTATTCAAATCGGTCATACAGGCAATATGTCATCTAAATCGGTAACGGGATTCCGTCCGATTTCATCTTCTTCTAAGTTTAATCTCTATGGCCCAACTTGCCCTCGACGCATGAATCACGATGATATAGAACGTGTTGTTGATGATTTTGCTAATGCAGTTCGATTGGTTAAATCTTGTGGATATGATGCTGTGGAGGTGCATGCAGGGCATGGTTATCTTATCAGTCAGTTTCTTTCGCCCTATACCAATCGAAGAAATGATGAATATGGTGGAAGTTTCGAGAACCGTTCTCGGTTTATGCGTAAAGTTTTGCAGGCCGTTCGCAGTGAAGCCGGTAGCGAAATGGCTCTTTTTGTCAAAATGAATATCAGCGATGGTTTTAAAGGTGGTATTTCATTATCGGATGCACAACATTCAGCAAAGCTGGCAGAACAGGAAGGCGCTAATGCTATTATTCTTAGTGGCGGCTTTGTGAGTCGCATGCCGGTATATGTGATGAGAGGCGAAATACCCCCGGCTATCATGGCTTATTCTATCAAAAATATCCTGGTTAAATCTATGCTGCTTCTTTTTGGTCGCACATTAATGAAACCGTTTCCTTTTACCAACGGATATTTTATGGACGAAGCGGCCCCAGTGCTTCAATCTGTATCAATCCCTGTGGTTGCAGTTGGGGGGATTGATACACTCGATACCATTAATAATGCTTTTGATCGAGGATACGAATTGATTGGCTTGGCTCGCTGCCTCATCGAGGATCCTGCTTTTGTAAATAAAATTCGCAATAAAGCAATTCATGAAACGAAATGTAATCATTGTAATTATTGCGTGGCTGTTATGTACACTGGGTCTATGAAATGCTATTTGCACGAACAAAACATCCCTCAATATCTTTTAAATCATCTGCCTGCATGAATACAAAACCATATGCCCTGATTACAGGCGGCACATCAGGTATCGGTTGGGAATGTGCCCGAATTTTAGCTGCCCGCAATTTGAATCTACTAATCGTTAGTAATCAATCTGAAGAATTGCTAAAATGCAAAGCATTACTCGAAATGGATTTCAATATTCATGTATTAACGCATTTCCAGGATCTAAGCCAAAATAATGCAGCTGATGACTTGTATCGCTTTTGCCTTGACCATAAATTGGAAATTGAAGTGCTGATTAATAATGCAGGATTCTTCTTCTTTAGCGAAGTTGTGCTTGTTCCTGTCGAAAAAGCTTCTAGGATGATTCAATTGCATATACACACTACATCCTTGCTATGTGTATTGATGGGGCGTCATATGAAAGAACGTGGCAAGGGATATATTATGAATGTAGCATCCATCGCTTCTTATAAAGATTTTCCGGGTATTGCATTCTATGCAGCTACCAAGAAATTTATTCGCGGGTTTACTCGTTCATTGCGTACCGAAATGAAATATTATGGTGTAAAGGTTACAGCACTCTGTCCTGGCGCTACAGCTACAAATCTATACGACCCTAACGTAATTGATGTGAAAAAAGGAATGAGATGGGGTATTATGATGACAGCCGCTCAAGTGGCTCAATCGGGTATTCGTGGAATGTACTGTAATAAATCTGTTGTGGTTCCTGGCTTTTTAACCAAAATCATGCTTTTCCTCTCCATCCTCACCCCTCATTGGCTTATTTATGCGGCTCGTGTCAAATGGAGAAAACTCTTCGACCCGCATCATGCTTAATATCTGTTGTTTTACTGTAATCCATTTAATACAATCATTTTTTTACGCCACGATTTTCCACTTCCCTGATTATATAGATACAAAGTGTATATGCCACGCCCTAAATTCATGGTGGATAATGTGTACAAATACGTCTCTCCGAGTTGTTGATGCATACATACTTTTCCGTGCATGTCTATCACCATCAACTCTGTTTGCCCATTAGCGTAGTCAGGATTTAGTAACAATTCTATCTGTCCCCAGCTTGGATTCGGATATGCGGTTGCCATATCGTCGGCAAAATAATGCTGTGGATTGCAAAAATCAAAACGCAAAGTGTCAGCAAAACTGTGTACCTTGCATATAAGCTGTCCGCTATCTTCTTCTTTGATGATTATCATACCTTGACCGTAATTGCAACAAATCCCATCTCCGCCAGCGTCTGTAAAGGTCACGCTATAGCATGCCGGCTTCAAGCAAAATGGATGTATCTGCGTATTGTTGGGCGTAAACTGATTCTCAAAAAAAACGGTTTGCCCACTCAACGTCGTTATGCGTATGCTGTTTTCGTGTGCATAAGCATCTGTGGTAAATTGTAGCACATACGACTTCCCGTTAATGCGTTCAAAGGTCTTATGCTTTTCGTCATTTGCCGGATGTTCGTCGTTAAGCCCATTCACATTCACAATTCGCACAGCAAATATGTATGTGGAATCTGTTGGCAAACTTACTGCCGGCAATACAATGTCAACTGATTGCATAAATGTCATTGTGCCTGTCCAATCAAAAATAGGATAAGGCGAGGTTGTGCCATACTCTATCCTGAAACTATGCACCGTATCTGAGCCAAACGATACAATGCTAATTTTAGGAGATACGAGTGAATCGCATACCACCATCGGCAGATTGCTAATTTGATCTGCTTTTAAATCGCGCTGAAATGTGGGCGTATTGAAGTACCCCCCGTGTATGGAGATACTGTCAGTAGCCGTCGGATCAAGCCATTCGACAAGTCGCTCGTCGGGTGTCGTTCCGTATTGCCATGATACATCAAAGCGCCCATAATAATCCGACAAATTATTGCTACAAGCAGCATATCCACCATGTAACTGACCAATAAATTTGCCCGACGTGTTGAACAAGGGAGAACCGCTGCTGCCCGACTCAGTTGTGCCCAAATCCCAATCCAAAACCTTCCAGTGATTGTTGAGTGTGTCCGGCTGACTCACATATCCTGACGATACCACAGCATTGCTGTCAATCGAAATCTTCTTGATGTCGCCATTGGGATGGTGTATGCTCCATACCATACTGCTGGGTAAATTACTTCTGTCCCATCCTGCATAATAGGGATTATAGTCGGGTAGGGGATATTGGTCTAGTCGCAATAAACTGAAATCCGAAAATGTATGCTGAGCTACTATCTCACAGCCCTGTAATACCATGTCTGTTGGACCATCCGTGATAGAGCAGTCCGCACTCTGATAGTTAAACATGAATATGGCATTTGTAGCCGTATTGCAATGCCTGGCAGTTATCACATATGGTGTGCCGTCATGCGCCGTATTGTTGATTAACGTGCCTGTGCATTTGCGTGTATTGTTGGATGTTAGCAGCATCAGCGTGGCCTGTCGCTGATTTTCCCAACCCATTCCTTGAGGACAGTTAATGTTGATATTGCATGAGCCCGATTGCCCAAATCCGGCCTTCTCTCCTTTCCAATCCTTGTAGCCGGCAACTACGCCCGATAGCCGAACACGACTGCTACCAACATTATCTAATGGCTCTAGTATTTCAATAATCAAATCATTCGTAGCCATCGGCAGGATGGCAAAATTTTCATGCCGGTTCATGTTGCGATAAGTAAAAGCACCCATCTTGTATTGTCGGTCTGCACTGTAAACCCACATTTGTGTTCCGGGCTTAACAGCAAATTCGCCAAAATTTAAGTTAATGGACTTCGCCCCCGAAACAGCTATTCGCAAATTGTAAAGCATACCACCATCTGCCTGCACCTTTTTCTCAAATGAATCAAGCCCCAATGTGCACACAATCTCTATCCCAAACCGCCAGGCACCTGTGTCGGCCTTATCTTCCTCTATCAGCATTTTTGTATCAGGCATTGATAGCAGCAGCGTTTTGCTACTCAGCTCTTTTTTACTCATGCCCGGAGGTACTGTCAAATCCGATATTTGCCCCACCAACGGCTGCAAACAGCAGAGAGATAATTGCAACAGTACGACACATTTCTTTATCCTCAAGTACAGGTTCATCTCATTTATTTCCTCTTAAGGGTATAAATATACTATCTTTTTTATTTAGGGCAGCATTTCCGGCTGTCCGCTCATAGTTGCCTTGCTCCATCGGTGCCTTGCGGGCACATACTGTCTTCTATCTATCAGCCATCATCGCCCACGCAGGCAGCCCTCGTCGCTGCGGCAAGCTACCACTTCCATCCGGGCTGCATCAGGGTATATCTATCCGGGCCACATCAAGCTTCGTTCCCATCTCTACCCTGATGAAATATTCTCCTGCTGCTAAACCTGATAAGTCCAACACAAATACAGTATCTAATTCTTTAATATAGCGCTGATAATAGACCTGACCATTCCTGTCAAATACCTTTATGTCCAAATCACTTTCATTGCTGTTTCGTATTTCATAATGTCGCCCACCCGACTTCGCTATCAGCCATAATGGGGCAGGCGTTTTTGATGAATGTTCGACCTGCACAGTCCTGCAAAAATCAAAATTCAATAACTCTTTCATGCTGTCAAATAAATATTGTAACCTATAGGATTTAAAATTGATACATATTTCTGATCCTCCGTAATCGGTAACTGTAACTAAACCAAATTGACCCGTAAACGGTGGATTAGGAAATGTGCCTCCTTCGCTGTATATACCTCCTTTGTCCGAACCTACATTATTCAGCGCAGCCGATTGAAACACAGGATAACGATAGGGATTGTCTTTACCGGTCGAAAAATCTGTATTTGTGCCATTGTCAATGGCAGTCATATGGGCATCTCCCGATAAGATAAAAAGGTTTTCTATTTTTTGCTCTTTCAAAAAATTTCCTATTTCTTCTCTGTCTTTTTCAAAGCCACCCCAGTTGTCTTTTTTTGTGCCCGAATACGAAACTGAAGTTACCCAAGCTATCACCTCTCCTCGGTCTCGTGCTGTTATCATTTCATTTTTAAACCATTGCATTTGTTCGCGACTCATGATATGTCCCTCGCTTCGCTGTGATCGCACATCCGACATGATAAATCGTACCCTGCCTGCCGTAAAGGCCTGATATATGCCTGTCTTTCCATCCGGATCACCCAATGGATAATGTGGCACATATTCGGTATAGGCCTGCTTGGCTGCTACGCCACATCCGTCATTACCATCGTTATTGTCTCCACAATAGTCATGATCATCCCATATATACGCTATAGGCATTTTCCTCAATAGCTTCGATTCTCTCTCTTTACTCAATACTCGATCTTCATAAGCATCTCTGTGGGGCTTCACGTCTTTTGTATTGGGATTGGCATAATGCAAATCTCCAGTATTTAAATAAAACAGCGCTGGCATAACTCGCATCTTGTCATACACCGGATTGTTCGGGAAAAAATTACAGGCACCTAACAAAAATGAATATGAAAATGCACCCTCTTCAAAGGTCTTTAGTGTTCCTCTATCGTCTGCCGATAAATCCATTACGCCATCTATTTCTACGGCATAATAATATAAAGTGCCAGGCGCTAACCCTTTTACCCAAAACGATCCCACATTTCCCTTGTCTGCATCTACGCCGCAATAATCAGAATAAATGGGTTCTTTGAATTCTGATGTCTTGTCCATCGCTACTCTTACACGCGATGAGGGCAACTCCAACACAACATTTACCCGCGCCGAATGCGAGCTCACAGCACCACTCCATATATACAATACATCATTGTTGGCTGACACTGTATTTATTAATCCACCTATACTCATTACTATGGCAATACTCAACACTACATACTTGTTTGATTTCATACCTTTCCTTTTATCAATTCCCTGTTTTTCACAAAAATACAAATTCACAAGCTTAAGCGCAACCCATTTTATGTTATTTCTTTGGTGCAATGTATTCCTTATTGTATTTTCATCCTCAGGTTTAATTGTATGCAGATAAGTTTCTCTGTCATATTCATCATGATTACCATTGGGGTTTCTATTGTCGCTTTCTCTAATCGACAGGTATTCGATTTGCTACGATTTAATGCTTATCTGATTCATCACAATAAACAGGTTTGGCGTTTCCTTTCAGGGGCACTTATTCATGTCGATTTTATTCATTTGGCAGTTAATATGTATGTCTTGTATATGTTCGGCCCTCCGGTCGAAATGTACTTGACGCAATGGTTCGATTATTCTCTGAATGGTCCTTTATTCTATCTTTTGCTGTACATTGGCGGTGCTATTCTTTCTTGTCTTTATTCTTTCGAAAAACACAAAAAGAATCTTTGGTACAATGCGGTCGGGGCCTCAGGTGCTATCTCTTCAGTGGTATTTGCATTTATTGCCATACGCCCCGATCATTCTCTTTTCTTACTCTTTCTGCCAGGCATTCCTATCCCTGCCTTTTTACTCGGTATTTTGTATTTGCTTTATAGTTGGTTTATGGCTCGTAATAAACGTGATAATGTAGGCCACGATGCACATTTCTTTGGCGCTATCTTTGGCTTCTTGTTTATGTTTATTATCCAACCCTCACTTTTTACTCGTTTTATTCATACAGTTGTTTCTTTTATTACCGGTTCATGAATCCTGTTATTCATCATATTGCTTCTGCTTCTGTTACAGATTGCATTAGAGCCATCCATTATGGCGATGGCTTTTTCGAAACTATGCTGATTGACAAGGATATTGCTTATTGGCATCTTCATTGCCAACGTATGGCTCTTACTTCCGAAATCTTGAAAATTAACCTTCCTTTTTCTTTTCATGCATTGTATCAATCTATCCTAATCTTTGCTCGCCAACATTCATCCAATTCCCCGCTTCGATTTCGCCTGAGCTTCATCAGGCAGGCACATGGCAATTATGCACCGCTTCATCCTCAACAAGTTTATTTGTTGGGGCATATCTCTCCATTTTCAGCCAATTATTCTCTTCCCCGCTCTAATGGATTGAGAGTGGGTATCTCATCTGTTTCAATACCCAAACACCCTCTTTCTTCATTCAAAACATTAAACGCATTGCCGTATGTTTTGGCTGCTGATGAGTGTAAGAAAAATCAACTCGACGAAATACTGATGCGAAATACGGATGGATGTGTCGCCGATGCTTCTGCACACAATGTTTTTCTTCGATTTAATCAAAGATTTATCACGCCTCCTCTTGATGAGGCATGCCTCAATGGTGTTATGCGTAAACAATTAATGATATACTTACTCCATAACGGTTTCTCTGTTTCTGAAAACATTGTTACTGATGAAATGTTGATGCAAGCTGATGAGATTATTCTTACTAATGTATTATCGGGCTTGCAATTCGTCGCTTCTCTCAACGATAAAATATATGAGGGCAAATTTACATTATCTCATGCTCATAAGGTCAGGGCTTTTCTTTCCGAAACTATATAATATGCTTGCTTAAAGCAAAACCGTATTTATTATTTATGCGCTAACAGGAGGCACTTGTCAATTTGTAAAGCAATTTCATGCTGTATAGCAGCTGTTTTGTTTTGGGCATACCAGCCATGCACCTTTTCCATAATCACCTGATGCTGGTTTTCTCCTGCGGCTTTCATTTCTTTAATAATCTGCATCGCTTCTTCAGGACGAGGTCCCCACCAAGACAATACACTGCCATCTTCGTCTATACATATCAATACAGGTATAGCACGCCCGCCGTTAGTTAAAAAACTATCCATCAATTCGGTGTGCTCATCTCGTAATATCAATCTGAAACGTATCATTGAATTTAATGCCGCCATCTTGGCTAAAACTGGTACAATCTGCGATGCATCACCACACCATCCTTCTGTTATCACCAACCATGTAAGTGGGGTTGATATCTGATGAATACGCTCAGCTGCTTCTTGATTGATAACGACTGTTTTGTCCAAACGCCTCATTCTTTGCAGGTTCAGCTTCGTGTATTGAACTAAATCTTCACGCTGGTCAGGCCCCGTTACTTTTTCTTCTGCTAACAGATTATCTACCATCTGCCTGTATTCTTCATAGGTATAGGCCTGATCTATGAGCGACTGTTCTATTTGCATATTGATTATTTTTGTAGCAAAGTTCTACTTTCTTTTACCTTCTCGTATCTTCATTAAGATTTTTTAGGGTTATGTACGATATGCAACTTGTCATTCCTTTTATCAATGCTCAGGCAAAAATGAAAATCGAAGAGCATCGTCTGTTCAGACGTTACCTTTTAACAATCCCTTTCCCTGTAATTGATGATATGCTGCATCGCATTGCCTCTAAAATACAGGCCGAAACGGATTGCCAAACTTGTGCCAACTGCTGCAAAATTCTTGAACCAGAATTGACTTCGGACGAATCTGAACGCCTTGCTATACTTTCAACCAACCCCACATGCTTTGCTCAAGAATGTACTAAGCTCGAACCCGGCACTCAAATCTTGTTTATGAAAGCTAAACCATGCATCTTTTTGCAAAACTCGTCTTGTTCTGTTTATTCACAACGTCCCGATTCTTGTGCAAATTATCCTCACCTTTCTGAACCTCGCAGTAAATTTCGAATGGCTCGCATCATTGATCAATACGGGGTTTGCCCTATCGTCTTTCAATCTATTGAAGCGTTAAAAGAGCATATCGGATTTGCCGTTGGCACTATGCTCCCTGTTTCGTAGTATCAAAATGGAGCTTTTTTAATTCTGCTATAATGCCATGTCCTGATTTGTATAAATCATGGGTATCCGACTGCGAACTAAAATCAATACTCAAATGAAGATGCTCATTCAGCGGCGTGTCTGGGCCCGACTTAAACCCGGCTTGCGATAATACAGATAATGAAAAAACTTGTGTGATTTCTGAAAAATTTAAATCTAATAACCAATCACTTGGTTGTTGCAATACATCTGTAAGTGATGTTGATTTAGGAATTGATAGCATTGAAAAATCTTTTTTCTGACACAAATGAATATGAACCGGCATATCAACCGTCGGTGTCTGCTTTTTGGAATCGGTTAAATATATAATGGCTGTAACTTGCTTATTTTCTTGCTCAATGTCGCTTACCAACCTCAATACTTGATCAAGCTGTTCAATATGTTCAATGCTGCCAACCAACATAATGGTTTGGATGCTATCCCAATCTTTCGGCCTCACAGGTTGATTGTGTGCTACGGCTTTCTTGCGTATCGTGCTTTCGGCCTTTTTTCGTTTTAATAATCCCCAAACCATCATAGCTAAGTTAATGATTATTATCTAATCAAACAAAATTCTTTGCTTAATTTTTTTATCCCATATCTGTCGTTTACTTTTGCAGCTTCTTGTTATCTATTCTTTTCTCTTGTATGTCGTATTCACTTCGTTTGATTGATCTTCATTTTCATATCATTTCTGTCGGAATGATATGCTTGCTGCTTTCTGCCTGTAGTAACTCATCTGTTATTAAAATGAGTGAGTTTAACGGCTATGCCCAAGGCACAACCTTTCATATTGTTTATGAAAAAAAATTAAACCCAGATAGTATTCATCTTGCCATCGAAAAAATCTTTTCCGATATTGATCATTCTATGTCATTATATGATACCAGTTCCTTGATTTCACAAGTCAATCGCATGCGTGATACTTCTATCATGGTGGATAGGCATTTTTATAATGTATTTATCATTTCAAAAAAAATCTATCAAGCATCTAATGGTGCATTTAACCCTGCATTGTATCCTCTGATTAAGTATTGGGGCTTCGGTGCCGGCGATATGACTATGCCCGAAAAAACAACATCTTCTACCATTGATTCTTTAAAGAACTTATCGAATTTTGATTTATTCGATATCATGAAAATTGGAGATGATTATCGGCTCATTAAACGAAATCCTAAATTAAAACTTGATTTCAATGGCATTGCGCAGGGATACACGGTTGACGTCATTGCTGAATATTTGGAATCACTGCAAATTTTGAATTATATGGTTGAGGTAGGAGGGGAGGTGAGAGCTGCCGGTCATAATCAACAGCGTAAGCCATGGAGAATAGGTATTGATAAACCTGTCGATCCCGACCATCCTAGAGAATTAATTGCAATTGCTAATCTGCAAAATCAATCCTTAGCTACATCTGGCAATTATCGTAAGTTTTATGTAAAAGATGGAATCAAATTCGCTCATACAATTGATCCGGTAACAGGATATCCTGTTCAACATAGCTTATTGAGCGTCTCTTTTTTTGCGCCTACTTGTGCCGAAGCGGATGGTTATGCTACGGCTTGCATGGTTTTAGGTATGGATAAAGCTAAAGAGTTGGTTGCACGTGTTGATAATTCAGGTATTTATCTGATTTATTCTGATTTTAAAGGTGATTTGCAAATGTTCATGTCTGAAGGGCTGAAGCAAAATCTGCAAATGCTCAAAGGTAATAATGCTTTGCAGTAAATCAAATGGATATCCCTTTAATCTTCTTGTACAACGATACAGCATACCGGTCGGTCATTCCTGATAAATAATCTATTAGTTGGCGGGCCCGTTGGTAAGTGTTAGCTTCTGGCTCAATTCCATGTAAAGCCAACATTCGTATTAAATTCAAATTCCTTCCATTACATCTTTTTCCGTTTCTTACACAGTCATCCATAGCTTCCCAAAACATTGACAATAATCCGGGTAATACTTCAAATCCGGCAGCTTGAATTTCTAAGACATGTTGCGAATTGTAAATATGCTCTACCGAGTATCGGGCAATATCTTGGGTGTGCCTCGACGAAGGTATCGTGTCTGTGAGGGGCTTATCAAATCCGCCCTCCATAATCTCAGGCAAATGATGAATGAAGTTTTCTGCGGTTTCTTCTATCAATGCGTTTATGGCTAATGCACGCAGAATGCCGGCTCGCTGACGTTCATCATGCATTTTATTGAGCTTGCTTTCATCTAAACGATTGCCCAAAATCGGCGCTACCAACTCTTTGAAGTGTCGGCTATCTATCACACCCATTAGGTTGGCATCTTCCAAATCAATAATCAGATAGCAAATATCATCAGCCGCTTCAACAAGATAGGAGAGGGGATGCCTCGCCCAAACTGCATGTTGATGCTGAAGTCGCGTAAGGCCACATGCTGTAGCAATAGACGAGAAATCTGTTTTTTCGCTTTGAAAAAATCCAAACTTTTTCTGACTCTTTCTTTTTGCATCTCTTTCAAAAAGCGACTCGCATGGATATTTGGTATAAGTGGCTAAAGTGGCATATGTAAGTTTGAGATCGGCATATTGGGGATTGCATAAAATACGAAATCCTTGGGCATTGCCTTCAAATTTTATCAAATCTTCATGCTCAGCGTCAGTAATGCCTTCAGGCCGGTTGGTTAAAAAAAAGTCGGAAAGAGCCCGCTCTCCTGCATGCCCAAAAGGCGGATTACCAATGTCGTGTGTGAGGCAGGCTGCCGCAACAATTGCCCCAAAATCTTGTACAGATATGCCTTGCTCTGTTAATGAATGATCATTTTCTATGATATGCTCTCCTACTTTTTTTCCTAAACTCCTTCCTACACTACTCACTTCCAAACTATGTGTCAGTCGCGTATGTACAAAATCATAGGTAGGAAGAGGTACTACCTGTGTTTTATTTTGCAACATGCGAAATGGTGTCGAAAAGATAATACGATCTACATCTACTTCAAAGGCAGAACGAATGTGAGAAGGAGGCATCTTCTTATATTTCATCTCCTGATGCAATCGCACATCTGATAATAATGATATCCAGTTCATAATGGTTTTGTTAGATATAATCCCATGCATGTCGCTAATGCGGCTGTTTCGGTTCGCAGGCGAGATGTTCCCAATGATAATGGCAGAAATCCTGACGAAATGCATTTTTCTACTTCTTCAGTACTGAAGTCGCCTTCAGGTCCTATCAGTATAGTGTATCTATCTGTGTCAGGCAAATAGGATATGTGTGTTTTTTCTCCTTGCATGCAATGGGCTATCAAGCAAAGTCCGCTTGGTGTATTTTGCAGAAATTTATCTAAGCTCATCATAGGATGAATGATGGGCAATGTGTAATGCAAACTCTGTTTCATAGCCGATATGGCCTTGTTTTCCAAACGGCTCATATTGAGCTTTCCCTTTTCGGTACGACTTGTTTGCACAAAACTGATCTCATCCACACCTGTTTCTACAGCTTTTTCTACCATCCACTCAATGCGATCTTGATTTTTTACGGGCGCTACAGCAAGATGAAGATAATAAGGACGAGCAGCTGGCGCTTGATATGTATCAATAATATGCAATGGCAAATGCTCATCTTCTATCTTGCAGGTATATAAATGACCCCGCCCATCGGTTACAAATACATTATTGCCTGATTTAAGTCGTAAAACTTTAAAACAATGTTTGGATTCACTTTCACTTAATCTTATGTATCCGTCTTCAATTTGAGTTGAAAAAAAAATCTTCATCTGTTTATCTTATCACAAAAATAGCTTAACTTATTAAACTATCTAAACATTCAACAGATTTGATAAACTACTTATAAAAATTATACACCATTATATTGTAGATTGTGAACGATAAAGGTTGATTCAATCCAATCTCCATCATCTGATAGCCGGCTATGTGTATATGGATAATCAGTCGCATCTTTAGGTACTATAAAATCTCCGGTTATCATCTTCTTAAAATCCCAAGAGCATGATTTCCAAAAACCAAGATCAATGCAATCTTTTTCCCATAACTCAACCCTGTAATCTACCCTCACCGAACTATCTGACAATATCGTTAAACTAATTTCATATTTACCCTTAACTTCATTATCTTCCACCAGTTCAGCTTGAAACTTGACAATTTGTTTTTGTGGCGTTTGCAAATCCAAATATAAATTTTTAAACGCTATTGAGTGTACTCCAGTATGAGAACCAACAACTTCCCTGTCATGTATCTTTGCTGATATTTCAAATCGTACATCTCTCCTATGTTTATTTGGATTATGAAGCGAAACAATTACTCCTTCAATAATTTCGTTGCCTATAACCTCTACGGATATTTCTTTACTGGTTAGGACAATACCACCTATTTCTTTATATACTACTAATTCGTAAGTGCCGGCATAATCTCTAATCTCAAACTCTCCCTTATCATTGGTCATTACATGTGTGTTGTTCGTATAATTAACTTGTACAAATGGAACAGGATTGCCAACATCATCAAGAACAATACCTCTAACGATTCCTTTTTCGCCTACTTTTACCCAGCGATATTTTGGAATACGTATTAAGCGTTCTTCTCTAAAAAGTAATCGCTCATTAAACCCATACAAACCATATTTAATCCCAGATTGTCTTACACCATCCCAATTGTTTAATATATCATCGGGGCTAACAGCTCTTCCTTCTTTTGGATTCCACCAATTTGTTGAATATAAAGAATCCGGACCACAACTATCACTTGTAAAGGTATTGCAAAATTGATTTCCTAATTCCAATACAATATTTTCAAAATAATTTGCAACATCTCCTAAAAATCCAAAATCTTTAATGTATTGGCTGGCCATTGATGTTACTTGATTATATAGTGAATGGGCGGCTCTAGCCCTTTCGGCTTCTGAATATAAATAAAGTCCATCTTTTGTTAATGAATCAATTTCAACAAAAACACTGCTATTCGAATTCGTTTCTGAGGGCTCTAAATTACCCTCTATTTGTAGATCTTCATCTGATATTGATTTTATGGCGGCCCATATCATTGAGGAACAAACAGTAGGTTTTGTTGGGTTTCTCCCATTTTGGTTTACCCAAAAAGTATCTTTTGCTTTTGATGTAATCTCATATTGAGGGTCGAAGAAAATATCTGCTTTTGTATAACAATAAAAGCGATAATGCCCATCAATTAATTTTGCAGATTCGGCAATCTTTCTTAGTATGGTTCTAACATTTTTGTCTCTGTTTGTGATAAAATCAGCCGCTTCTACAAAAGGATCGGGTTTTACAACCTTGGGCTCCTTGGCGTAATCAGAATTATACTGACTAAATCCTTTAATTAAGTATTCCTTATCACTAAAATAATCAAATACCCCTTGATGTCGTAATTGCTTGCCAGTCATAATTTCTCCATGGTATGTATCTGATACGGTTTGCGTTACGGTGCCAGGCCACCCGTATCGTATAGCATCTGCATAAATCCCATCTACATTTGCATCTACACCATCATCATCTTGTGTTAAGTTGTCAACATACCAATCTTCAGAAGCAGTTGAATGTCGAACCTCTCGATAATTTTCTGTCATTATTCCACAATGAGAATAATATTGTGGCGGATAAACTGAAAACATCATTTTCCCAACAAATGTATCACCACTAGGAGTTAATATTACATCTCCTTTCTTTGCATTTACTATTCTTGCCGGAACAGTTACCCAATCATATCCATCTGGCACAAGTTGGCAAACATATTCTTCCAAACCTATAGTATCTGTCAGCCCTTGTTGATCCTCAGTGCAGGGTATTTGATTGTTAGCGAATGAAGAATTCGATGATGCGGACTTCTTAATATATAAATTGGGATTATTAACAAAGTTCAAAATGTCTTTTGTGTGTTGCAAATCCAAAACATTAGGATTGGCAATTATATCTTCTTTGATTTTTTCTGAAATCTCACGAATAGAAACTGGCTCATCACTTTTAACTCCATGAAGCAAAGGTAAAATATGGTTTAAAATCATAGGTGAAACTGTACCTGGCTGATTAGTGTTCGGTGCAATAGAAATAATTTTATCTATTATCTCAAAATATGCAATCAACCGTGTTTTATCTTTTTCGCTGTTTATTTCGTCATCACCCATGAGGAAAATTATAAAGGATTGACCGAAAGTTGGGAATATTAGTTACCATAATGTGGTAGAATAATTGCGTTAAGCAATTTGATAGATGATCGTTTTACCTCTGTAGAGCCAACAAATGAAATCAACAACCGATCTTTTAGATAGGAAATTTATATTTAGCCAGCAAACACCTCTGACATCGAAGAAATTTATAGATGAATTCAAGCGGCGGGTATTGATAAGAGAATCTAGCCTAACCGATTGGGAACAACTTGAAGAACTTCATCGTGTTGAGGCGCTGGTTCCTATGTTTAGATTCAAGAAAAATACGCGATCATTACTGCATTATGCACGTCAGAAAAAGCGACAGGCTAATACATGGTTAGGCCGAGATGTTTCTTTTGCAATGAATTTGTATGGTGATGATGAAATCGGAACTCTAGTTGATCCTCAAAATGAAACTTATAC
>JACSSC010000051.1 GCA_014879445.1 Candidatus Competibacteraceae bacterium
CCATTCGATATCGAATGGCTTTTTTGAAAAAATGAAGAGTGATTATTTGCTAACCACTACTTTGAAGTTGCGAGTAGTATTGTCTTCCAAAGTGATGCGGAAATTGTATTGTCCGGCAGCAAGACCGGTTACATTAACTGCCATAGTACCATTCACAGAAATAACTTCTGATTTTACAAGCTTTCCGGCAATATCCATGATATCCATGCGAACTTTGCCACTAAGGTCGCCCATAGGGATATAAAGCATTTCCTGAACTGGATTGGGATAAGGATTGATGCTGGAAAGTGTTTGCTCTTCTTCAACTCCGAGATAATTCTTATCAAACATTTTAACACCAATGGCAGTTGTTTGCTCAGTACCAAATCCTAGTGCATAGTATGTGCCACCGTCACCAATTGGGCCAACAGGTTGCAAATGATAATCTACAGTTGTTTCGTAATCAATAGAGCTGTTGTAGCCAATGTAGATATAATCATCTGTTGTTTTTACGCAGAAAAGATAGCGTTGATTGTCAGCCAAAATAGTTGGATTGTCAAATGGCGCATAAACCAACTGGCCACGTTCGCTAACGGCTGTATAATTGTAGAATCCAAAAGCAATACCAGTTAAGTTATCGAACGCTAAATTTGGATCATTCAAGTCGGTAAAACTATCATTCCAAGAATATAGTACGGTTTCAACGAATGTGCCAGGAAGTGAAGAGCTATCAGCCGCAGTAGTGGTAACGGCAAAGTACATACCCTCCACAGCCACACGGCTTCCGTTGGGATCCATGAAATGAATACATGCTTCGTAATCTCCCGATGCTGCACTTGGCTTGTAGAATGAAGTGGCTATAGGCATATTTGAGTTATCCAAGGGGGTTAATGAATACATATCATTAGTTAAGTGAAATGCTGTAATTAAAGTATTATCAGCCGCAAAGTCGTCAGTGGCAGATGCAGACACATTATAGGTGATTTCGTATTTTCCAGCCAAATAAGTACCAGGACTAAAAATCGGCAATGCAATCCAAGCGCTGTCGCCTGCGGCGAGGGTGGCCAATGGAGACGATGTTTGGTTATACAGATTGTTACTATTAAGCTCTATGGTGGCATTTAATACAACATTTGTTTGAGCTTGTGTGCCAAAATTATATACCCATGCGCCAAGTGGAACAGGATATTCAGAACCTGTTTCTGAAATACGAAGTGGGCGTGCATAGTTAGGAGCCATGAGGATATCACGACGTGCAAATCCGATATCATCGGCATAATATCCAAACTTATTGCCAATAAACCCAACAACATTGCCGGCTTCAATCTGGCTTTTTAATAGAGCACCATCTGATTGGTTAATCATAATAACCGGAATGGTAACAGCCATTCCTGAATCACCACCCAACATACCGAATGCTGTCACATCATCAGGCACATTATTAATAATAATAACGGCAACAGCACCTTTGTTTTGTGCATTTTTAGCTTTAGTTCCGAATTGGCAGGCACCGCGATAGATCACAGCAATCTTTCCATAAATAGCACTGCCATTTATCAATTCATCGCATGCCAAAGAATCGGAAGCCGATCCATCTTCAGCAAAAGCAAGTGTATCTAACACCGCATTTGCAGGATTGGTTAAATCAGCTACGCCCCAACCATCAGCCGCTTTTGCATAGTTTAATGGGTAATTGCCTTGCAAAAATGCAGGACTTTCAACAGCAAATACTACCTGTGCTTGCGTGGCTATTCCCATGCCGGCAATCAGGCAGAATGATAGTAATGTCTTTTTCATAATCCGTATTTTATGATTTGTTAATATTAGCAAGGAGCTAAATTAAGTTTTTTTACTCATTTATGAGTATCTGGCCTAATTTTTTTACGACAAAACTAAAATGCAAATGCTTAACCCCTGATATTCAGTATTTTTTTGAGATTGAATATATTTTATAACTTTAACAAAATATCCCAACCGAATGAACCCATTTCCAGCAATACCCTTTGTGCGTTTCTGTATCGCATGCATTTTGGGCATCATGTTTTATAATTTTGCTCCGAATTGGTATTCTTTTGTACTTGTTTTGGGTGGCATTATGATGTTTGTGCTTATGTTCAGCCCTGCTTCATTTGCTTCTCATCCGCAAGATACCCAGTGGCTTGGTTTATCAGTGTATTTTGTATGGATTTGTATTGGTTATATATTTGCCAGCATACATTCACCTGATGCTCAGAAGCCCACTCTCGACCATTGTAAGATATATGCCGTTCGATTAATCGAAAATCCGGTTGAGAAAAGCAAATCTTATAAAGCAGAAGCAGAACTCTTGTTTGCTGCATATGAAAAGCAATCGTTTTATCCCAATACAGGTATCTTGCTTTATTTTGAAAAGGATAGTTTGGCTTCCACATTGCGACACGGAGATGAATTGACTTTTACATCGCAAGTAACTACTCCATACACCCCCCAAAATCCACGTCAATTTAATTATGCCCGATATCTTCAGTCGCAAGGTATCTATTACCAGTCGTATCTGAAAAAGAATTCATATCTGACAATAGCAAGAAATACAAGTAGAGGTTGGAAACATTACCTTCTTGAAATTCGCTATACCATAGTGAACATGATAAGAAAGATGGGTTTTACTGAAACAGAGTTTGGTATTGCTTCTGCCTTGCTAACTGGGTATAAAGAGGAGTTAGACCCTGATACCAAAGCCAGTTTTTCAAAAGTAGGCGCCATGCATATACTCGCAGTTTCAGGGTTACATGTTGGCGTTATTTATTTGATGATAAACAAACTTCTTTTTTTTCTGACACGCCAGCATTGGCAGCGTATGCTTAGGTTAACCATCACATTGTTTGTGCTATGGATGTATGCTCTGATTACCGGCATGTCGCCATCGGTTATGCGTGCAGGCATTATGTTTTCTTTTATTGCCACGGGGGCATCATTGTCTTATAAAACAAATATCTATAACACCATTGCACTCTCTGCATTAATATTACTTATAGCCAATCCTTTTAACCTTTATAATGTGGGCTTTCAACTTTCATATTTGGCAGTTCTTGGTATCGTTTATTTTTTTCCATATTTGAAGACATGGGTGAATAGTCGTTTCTGGATTGTGAATCAAATATGGGCGATCTCTGCCGTTTCTTTTTCTGCACAATTGGCAACAACACCGATAAGTTTATATCATTTTGGCCAATTTCCAACCTCTTTTCTGATTGCCAATCTGATAGTAGTTCCCTTGTCAGGTATTATTATTTATACAGGCGTAGCTGCATTGATTTTTTTTTATGTGCCTTTTTTGTCCGACATTTCTATCTTCTGTTTTCGTTGGTTGATAAGAATCATGCATCAGATTATTCTTCAGATTGAAACCCTACCTTATGCCTATGCAACCAATCTTAATGTTACGGTTTTTCAATCGGTATTATTGTATGCTATTGTTTTGTTTGCGACTTGGTTTTTATTATATAAAAAGGGAACATATCTCATCCTCTTTCTTTCTTGTTTGTTCGTAATGATGCTTACTATGACAATTCGCAATTGGCGTGTGAATCACCAACAGGAGCTTATTATATACGCCATGAATCGTGATAGCCGGTTGGAAGTAATAAGCGGACGACATATCTTTTATCCTGATTTCGAAGTGTTGTCGCCAATGGAATATGGCCTTTTTGTTCGTGCTAATCATCAATGGCGAGGTATCCGAAAGCAAATTTCTGTTCAAGAAATGCAATTTAACATGCCGTTACTGTTTCGAGGGCCTCTTTTAATTGTTGGTAATAAAAAAATCTGGATTTGGGATGAAGAGAATCAATTACCTTCTCATTCAATGCATGTAGATTATTTGTGGGTAAAATCCAAAGTTATTCCTAGAACCGACATTTTTGAAAACTACTTAATGCCTGATTTGTTTATCATAGATCCTTGTTTGACCGATTACAGAAGAAAAAAGTGGATTGAGTGGTGCGACTTAAAACAATATTCTTACTATGATTTGAAAAATTCAGGCGCCTTTATATTACCTTTGAATGAATAACGAGTTGATAAGATTAAATTATGATAGCAGTTTTAAATCGAATATCGGCATATACTATCTTGTTCTTATTGTTTGTTCATGCACAATCACAGATTACATACAACTGGAACACTTTTACAACGGATAATTCTATACTGCAAACCTCTATCATTACCAGATTACTCTTTTTGAATGATACTTTATGGGTAGGCACAGACAAAGGGCTTTATTTTTTTGCTAACGAAGTCCTGGAAAAAGAGAATTCATTTCCCGATTATTTTATCAAGTCGTTTGAGAAAGGCGCCCAAGGTTCTTTTTGGATTGGTACAGGATGCAATGGCATTTTTCATCGACGAAGCAATGGACAGTTTGTTTCCTATTATTCAGGCAATACAGGAGGTAGTGGATTGCTCAATGATTGTATATTATCATTAGCATCAGGCAACGACTCCTTGTGGGTTGGCACTGAAGGCAGTGGCGTATATTTGTTTTATAACAACACTTGGCAATCTTATCATTCAGGCAACGTGCCCGGATCGCCTGATATGAATCACGTACTCGATGTAGAAACAACACCCGGCAACACGCTTTGGTTGGCCACAGCCAGTAGTGGCATGATGAAGAAATCGGGAAGCTTGTGGGTGATTTATGACAGTTTGTTTGGCCTGCCTTCAAATCGAGTGCATTGTATTATGCCTGAAAATGATACTTTGTTTTGGCTCGGATTGGGTGGAGGAAATGCCGGCTCACATTTGGTTAAGATGGATATAAAGAATGAAATTATTTTACAAACTTTTGATACCGCATTATCTAACGGGATAAGCCATGACAATATATGGCAAATTTTTATTGACAGTCGGCAAAGAAAATGGATTGGACCTAATAATGGAATCACCGGACTAACGGTATATAACGACACTTCCTTTTATGCTTATGACGAATTTGAGGCCGGATTGAAAAGTTTACGTATCTACGATTTTGCAGAAGATGATAGCAATCGGATTTGGGCGGCTACATTTCGAGGCCTTTCTGTTAATACAACTGTTTTTGGCTTGCATGTTGAAGAAATGCAATTATCAGATCACCCTTTGCTTTATCCTAATCCTGTACAAGCCGGTATGCCTTTTTTTATCAAGACAACAGAAGATTGGCCAAAGATTCAAAAAATCTCAATTTATGATATTACAGGTCGCATGATGTATGATGATTTATATTCTGAATCAGGTTTTATGATACCTACAAATACAGCACCCGGATATTATGTTGTTGTAATTAGAAACCAACAACAGCGATATGTTTTCAAACTTTTGGTGTTTGAATAGATTTGTTATCATTCATCTATATCGCTTTCGTGAAAAATATTTTTTTCACGAACAAAACCTCCCGGCAGGGAAGCGCATGCCGTAATCAGAAAAAAAAGCAAAGCGAAGGCCACGCATATTTCGGATGAAACATTGAGATATGATGCCCCCCAAACAAAAGCAAACTCTCTAGCGCCAATGCCTCCGATAGATATAGGC
Source organism: Candidatus Competibacteraceae bacterium (assembly GCA_014879445.1). Classification (GTDB taxonomy): domain Bacteria; phylum Bacteroidota; class Bacteroidia; order CAIKAF01; family CAIKAF01; genus BA4. Next base: position 5,530 of record JACSSC010000051.1, read on the forward strand.
AAAACAGAAACAACAGACGAAACAAGAAAAAGAAATAAGTATCCAGCATCAACAGGATATGAATGTAATGCCATGAATAGCATCCAAGCAGCGCCAATTTGAATACTCTGAAGCAGTATAGAAAGGATGGTCGCACGTACAAATGTTTGCATCAATTTTTTGAAAAAAAAATATGTAAAAAGGAATCCCGAAAGCAGTGCAAAAAGTGAAATGAATATACCTATAACCCAAATATGAGGAAATAGAATAGGAATAAATAGCCCACAGATCATAACTAATGCCAAAAGACCGGTCAGCCGATCATATAATACAATACCTGTAGTGCTTTTCCATTTGGCCTTTCTGTACTTATTTAGCAACACTACCTTATATGCATCTCCGCCAATTCCGCCAGGCAGAAAAAGATTATAAAACATGCCGACCCAATATAATCGCATGCCCTCAATCTGAGATATTTTTACACCGGTTTGATGAAAAAAAGTAGTTAAGCGAAACGAACTTATTATTTTTGATAGTACATAAAAGATTAGCGCAGGAGCCAACCAGTGGTATTGTGATTGGTAAAGGATGTCGGATAATTGCTGGATGTTTATACGTGAGTATGCCCACACAATTCCCAGGATACTGAGGGCTAGTTTGAGGATAAGCCCGGCAACTTGTTTATGTTTTTTGGTTGCCAATATAAATTGATTTTATCCGATAGGGTTTTAATTGTTGCGACTCGTAGTAAGTGCGCATTTGGATTTCAGCAATAAATCCGAATGTGATTATCTGAATACCACCTATGACCAACAGTATGCCGAGCAGCAGAAGAGGTCTTCCCCAAATATCGTTCCCTAAAAATTTTTCTACTAACAAATAGGTAAGGATGACTCCTCCGGCCAAGAACGAAAGGATGCCTACTGAGCCAAAAAGATGCATGGGTTTTTGAAGATATTTTTGAAAAAACAGCATCAAAATCAAATCGCTCATTACTTTCATGGTTCGTCCAATGCCATATTTTGATTTACCTGCTTGACGTGGATGATGCTTTACATTTGTTTCGGTGATACGTGCGCCTTGCATAACAGCCAATACGGGAATAAACCGATGCAATTCGCCGTACATATTCAGATTTTTTGCAATCTCTTTTTTAAAAACCTTAAGGGTGCATCCATAATCAGAAATGTGCACGCCTGTTAATTTTCTTATCAGTGCATTGGCAATTTTGCTGGGTATTTTTCTGAGTAAAAATCCATCTTGTCTGTTTTTTCGACTTCCGGCCACAACATCCCAATCGCCTCCCTCAAGCAATGTTACCATAGCTGGAATATCTGTCGGATCATTTTGCAAATCACCATCTAATGTAATGATATACGTGCCCGATGCCACTTCAATCCCTGCACTTAATGCATGAGTTTGACCAAAATTTTTAGAAAAGATCAATAGTTTTACTAAGGGGTCGTTAAGCGCCAAAATGCGCTGTGCAGTTTGATCAGTTGAACCATCGTCAACCAAAATGATTTCGTAAGAATATCCCGACAGCGATTCGTGAATCTGACGAATCAGGGGCTGCACATTATCTTCTTCGTTATGTAGGGCAACAACCAACGACCAATTCATGCTGCAAAGTAAATATAATCTTGTTCAACCCAAAAAATGTAATAGATTCTTCATGCTCTTCCGGAGTTTTAATGCTTTCTATATTAGTGTATTCAAAAGATGATTTTGGCTTAACAAATGATTCTATATGAAATCTAAATGCATAATAAAGATGTAATTCAACGGTGATATATGGATTAATCATACATAAACATGATAAATGGATTCGTAAATTCTGACAAATTCAATAACTTATCAACCTTTGGTGGCGCTTCTGAAGATGAAATAATCCAGGTTTACAGTATGTTTGAAGCGAAAATGCCAGCACATTCATCAAAAATATAAATGTAAAAAAATTTGGCTTTTATCAAATTTTTGTATTTTCGAGCCGTTTTGGAACATGTACATTCCAAAGATTGGAGAGGTGCAGGAGTGGTTGAACTGGCTACCCTGGAAAGGTAGTATACTCGAAAGGGTATCGAGGGTTCGAATCCCTCTCTCTCCGCGATCTTGGAGTGAATGTGTACAATTCAAAAAATAAATTATTAAACAGAAATTTCTAAAATCAGAACCTCAAAATTTGACAAAATGAAAAAGTTATTTTCGCTGATTGCCATCTTCTGTACGCTTTCTATTGGCAGTACTTTATTCGTATTCGCACAGGATAATCCTGTTGACACTTCAGCCGGCGCCGTTACTGAGGCACCTACTGAAGCTACACCCGAAACCCCTGCTACTGTTAAAGAAGTGGGCTTTCGCCAACAAATCAAGGATAAGTTTATTGAAGGTGGATACGAATTCATGGTTCCCATCCTCTTGGTGCTGATTTTGGGTATTGCACTTTCTATTGAACGTATTATATTCCTTAATATGTCAGCTGTAAATACAGGTAAACTGCTACAAAAAATTGAAGGGGCATTGAATGCAGGTGGCGTTGAGGAAGCCAAAAATGTTTGCCGTGCTACCAGTGGCCCTGTTGCAGGCGTTTTTCTTGAAGGATTGAATAGAACTGACGAAGGCATTGAGATTGTTGAAAAATCAATCGTGTCTTATGGCGGTGTTGAAATGAGCAAAATGGAGAAAGGTATTTCATGGTTGAATCTTTGTATTGCATTGGCTCCCATGCTCGGCTTCCTTGGAACGGTTATCGGTATGATTTTGGCCTTTGATGCAATCGAGGCAGCCGGTGATATTTCTCCCAGTATCGTTGCCGGTGGTATGAAAGTGGCTCTTATCACTACCGTATTTGGTTTGATTGTAGCTATTATTCTTCAGGTATTCTACAATTATATCATCTCTAAAATTGATGGTTTGGTTGGTAGCATGGAAGAAGCGTCAATTGATTTTATTGATATTTTGGTTAAAAAAGGCGTAGGCGTTAAAAAATAAATAACTGAATCCATATGAATATTTCAAAAATATATGGGATAGCCGGCAAGGCCATAGCTGCATTGTTTATTCTCTTGGGCTTGTTTAATGCTATTCTGATTTATACGGCCGGTAAAAGTAGTTTTGATGATAGGGTTGCAGCAGGTTTGAATATTGCGATTTACGGATTTTTGCTGATTTTGGCACTTATTTTTATTTTTATGTTGAGAGGTGTTGTGCTTAATCCTCGCTCCATCATTAAATCGGCGATCTCTCTTGCTGTTATTGCTATCATCTTCTTCATTTTTTATCAGATGGCTACAGACCACATCACATTAGAAGGAAAATCAATAGAAATGGTAGCAATGGTTAAATCAATTCCTTCTTCAACTATCAAAATTGTTGAGGCCGGATTGTCAACCTTGTTTACATTGGTTGGACTTGCATTTGCCGCAATTATTGGTACTGAAATCTGGAAACTTTTTAAATAAAGGCCATGTCGAAACGAGCAGCACCCGAAATAAACACTGGTTCGATGGCAGATATTGCCTTCCTGCTTCTCGTGTTTTTCTTAGTTACTACAACTATGGAGCAAGATACGGGAATACAACGTCGTTTGCCTGAAAAGCAACCAGAAGATATTAAACCACCGGAAGTAAAACGTCGTAATGTGTTTGTACTTCTGCTAAATCGTAATGATGAATTATTGGTAAATGGAGAACCTGGTGATATCAATCTTTTGCGTGAAAGGGTTAAAGAATTTATTTTGAATCCACGCAATGATGAAGAATTACCCGAAAAGCAACCTACTGCCATCGAAGGGCTTGGTAACTATGACGTATCGAAAGGAGTAGTTGCTTTACAAACAGACCGCCTGACTTCATTTGAAAAATACATGGAAGTGCAGGATGTGCTAACACGTGCATTCAACGAGCTGAGAAACGACCTGTCGGAATCTAAGTTCGGAAAATCATTTGATGAGCTTCAAGTATTGGCCAAAACAAATCCGGATTATGAAAAGAAATCTGAGGCCATAAAGAAAGCGATTCCAATCTCCATTTCAGAGGCCACACCTAAAAAAACAAAATAGGGAGTAACTATGTCGAGGTTTAAGAAAAAAAAGGGAAACAAGCTACCAGGTATATCTACATCATCATTGCCTGATATCGTATTTATGCTGTTATTCTTCTTTATGGTTACTACCAAAATGAAAGAAGTAACACTAAAGGTAGTGGTTCGCAAACCTGATGCAACCCAAGCATCCAAATTGGAAAACAAGTCGTTGATTAGTAATATCTATATCGGTAAACCTATTTCCCGTTATCAGTCACAATACGGCGATCAGCCCTTGCTTCAATTGGATGATGCCTTTGCCAAACCTAACGATGTGGGGCCATGGGTACTTCAGGAAATTGATAAAACTGCAGAATTTGAGCGTAACAAACGCACGGTTTCTCTCAAAGTTGATAGAGATGTGAAAATGGGTGTAGTAACTGATGTGAAAGAACAACTGCGTGAAGTAAATGCACTAAAAATAAACTACTCTGCTCGCAAAGCAGCTATACTTGATTAATGTATTTTTACAATCGAATAGTAAAAGCCGGATACCCTCCGGCTTTTTTTATATTTGTCGTGCATGGTAAGAATAGGAAAAATTAATTTGGGTCATCATCCATTGCTGTTGGCGCCGATGGAAGATATCAGCGATCCACCATTTAGGTCGGTTTGCAAAAAATTAGGCGCTGATTTGATGTTTAGTGAATTTATTTCAAGCGAGGGGCTCGTACGTGACGCTGCTAAAAGTTTAAAAAAATTAGATTTTTCTGAAACAGAACGACCTATTGGAATACAAATTTTTGGGGGTGATGAAGATGCTCTGCAAAATGCAGCTAAAATGGTTGAAGATGCAAAACCAGATATCTTAGATATTAATTTTGGATGCCCTGTGAAAAAAGTAGTTTGTAAAGGAGCAGGCGCAGGCGTCCTCAAAGACCTTGATAAAATGGTGCAGTTAACCAAAGCGGTTGTTTCTTCAGTTAGTTTGCCCGTAACAGTTAAGACCCGTTTGGGATGGGATGAAAATTCCATCCATATCGAAGAAGCAGCCGAGCGATTACAAGATGTAGGCGTTGCAGCAATTACAATTCATGCACGCACCCGTGCCCAAATGTATAAAGGTCATTCCTACTGGTCATATATTGCAGCCGTGAAAAACAATCCCCGCATAATTATTCCCATTTTTGGAAACGGTGATATTGATAGCCCACAGAAAGCTATGGAATACAAAAAGCAATATGGCGCAGATGGTATGATGATTGGCAGAGCGGCTATCGGAAATCCATGGATTTTTATGCAAATTAAGCATTATGAAAAAACAGGACAATTACTGCCTATGCCTTCCATTCAAGACCGAATTTCGATTATAAGCCAACACCTGATGGATGCCATAAAATGGAAAGGTGAACGTGTTGGAATTCTTGAAATGCGAACACATTATGCCAATTACTTCAAAGGATTACCCGATTTCAAACCATTTCGAACCATGCTTGTAACCTCCGATACACTTTCTCAATTAGAGGATGTATTTGCCAATGTTTTGAGGCATTATCAATCATAGTACACGGGGGCAGTAATTTACTTAATCAATGAAATTTGCTCCTTCTGCTGAAAACGTATCGTTATCATTCGCAACCATGCAGCACCTAATCCAATCAGATTAACCGTAATAAAAATGAATAGAAAATCAGTCCAAATAAATTTGATAGGATACGGATTAGCACCTTCGTATGTGCCAAGTTTTATCCATCCTGTAGAAATCTGTATTAAACTGATGAATGTGCCAATCAACATGCCACCTGTAGCACCTATGGCAGCAACCAGAATCCCTTGCCAAAGGTAGATCGCCTTAATTTGTTGAAACCTTGCACCAAGCGACCATAAAACCATAATGTCTTTCTTTTTCTCAACAAGCAACATCGTAAGAGAACTAATGATATTAAAACTGGCAATAATCAATACCAACAACACAATCATAAATACAGCCAATTTTTCAGATCGCATTACCTTATACATTAACTCATGTTGCTCAAATCTGTCTTTCACTTCAATATCTTCTCCCAGTATGGATCGAATTTTTTTTCTGATTAATGGCGTATCCTTCTCATTATACAAAGAAACTTCAATTGATGTGATTGTGGTTTCAGATTGCAATCCTGTCAGCTCCGACGCAAAATCAATGGATGTTATCAGCAGGTTGTTCGTGTATTCATGATTGATACTAAAAATACCTTTGGGCAAGAGAGTACCTTCTCTAAAAGGATTCATGATGTTGGTTTTTCCTTTTTTTGGAAAATAAACCGTGATGTATTTTGTGAAATTCATCAGATTTACCTGTAGATTGGCAGCCAGGCCCTCACCCAAAACCGCTCCCTTTGATTCAAAAATATCCAAATCGCCTGAACTTAGCATATCCTGTAAAGGTACTTGATCAAAAAAACTTTCATCCACTCCTTTCATCAAAACGATTTGCTGCTTGTCGTGATACATCACCAATACATGTTCGTTGATACAACGAGTAGCCGTTTTTACACCTTTAATGCCTCTTATCTTTTCTAATTGATCATGGCTTATTTCAAAGGTTTTGCCTGCACTTGGCTCTATTAATAAATGGGGGTCAAATACATGAAAAATATTTTTAACAGTTTGCTCCAACCCGTTAAATGCTGAAAGAAGTATCACCAATGCTGCTGTTACTACACCAATTGTAATCATAGAAATTCCTGTTATTACATTGATGATGTTTCTGTTTTTCTTTGAAAACAAATAACGCCAAGCAATAAATACTACAAAATTCTTTTTTTGCATCAGACGAAGGTAATAGTTAGCAATGGTTGTAACAAGATGAGTAATCAATAAGTTATTTCTATTTGTTTAGGGCTGCCTCCTATTCTTATTCGATTTTGCTCCATAGATGCAAAATTTTGTTAACGACTGTTAATGCATAAAATGCTTAATAATCAGAAAACTACATGACTTCATGGCGTGATAAGCTTAAAAAAAATGTTGATAGATGATTTATTTTGTACTTGGAATCCGTAGTTTCGGAACTTAATTTTGATAAAAACTAAAATAAGCATGGAGGATTTTACCATTTTTATTTACATCGCTTTTATTATTCTGTCGCTTTTGGGTGGTATTATGAAAAAAAATAAAAAAGCTCAACCAGCTCAAAAGCAAAAGACGCCTGCATCTCGTCCAGCACAGAAGCCGTCAACTGCAGAAAAATCATTTAAAGAGTTGCTTGAAGAAATTCAGCGAGGTTTTGCAGGGAATGAAGTGAGGCCTATAGCGCAAACTGAAACGGCGCAAGAGGATCTTTATGAATCTCCTGTCTCATTGGAGGATATTATTACTGATGATGATGACCATCATATGCAAGGAATTTCTTTAGAGGATGTGATAGAGGAAGAAACGGTAGTATCCCGTTTTTCAGAAACAGATTGGCGTGAAGCGATTGTTCTTTCGACGATTTTAGACAAACCAAAAGCATTGCAAAACAGTTAGTTAGTGTTTTTTAATGAAATTTTTGTTAAAATATGATAATTGACTACTTTTACCGACTTGAAAAACTAGAGAAACGTAACACAAAATAAACATAGGAACTATGATGAAGAAGTTACTTTACGCCGTATGGATAGTGTTTGGCTTACAGGGAACTGTTTTTGCCCAAAGCACAATGGGAGAATTGAAAGGGGAGTTGAAGGATGATAAAGGAGAGAGTGTCCCCTTTGCAGCAGTTGTGGTTGAAAAGGATGGAGTGCAGGTACGTGGCGACGCAACCGATTTTGATGGCAAATACTGGATAAAAGGTATTCCCGCAGGTGTTTATTCTGTTACCTTTTCTTCTGTAGGATATCAAACGGTGAAGAAAACCAATGTGCGAATTGAAGGTGGTGGAAACATTACATTTCTTAATGCAGTGATGGGCACATCAGCCATTGATTTGAAGGTTGTAAAAATTGAGGCAGAAGTAGTTCCGCTCATAACAAAAGACGAAACAACTCAACGTAAAACCATCACCAGAGAAGATATACTTAAGCTTCCTTCGCGTGATATTTATTCAGCAGCTACAACAGTTGGCGGTGTATTTTCACGCGATGGAGAGGTGGGAAGTATTCGAGGTTCGCGTGCTGCTGCTACTATTTTTGTTGATGGTGTTAAAATTCGTGGAGCTGCTGCTAATTTACCTCAGCAGGCAGTTGAAGAAACCCAAATTGTATTGGGTGGCGTACCTGCAAGCTTTGGTGACGTGACCGGAGGTTTGATTTTGGTTACAACCCGTTCTATTCCTAACAAATATTTCGGGGCCATTGAAGCACGTACTTCTCAATTTCTAGACAATTGGGGAGATAACCTTTTTAGTGGTGCTATCGGTGGACCTATCGTTAAGAGTAAAAAGAATGCACGCCCCGTTGCCGGATTTTTAGCAACGGTTGAAGGAAATTATGTGCAAGATCCCCGGCCTGTTGCCAATGGGGTATGGAAGGTTAAAGATGATGTGAAAGAAAGGTTACTTGCTGAGCCCATTCGACTAGCATCCGGTTCGCAAACAGGAACTCGTCAGAATTCTGCTTTCCTTCGTGAATCTGACTTTGAGAAAATATCTACACGCCAGAATGTAGCTTCTATGTATATTAATGCACAAGCTAAATTGGATTTTAATATTGCTAAAAATACTATTATTACAGTAGGTGGATTTTTTAATGCAAATCAAGGTCGTGGTGGAGGATATTATGGAACTCAAGGCAGTTATAATTTCTCATTATTTAACTGGGAAAACAATCCTCAATCACAAAGCACAAGTTGGAATGTTTGGGGGCGTATTGTGCAACGGTTTGAACCCTCTAAAGATACAACAAACAGCAAACGTGCATTCAAGAATGCCATGGTTTCACTTCAGGTGGATTACCTGCAGGGCAATGGCTTAACACAAAATCCCTCTCATAAAGATAACTTCTTTAATTACGGTTATTACGGAAAATTTGACATTAACCGCATACCAACCTATGTGTATGGTTTCGATCCTAAAGCCAATAAGTCAGGTTATTTATATTCAGGTATGCGTGATTTTGGTGTTGATTATACACCCAGCGGATTCAATTCAACTTCTGCTGCTATCAATAGTCAATACTTTAATTATTATGCTACTGATCCATTTTTTACAATCGACTTACCCACAATTCAGAACTATGGTGGTTTGCTCAATGGCTTTTCTCCGGCAAATGTGTATGATTTATGGTCACACGTTGGCACTCAATACAATGGATATGCAAAAAGCAACAACAACCAGTTTCGTGTTGTAGCACAAGGATCTGTTGCCATTAAAGACCATGATATACAAATTGGTTTTGAATTTGAACAGCGTACGGATAATGAATATAGTCTTGCCCCCATTGCTTTATGGCGTCTAGCTCGTCAATATGCCAATTCACATCTCGGTGAAATTGACACAGCTAATCCTATGGCCGTATATAACAATATTGGCGTTTATCAGGATACAATTAATTATAACCCCTTGTATATCTCAGACCCTAATCGTCCGGGATTTGGTTTAGGTCAGTATTATTTCGACTACAATCTTCGTCAAAAACTCGGATTACCTGTTAATGGAACTGACTGGGTGAATGTGGATGCCTTAGATCCGAACTTCTTTTCGTTGGATATGTTTTCTACGGATGAGTTGTTCAATCAGGGAGCTAATTTGGTTACTTATTACGGATATGATGCCTATGGAAATAAAGCAGGATCCTCTAGTTTTGAAGAATTTTTTACATCACGCGATCAGTTTGGAAATTATACACGTCCGATTGCGCCTTATCAACCCAACTACTTAGCAGGATACATTATGGATAAGTTTTCATTCAAAGATATCATCTTTAATTTAGGTGTACGTCTTGACCGTTTTGATGCCAATCAAAAAGTATTGAAAGATCGCTATTCATTGTATGAAGCATATTCAGCTGGTGAAGTAACCACACTTGCCGGTAATCCGGTGAATCATCCAACCAATATTGGCAGTGATTACATGGTTTATGTAAATGATTTGACAAACCCAACAGATATTTTGGGATATCGTAGCGGTGATGTTTGGTACAATGCAAGTGGTCAAGTAATTAATGACCCAACATTAATTCGTACCTCATCAGGCCGCGTTCAACCTTATGTTATTGATCCCAATGCAAGTGTTGAAAAAGGTTTTAATCCTATTGGCGCATTTACCGATTATACACCACAGATTAATGTTATGCCCCGTATTGCATTTTCCTTCCCGATTTCTGACAATACGCAGTTTACTGCATATTACGATATCTTAACTCAGCGTCCTGGCGGTGGATTTACACGTAATAATCCAATGGATTACTTCTTTTGGAATAACTCTTCTTATAATGGTTCTGCAACCATATTCAATAATCCCAATCTGCGTCCTGAGCGCACTACCGATTTTTCACTTGGTTTCCGTCAGCGACTTACCGAATCGTCTGCCTTGAAGATATCTGCGTTCTATCGTGAATTACGTGATATGATTGCTGTTGTTCGATTGTTTGAAGCATATCCTCGTACTTATAAAACCTACGACAACATTGATTTTGGTACAGTAAAAGGGATTACTTTTGAATACGAATTACGCAAGTCATCTAATCTCAAACTTTCTGCATCCTATACACTTCAATTTGCAGATGGAACCGGTTCTGATAACTTCTCGCAACTCAACTTGGTGAATTCAGGTCAGCCCAATTTGAGGGTTATTTATCCAACTAATTACGATCGTCGTCACTTGTTTACAGCATTCTTTATCTATCGCTTTGGCGATGGCAAAGACAATGGCGAATACTATGGTCCAAAAGGTGCATTCTTTGAGGCCATATTCAAGAATTTGGGCGCAAGCTTAACTTTACGCGGCGGTTCGGGCGTGCCTTTCTCACGTCAGGTGAATCCTACTGGAAATGCCTTTATTTCAGGTGGGCTTGGCGCAACCAGTATGCAGGGATCACTTAATGGAGCTCGCTTACCATGGGAATTTAATATTGATTTGATGGTTGATAAAGACATACATATTTTTTGGGGCAAAAAGAAAGGAGAAGGCGAGGGCTTGAAAGAAAGAAAGAAATCAGTGTTGAATATATATATTCAGGTATTAAATTTATTTGATATCCAAAACACTATTTCCGTATATGGGCCAACTGCTTCAGCAACGGATGATGGATTCCTTACCTCGCCTCTTTATGAAACATATATCAATAGCCAGATTGATGTGGAGTCGTTTCGCAATATGTATAGCATGAAAGTGGAGGATCCACGTAATTTTAGTATCCCACGTCGTGTACGATTGGGTGTGATGATGTCTTTTTAATAAATTGAATGGAATAAATAAAATAGAAAAATGCGCTATAACCATATAAATAAACGGAGTATGGATAAGATGATGAAAAATTTGGTTCTATCGGGAATGATTTTGTTTGCAGGTTCTGCGTGGGCTTATAAACATACGCCAGACAAATCGGGATCTGATAAGTCAACCGGACCTGATAAATCAGTTTCGGCTGGATGTTTGCCTCCTTCTACATCAGCTGAGTTAAATGTAAATAATGTGCGTGCACTTATTCACTCAGGTGGTGATATGTGGTGGGATTTGATTCAAAATGCCCGATATGAAGTTCCTAAAGGTAGTGGCCGTAACTCCATGTTTGTGGGTACACTTTGGATTGGCGGTCGTGATGCTCAAACACAAACGCTTCGTTTGGCAGCCCAACGATATCGTTCAAATGGCGTGGATTATTGGACGGGGCCTTTAGATCAATTGGGTACAGCTTCTATTGATGCTGAAACTTGTGCTCTGTATGACAAAATTTGGTCAATTACTCGCCAACAGGTTGAATTATTTCGTTTGTGTAATTGTATCGATCCAGATGATCCTTCTTGCGATGGCTATACTGTGCCTGATGTAATTAAAAAATGGCCGGGCAATCCCATGATTCAAGCTAATGGACAACATTTGAATATGGATCAAATACTTGCTCCTTTTGCCGATGTGAATAATGATGGGGTTTATAGCTGGCAGGATTGTGATTATCCTTTCTATGATTTAGATAATAACATTGACTGTCGTACAGATCGTAGCGCTTTTTTATATGGCGACTTTACGCTTTGGTGGGTGTTTAATGATAAAGGTAACGTACACGGCGAAAGTGCCGGTTCTCAAATTGGTATGGAAATTCGTGCTCAGGCATTCGGCTTTAATACCAATGATGAAATTAATAACATGACATTCTACAACTATCAGCTCATCAACAGAGGAACGACCACTTTAGCCAGTTGTTATTTTGGTGTAAATACAGATGCCGACTTGGGTTGTTATAGCGATGATTATACAGGTTGTGATGTAGGTCGAGGTTTCGGATATATGTACAATGGCGATTGCTACGATGAAAATTGTGGTGGTCAGTTGGGCTATGGTAGTGCACCTCCTGCCATTGGTGTTGACTTCTTTCTTGGGCCATATTTGGATAGCAATGGGGTTGCTGAAGTTTGGGATCCCAATAACCCTGATTTTGGAGCTATCACTTCATTAACCGATACTACTCGTTTTTCAAATGCTTACGGCATTAACGGGGTGGGTTTTGATGACAATATCGTAGATAATGAGCGTTATGGTATGCGCCGATTTGTTTATTATAACAATGGTAGTTGCCCTACAAATTGTGACCCCGAAACAGCTCCTCAGTATTATAACTTCTTGAGGGCATATTGGAAAGATGCTTCTCGTATGGTGTTTGGAGGTAATGGTGTGCCAGGTACACAAGGTACAACCACTACGATTTCCGACTTTATGTTCCCAGGCGATTCTGACCCACTAAACTGGGGTACTAAGGGTATTAATCCGGGTTTTGAATGGACTGAAGTGCAGGCCGGTAACCAACCGGGCGACAGACGTTTTGTGCAATCTGCAGGGCCCTTTACACTTAAGCCAGGCGCTGTTAACGACCTCGTTTTGGGAGTAGTTTGGGCAAGAGCTTCCAACTGCCCTGCATTTGAATCTGTTCTGAAGGTTCGTAAAGCGGATGACAAAGCACAATCATTGTTTGAAAACTGTTTCCGCGTGTTGAACGGCCCCGACGCCCCCGACCTCAATATTCAGGAATTAGACCGCGAACTTATTCTATTCCTTACCAATAAATCTACTTCTAATAACTATCTTAACGAATACGAAGAACTGAACTATTTTATACCCGAACTGGAGGAGAGTACGATTCCTTTAACACAGGATACTACTATTTATGTGCCGGCATGGATGAATACTGTTGATCTTGGTGGTGGTAATACCATGTGGGTGTATCAGAATCAGGTTATCAACGGAAATCCCGCCGACTCGATTATTTATCTTTATGATGCGTCTGCAACCATTGTTGACTCATTGTTTGGTTTCTTCTCGAATCCTTCAACGCCGATTGTTACTACCATCAATATCGGGCAGCAAAAAGACACAATTTATTTTGATAGGATGATTCGTTTTGAAGGATATATGATTTATCAATTGAAAGATGCCACCGTTACGGCAACCGATATATTTGGTACTGATGGCGCATCAAAGGCCCGATTGGTTGCTCAATGCGATATCAGAAATTTTGATGCAACCGGAAACCCAATTGGAACCATTATCAATTATGAATATGACGAAGAAATGGGATTCTCCATTCCACGTGTGAAAGTGCAGGGTTCAAATGAAGGGATAATTCACTCATTTAAGGTTACAGAAGATTTTTTTGCTACTGGTACTAACAAGCGCCTTGTGAATCATAAAACGTATTATTATATGGCTTTGGCCTATGGATATAATAACTTTAAGAAATACGATCCCAATGACCCTAGTGCATTAGATGGTCAGAAAGAACCATTCTTCCTCGGTCGTCGAAATATTAAAGTGTATAGCGGTATTCCGCATATTCCGGCACCTGAACTGGGTGGTACTGTATTACAATCTCAATATGGCATGAGCCCACGTATTACCCGTATTGAAGGACGAGGTAATGGTGGCAATTACCTTGACCTCACAAAGGAAACAATTGAAGCCATCTTGAATTCGCCTACTCATCGTGTTGATAATCCAACCTACGATTATGGTGCAGGCCCAATTGGCGTGAAAATCATTGATCCTCTAAAAATACGCCCATCTAAATATGTATTAAAAATTGTTGATACTGATCCGCAATTACCAACAAGCAACCCATTGGTGAATAAAACATCGCGCTGGGTTTTGCTTGAACTCGGAAGTCCATACGGTGATACGGTTGCCGTGTCGGATAAAAATATTACGGATTCTTATGAGCAAATTGTGTACGACCGTCGTAATATCCCGGGTATTGATGATAAGTTTTTGGGCTTCTCTATCAATATTCGCCAAACTCAGAATATAGGCCCAACATGGCAAACGGTGAGCGGTAGTTTGAAAACTTATTACGAGAATAACAACGGTTTGATTTCGGCTACTATTGATTTTGAGAAACCATCCAACGAGTGGATAGGATTCTTCCCTGATAATAGCATCAACAATCCAGGTAACTGGGTACGTTCGGGCACTACTGTTGGAACTTCTGACAACAGCGTACCTAATGCTGCATACCTTAATGCATTTAACTCTAATAAGTTTGTTGTTTCTGTTAATATGCAAGGTGTTGATGTGTTTATTGATCCTGAGAATGTATTTGAATCTAATATCTCATTCTATGGAGGCGGGGGTATTGTTCCCTACTTGCTTACCAATGCTCTTAGGACTTATAAAGAAGATAACGGGCCTAGTTATCCCGGCCATTGCGAGGCATCTAGCATTACTCATCCACAGAATGGGAATGGTGTAATCAGTTCATCTATCGGTCTTCAAAACTTTATCAATAGCGTTGATATCGTGCTTACTTCCGATAAGTCAAAATGGTCACGCTGCCCAGTATTTGAAACACAGGATTTTGACTCATTGGCCTATAAGCATCCAAGTTATCCCAATTCTACCAAGCCAACCAAATTATCACTCCGACACAGTCCTTCTGTAGATAAAAATGGCAACTATGCTGATGTGAACGCAGGCGCAAGCAATAATCCAGAATCCCCTAACTATATCAATGCATGGGGTATGGGTTGGTTCCCCGGATATGCCATTGATGTTGAAACAGGAGAACGACTGAATATTGGTTTTGGCGAGGATTCTTATCTATCAACCTATAATGGTCGCGATATGAAATTCAATCCTACGCAGGCCGATCCTACTAAAGGCATTGACGGTTGGGTATCCAATTTTGGCGACTTCCTATTTGCCGGTAAGCATTATATCTATTTGTTTGGATCTAATCCGCAGATTGGTGGATATGCGGCATCCGGACATTATGATGAAGGGGCTACTATTGTTCAGTTGTTAACTGATGTAAATGGTGTGCCGGTGAGTGCCCCTGCTGTTTCTCAAGCCCGTAATGTATGGCGCAATTGTATGTGGGTAGGTAAGCCATTTCATGTAAAAGGCAAAAACTGGTTAGATGGTGATGTAACCATTAAGCTACGTGTGTTTAAGAATTATCAACCCGGTTTGTCAGCTATAAATTATGTGGCGTCTCCTCAGAACAACAACAATCCGATGTATGAGTTTTCGTTTGATGATTTGAGCACCATAACAGGTAATAATGATGCAGCTAAAGCTGCACTTGATTTGATTCAAGTGGTGCCAAACCCTTATTATGCAGCCAGTGATTATGAAACCAATCAAGTTGACAACCGTGTTAAAGTGGTAAATTTACCAGACGAGTGTACGGTTACTATCTACTCATTGAATGGAACATTGGTTAGAAGGTTTGAAAAAGGTACTTCAGATATTACTTCCATTGATTGGGATTTGAAGAATTATAAGAATATTCCGGTTGCCAGCGGCTTGTACATATTCCACATCAAAGCACCGGGAATAGGAGAGCGTATTATAAAATGGTACGGCGTATTACGTCCATTTAGCTTAGATAATTTCTAATTGTAGGGTTACGAATCAGATAAAAGCACGAAGAATATGAAATTCATGAAACATAAAAACTGGATTTTGGCTGGAACCCTGGCGGTTTCGGTTGCAATGGCAACAGCCGGTAATGAAGACCGCGCCGGTTCGGCTGGTAGCATGGATCTGCTTATCAATCCATGGGCACGCAGCTCTGGTTGGTTTGGCGCTAATACAGCTATCGGCCGTGGACTGGAGTCCCAATTTCTGAATGTTGCCGGTATGGCTTTTACCGAGCGTACAGAGTTGATTTTTTCGCATACCCGATGGTTGGCCGGAACAGATATTGGTATCAATAATTTTGGATTCAGCCAAAATATGGGTAAAAAACGTGGAGTTATTGGATTGAGTGTGATGTCGCTCGGATCTGGCAATATCGAAGAAACTACCGTCAACTCTCCTGAAGGTACAGGAAATACCTATTCTGTAAATAACCTCAATATTGCCGTAAGTTATGCTCGTGGATTTTCTGATAAAATATACGGAGGCATTACTGTTCGTATCATGACACAGTCACTTACCAACGTGGCAGCCACAGGATTTACCATTGATGCAGGTATTATGTACAAAACCACAATTGGTAAACGTGAACTCAATAAAGACAATCTACATTTCGGTATTACACTGAAAAATATTGGGCCACGTATGATGGCAACTGGTGATGGACTAACTGTTTACAATATTAGCCCTATCAATGGTGCAGTTATGACCCAACAACAACGTTCAGCCGATTTTGAAGTGCCTGCTTTGATGAATATTGGTGCTGCTTTTATCCAGCGATTCACAAAGAAACATGCCATGACTTTTGCTTTTAACTTTACTACGCACTCTTTTAGCCGAGATCAGTTTATTTTAGGTCTTGAATACAACTTCAATGATATGCTTATGCTAAGAGGAGGATATGCCTTTGAAGATGGAATTTTTGGAGAGCGTGATGGCGTAAACCCCGACTTGTTGAACGCATTCACAGGTCCAAGTGGCGGACTGTCTTTTGAGGCACCTTTCAAAAAGAATAAACCCACAAAAATTGCTTTGGATTATTCTTATAGAGCAACCTACAATTTTGCCGGTGTTCATACTTTTGGTATGCGTCTGCTTTTGTAATCAGAAAAAGTATTATATTTGTGTCACCACAGACAGAAAGCTCCGGCTTTCTGTTTGTTTTTATTTTATACCCAATACGATTGATTATGGCTAAAATTACTTATTTAACTGCCGAAGGTTTTAAGAAGCTTCAAGAAGAATTAGCACATCTAACAAGCGTCGAAAGACCTCGTATTTCAGCTCAGATTGCCGAAGCAAGAGATAAAGGCGACCTGTCGGAGAATGCCGAATATGATGCGGCAAAAGAAGCCCAAGGTTTACTCGAACTTAAAATCAGTAAACTGCAGGAAACCATCAATAACTCAAGAATCTTAGAGAATGATAAACTTGATACATCTAAAGTTTTTCTTTTGGCACGCGTTAAAATCAAAAACTTGAAAAATAATGCTATAATGGTTTATCAAATCGTATCCGAAAATGAAGCCAATCTTAAAGAAGGAAAAATTTCCTCCGATTCTCCCATTGGAAAGTCATTGCTTGGTAAGAAAAAAGGTGATAAGGTTGATGTGCAAGTGCCGAGCGGTATGATAACATTTGAAATAATGGAGATTACGAAGTAATGAGTTCTGTTTTTACTTCTATTATTGAAGGCAACATTCCATCTTATAAATTAGATGAAAACGAATATGCTATTGCCTTATTGGATATTTTTCCACTAAGAGAGGGGCATACTTTGGTTGTGCCCAAACGAGAAGTGAATCATTGGTTTGAATTGCCTGCTGATGAGTTTGCACAGCTGATGAGTTATGCACATCAAATTAGCCATGCAATTCGACAGGCCATTCCCTGTAATCGCATCGGCGTTGTAATTGCAGGTTTTGAAATTCCTCATTGCCATATCCACCTAATCCCTGTCAACCATATGAACGAGATGGAATTTTCCAATCCCAAGCTCAAATTCTCTGATGAGGCGTTTCGTGATACTGCTCATCGCATTATGCAGTTTATTCGCTGATTTTTTAATTCATTTGATAAATGTTTTGTAAATTTGAAATTCAATCAAGAAACTTTAGCTATGAAAAAATTACATTTTATTTTTATTATGTCTGTCTTAGTATGGGGGTGCGATAAATCTGAACAATATGCCGTTACTGCTAGAATTGATGGTGTGGAATGGATAAGCAAAGGCGCTGTACCTGCTATTCTTACAGCCAACGGACTGCTCATTAATGCCAGTAATCCTACACAATCTCCTATTGCTATCTCAATAGATGATTTAGTATATAATGTCATTGGTTCTCATCCAATAGATAGCACAAATAATGCTTTTCTTTATGGATCATCTATTACTACCGGTTACTTTGCAAAGCCCTCAAATCCCGGGGCACTCAATATTACCGAAGTAGATGCTTCAGAGAAAAGAGTAAAAGGCACTTTTGAACTAATGACATATTCGCTTGCCGGAGATTCAGTGCATGTTACTGATGGTACATTCAATATTGTATATCAGAACTAATATGAAAAGATTCCTTCTTTATCTTTTTATGATATTTTTTCTTGGTGGATGTAGCGCCTTAACTCATTTCACACTTCACTACGATGAAGAAATTACCATTAGCCCGGGGCTAGGTATTGGGATACCATATACTTCGGCTACGCCTTCTTTTCCGACTAATACGGCTATCCCTTTTCAAAATAACAACACGAATAAAGATTTGTTGGAGGGCTGTCGTCTATCATCCATGCGTGCAGAGTTGCTAACGCCTGATGGCTACGATTTTTCATTTTTAAATACTATTGAGGTTTTTCTTAGCGCTCCACTCATGGCTGAAGTGAAAATTGCTTTTGCCAATGATATTCCTGAAACGATTGGTACAGAACTCGTTTTTTCTATGACTAATGAAGAATTGGTGGAATATATCAAGCAAGATAATCTGATTATTCGAATTACTACCACACAAGATAAGATAACCACACAGGAGGTTAAGGCGCAGTTGTACATGAGCTTTTTTGTGGATGCAAATATTCTGGGTATGTAAACTTGCCGGTTGTTTTAGTACTTTTGTTTCATAACAAAAGATTATGTCAAGGATTCTTACTGGTATTCAAAGTACAGGTGTTCCGCATTTAGGAAATGTGCTGGGAGCTATACAACCCATGGTGCGTTTATCAAATCAGCCCGAACATGAAGCATTTGCATTTATTGCTGATTTACACTCGCTAACATCCATAAAGGGCGCAACAGAAAGAATACAAAACGTGCAATCTGTTTCAGCCGCTTGGCTTGCTTGTGGATTTGATGCCGAGAAGAATACATTATATTGTCAGAGTGACGTCCCTGAAGTTACAGAATTAGCTTGGTATCTAAGTTGTTTTACTCCCTTTCCCATGTTGGCCAATGCGCACTCTTTTAAAGATAAATCAGAGCGGTTGAATGAAGTGAATGCGGGTTTGTTTACTTATCCTGTTCTTATGGCAGCAGATATAATCGGCTATGATGCCAACATCGTGCCGGTAGGGAAAGATCAGTTGCAACATGTCGAAATTGCTCGTGATTTGGCGGGCTCTTTCAACCATAAGTATGGAAACACATTTGTGATTCCAGAAGCTTCCGTTCAAACAGATGTTATGATTTTGCCAGGTACTGACGGAAGAAAAATGAGTAAATCGTATGGCAATACAATCAATATCTTTTTACCGGAAAAAGAACTAAAAAAAGTGGTAATGGCCATTCAAACCGACAGCACTTCATTGGAAGAACCTAAAAATCCTGATACTTGCAATGTGTTTCAAATCTTTAAACTTGTTGCACCTGAGTCAATGAGCAGTGAAATGCGAAATAAATATTTGCAAGGTGGATATGGATATGGTCATGCTAAAACTGAATTGTTTGAATATATAAAGCACCATTTTTCTAAAGAAAGAGAAATATACAGAGAATTTATGGAGTATCCCGATCAACTCGAAAATATCATGTTGAAAGGTGCTGAAAAAGCCAGAGATATCATTACTGATGTTTTGAAACGAGTGCGACACACTTTAGGATTCAGATGATAAATTAATGACTTAGGTTTATAATTTTATTTACAGTTTCTTCATTATCCACACCTAGTCCTTCTTGCTGATGTTGCAATATGCCATGTTCATCAAACACGCTGATGATGTTGGAATGAGAAAAGTCAATGGGAGAAATTTGAGCATATTTAACAGATAATACGTTAGCAAACAGTCGTATTGATTCTTCATCACTATGTAGAAAAAGCCATTGATCACCATCCATTTTATTAATCTTACTAAATTTTTTCAATTTGTTTGGGGTGTCCACCTCCGGGTCAATGGTCACAAGAACATACTTAATATTTTTTTTGGCTGATGGCCGCACTTTGGCTTCGATGCTTTGCATATCGGCTACCAATCTTGGACAAGCTGCTTTGCAACTTGTATAAAACATAACTACAACCAAAACATTTCCCTTTAAATCTTTAAATTCGATGGTATCTTGGTTTTGTGTATGCCAAAATGATGGAAGGTGAAAAATTGACATTTCATCATTAAGATCTTCGGTAGCAAGAACAGGTTCCTGTAATTCATGAATTTCAGTAGTTTGAGGTTGAGGCGGACGTCGAGGCGTACCACAACTCATACCAAAACACATCCCTGTTAGAATCAAGGTACGCCCTATACGTCCTACTATTTTTATTTGACAACCTCGAAAGTGCATTATTTGTTATTTATATCTTTTGCGCATCTAAATCCAAGATTGTTGATAGTGTAGTTTGCTTTCAAGCTGGAACGGAATGCATATCGCATAAAAGCAGCATAATCCATCAAATCATTTGCACCAATTGACCCTGATGCACAAAATAATCCTTTATCAGTATCGGCATTGTTTCGCGATTCGCCTGTTAGTATGATGGCATTAAAGTCGTATGCCCACTCCCATACAAGTCCAAATAAATCTTTAATCCCCCAATAATTAGGTGGAGATTGCCCAACTTTTAAGGTTTGTGTCTTTGGAGTTTCATACCACCTGAGGATTTTTTTTATATACATGCTATCTTTTCGGGCATCTTTTGTCTTTTCACCTGCCATAGCTGCATATTCCCATTCATCAATGGTTGGAAGTCGTTTGCCATAGCATTTACAGTATGCATCAGCGGCAAACCATGAAACAAAATTCACCGGGCTATCGGCAAACTTTTCGGGATATGAGTGGTCCGACTCCCAAGTGTGTAAGTAATTGGCATCAGCAAAAATTCGTTTTACTTTACTCTTAGACCATTCAGGATGGGCTTTAATAAAGGCGTAAAATTGACGATTGGTTACAGGTGTTACATCCATATAATAATCCTGAACATATACTTGCTGATCTTTGCCCATGCCATAAAGGGGGATATAATATCCCCCTTTTACCCTTGCCATAGCGCTGGGCTGAGCATGGACAGAAATTGCAACAACAAAAAATGAAAACAGATATATGGATAAAGAGCGCATTATTATTTTTTTCGCTGGGATTTAACCATGTCAGGCGTTACTTCTTTACCATTATTGCCCCAATTATTATAAATAAATGTCAATACATTCGCAATCTCTTCGTCTGTAAGTTGCTGAGAAGGCATGATGCTATTATAAGCAATACCATTAACAGTAATTTCACCTGATAATCCTTCCAACACAATTCGTATCGCTCTGTTTACATCTGCATTTAAATAATCAGATTTAGCCAACGGAGGGAATGATTTGTTTACCCCTTCGCCATTGGCCTGATGGCAAGCAAAGCAGGATTGCATATAAACTTTTTTCCCTAAATCAATACGTTCGTTTTTGTTCTTAGCAATTGCTTCACCCGGTTTTCCACTATCGGGCATCTTCTGTATAGAACCACCTTCAGGTTGATAAACACCCTCTGTAATGGCTCCCTTGAAAACCTTTTCATTTTTTTCACCGCTTACTTTAATCATACCAAGAGTACCTTTATTAAAGGTTCTAAAAATTGAGTGGTCAACTAAGATTAAATTTGAGGGAACATCTGCTTTAAATTCAACGATTGCTGAGCCACCTGCAGGAATGAGCGTAGTTTGTACATTGGTATTGATTAAATCTCCACCCTCAATATAAACCTTATCGAATATTTCTCCAATTACGTGGAATGAAGAAACAAGGTTGGGGCCTCCATTTCCAACAAAAATTCGAATCGTTTCTCCTACTTTGGCAGTTAATGCATTATCTCCAAGTAAAGCACCTTTACGACCGTTGAATACTACATAATCGGGTTTTTCATCAAAGGCCTTTTCCATATCGAATGGTTGCAGACCTGGTTGTCCATGTTTACCTGAGGTATAAAAATCTCCCTGCATAACATAAAATTCTCGGTCAACAGGCGGTAATCCTCCTTCAGGTTCTACCATGATGAGACCATACATCCCATTGGCTATATGCATACCTACAGGTGCTGTGGCACAATGATATACATAAAGTCCTGGATTAATAAGCTTAAATGAAAACACTTTTTCATAACCGGGTGCAACGAATGAGGCCTCAGCACCTCCTCCTTGTCCTGTTACTGAATGTAAGTCAATATTATGAGGCAGTTTGTTGTCTGGATGATTCTTTAAATGAAATTCTACCTCATCGCCAACTGTCTCTTATACACATCTGACGCTGCCGACGACGGA
>JACSSC010000007.1 GCA_014879445.1 Candidatus Competibacteraceae bacterium
ACGGCTGAAAAAAGAAGCCGAGGATAAACGACTCAAAGAAGAGGAAGAAGCACGACTGAAAAAAGAAGCAGAAGACAAAAGAATTCGTGATGAGATTGAACGCCTACGCAAACTTAATAACATTGTAATATTCCCTACCGAAGAAGACCGTTTGAATGTGCTCAAAAACGGAGAGCGGGCAGCGCTCACTTCTAAAACCTATATCATTCTCAAAGCATATGATACGCTTGAATTAATAGGAAGCACGTATTATGGATTTGTAAATTTTGGTGCAGGAGGAGGCAATATTGAGATTACAAAAGAAGAGTTTGACCGATACCGGATTATGTTTAATAAATAAGCCGTTGTTCATGCTTCAAATTTGTATGTTTGCCACACAATACAAAAAAACTTATGGCTATAATTAGGAGCATACAAGGCATTTCTCCACAATTTGGTATCAACTGTTGGCTCTCCGAAACTTCCGTTGTAACAGGAGATGTAATATGTGGTGACGAATGTTCCTTTTGGTATAATGCTGTTGTAAGAGGCGATGTACACTATATTCGAATGGGCGATAGGGTAAATGTTCAAGATAATGCTACTGTTCACTGTACATACCAAAAAGCTCCAACCAACATAGGAAATAATGTTTCCATAGGACACAATGCGATTGTGCATGGATGCACGATACACGACAATGTATTAATAGGTATGGGCGCTATTGTGATGGATCATGCAGTTATTCATTCAGGGTCCATCATTGCTGCTGGGGCTGTAGTACTTGAAAATACTGTAGTAGAATCAGGATCCATATACGGAGGCACCCCAGCAAAAAAATTAAAGACAGTGGACGAAGAACATGTTCGGGACTTAATAAGTCGCATCGCCCAAAATTATGTTAAATACATGGACTGGTACAAGTAATGCCCATTGGCTATCGCAGCAATTAAACAACAAACTCCTATCTTAGCTTTTTCTTACAAAACAAAAATAGTATGAGATATACACCTGCACCGGCTGAGTTGTACATTCACAACCGAAAGAAATTATTCGAAAAGCTATTGCCCAACAGCATTGTAATCATTGATAGTAATGATGTGATGCCAACCAATGCTGACGGCACAATGGGATTCAAACAATATTCCGATTTACTATTTCTTTCGGGCATTGATCAAGAAGAAACACTATTGGTATTATATCCGGATGCAAAAGATTCATCTCAGCGTGAAATATTATTCGTTCGTGAAACGAATGAAAAAATAGCTATTTGGGAAGGAGCAAAACTTAATAAAGAACAAGCCAAAGAAATTAGTGGAATAAACACTATTCAATGGGTACATGAGTTTGACAGCATATTAAAAGGGTTGATGGCCGATGCTGACAATGTGTATGTTTCAACAAATGAACATACCCGACGCTCTGGACAGGTAGAAATTCGAAATTTACGACTGATACACAAACTTCAAGAACAATATCCCGTGCACCAATATCGGCGATTAGCGCCAATTATCTCACGTCTTCGCAGCATCAAGCATCCACACGAAATTACTCTGATAAAAAAAGCTTGTGAGATTACAGGCAAAGGATTCAGGCGATTGCTTTCATTTGTTAAACAGGGTGTAACCGAATATGAAATTGAAGCCGAATTAATGCATGAATTTCTTCGAAATCGTTCAAGGGGATTTGCATACGGCCCCATCATTGCGTCAGGGGCTGGTTCTTGTGTGTTACATTATATCGAAAACAACAAAACTTGCCAAGCAGGCGATATCCTGCTATTAGATGTAGCGGCCGAATATGCCAATTATGCAAGCGATTTAACCCGATGCATACCTGTTAGTGGCACATATACCACACGACAAAAAGCAGTTTATAATGCTGTATTACGCGTTCACAAACAAGCTGTACAAATGCTAAAACCAGGGAATACTATCAAACAAGTAAACGAAGATGTTGGCCTGCTTGTCGAAAAAGAGCTGGTAGATCTTGGCCTTATTACAACAGAAGATATCAGAAACCAAAATCCTGCTTGGCCCGCCTACAAAAAATATTTTATGCATGGCACATCTCACTTCTTGGGATTAGATGTACATGATGTCGGATATTTTAATGAACCGATACAGCCAGGCATGATATTTACTTGTGAGCCAGGTATTTATATCCGAGAAGAAAACCTTGGGATTCGCATTGAAAATGATATTTTGGTTTCAGATAATGAACCTATTGACCTCATGCACGATATTCCGATTGAAGCTGACGAGATAGAGGAATTGATGAATGCTTAGTATTATATCAATTTTATCATACTGAGATCGTTTCAATTGTATTTTTCAGTATATTTGAAAACATATTTAATGCAATGCCCTACAAAGAAAAAGAAGATCTCAAATTGTATTATACCATTGGCGAGGTTGCTGAAAAATTTAGTGTAAATACATCTCTGATTCGTTTTTGGGAAAAAGAATTTGATATCATTAAACCTAAAAAAAACAAGAAAGGAAATCGCTTATTTACAAAAGAAGATTTGGATAATTTTTATATAATTTATCATTTAGTAAAAGAGCGTGGCTATACGCTGGATGGTGCAAAAAAGAAACTTAAAGAGAATAAACCAGATACACTGAATCAGGTTGAAATTGTTCGTTCTCTTACTCACATTCGTACCTTTCTACTTGAAATAAAAGCAAACCTTTAAGGCAAATTCTTTTTCGTTGTTTTGTTTACGCTTTGATTTCATTTGTAAAACCTTATGTGGTATGATGTTTGAATAAATATCTATTAGTTTATTATCTTGTAAATCAAAAAGATTGTGTTTATGTTTCATCTGCTCCATTCGTTATCAAAAACACTCCAAGTTATAAATCGATTATTCTTTTTTATTCTTTACATATCAACCTGTATTATAACATCTGCTCAACAGCCTGGTTATACAACAAGTTCAGATGGGCGATATGTATTTAACCGACGATTTTCCACCCTAAAGGACTTGCCAAAGTTTAGCGCATGGGACAGTTTGCCCAATGGGAGATGGATACAACTGCATAAAGAAGGAGGCATTGCAATAGAATTTACTTTGAAAAATCATTTAATGAATGGCCCGGCCAAAGGACTCTTTCCGGATGGAAAATTAAGATTTGAATTTACTTTCTATGATAACTTCATTGATGGAAAATTTAAGGAGTATTACCCATCTGGCGAACTATACAAACTGTATCATTACAATCAGGGATATCTCAATGGAGAGTGGTTTATTTATTATAAAGACGGACAATTGTCTGCCAAAGGTTATTGCAAAGATGATGAGCAAGAGGGTAAATTATTTCACTGGTGGCCAAACGGAAATTTAAAAGAAGAACGCACATATAAAGA
Organism: Candidatus Competibacteraceae bacterium; assembly: GCA_014879445.1. Lineage (GTDB taxonomy): Bacteria > Bacteroidota > Bacteroidia > CAIKAF01 > CAIKAF01 > BA4. Next base: position 3,352 of record JACSSC010000007.1, read on the forward strand.
CAATAAGTTGGATGGCATTACAATTTATTGGTACGAACATGGAATCAAGATGATGGAAGGGCCTCAGGAGGGGATTGACAACAAAGTTGGAAACTGGACCTTTTGGTACGAAGACGGAAAAAAGCACAAAGAAGTAGAATTCGCCGGGAAATTGGAAAAAATGCACAACAGTTGGGATCGTAGAGGAAAGCAAATGGTGGTTGACGGTAATGGGAAATACACATTTACAAGCATAACCGGTAAAAAATTGCTGGAAGGTAATTACAAAAATGCCCTTATGGATGGCAAATGGCTTACTTGGGACGAAAAAACTGATTCTCCTCCCCGCGAATCATTCTATGTGGCTGGTATTAAGCAGTGAATAATAGCTTAAGCATTGAATTTTAATAAAACCCTTTGGCGGTTTTAACTTTTTTTTTATTTTTGCCAAACCAAGTTTTGAATATATAACCACCAAATTTTCACTTATGAGATTATTGCTATTCGCTTTTCTCCAGTTGCTGTTATTTCAACCCATTCACCTTCAGGCACCTTATATAACCTCTGCACCTATCGAGAATAGGGATGTAGAGTGGGATGGTACTTACCAGTTTATTATGAAAACCAAGGTAAAGGAAGTTTTCTCTTCTGATATTTTAGATTTTATTGAAAAACACAGAAAAGAGAACGAAGATGTGGAAGTTGATTATTCGGCTTATTCACGCATTCGTATTCTTTCCAAAAATAAAATCAGCGCCTCTGATTTTACTCCTCTAACAGAATTGTATGTATTTCAAAGCAATTAAAATGAACTGCATATGAAAAAACTCATACTTTTTATACTTCTGTTTATTGGGCTCAGTAATACATCGTGGTTGCAACCACCCAATGATTATTGTTCAACTGCACAATCCATAACCCCTGATGGAACTTGTTACGGAGGCACTACGGTAGGTGCTGACGACAGTTGGATAAGTTCGGTTGCCTGTCAGGGAGGTGGTACACATCCTGATGTTTGGTATTCATTTACGGCTACCAATACACAGTTAGATTATATCGTTACCCCTAGCGCTCCATGGGTAGGAGATATTGAATTCATTTTGGTTGAAGCCACGGGGGGGCCCTGCTCTGGCTTGGTTTTAGCCGGCAGTCATTGTGGTGCCGGTCCTATATCAGGCAGTATTACAGGCATTCAGGTTGGGGCTTTATACTATTTTACCATATCAAACGCAAGTGGCGGAACACCCGGTCCGTTTCAAGTTTGTGTAAATAATGTGGCTGCTCCTATTTCACCGGGGCAGGATTGTGGTAATGCGGCCATTTTATGCAATGGCAATCCATTTTCTCAGGGAGTATTTGTTGGAGTGGGTGTCGTTGAGAACATCTCAACTAACACTTGTTTTGGAGCAAATGAAAGACAATCCAAATGGTATAAATTTACAGCAGGATGTTCTGGAACATTTGGATTTAATATCATTCCAAATAATCCGGCAGATGATTACGACTTTATACTTTGGAACACTACTGCCGGCTGTTATACCGCCGGATCAACCATGGGTATTCCAATGGCTTGTAACTGGTCTGGAACAACCGGTTCGACCGGTATAAATTATTATGGCAACATTGGATTAATTGAGCCCAATCCTTGCTCTGCAGCAGGTGCTATTGATTGTGTGGCTGGAGGAGGGCCCAATGCCGGTTGCCAACCTTGTACTTATTATAATTCTACAGCAGGTAATTACAATCCTGTAAATTTAGTTGCAGGAGAAACTTACACCCTGCTTATTGATAATTTCTCAGCCAGTGGAAGTGGTTTTTCCATTGACTTTGGAGGAACAGCTGTTATGGGGCCTGATGCTCATTTCACCTCATCTCCTACAGGATGTAATAGCTATAGCTTTACTAAAACCTGTCAAATACCCAACGGTTCTTATACCTTCAATTGGGCGTTTGGTGATGGCAATTTTTCATCTCTACAAAACCCCAGCCATACTTATGTTACACCCGGGTCATATACAGTAACCCTAGAAGCCACTGACGCATTGGGTTGCGTTGCAGCTTATTCAATCAACATTACGGTTGGTTTTCCTGACGCCAGCGCCGGCTCTGACCAAACTCTCAGTTGCGCTTCGCCACAAGTAGTATTGAACGGATCTTCTGCTACAGCTCCCGTCAGTTTTGCATGGGCTGGACCAGGTATTGTAAGTGGTGGTACAACGGCTACACCTACGGTTAATGCACCCGGCGTTTATACTATAACGGTTACCAATACATCAAACGGTTGCACAGCAACAAGTACAGTAACCGTTACGTCTTCTATTGATCCTCCTTTGGCTAGTGCTGGCACCCCACAAACATTAACATGTACAACAACATCTGTTGTACTCAATGGCTCAGGTTCTGCTTCGGGTGGCGGCCCTTTTTGGACTGAAGATTTTGGTATTGGATGCAACCAAAATCAAGTTGCAAGCTCATATACCGGACCTAACGGAGCGTGGAATATTACACTTACCGGTGCTAACGGCTCTCACGCTAATCAGTTTTTTGTTAGTGCAACAGAAGCCGGTATGGGTGCCGGCAATTGTGGAGACGGCTGTTTAGGAAATCCCGGGCTTACTAATCGCACATTACATATTGCCAATGTTGCCAACTCATCAATCGCCTGTTTTTTCTGCCCGACAGGTGACTGCGGTGCGGCTTATGATGCATCAAATCCAAATGGCTTTATGGCTAGCTTTTGTGGGCCTTTAGGCCGAAGTCCTCTCTCTGATAGAAGAGCCGAATCTCCTGTCATTAACTGTAGCGGAAAATCAACAATAACGCTTTCATTTAATTATATGGAGGGTGGTTCAGGATTGAATGATAACGCTACTTTGTGGTACTTTGATGGTGCCGTTTGGGCACAATTGAGTGATATGGCAAAAACGCCTACAACCTGCTCTCCTCAAGGATTATGGACAGCTTATAGCTTCCCTCTTCCTGCTTCTGCCAACAACAATCCAAATGTAAGAATAGGGTTTAGATGGGTAAATAATACAGATGACGCCGGATCTGATCCATCATTCGCTGTAGATGATATAGTTTTGTCTTCTCCTGCATCACCCGTTACATATAGTTGGACAGGTCCGGGTATTGTTAGTGGGGGCACAACGGCTACACCCACCGTTAACGCTGCGGGAAATTATACAATAACTGTAACAAATCCTGCTAATGGCTGTACAGCAACCAGCTCGGTTTTAGTATCAAGCAATACAACTCCGCCTACTGCCAATGCCGGTGCACCCCAAACCCTTACATGTGCCTCTTCTTCTGTTGTACTGGATGGCAGCGCATCAAGTGCAGGTGTTAATTTTACTTAC
>JACSSC010000052.1 GCA_014879445.1 Candidatus Competibacteraceae bacterium
AGATGTGTATAAGAGACAGGAAAGGATCTGTACTCGAAAGCAAGTAGGCCTAACGATAATGAAATGACAAACCCAAGTGCAATAAATGCAGGTCTTTGTTTGTTCAAATCAACTTCTGGATTTTTTCTTGATTTCATATACTTACGTATTTGATGTTAAAGATATAAATTTATTCTTAAATTATCAGAAGACAAATACACGCGTTTATCGAGAAAGTTCATATGCCTGTTTATTTTTTTTTCGTACATCCCATTGGTAAATGAGTGCAAATGTTGCCCATCCCAAAAAGATTCCGATAGAATTGGCCAACATATCTTTCCAGTCGGCAAATCTGCCTGGCATAAGCCATCCCTGCATAAGCTCAGTATAGATGCCATAAAGCAACCCGAATATTAATGAGAACTTGATGGCATGATAACGTAGTTTTGGGAATTGATATTGTTTTCGCAAGCCAACCATAAGCTGAAAAGAGAGAAATGCAAACATAGCAACATGGAAGAATTTATCAAAACTCAGAAATGGCGTTCTAGGAACCTCAGAAGCAGGCATGAAGCAAAATAACTGAATAATAATGATCCAGCAAAGACCAATTAAGTTATGACGTAATAACATTTAATGACCAATCTGTCCTTTGTATGTATCAGCACTCAAAAGTGATGCAAGTTCGTCGGGTTGAGTCAGCCGCACTTTGATTATCCATCCGTCACCGTATGGATCTTGATTAATCAGTTCTGGATTGGTATCTAATTTGGAATTAATTTCAATAACTTCGCCACTAACGGGCATAAATAAATCCGAAACGGTTTTAACCGCTTCAACAGTACCAAAAATTTGATCTTTGGATAGTGTGCTTCCAACGGTATCAACCTCTACAAATACGATATCACCTAATTCGCTTTGGGCAAAGTCGGTAATACCAACAAAGCCCCATTCGCCTTCAACTTTTATCCATTCGTGATCTTTGGAGTACTTCAATTCAGCGGGAATGTTCATAATGAGTTTGTTTAATATGGATGCAAACGTACATTTTTTTTGTGTTTTCGCAAATTTTTGCAAATAAATGGAGACAAAATACAGAAGCGTAGCCGATTATTGTGTTAATGTGAATCGAATACTCAGGCCTGCATTGGTATTTGCAGTCGGAAACTGGTTGGCAACAAAAGGATTGTTGATTATCTGATCCACAAAGAGACGAACAGATAGCGATGTGTTTATCATGTATTCTGCAAATCCTTTAATGGTAATAGCTCGCTGACCGGCAGTAACTTGCTCGACCGTAGGTGATATTTTTCTTATAATGGTTGAATTGTCTCTCAGTCCGAAGTCGAAACGTAGATTTAAATTACTTTTAATTTGTTTGCCACCGATACGGAATGGTAATTTAACCTCTTTAATGATATATCCGGCACCTACGATAACTTCAAATGTATTGTTCTCAGTAATCTGTTGATTGGGGAAGTTAAGAGCAATGTTACGACTCGATTTGATTTCGACATTAGCCGTAATACTATTGTGGAAAGACATGTCTAACTTGATAAGAGGATTAAATGATTCGACTAGTGAAATACTATTCAAGAAATATTGCGAAACAAAGTTGTTATTATCATCCCTAATACTTTGGTCAAAAGGATTATTAATCCAGTCTTGTGGATTTTTGTCATTATATACGTAATTGGATTGATATCCTGCTACACTGTAGGTAGATTGATAAGCATGGGTCAATACAATGTTTTTAAAGATTTTCTTGATAGATTTGATTTGGTTGAGCCCGTCAAATTGTAATCTCCAGTTGGGAATAGGAATGGCAGGGAATGGTTCTAACCCAATTGTATTGGGGTCTTTTCCTGTATATGCTGCAAGAAATGAGTACATCATTACATCCTGTTGGGTTTCGCCATAACCAGATTGATAAGTAGCCCCGGCAATAGGATTTGCATTAGGATTGAGCAGCGCCATACGATTGGAGATAATAGAACGCGCCTGCAACATATCGTTAAACCAGCGGGATGTAAAATTAGTGCCTTCACCGCCGAAGGCCGTTCCAATGGTCATATATGACATGCTGAAGTTACCCATTGTTAGGGGATTCTGAGCAACAAAATCTCCAACTGTTGGGATGTACCGATAATTAGATTGGAAATTTTCAACATAGGTGCGGTTGGCTGTAAGAGTAATTCTGAATCCTTTAAAGGGCTCGTATGTTGCATTGGCAGTAAGGTTAGAGGAATGTGTTCGCATAAAAAGTACGTTGAGGGTACTGTCGCGAATCAGCCAGGCATTCTGCACGGACTTGTTTACCAAATCTACATCAGAGAATTGACGACCGAATACAAAGTCAGGACCAAAAGAAGGATTATAGAAATCCATACCCAAAAGTGTTGTGCCGGCTTTATAACCAGGAATCGTTGTTCCGTTTGACTCATTGTAGCTGACAGAGATATTTTTCACACCAGTAACAATTCGAGCTAAGGTTTCAGGAATAACCATCCAACGGAAAGGTTTTCTTTCAATTTTACCTTCAATTTTAATGGTTGCATCTTTTACATCTTCTTCTGCAATAAATCGCGCTCTTTTTTTGTCAATTACTTCTGTTTTTCCCTTAATTTCACGCCCATCGGGAGCTATTACTTTTATGGTGATATTTTCTGTTTTCAATTCGTGTTTGATAAGCTTCTTTTTACCGGCTTTAAAGGTTACGCCTATCTTCTCCCAAGTAACAATTTTGATTTTTGGTTTTTTCTTTTCATCGTCTTCTTCGTTTGGATTTTTGGGCTTATTGTCATTAGCTCCTTGTTTGTTTGTTTTTTTCTGGGCTTGAGGTTTGCCCAAATCTTTAATCCATGGTATTTTATTGTAAAGGGTGGTCATGTTGAGTTGTACATTCCCTTTTATAGTGTTGGCATTTTGAGCTGTATTGCCCCAACGTCCCATTGTAAAATCTCCACCAGGATTTACTTCCATATTGCCTGCAATCCATCGAAAATTACCTCCATATCCTATTGATGCCGTTATCCAGTCGGTTAATGGTAATTTGCTGAAAGGTAGTGTATATGCTGCATCCCAGTTGTGTTGGTAGCTGGTGTTGCGTCCAAAGAAGGGTACTTTTGGTTTGACTGATTCATCGAGAGGGATTTCAGGCTCGTCAATACGCGATTGATTAGTTGCACTAAATGTTAAGCTAATGGATTTAAACGGATTATATTGAAATTCGTAAGTTCGAACCCATGTAAAGTTTTTTCGATAAGTGGGTAATATGAGCAAGGGGTATTCGGTAGTGTTGCGTAGCTTAAATTCATTAACATCACGTTGAATATTAGCGCGGAAAGCAACTCTTTTGGGAGACCAAGAGAAGTTGAAGTCCTTAATCCATTTAGCCCATTTAGATTTGAGTTTTTTAGATTTTTTAAAAGGTTCCCAACTTTGGGCCTGAGGCGTGAATGTGTATCCAAGTGAGCCACGATGCTCAAACGTGTTGTTATATTCAGTACGAGTATCTCTAAAGGTTTCGTTGGTATAGGAATAGGATGCATCCCAGTTTTCAATATCCCAGATTTTGGGTTTTCGTTTGTTGTTTGTGCGGTTTTTCCGCATATTGGTAATGTTGAAATTGGTTTTGGTGAGAAGGGTTTGTGTCATTTGACGCAAAGCGTCTCTTTCTTCGTCGGTTTGCAGGGCGGCCAAGGCATCTCTAAAATAGATATCCGGATCAAGCGGATTGAATTGTGGATCTTCCAATTTTGTAGAATATCCAAAGAAAATAGGAATGGTGACTCCTGCTTTAGCTCCAAAGAATTTACCAAATTCAAAACTACTGGTAAAATCGAAAGTAGTCGTATTATTTCGACTGCGTTGCAAGGGTTTTTGATCAATACTTCCAAATCCGAAAGTAGTGTATGAAACAGCAGCCGCTACTTGTCCAAAATCAGCCAGATTAATCTGAGCACGTGCTTTGGCGGCCCAACCACCTGACTCAAAATAATCGGTTAAGCGCATTTCGTTTACCCAAACCTGGGCGCATTTGGCAAGGCCATCATCCACTTTTCCACCATCGGTACCGGTTTGCCACGGGTTATGTTTTTGATGGGGATTACGCACCCCAATCATTACAGTACGTACGTTGGCGATATTGGGATTTCCTACAACACGAATTCTCTTTCCATCCACCATTTTTTCATAAGGTACATTGGAGGGTAGATTGAGGGTGTTTCGTTCAAGTTTTATTTCAGGCAGTAATTGTAAGTCAATGTTGAGTTCGTTTTCTTGTGGCCATAATGCACGTTTGTAAACGGGGTCATCATTTGGTATCTGGTCGTTCGGATTGGGGTCGTTGGGTGGCGGTGTGTTGGGATCGGTAGGTTTAAGAGGGATTTCAATTTCGTAGTAGTTCTCTGAAGCATCCATTCCTAAACGAACAAAGAGTGAGATATCATTACTATCAAGAGTGTTGTTCAATACATGTTCGGCGTGGGCAAACATTTTTAGATATTTGTATGCCCGCATATCATAAGAAGTATTTTTGAATACAGATTTAGCTTCACCATCTTGCAAGTCGCAAACATTTAAAACCAGTGCTTGTTCGTTGAGCTGTTGAAGTTGCGGATTAGCAGGATCTATTTCACGACTAATTCCAGGGGGGAGAGCATATGGAAAAGGTTTTTTGCGAGTATTTTCTTCAATGTTTACTGTGGTTGAATTAAAAGAAGCAGAATTTACGGTAACAAAGGCATCCGGATCCCAAATATCGTTGGTATAAGTGCGCCAATCAGCACGAACCAACTGCATGGTAGCTAAACGCACATAGATATCGTCTGGGAAGCCCTGTAATAGCATTCGCATGAATCGTATAGATCGGAAGTCATTAATGTTGCCAAACTGTTCTTTATCTTCTGTGCGGATAGGAACGCGAAACTGTATCCACTTTACTTGTTTGTTTTGAACTTGTCCGTTAACATTAACTGCAATGGTTGTATTAAGGATGTCGGTGATGAAGTTTTTGCCAATGGTATTCAAATCATCTGGGCGCAAACTTACTACGTATTGGTAATATCCTTCGGGCTTATCGAGTGTAAAGTTGTTGTTTACGTCTTCGGTATTAGGTACTTGCCCGTATGAAAAATTGATATTGCTTGCAGGCGAATTTTTTTCGGGTCCAAGGAATTTTTTGTAGCGGTTATGTGGATAGTTGAAGCCGGGAATCAGGGTGGATGATTGGTTGAATATGTCAGAATTATAGTGTGTGAAGTTGTCGGCAGCCGGATCAGCAAAAATCGAATCATATACAGCATTTCCGATTCCATATTTTGAAGCCACTTGAGATAGAAAGGGGTTGAAGAAGTTTTGCTCAGCAGTATCACTTAACCCATCGTATCCTACATCCTGTAATTCGCGTGTAGCTGGGTCGTTGTCAAAATTTTGGTTGATGGGTTGTAGAGCAGGTATTCGGCCCCAGGCGGTTGTAACCAATGGGCGGTTGGGGTCGGTAGGAGTAGGCATTCCGTTTTCAAAACTCATACGGCCGTCTTTCAGAATATCTTCATTCATGTTGCCTATTTGGAGTATGAAATCCCCTCCACCACCTGGTAAAGTATTTTTGTTGATGGCGCCTGTTCCGTCTTCCCATTCTTTAAGCTGATTCAAGTCGGTATTATCAAAAGGATCCATCATCCAAAACTCAATATAGGATACGTTTGCAGCATCCCAGTCGGTAGTTTCGACTCTGCGCATCATTGATCCGAAGTTTTGCTCAGGATTTTTTAAAACTAATTTATCTGTAACGGTTTCGTCAAAATTATCTACATCAAAATTATAGGGGCCTCTTTCATCAGGATAAAAATTCAGGTCAAGAACCAACTGTTGAGGTTGAATACCTTGTTGAAGAGGCGGTTGATATCCGGGAAATACTTCTGTTACTTGTACTTCTCGAAGGTAGTTATTCACCATTACGCTAGGATTGTTTTTGATGGTTTGAGGCGTTAAACTGTTGAACCTGTAAAAAAGTGGGTCCATGGTAAACCATGATAAGCGGGCACGATTGAAATTGTATCCTAGATTGTCAAAAAGCTCAGCATTGGGGAATCGGGGATTACCACCCTCGGGTACGGATCCGAGTTTCCACATGAATGGGTTTCGAATATCAATGGGCGTTTCGGCACCTTCAAAATCATCAACATAGGATACACCGTTTTCTCCATTTTGGTCAATTACACCATTGTATCCGGGAATGATATGGGCAAATTCGCCGTTAAGAATAATTTGCGAGGGGGCTCTGGTATTAATGCCCGGAATTTTATCAATCATTCGTGTGATGAAATTGGATTGGGTTGAGTAGTTTACGTCAAATCCCCAAATTGTATTGTTAACGGGCTCCTGTCCTACATCAATTTTTTGTGTGAGTGGGCGCTCACTCAAATTCATAAGGGTAGCGCCAATTTGGAAGTTCTTACTGAATTTATAGTCAATATGAGTCCCAAAAAGTCGTTTTTGCTGAATGTTGAAAGTTGCGTTATTTTCTAGAGAAATGTTTATGGGGAGTCCTGAATTTAGAATACTTTCATTGATAATTCGAACCCTGCCTGCGGCATAATCAACCGTATAATCTACATTTTCGGTAAGTGTTTGTCCGCCGGCAGTAACCGTTACAGAACCCTGAGGCACATTAAATGCATTTAGAGAAATTTCGTTTCCGGCAGCGCCTTTATAACTTCCGGCCATATAGAATCGGTTTTTTTCCTGATTTAATTCGGCCATTTGCTGCTGTACTTTATATAAAGTGTCGAAGGCGTAGCGTTCCACATAGAGGTCAACATTCATCGAAGGGTTTGCTTCTGTAAAAACCTGTTTGAGATATCTGCGGCTATAAGGTTCTCTTACCGGAAAAATGATTCGACCATTTTGTGCTTTAATTGTACGTCCGTCAACAAAGTCGAAAAATCCATCAGGCACTAAATCATTTTGCTGATTAAGTCGATCTAAATTGAAAAGACGAAGGAGAGGTAAACCGCTAAGCCCAGGCACAGTTGGGAAATAGTTTAGTTTAACGCCCGATTCTGTATCCTGATACAGGATGTTTAAGATAAAGTCATCAGAGCCGATATTGTATCCACCAATTGAATATATATTTTTCATCATCCATGGCCAATTGGGCTTGGAAATGTCAAAATTGGATGCTTTCAGAAGCTTAACAACTAAAGCATTGGGTGCTTCGATATCGGTGCTAAATTCACCTACTTGAAAAGTTTGGCCGCCTGCCGTATATTGATACGCTACTGCCAGTACCTCGTCGGCATTAAGAGATTGGTTAAGGGAGATGTATCCCAAAAGTGGATCAAAAGAATATTCATTGGGCTTGAGCAAACGGGCATTAGCTAATTTTTCAATTTCTAACCCATTTTGTAATTGATTGTATAATGCTTGACTGGTGATATCTCGGATAGAAGACGGCAAATCCTGAGGGTTGAAGTTGTTGGCGTTGGCAGGAAAATTATTGGTATTGGGCAATAGCTCTCCCAAAGGAAGAATTCCAACAATGTTTCTCACATTTTCAGTAGCATTAATACGATTTGTTACCCACACTTCAACACGGGTGAGATAAACAGGGGAAGTAACATAGGGGAGTGTCTTATTGGCATCGTCGTACAAATTCATGAAATAGTCGCCTACAAAGTAGTGGCGATTTGCTTCATAGCCGGCACAGGATACTTCAAACTTAGTAATTTGAGCGCCACCCTCTACTGTTACAGTTTGTTTTTGTCCCTGTTGTTGACTGAATACGGTTGTTATTTCTAGTTTGCCAAATTTGAGTTTGTTTTTTATTCCAAATAGTGCCTGACTTCCTTGAATTAATGTGCCGGTAAGTGGTAAGTTTACGTTACCAAATTCGAGTAGTTGCAGTATGTCGTCTTCGCCACCTTCGTATTTGAGGTTCATCTGATTCTCAAAATTGAATAGGGCTTTGGTATTGAAATTGGCATTAAGTTGAATCTTGTCGCCGATTTTTCCCAATACGTTCAGTTGAATATTTTGGTCAAAGTTGAAAGTAGTTACTGTTCGTTGTTGTAGAGGAATGTTGGGGTTGTCGGTTTTATTTACCCTCACTCCTAAAATAAGCTCGGCAGTTCCCTGTGGGCGGATCTCAATTTTGTTACTTCCGAAAATGCCTTTGAATATTTCGTTTTTAACATTGATTGGGGGAATCAAGCTATTTACATCACGCCCGCCTGCACGATTTTTTTCCTTTTCGCGCCAATAATCAAGTGCCGATTGTTGCAACATTTTTCGGCGATACTCTTCTGCAGAGTAATAGTTAGTGCTGAGAATAATATCGCCTACTTTTTGGAGGATTATATATTGATTATTTTCTGCATCAAATTGTACTTCTTCTGTAACATTAGATGGATTCTGTATGCCGATATTCACATTTGTTGAATCGGTTTGAGACCATGCATTATTAACTAACAATCCGCCAACAAAAAATAGAATGGACAGAGATTGGCCCATTTTTTTGTGCATACTGAAAGTACAAATGCCTGAACGAAATATATGATAGAATGTAGTCACGAGATTACAAAAATTTTAATGCCTGTTTAATCATTTCTTCAACTTGAACTTCTCCTTGCTGATTTTCTTTGGCCTTTTGAAGGGCTTTGTCAATAGCCGCTCTGTTGAAGCCGAGGGCTTGAAGCGCCATAGCTGCTTCGGTTGCTTGATTGCCAATAGGAAGGAGGAAATCGTGGATAGCGCCTTTGCCTACTTTGTCTTTGAGGTCAATGATGATTCTTTCAGCCGATTTAGCGCCTATCCCTTTGATGCGTTTAAGAGCTCCCACATCACCTGACAGTATCGCCATTTCAGTATCTTGGGCAGAAAGAGATGATAATATCATGCGAGCAGTTGCCGAGCCAACACCAGAAACACTAATTAACATTCGGAAAACTTCACGTTCGTGCTCATCGGCAAATCCATAGAGCAGATGGGCGTCTTCACGTATTACAGGATGTATGAAAAGGTGAACTTGAGTGGTGTCTTTAATCCGTGTATAAGTATTCAGGGATATGTGAGCCAAATAGCCCACACCCTGACAATCTACCACAGCATAGGTAGGTGTTACGCGATCTAATTTTCCTTTTAAATGGTCAATCATACTTCTTTTTCTATATCCACTATCTGCTAGTGCAAATGCATTAACATCCGGTGCATATTCGTTAAGTCCAATCTTAAGATCAGCGTAAATGTTTGTCTATAAGTAACTGATTTATGGGTTTAAAAAAGTTTCCAAATATAGTTTTTTTTATTCTAATGCAACATAGACGGCATTTTAACATTTAGGGTTGTATAGGGTAATCATCAAAAAATTATAAGCAATTAAGCATGGAATATGTTAATCCCTATATTTGTTTTTTTTTCTCACTAATGAAATCAAGGTTATTTCTTTTAGCCATTACTTGGCTAATTCCTATAGTTGTCTTTGGACAGTCGTATATTGATGTGGCAGTTAGTGATGCCAAATCAAATGAAAAATTAATGGGTGCAACGGTTATGCTTGATGGTAAGCCAATAGCCAGTACTGATATGGATGGGAAATGTCGGATTGAGGTTTTGCCTGGGGCACATATATTATTGATTACTTATATGGGGTATGATAATGAAAAAATTTCTGTTTCTGTTGCCCCTAACGAAGTTCAGTCATTACAGATTAAATTAAAATCGGCGACACGCGAACTAAACCTTATGGTAGTTACCGGTAGTCGCTATGAAAAGAACTTAACCGAAGAAACTGTTTCGATGGATGTAGTTTCCTCACAGCTTATGCAGAATATCAATGCAGTAGAAGCATCAGAGGCAGTACAGAAAACGCCTGGCGTAACAGTAACTGACGGGCAAATATCTATACGTGGCGGGTCGGGCTATTCATATGGAGTGGGTAGCCGAGTAAGTATTTTGATAGACGGTATGCCTATTTTGGCTGCCGATCAGGGAAATGCCGACTGGCAGTATATTCCTGTTGAAATAACAGATCAGATTGAAGTGATAAAGGGAGCAGCATCTGTGTTATATGGCTCCGGCTCAATGAATGGAATTGTGAACGTAACCACCAGCTGGCCTGGCGCTCAACCCAAAACTACCATAAGTCCTTATACTATAATCCATGATGATCCCAACTTGCCGGAACAGAAATGGTATAGTGGGTTTGAACACCCATTTTCAACAGGTCTTTTCTTTAATCATTCCCGAACGATTAAAAAGAATTTTGATTTAGTAGTTGGTGGGAATTATCATTTTGAGCGTAGTTATTTGGAACGAAACGATGAGTTTAGAGTGAGGGCAGTCGTTAAATCTCGTTATCGAAGCCCCAAAATTGAAGGCCTCTCAATGGGAATTAACGGAAGCTTCATGTTTGAAAACAGCGGACGTTTTTTTCTCTGGAAAAATTCAGGTGTTGATGCTTATCGCAATTATGCAGGGTCTGACGACAAATACTATTTTTTCAATATAGATCCCTACATTCGATACTTTGATAAAAAGGGCAATCGCCACATGATAAATGCTCGGTTGTACCGAAAATTCAGATATGGGACTGGTGAAGACATCAATACCATTGCCAATATCGGATATCTTGATTATCAGTTTCAACGACGATTTTTTAAAGATATGTTTATGCTAACCGCAGGTGCAACAGGCACTTATGGATGGGTGCAGAGCAGTATTTTTGTTGATTCACTTCAGTTAGATACTGCAGGTAATCCTGCCAAACATTTTCAAACATATAGTGCCACTGTTTTTGCACAACTTGAATTCAAATGGAAATGGATAAACTTGATTGCAGGAGTTCGCTATGAAATTAATGGGGCAGATTCATTGGTTGAAGGTTCTATTCCTGTATTTAGGATGGGAGCTAACTTCAAGCCGGCAAAAGCAACATTTATTCGATTGTCATACGGCCAATCCTATCGTCTTCCATCTTTGCTCGAACGCTTTATGGGTGCTGGAATAGGAGGTATTAATGTGTTTCCGAATTACGGTCTGTTGCCTGAAAAAGGTTGGAGCGCTGAACTAGCTATTAAACAAGGATTTCGTATAACTAAGCAATGGGCTGCATATGCTGATTTTTCCATATTTTGGATGGAATACGACAATATGATTCAATACAATATTGGGATGTATCCCCCACCCAACGTGCCTCCATCCGGCCAGTATTTAGGATTTAAGGCATTTAATGTAGAAAAAGCGCGAATTGCCGGTTTTGAGTTGTCCCTTATTGGGCAAGGAACCATTGGCCCAATTGAGATTACACCATTCATAGGTTATACCTATTCTTATCCAGGCGATTTGAGCAGAAGTCCTTCACAACAGCATGTAGGTAATTTTATTAGTAATATGTTTAACACATTTGATGATAATTTGCTTAGAACACCAGACGATACATTGCTTCTCCCTTTTCGAAATAGGCATATGCTTCGATTTGATTTGCAGCTAAACTGGAAAAATTTGGGATTGGGCGTGAATATGCAGTATAATTCATTTATGGAAAAAATTGACCAGAATTTTGCCTATATTGAGCTTATTCTTCCTAATTTCTTTGCAGGATATGTTGATAGTCGCATGCATAGAAACGGAGATTTTGTTTTTGACATCAGAGCTTCTTATGCCATACCTAAATGGAAAGGGAAAATAACATTCCTGATTAAAAATGTGGCAAATCTTGAATATGCAGCCAGGCCAGGGATAATGAATCCCACACGAAATTTTACAATTCGATGGGATTTTACATTTTGACTATTTAATGGTTAGGGCCACAGTTGCACCCATTCGAAAAAAATATATTAACTCCGGGAAGCATGCTTTTTATCAGCTCTTTGTCGCCTTCGGATGTTTCAGTATTGCGCATATCAAGGTATTGAAGAGAATTGCAGTATTGGATACTGTCTGGCAATTTGAATAGTGGATTGCCGTTCAGATTGAGATATTCTAACTTTTTGAGTTCGCCTAAATCATTTGGCAGTTTCCATATTTTGTTTTTTCTGAGATCTAATTTACGTAATCGCTTCAGTTGTGTCAATGATGCGGGCAATTCTGTGAGCCGGTTCATGCTTAAGTTCAAATCCTCCAATTTAGTGAAGGTGCCCCATTCATCCGGCAATTTTTCAATACGATTCTTTCCTAGATCTAATTCAACTAGATTTTTAAACTCAAATATTTCTTTTGGCACTTTCTTGAGTTTTTTTCCACTGAGAGAAAGTCGTTTTACTTTCAACGGATGTTCTAAAGCCAATTTTAGGTCAGTATATAGTATTTCTTCGCGATATGTACCGGGTTGCGACCATACCGAAAATTGCGAAATTAGGAATATGCATATGAAAGCTTGCCTCATGTCAGGTTATTCAAGATTGATTTGGCTTGTTGTTCATCAAATTGCAACTGTTGTTTTAATTCTTCAACATTATTATATTTCACCTCATCACGCATCCTCTCTATCATATAAATGATAAGTGATTGTCCATACAAATTCTTATTCATTTCAAAAATATGAACTTCCAAGCTTATCTTTTCTGTGTCTTCTATAGTAGGCCTACGTCCAATGCTCATCATTCCGTGAAATAATTGCCCTTCGATTTCCACCTTAACAGCATAAATACCAATGGCAGGTATTAATTTCAGGTTGTTGTCAATTTGTATATTGGCTGTTGGATAACCCAATGTCCGTCCTATTTTGCTTCCATCAACAACCGTGCCTCTTAGCTGATAAGGATATGAAAGATAGCGAGCCGCAGCTTGTACATTACCATCAAGCAATGCCTGGCGAATTTTGGTGCTACTTACATGCACATTGTCTACGTCCTGAGCCGGAATTTCTTCAACATGAAAACCTAAAGATGAAGACAATTTTTTCAGATTAGCAAACGAACCTTCTCTATTACGACCAAATTGATGGTCATAGCCAATGACTAAAGAATGTGTATGCAAAGTGCCAATCAATACATTTTGTACAAATTGTTGAGAAGAAAGAGCTGCAAATTCACGATTAAATGGAATAATGAGCGTATGGGCTATGCCCATATATTCAAGCAGTTCCAATTTTTCATCCAAGGTAGTGAGTAGGCGAAGCGAAGTGTCGTGAGGCGCTAATATCAATCTCGGGTGTGGCTCAAATGTAAGGATTACAGATTCTCCATTAATATCATCTGCCAATTCCATGATACGATGAATAATTTTTCGGTGACCTGTATGAACACCATCAAAGGTTCCGGAGGTTACTACCGGTCTTTGTATAGAAAGTGGTTTGTCCAGATGTCTGTAAATCTTCATTCTAAGATTGAATAATGTCTGCAAAGATAGCTAAAACCTCCCTTTATTTTAAGGAATATCAGCAATGATCTTATCAAAAATTTCTTTTTGGTGGGTGAATGATATTCTATTGTACTTTAGAAAAAAACATTCATCTTTACATTTCAAATTGCATACTGGAATTAATAGTTCTCATGATAAAAACCTTTATCCCATCAGAAGTGCCCACTCCAGATTTTCATGGATTGGTTCTTGCCTCCATCGCGCCTCGTCCCATTGCTTTTGTCAGCACGATTGATCATAACGGTTTGCCTAATTTGGCCCCGTATAGTTTTTTCAATGTTTTTGGCGTAAATCCACCTTTACTTATTTTTTCTCCTTCGCGTAGAGTACGAGGAAATACAACAAAACATACGCTTGAGAATGTTGAGCAGGTGAAAGAGGCGGTAATCAATGTGGTGAATTTTGATATGGTACAACAAATGTCTTTGACAGGGGCAGAATATGAAAAAGGTGTGAATGAATTTGAGAAGTCAGGACTAACTCCTCTTCCCTCATTAATAGTGAAGCCCTTTCGTGTTAAAGAATCTCCTGTACAGATAGAATGCAAGGTTAGGGATATTATTTATACCGGAAATGAAGGAGGTGCTGGGAATCTAGTCATTTGCGAAATAGTGGCTATACATGCTCATGATTCATTGTTTGATGAAAAAGGGCAGATGGATACAAGACGTTTAGATTTAGTAGGTCGTCTAGGCGCCGATTGGTATGTTAGAGCTTCGGGAGATGCTTTGTTTGAACTCCCTAAACCATCCAATCCACCCGGTATAGGCATTGATGCATTGCCTTCATTTATCAAAAACAACGATGTACTTACAGGCAATGATTTAGGCGCTTTGGGCAATCTTCCTTTTTTGCCCTCTGCCGAGGAAGCTGATGCCTATGTAAAATCGGCTGCATATCAGGACTTGCTTCAGAATTCAAATTTTTCCCAACTTTCGATGCTTGAAAAATCTCATTACTTGATTAGTCAGGGCATGGTGAAAGAATCCTTGTTATTACTTATGTCTCATTCCAATTCTTAATAAATTTATTATGCGTAAACTCGTTCATCTATTCATCGGTATCTCATTGATAACTTCATTAAGTCAGTGTGGAAAAAAATCGGTTCAAGATCATACAGTTCTTCAAAAAGAAGTACAGGATTGGCTTGATACATATAATATCACTTTTCAGAAATATTTAGCCGAAGCTGCGGAGATGCAGTGGAAACTTAATACATACATTTTAGAAGGGGATACTGTCACGTCACGCAAATCAGAGGAAGCGGAAGAAGCGATGGCTCGATTCACCGGGTCGAAAGAGAATATAGAACGTGCAAGAAAATATTTGGTCCATAAAACGCATCTCAAACCCATTCAGGTACGACAACTGGAAATGGTGCTATACATGGCAGGTAATTCGCCAGAAACAGCAGGCGATATAGTGAAAGAACGAATTAAAGCCGAAACGGCTCAAACCAATAAGTTGTTTGGATTTTCTTATAAGATAGGAGGCAAGGAGGTTAGCACAAATGAGATTGATCGCATTTTACGCGAATCGGCTAATTTAAATGAACGACTTAAAGCATGGGAAGCAAGTAAAGAAGTAGGATCAGGATTGAAAGATGGTCTGGCTGATTTGCAAAGGTTACGAAATGAATGTGTACAAGCGCTGGACTACCCCGACTATTTTGCCTATCAGGCATCAGATTATGGTTATTCGAGTGATGAATTAATGCAGGTTTGCCGTGAAATGACAGAGCAAGTTTGGCCTTTATATCGCGAACTGCATACATGGGCACGATATGAGCTAGCTACAAAATATAAAATGCCGGTTCCTGAAATGATACCTGCTCATTGGCTGCCAAATCGTTGGGGGCAGGAATGGACTGATATGATTACAGTAGAGGGAGTAAACCTTGATGACACACTTAAAAGCAAAAGTGCCGAGTGGATTGTAAAAGAGGCTGAAAAATTTTATGTGAGCTTAGGATTTGAAGAACTGCCTGCATCATTTTACGAAAAATCATCATTGTATCCCTTGCCTTCTGATGTTGACTACAAAAAGAATAATCATGCGTCGGCATGGCACATGGATAATGATAAGGATGTGCGCTCGCTGATGAGTGTTGAACCTAATACGAATTGGTGGGAAACTACATTGCACGAACTTGGCCACATATATTATTACATCACTTACAGTAATCCAGATGTTCCCATTATTCTTAGGGGCGGTGCAAACAGAGCTTATCATGAAGCAATGGGCAGTTTAATGGGGCTGGCAAGTATGCAAAAGCCATTTTTGCAACACCTAAATTTGGCGCCTCAACATGTTCAAACAAATGATACTATGTTGATGCTTCGTGAGGCACTAAGTTATGTTGTATTGATACCATGGAGTGCCGGTGTAATGACAGAGTTTGAATATGACTTGTATGCTCGTAATCTGTCTAAAGATGAGTACAATAAGCGCTGGTGGGAATTGGTGAAGCAATATCAAGGAATTGTGCCTCCGAAAGTCAGGGGAGAAGAATATTGTGATGCAGCAACCAAAACACATATCAATAATGATCCGGCACAATATTATGATTACGCCATGAGCAACATTCTTCTTTTTCAGTTTCATCTTTATATATCCAAAAACATACTGAATCAATCGCCTACAGCTACTAATTATTATGGCAATCGAGAAGTGGGCGATTTTCTTAAAAAACTTATGTATCCTGGCGCAAGTGTGAATTGGGAAGAGCATCTCCAAAAAACCATCGGAGAAGGCATGAATGCACAAGGGATGATATCTTATTTTGATCCTTTAATGCAGTGGCTAAAAGAAAAAAATAGAGAGCGAACTCATACATTACCAGAAAAACCTTTCTGATAATCGGAAGGTAAAAGCATCCGTTTTATTATTTTTGCAGCATGCAAACGACTGCATTTTATACTTTGGGCTGCAAATTGAATTTTGCCGAGACCTCCACCGTAGCAAGACAATTCTTGGATGCGGGTTTTCAAAAAGTGAATTTTGAAGATGGGGCTGATGTGTATGTTATAAATACCTGTTCGGTAACGGATGCCGCCGACCGTAAATGTAAAAAAGTTGTATCAGAAGCTAAGCGGTTTAATCCAAAAGCTCGTGTTATTATCATTGGATGCTATGCTCAGTTAAAACCTGAAGAGGTTGCATCTATATATGGGGTAGATTTAGTATTGGGTGCCAGAGAAAAGTTTAATATTTTGGAATTTTTGCCTTTGGTTGGCTCCTCAGAAAAACCTATTGTAGCTCATCACAAGATTAAAGAAGCACAATATTTTATTCCATCATACTCACTAGGCGACCGCACACGAACATTCTTAAAGGTGCAGGACGGCTGCGATTATTTCTGTACGTTTTGTACAATCCCTTTAGCCCGTGGGAAAAGTAGAAACGATAGTATCGCTAAGACAACGGCTATTACTCGAGATATTGCCGAAAAAGGCATAAAAGAAATTGTGTTGACGGGTGTTAATATTGGTGCCTTTGGTCAATCAACAGGTGAAACATTTCTAGATCTACTGCACTCACTTGATGAAGTGAATGGAATTGAAAGAATTCGTATATCTTCAATTGAGCCGAATCTGCTTTCTGATGAGATTATATCTTTTGTTGCCAATAGCCGTCACATTGCCCCACATTTTCATATTCCGCTACAGTCGGGCTCTGATGATATATTAGAACGGATGAAACGCAAATACAAAAGAGAAGTGTTTGATCAACGAATCAAGCAAATACGAAATGTGATGCCTCACGCCTGTATTGGCGCTGACGTGATTGTGGGTTTCCCTGGGGAATCTGATTATCACTTCAATGAAACGTATCGTTTTTTAAATGAATCAGAGGTAAATTATTTACATGTTTTTACTTATTCTGAAAGAGCCAATACGCCTGCCTCGAGAATGATTGATAAAATTTCTATACAGGAAAGAAAGAAACGCACACAGATGCTCAGAATTTTAAGTGAAAAAAAGCGAACCCTTTTTTATATAAAACATGAAAATTCTCGCCAACAGGTATTGTTTGAAGCCGAGAATGATGGAGCCCTCATGATGGGTTTTACGGCAAATTATATCAAAGTGGCAACCACATATAATCCTTTATGGGTTAATGAAATGATAAGTGTAACCATCACAAAATCTGATAATCAGGGTTATATGCAATGCATATTTTGAGTTTTGGGAGTATGGATTTTTTTTTCAACATAAATTCGTGATAATTTATCTTGCATATTATTATTAATTAAGTATTTTTGGAGCATTGAAACAATAACCCTTGTAATCAATGTCGAGTTATAACCAACCAAATATTGACTCATCACACCATTATCTGCATGTATTGTCAGATAAGATAAGTTATCGCAATTTGAAGTATGGCATAAAATTTTATTTTCACTACTATTCACGGGCCGATCGCAATATGTTAATTCGTTTGCAGCATGTCTTAATTTTCGTTGGTATTAGTATGTTGCTTTTTGTGCCGGTTTATTGGTTCGCTTATAAGTCATCCTTTTTGCCACTGATTATTGGGTTCAATGTTGTATGGTTGGCATGGCTTATTCAAACTGGCTGGAGTTACCTCCTTAAGCGCTATGGCATGGAAACGCTTATGCTATCTGCTCAATCAACATATATAAGTCAGTGTATTGCTTTGGGTGATAAGCGTTTCGTGATTCGCAACTATCGTTTGCCTCATAAGGCCACATTGTGTAAGATTCGATCAAGTACAAAATCGAATGCTTTTTTAGGGGTTGCAGGGTTTAAAATGATTAAAGTAATTCATCCCTCTCCTTCAGTACAAATCAAACAGATTGGTCTTATGATTTCTTCACGTGATTATGAGAAAATTTGTCAATTGTTTCTCACTCATGAGTGTGAATGATATTTGTCGAACCACTTCTGAAAAACTATTAACGCCCATATTTTGAAATGAGCATCTTCGGGTCGTGATGAGAATAGCTGTTTTACAGTTTTTTCAACCGTTTTAATGTCAAAAATCCCATGCGTATTTAATTTATCTTTATCAAGTATATTTCCCAGTTGATTCCATTCTTCTATTAACATACTTCGCAATGGCATTTCAAATCCCTGTTTTTTTCTGTTAAATAGCTCTTCAGGTAATTCATGGCGAAATGCATCCACTAAAATTTTTTTTCGTCTTCTTGAATCAATTTTATATGTGTCTGGAATTTGAAAAGCAAATTCCACTATTCGATAATCAAGAAAGGGCACCCTCACCTCTAAGCTATTTCGCATGCTCATACTATCAACTTTGTGGAGCATATCATTGGGCAATACTAACTTCATGTCGGCTATCAATACATCATGAATACTGTGAGGCGTTTTAAAATGAGAAGTTACATCTTGTAATAAATCATGTATTGGTTTGTTTTCGTAGAAGTTTGAATGTAAAACAGAATGAGGAAATGAATGATCAACTACAGAAGCCCATCTCAAGTATCGGTTAATAGGAGGCATTGATAATCCATCGGTATAGCGAGAAATCTGACGAAACAGATTCCCTAAACGGGAGTCGCGTGAAGCAGGCAGATGCTTAAGAAATGGCGTAATGAGTTGTATGGCTTTATTTTTCCATCCGCCATGTAATACCCGATATTCGGCAGCATGTTTGTTATACCCGGCAAAAAGCTCATCGCCGGCATCGCCGGATAGTGCAACCGTAACCTGTTTTTTTACTTCTCTGCACAAAAGATTTACGGGAATAGCTGAAGAGTCAGCAAATGGCTCATCCACATGATGCAAGAAATCGAACATGCCTTCTTTAAGGTCGTCGTTTGATAACGAGAAAACATGGTGATTTGTACTTAGTTTTTTTGAAACCAAATTTGCATAATGTGTTTCATCAAAATAAGGATGATTTTTATATCCGACAGAAAAAGTATGCAAAAAAGGTGTAAATTTTGTGGCAGCAGCAACAATAACTGATGAATCAATTCCACCACTCAGAAATGCACCCAAAGGTACATCAGAAATAAGACGCATTTCAACAGCATCATGAACGAGGTGATATAATTTCTTGCATGCGTCCTGATAATTAAGCGTTTTCGAAGTATGTGGTTTGGGCGAAATTTGATAATACATTACCTTTTCAGCACCATTGGATGTAATGTGTAAATAATGACCCGGCTCCAGTTTTTGTATTTGCTCTGTCATACTATATGGAGCAGGAATATATCCCAGTTGAAAGAATATACATAATGCTTTACGATTGATTTCGCTCAAATTTGATAGCGTGTGAATAGCACGCCACTCTGACCCAAAAAGATAGTTTCCGTTTTGATTTGTGAAGTAAAGAGGTTTAATGCCAAACCTATCACGGGCTAAAATAAGCTCATGCTTTTGTGCGTCGTATATGGCAAAAGCAAAAAATCCATTCAATTCATCAAAAAATTTCAAACCTTTTTGAATAAAGAGTTGAAGCAGAACTTCTGTATCTGAGTTGGTCCGAAACGAACAACCTGATTTAATGAGTTGTTTTTTTATGGTTAAGAAATTAAAAATTTCACCATTAAAAACTATGGTATATCGTCCGGAATAGTCAACGAATGGTTGAGACGCTGCATCACTCAGGTCAATGATGGATAATCGTGCATGTGCCAATGCACATTTGTTTTGTATAACAAATCGTTGTAAATCTGGGCCACGATGAACAAGTGAGCGAATAGCATTTTCAACCCGGGTTTTTTCAATCCCGGTATCGCTTGGTGTATATATGCCGGCTATGCCGCACACCGACTTTGCGAATTATAGATGAATTACTTCACCGTATGCAGCCGCGGCAGCTTCCATTACTGCTTCACTCATGGTAGGATGAGGATGAATTGAGCTGATGATTTCGTGGCCGGTAGTTTCGAGTTTGCGAAGCACCACAATTTCGGCAATCATTTCGGTTACATTAGCACCTACCATATGCGCTCCTAACAATTCACCATATTTTGCATCAAAAATAAGCTTTACAAATCCGTCTGAATGACCTGAAGCTTTGGCCTTGCCACTCGCTGAAAATGGAAACTTCCCAACTTTTATTTCATATCCGGCTTCAATCGCTTTTTTCTCGGTATAACCCACAGAGGCCACTTCGGGCTGGGTGTAAGTACATGCTGGGATGTTTTTATAATCAACAGGATCAGGGGTTTTTCCGGCAATTTTTTCAACACAAACAATACCTTCGTGCGAAGCGAGGTGTGCAAGTGCAGGGCCTGGAATTACATCGCCAATGGCATAAATTCCAGGAACATTGGTTTGGTAGTAAGTATCAGTTAGGATTTTTCCTTTGTCTGTTTTTATGCCTACTGCTTCTAAACCCATTCCTTCAATATTAGCTTCAACACCAACCGCAGAAAGAACGATATCACAACTGATAGTTTCTTCACCTTTGGGGGTTTTAATCAAAACCTTGCAACCTTCACCCGAAGTATCAACCTTCTCAACAGATGAATTAACCATGATATTCAACCCTTGTTTTTTGAAAATTCGCTCCATGGTCTTGGATGTTTCTTCATCTTCAAAAGGCATAATTTGTGGCATGAATTCAACCATAGTAACCTTTGTGCCGAGCGTATGATAGAAATATGAAAACTCTGTTCCAATAGCCCCCGAACCTATCACAAGCATAGATTGAGGTTGAGTAGGTAAAGTCATAGCTTCACGATAACCGATAATTTTTTTACCATCTTGTTTGATGTTGGGTAACTGACGGGAACGAGCGCCTGTGGCAATAATAATATGCTTTGCCTGAATCGTTTTCTTTGTATTATCAGCAGCAGTAATTTCTACCTTGCCTGGAGCTAATATTTTTCCAAATCCATTGATTACTTCAATGTTGTTTTTCTTCATCAGAAACTGAATGCCTTTGCTCATACCATCAGCTACCTGACGACTTCTTCCAATTATTTTGTCAAATTCAATGGATGTTTCTTTTGTCTGAATGCCATATTCGCCGGCATGTTTGAGATAATCGTACACCTGAGCGCTTTTTAGCAGAGCTTTAGTAGGAATACAACCCCAATTCAGGCATATTCCACCTAAATTTTCTTTCTCTATGATGGCTGTTTTAAATCCTAACTGCGAAGCACGAATAGCAGCAACATATCCACCGGGGCCACTACCAATAACAATAATATCATAGTTCATACGATACAGTTTTTCAAAATTTAAGAGCGAAGATACCAATATTCTTTATACTTCACTCATGTGAGAAATAACCAATTGATTTATAAAATGTTTAAATGCGTATTATTTTAATGAATGACAAGCGATAGATTCATTTTTTTTTATTTAATTTGAAACATGAAAAGTGTGGTTTTACTTTTTTTGTTTTTGGTATTCGTTTCGGTTACATTGAGGGCTCAGCAGCCACTATGGTATTCCAATGGAGCTGTTGTGTTTGCCGATTATCATTCTATTATACGAGTGAAAGGCCATATGCAAAACGACCATTCAGGGTTATTCACCAATCATGGTGTAACTACCATAGATTCTTCATATATCAATGATGCTTATACGCATGGTAATGGCGAATACCATGTGGGGCTTCATTGGGTGAATAATCATACATTCGTTTCTGATACGAGTGAAGTATTGCTTACAGGGATTAATCAACTTATTACTGGCGATTCAATATCTAAATATTACGATTTATCACTTTTGCAGGGGGGGATAAAAACACAAACATTGGATGCACGTTGTGCACGGTTTTTAAAACTTAACGATAGCGAATTGGCAACTGATTTTTATTTTATGTTTGTTGACAATCCTTCTGTGAATTCCATTTCACGTAATACAGGATTTGTAAGTAGTTTACAGCAAGGTCGTCTTGTTAGGTTTATGATGAATACAGGCGATTATTTATTCCCGACCGGATCTAGTTTAGGAACACTTCGTTACAGACCTGTTGTATTATCGCCCGATATGGCTAATCCTGTACGATATGGCGTTCGATTGGCTAACAATGAAGCTGGTATTGATGGTTATAATCGCTCTCTAACCGATTCAAATGTATGTGAACTTAATCCATTATTTTATCACTTGATAAGTCGTAAAGATGGAAATACAAACAGCTCTGCATCTATATATTATGATCCTACAACTGATGGAAACTGGGATGGATTGTCATTTTGGGATTTATCTGCTGTACAATGGAATGATATGAGCCCTGTACAGGCATATACACCCGCCAATCCATTGAATTATAATACCAAAGTGGATTGGGCTGGATGGTCTGCCGAACCTTATATACTTAGTAAGGTTCGGCCAGCTATTCCTATTATTGATGGTAATAATCCTGTGTGCGGAGGTAGTACTGAAACCTATTCAATTCAGAATCCACACAATAATGCAACCTATCAATGGAGCATCACGAACGGTGGCACAATTCAGAGTAATGATGCAGAATCCACTATCGTGAATTGGGGGCCAGGCGGCACACTTGATACGATTACACTGGTTCAAACTTCAGCCATCGGATGTAGTTCGTGGCCCGGAGTTTTACCTGTTGCTGTTAGTCCACAACCCATTGCGTCTTTTATGGCAACACCTACAACAGCATTAGGCAGCATTCCAATTATATTTACTGATTCTAGCATACACGCCAATACCTGGTTATGGGATTTTGGAGATGGAATGAGTACGAATATCAGCTCTCCACAACACATTTATAATACAGAAGGAACTTATCAAGTTATGTTGGTGATACAAACATTGGAGGGATGCAATGATACAGCTTATACAACCATCGTTATCACAAATGGCATACATATCCCTAATGTTTTTTCACCTAATGGAGATGGATTGAATGATCTTTTTGAAATTTCGGGATCGAATTTTCAGATTTATTATTGTGGGATTTTTAACAGATGGGGGCATAAAGTTTTTGAATCAGGTAAAGCCCAAATAAGCTGGGATGGAATGACTACATCAGGCAGCATGGCTGTAGAAGGTACTTATTTTGTAGTATTGCGAGTTAAATTGCTTAATGGCGAAGATATTGAGTATGGAGGAACTGTAAATGTGTATTATTAACTCCTCACAATACCATAATGTTTAACTTCGTTATTTTATCATAAAACAAATTGTATGAAAATTTTGATGGTCATACTTGAAATTTTGAAATATACTGTTCCGTCTGTGATTGTATTTTTAACTGCTTCTCATTTGATAAAGCAGATGTTGAAAGCCCAGGAGCGCAAATCATTAATTGAATACAGAAAACAAACTTCAAAAGAGGTAAATCCGATTCGATTGCAAGCATACGAGCGTGCTATTCTTTTTTTAGAGCGCATTACGCCAAGCAATTTGGTTATTCGTGTACATCAAAATAGAATGAATTCAGCAGAAATGCATACTGAATTGTTAAGTACAATTCGTGCAGAGTTTGATCATAACCTAACTCAACAGATATACATGAGCAGTGGCGCATGGGAGGCACTTAGAAGAGCAAAGGAGGAAACTATTAAAATTATCAATATTAGTGCATCAAAAGTGGATGGTGGGGCGCCCGGTATAAACCTGAGTAAGTCCGTTCTTGATATGTGTATGCAGGTCGAAAAATTGCCTACGCAAATGGCTATTGATGCCATTAAAGAAGAAGTAAAACAACTTTTCTAATAAGCTGCAACGTATTGTTTTTATTTTTTTGGCTGAGCAGATTATAATTTGGGAATTTCCCAATCTCTAAGCGTATATTTTCGAGCTACATCAACCCAGAATCTTCCTTTTAGGAATTTGCGACCGAGCAGGATGGTATGTTTCATGCTGCTACGGTCGGAGAGTGAAAATTCAGTAGTTATGAGTTGCCCAGCTATTGCAACGCGTAGCGTAACAATGAAGCGTTCTTCTGCATGGCCGGATGAACTTTTTACCATTTTTTTTCTTGTAATGGGAATCCATGTCGGTTTAGCATGACGTGTTTTGTATTTATGTGCTAATGGGATAAATTCTATGTAGTCAATGCCGTTTTCGGTTTTTTGATTTAACAATCTGCAATGCAATGATGAGGTATATGCGCCTGTGTCAACTTTGGCATCAAGATGACTTAGGCCGATATCCGGTAAATCTATGCGCTCTTTTCGACCAATTAAAGGTAGGTCTTTCAATTTTTTGGTTCGTTTCATATCACAAGGTTAAGGCAAAGTTAAATCAAGCCGTCTTAATGACAAGAAAAATAAATGAATTAGGCGGCATTCTCTAAGCGTGCTTGGTTTAGCCGCTCTTTGGCATATTCAAAAGTAATGTGAATACTTGTGTCGGGATTTTCGGGGCTGTTAAACATCAATTCGTTCATGATGGCCTCGCAAATTGATCGCAATCCACGTGCTCCTAGTTTATATTCGATGGCTATTTTTACAATTAGATCAATAACTTCATCGTCTATAACTAGTTCTTTTTGGTCAATACGGAATAGCTCTGTGTATTGCTTAAGAATAGCATTTTTGGGTTCGGTAAGAATACGTTTAAGGGCATTTGCATCAAGTGGAGCGAGATATGTTACTACAGGTAATCTGCCTACCAGCTCAGGGATGAGGCCAAAACTTTTTAAATCTTGAGGGCCTACATATTGTAACACATTTTCAGCATTTATTTTATTTTTTTTAGAAGCAGAGTTGAATCCAATAGATTGTTTATTCAGTCGTTCACTAATCTTTCTGTCAATACCATCGAATGCGCCACCGCAGATAAAAAGGATGTTTTGTGTATTTACATTAATCATTTTTTGTTCCGGATGTTTTCGTCCTCCATAAGGTGGTACGTGGATGATACTTCCTTCCAAGAGTTTGAGTAATCCCTGCTGAACCCCTTCACCAGATACATCACGGGTAATGGATGGATTGTCGTTTTTGCGTGCAATTTTATCAATTTCATCAATGAAAACAATACCACGTTCTGCGGCCTGTACATCAAAGTTGGCTGCTTGCAGTAATCGACTCAGTACACTTTCAACATCTTCGCCCACATATCCGGCTTCTGTTAGTACCGTTGCATCGGCTATACAAAACGGAACATTTAGAATGCGAGCAATGGTTTTGGCCATTAATGTTTTTCCTGTGCCGGTTTCACCTACCATTACAATGTTTGATTTTTCAATTTCAACGGGGCTGTCTTTGAAATGAGCTTTATGCAGAATTCGCTTATAGTGATTATATACGGCAACCGACATTACTTTTTTTGCATCATCCTGACCAATGACATATTGGTCTAAATGTTTCTTGATTTCAGAAGGGATAAGTAAAGTCAAATCTTGATTCTGCAAAAGATTTTTCTGCTCTTTTTTTTCACTTTCGAGCAAATGGAAGGCCTCTTCTATACAGTAGTTGCAAATAAATGCTTCTTGGCCTGATACCAACAAGGTAGTTTGCGTTTTTTGTCGCAGACAAAACGAACAATATTCACCTTTTTTCTTTGTCATTGGTAAATCATATTATGCTAGACCAAGGGCCTTATTTATGCATTGTGCTTAGTGAGCACTTCATCAATCATGCCATATTCTTTGGCCTCAGCTGCAATCATCCAATAGTCACGGTCTGAATCTTTAAACACTTTTTCGAATGTCTGCCCGCTATGATGCGCAATGATTTCGTAGAGTTCTTTTTTGAGTTTTTCTATTTCGCGGTAAGTGATTTCAATATCACTGGCTTGCCCCTGAGCACCACCCATTGGCTGATGAATCATTACACGGCTATGTTTTAGGCCTGTACGCTTGCCTTTTGTGCCGGCACAAAGTAATACGGCAGCCATGGAAGCTGCTATACCAACACAAATTGTGGCCACATCAGGGCCAATCCATTGCATCGTGTCATATATGCCTAATCCGGCATAAACACTGCCACCTGGGCTGTTCACATAAATTTGAATATCGCGTTTGGCGTCAGCGCTTTCTAGAAAAAGAAGTTGTGCCTGAATAATATTAGCTATATAATCGTCAACGGGTGTTCCTAAAAAAATGATACGATCCATCATCAGTCGAGAAAATACATCAACTTCCCTGAAGTTTACAGGCCGCTCTTCAATTACAGTACGTGTCATGCCACTAATTTGGCTCATGTATTTATCAAGATGCATACTGCTTATTCCTTTATGCTTTACAGCATATTTTTTAAACTCATCATGTGGTATCATGTGTAAAAATTATGATAGATTATTATTAATGGCTTATTATAGATTACAAACCTAACAAAATATATGCATACAATCAAGTGCCGGATGGAAATTACCTAATACCTAGGTAGGCGTATTGAGTGCAACAAAGTTGTCATATGTGATGGATTCCTCATTTACTTTGCACTGTGAGCGAATGCTTTCGAGTACTTTTACTTCAAGAATAAGTTTAGCAATCTTATCAGTTTCTTCTTCATTTTGAAGTGTGCGTTCTGCCAGTTCATTGATTTTATCTTCAGGAAGTGAATATCCCATTTGTGCTACACGTTGCCTAACGCGACGACGAGCTTCGTTTTGTAACTCGCCTGATTCAACTTTAAGTTCGTTTTGCATAGCATATTTGTCTCGTATCAACTCCCACCTGATTGATTCTTTGCCTGATTCATACTCAGTATCAATGTTATCGGGCGTATAATGCCCCTGCTCTCCGTTTTTTACCAAAATCCATCGTTTGAGAAATGAGTCAGGGAGATTGAAATTAGTATCCTGCAATACTTGATTCCTGATTTCATTCATGAGTTTAGCATCGCTTTCCTGTTGCATATCTAACGCAATGAGCTCAGAGAGTTTGGAACGAAATTCATCCTCTGATTGAACCATACCTTCTCCTAACACGCGGTCAAAAAATTCTTGATTCATGTCGGCTGGCTGCATATGGCTGATTGATTGGATAGAGAATCGACATTGTGTGCTGAGTGAAGGTATTTCTTCTTGCTTAATTCCCATATATACGGCTAAAGTCATTTCATCGGGAAAAGCCATATGTGGGTTGATAATTAATTCTTCTCCAGCTTTTTTGCCAATAATGGCTTGACGGGTTTCTGGATGTGAAATTTTATCCATAATCAGATAAATGGGTTTGTTCAGCCCATCTTCTTTTTCTGTCAAGTCGTCATTCAACTCGATTACTTGCCCCATAATCATATCTTGTTCACCAACGTCTTCGGCTTGTATGCTCCTACCATAGCGTGATTGAAGTGATTGAATTTCCTTATTGAGCATTCCCTCGTCAACGGAAATTTTGTAGTGATTGAAAGTATGCTGTGATGGAATGGCTATATCAAATAATGGGCTCAGCCCAAGGTCGTAGTAAAATTCAAACTCTTTTTGCGAATCCCAATCTATCTGACTTTTATCTGTGTTTG
Organism: Candidatus Competibacteraceae bacterium; assembly: GCA_014879445.1. GTDB lineage: Bacteria > Bacteroidota > Bacteroidia > CAIKAF01 > CAIKAF01 > BA4. The sequence goes on from JACSSC010000052.1 coordinate 27,671, forward strand.
GTAGCGGATTCCCAAGGAATTCAATTTTATGTTCTGTAAGATAACGATAAAGTTGATCAACTGTAATCTTTGAAACTTCGTCGCTAAGCACAGCTTTACCGTACATTTTTTTTATCATGCCAACCGGAACCATGCCGGGTCTAAATCCCGGAACAGATACTTTGTTTTTTAAATTTCGAATGGCCTTTTCTACAGCGTCAGTATAATCTGGTTCTTCTATTTTGATGCGAATAAGAGCGTTCAAGTCATCAATTTGTTCTTTTGAAATTTCCATGATGGTAATTAAATTGTTATAAAAAAAATGAACCGTCAGTGTTGCTGACGGTTGATTTAGTGCGGATGGAGGGACTCGAACCCCCACGCCTTGCGGCACCAGATCCTAAGTCTGGCGCGGCTACCAATTACGCCACATCCGC
>JACSSC010000009.1 GCA_014879445.1 Candidatus Competibacteraceae bacterium
GATGGTGTACCCCGCGTATTTGATTCGGTAATTACCCACGTGGGCAGGCGGGTAGCGCAGGTAGAGTAATATCATAACCATGGTGCATATTATGCACTTATATACATATTATAGAAAACGAAAAATCATAAACATAAAATTGCTGTTATGTATAAACAGAATAAAGGATTCTTCATTAATGAAGGTTCATTAACAGTTGGAAAATCATTAATTCAAGCAGACGATATATATACAATTTTGCATTTCCGATAGAAGCAGCAATCAATAAATCAGCGCAAATCTGCAAAGATTATTAATGAATAACACAGTATTCGTAGCCCCGACAGGAATCGAACCTGTATTTAAAGTTTAGGAAACTTCCGTTCTATCCATTGAACTACGGGGCCAGGTATCAGGCAAAAGTATATGATTTTGGGAAATGAAGAGCTATCTTACAGGCAAAAGGAGAATTATTTACTTAAAATCGTAAACTCAGTTCGGCGATTCATTTGGTGTGCCTCTTCTCTTTCTGTTTGAGTTTTCATTTTAGCTATCTCATCATCAGTAATCAACAAACGGTTTTCGCCATAACCTTTTGCAACCAATCGGGAGCTGCTGATTCCTTTCATAATTAAATAATCTACAACCGATTTCGCTCTATCTTCAGAAAGTTTTTGATTATAGGCATCGTTTCCGCGACTATCAGTATGGCTAGAAAGTTCAATTTTTAAAGTTGGATTCTCATTCATCAAACCAATTAATCGCTCCAGCTCAGCAGTAGATTCAGATCGAAGCGTGGCTTTATCAAAATCATAGAATATGTTTCTTAGCACAATGGCCTTACCTACTTCAATTTTCTTCAAGTCAATATCCTTTTGATACTCTCTATATCCTGAGCTTTTGGGAATAAAAATATTTTCTGAATGAAAGAGGTAACCATCTGCTTTCACAGCAATACCATAATTGATACCCCCTGGAATCGTAATCATATACTTTCCTGTCACAGCATCAGAAGTAAACGTAGTTATCAATTCATTTTTTTCGTTATCCATCAATTCAATTAGAGAAGCCAGGGGTTGTTTAGTTTTTTCGTCTCTAATAACACCTTTAAGAATAATCAAACTAGACGAAGTAATTTCCACTTTAGGTTCGAGATTCAGTTCTTTGACAGGTCGAGCATTCACGAGCAGATTATCTTCACCGCTCAACATAGGTTCTTTCTCCGGGCCAAGAAAAGTAATGCGATACAAGTCCTTTTCTCCGAAGCCGTCTTCTCTAAATGAAGTATAATAGGCATATCTTCCCGAACCTGATGTTACAAAGAAGACATCATCATCGGATGAATTAACAGGATATCCGACATTCACGGGTTTGGTCCATACTCCCTGAACCTTTTTGGACATAAATATATCAAAGCCACCCATTGACTCATGCCCTTCAGAGGCAAAATACATGGTTTCTCCATCGGGATGTAAGAATATGCCTGTTTCTCGATATTTGGTATTGATAATAGGGCCAAGATTAGTAGGCATGCCCCAGTTTTTTCTTTTTTCGTCCCATTTACTCATATAAATATCTTCTTCACCCATACCGCCGGGGCGTGTAGATGCGAAGTAAAGCTCTTTTCCGTCGTATGATATTGCTGCCGAAGATTCATAAGAATCTTTGCCAGAAATATCGTTAGGCAATTTTACGGGTTTGGAGTATGCATTATTTTCGAATTTGGATTCATAAATATCACCTGCTCCTTTCCAACCATAAAATACAAAAAGTTTATTTCCGTCTGCCGACAATCCGGCTGGGGCGTCATGATTATCCGTATTTATTGAACTGCCAAGATTCTGAGCTTTCTCCCATTGTCCCTTTTCATTTCTGCGGGCAATGTATATATCTTCATAATATTGTCCATCGTTAGGATCTACACCACCTTTATAAGTATCGCTGCGGCGTGATGTAAAAATAATAGTTGATTCATCGGCAGTAATCAAAGGCGAATATTCAGGAAACTCTGTATTGATGGCTGCTCCTAAATTATCCACCCATACCCTCACAGGATTCTTCTCTAATTTTTCGCCGTTCGTACATTCAAACATTTTCTTATTAGCCATTTCCACATTTATAGCTTCTGTTTGTGTTAGCGATTTTTTATATAAATCGTAGTGGTATTTGGCTTTTTCCCAATTGTTCTTTACATGATATGCCCATCCTAAAAAGAAATGGATATCCTTAGCTATGGTGGGATTTACTTTATAGGCCTTATCAAGAAGTTCAACGGCCTTAAACTTGTGATTGCTGGCCATGTAGCATTTGCCGAGCTGGTAATTGAGCATAGAATAGTTAGGATTAAAAGTTAATGCCCTCTCAAAAAAAGGAATAGCAGCACGATAAAGCGTAATATTATACTTAAAATTTTTGAGCAATGATAAAGACGGGTCGGAAGAAGCATTTGCTGTGGCCATCATCTTCATACCTTCATCAAAATCTTTTTTTGCAGTTTTAAATTCATCTTTGCGGTCTTTGAAATAATCCTTTTCGAAAGGGATATCCTGCTGTGCAAACAATCCGTTTAAAATGAAAAACCCCAATAATGTCAGTAATCGTTTTTTCATGACTTGTTATTTTTTCAATCGTTCAACTTCTGCACAAACACCGGAGTTGTAATATGTTTCGCCACTCAGGATTCCTAATGAAGCGGCCTGCAACCAATCTTTACATGCGGCCTCATCTTGTCTGAGCATTTCGCGTGCAATACCGCGGTTAAGAAAAGCATCGCCATATTGTGTATCTATCTCAATAGCTTTATTACAATCTGTAACGGCTTCATTGTATTTTTTTAATTTAATATAAGCTGCAGCCCTGTTGTTATAAGCAAAAACATAAGAGGGTTGTATGCGAATCACTTCGGCAAAATCTTTTAAAGCTTCATCAAAACGCCCTAGCGACATGAGGGCAAGCCCGCGATTATTCATTGCGATATAATAATCTTTTTTTACGAGGAGTGCATCATTGTATGCTTTAATAGCACCTGCATGGTCGCCTTTTTCACGCAATATACTACCTAAATTATTATGGGCAAATGCTAATTTTGAATCCGTTTTAACGGCCCATTTATAATCTGCAATGGCGTCTTCAATTTTCCCCAACTTTCGTTTTATGGAGCCACGGTCATTATAGGCCTCGGCATGATTGGGTTTTAATCGAATTACCTCATTCATATCGGCAAGTGCTTGGTCCCATTTTGTTAATTCATAAAAGAGCATCGCACGCTGATAATACAGTTGTGATTGACCAGAGGCACGTGTTATGGCCTGATTTAGTGCGTTAACAGCATCTTCAATTTGCTTTTTTTCAATTAGCAACATGGCTTTCAGTTCATATCCGGCAGAGGAGCTGTCGTTATTTTGAATAAAGGATTCAGCATCGGCAAGCGCTTTATCGTATTGCTGAAGTTGCAAATAAATTTTTCCTCTGTTAATATATGCTGAAGCAAATTTGGGTTCAAGCTGCAAGCATTCTGTAAATTTCTGAATGGCCATTTCTTTCCGACCTCCGTCGTATTCCATGATTCCTTCATTGTACAGACGTTGGGCGTCGGGATGCATTCCGGGAATGGAGTCAACCAATAAAACTAGTCCATCCTGTTGAGCATTCAACTGAAAGCTGTTTAAAATAAGGAAAATTGAAAATAATCGTATGCAATGTTTCATAGCATAAATAAGTTTAGCATTTCAAATATAGCATATCTCTTAATGAAAACCTACTATCAAAAACATCAAACCCATCCCAGAGCTAAGGCAAGAGATAGCAAAATCAACAAAACAGCAACTGATATTTGAATAAAACGAAGGGTAATTTTTTTGAGCAAAAGATTTCCAAGATATGCTCCTGCAATGGCGGAAAGTGTAGCCGCAATGAGCAACGAATAATTTTCGGCTATCGGAATTTTTGACATTCGTGAAAAATACAATCCTATACGAGTAAAATCAACACCAACAGATACAACGACTGCTGTGGCTATGAATGCTTCTTTTGACAAACCGGCTTTGATTAAAAAAGCCGTGCGCAATGCACCCTGGTTGCCTGAAAGACCTCCAAAAAACCCACTCAGCACGCCCCCAATCGGCAGGAGATTTTTCCCAAAGGTTAATCGGTTAAAATATGGAATTAATTCCATCACTGAAAAGACAATGAGAAGTATGGCTATCAAAAGTTTTACAGGGAATACGGAGAATGAATGCTCGGCAATTTCATAAGAAAACAATGGAGATGAATGGGATAAAACAATCAGGAGCCAAGCGCCTGGTATTGCCGCTAAAACAGCCGGTATTCCGAATCGCCAAACGGTAGGCCAGTGAGCATGTGCGGATGTTAGAGTCAGTTTAAAGAGGTTGTTTGCTAAGTGAACAATACCGGTAAGTGCGATGGCCACATCCACAGGAAAGAATATCATAAAAACAGGAGCCAGCAAAGTACCCAAACCAAATCCTGAAAAGAATGTTACCAAAGATGTGGCAAATGCAGCTATAGCTATAATGACCCATTCCATTTAACACAAATATATGGATTAGATAAAAAAGATTCAAGGTGAAAGTCGGAAGCGAGCAATAAAAAATCCGTCCCCTCCTTCAGAAGGGCTAATACGACGCTCTAATTCGATAGAAAGGTTGGGATATTGCTGAATAAACCATTTTACTTGTTCTTCATTTTCTGCTTCAAGAATACTGCATGTGCTATACACCAAAATGCCTCCGGGCTTAAGCAATGGCAGAGTTTGGCTCGCAATCTCTCGTTGCAGCATGATGAAATCATCTAATTGCTCGGGTTGCATTTTCCACTTCAATTCCGGTTTACGTTTCAGTGTACCCATACCGGTGCAAGGCACATCGGTAAGTATTGCATCAAAAGTATGCATATGTTCTTTCAACCATGCATCGTTCATTGTACAGGAATGAATGATATTTGCTCCAGCTCTTTTAGCCCTTTGCATTAACTCGTTGAGTGCAGAAGTTCGCACATCTGAAGCCCAAATCATTCCCTTGTTTTGCATGACTGAAGCCATATGCAATGATTTTCCACCATTGCCTGCACAGGCATCAAATACTTTCATGCCGGGCATAAGATTCATGGATGGAACAACCTGTTGAGATGCCATGTCTTGAATTTCGAAACATCCATTAATATACCATGAATCAGCGGTTAATTGATAGCGACTGTCAATACGAATACATTCATCACCCATAAATGTATTTGGCAGCCCCAATTGATTAAAATGATTAATAAGTTCAGATGTAGTAGTTCGTAACGTGTTGGCACGTACATAAACCATAGCCGGGTGGAGCATACTTTGCCAATCAATAATCTGTTTTTCCCCTTTATGCAATTCATAAAGCCATAAAGGAATACTAAGCAGAGTGTGGGTCTCTAAATCTTTATCAGACAGCAAAAAATCGAGCGGTTGCGAAATTTGCTGTGGCCACCTATCATCTCCGGGCATCAATGCATTGATTTTCCATAAATGAATAGTAAGCAATGCCTCATAAGATGATGGGTGAATGCTTGAATTTTGGAGCAAAGCATTATAATATGAAAAGTTTCTCAGCACCGAGTAAAACATATCAAGAATGGATTGTCTGTCACGCTTTCCGAACTCAGGATGTTGACGCATCATTCTTCTTACAACATCTTCGCTCTGCTGATTATGATCAAGCACAGAAGCCAACATCTCTGATGCATACTTCAGATGAAGAGGGAACCATTTTTGCATATACGAAATAAGCTAATTTTAGCCGAACATTTTATCCTCATAACTGAATTATTAACAAGATAACCCAGCATTTCTGAAAATTATACAAAGAAAATATTTTCGAATCCATTCGAATTCAATAGATAAATACCTTACTTTGCGTTAAATGAATTCATAAGAAACCATGCAGTGCCAGAAGTGTACAAACCAAAATTGCTACATCAAACAATGCTCGTCGGAGTGGATGACGGCAGTAACTGCACGCAAGTGCTTTATCACTTGTCCTGCCAATCAGTATCTATTTCAGGAGGGACAAGAAGTAACAGGTGCTTATTTTATTTACAAAGGCGAATTTAAGATTGTTGGTACAACAACATCGGGTCGGCAGCAAATTGTAAGATTGGCTACAGATGGACAAATACTCGGACACCGTGGCTATGGAGATAATTTTTATCCTATTGGAGCCATATCATTAGTTACTTCTCAAGTATGTTATTTAGATAATGATTTGCTATATGAGATATTCATGAACAATCCGATCGTTACTTACCAGGTGATGCGATTTTATGCTGATGAATTGAGAAAAAGTGAATTACGCACCAAGTTTTTTGGACAGATGAACACCTCAGAAAAAATAATGTATGCATTAATATATGCATCAGAAACATTTGGATTAAGTGATGATAAATTCATTCGTCAACCGCTATCCCGTCTTGAATATGCCGAAATAGCAGGCACAAATGCCGAACAAGTTAGCCGTACACTATCTGTTTTAAAAAAGCGTGGATTAATTAAACTTAGTGGGCGAAGAATCGGTATTCCGCACCTTCAAGCAGGCGAT
>JACSSC010000006.1 GCA_014879445.1 Candidatus Competibacteraceae bacterium
AATTTTTTTTAGCCATTTTTCCATACCGGCTCTTTCGGCTACCATAAATATGCCATGATATGCACCGAATAATACAAAAGTCCACTCAGCACCATGCCAAAGCCCACTTAAAAAGAATACGAGCCATAGGTTGAATTGAGTTGATACAACTCCCTTTCGATTTCCACCCAAAGGCACATAAAGATAATCTCTAAACCAGTTGGAAAGGGAGATATGCCAATGCGTCCAAAGGGCTCTCATACTTGTAACTGAAAGCGGGAAATTGAAATTTTCGAGTAATCGGAAGCCAAACATACGCCCCATGCCGATGGCCATATCACTATAGCCGGAGAAGTCGTAATATACCCTGATAACTGCGATAATAATGCCCATCCACGCTAGCAGAGCACCCATTGATTCCGGAGATTGTGAAAACAACAAGTCATCAACTTTTGCTAAAGTGTCGGCAATGAGTACTTTTTTTGCAAGACCCGTAATAAATCTTTTAATTCCGGAAGTAAAAAGGGATAAGTTTTCATTTCGATGCAATAATTGCAAGCTGATGTCGTGGTAGCGAACAATTGGTCCTGCAATAAGTTGTGGAAAGAAAGTGATGTATAGTGCTAAATTAAAAGGATTGGTTTGTACGGGGGTGCTTTTTCGGTACACATCCACGATATACGATATGCCTTGAAACGTAAAGAATGAAATGCCCAGGGGAAGAATAATTCTTTCAATAGTAAACATATTCCATCCTAGCGAATGAGCAAGAATATTGAGGTTTGTAAGGGCAAAAAAGGTGTATTTGAAATATAGCAGCAGGCCTAAATTACCGGCCAAGCCGACAGCAAGCCAAAGTTTTCGTGCAATTGGACGTGATGAGCGATCTGTTAACAGAGCAGTTGCATAATTCATGGATATGGATAGCAGCATGATAGCCAACCGCTCTCCTTCGCCCCACGAATAAAACAACAAGCTGCATATTAGCAAAATGGCATTACGATAAGGCCTTGCCGAGAGGTAGTATAGCATGAATACCAAAGGCAAAAAACCAAATACAAATATGGGCGAACTAAATATCATTGATTGCTGAGCATAGCACAAAATAAATCTTTTTATTACGGATTTTATATTTTTAACATGTAAATCGGGCTATTCTTAATTTCCAAAAACATACTTTTGAACTTATTTATTTGTCATGTCAAAAATGAATTTGCGGATATGTGCTGGTTTTGTTATTGCCTTGATATTTTATCAGCATGCCGAATCACAAACAAGTGACGTGTGGACATTGCAAAGATGTTTTGAGCATGCCCGCCAACATAATATCATTATCAAGAAGAGTGAGCTTGCTGTTGAGGGAGCCAGAGCCAATGTTACACAGGCCTGGGCAGGTCTTTTCCCAACATTGAACGGCTCTGTCGCCGAGAGTTTTAATTTTGGTCTTCGTTTCGACCCAACAACCGGTCTGTTAAACGATCAACGATTTACTACCTCTTCCATTTCTGCCAATTCTCAGTTTATTATCTTTAATGGATTGACAAATTATTATTCCATATCTCAGGCAAAGCATACTTATAAAGCATCACAGTTTGATTTTCAGCAGGCCATTGATGATGTATATCTCAACATTGTGAATTTGTATATGCAATTACTATTCGCACAGGAACGACTGGAAATTGTAAAACAACAGGCCGATTTGCTTCGTCAACAGGTTGCACGAACACGAGAATTGCATGAAGCCGGTACAGTAAACAAAGGAACATTGCTTAGTATAGAGGCCCAGCTGGCTACACAAGAGCTTACGCAAGTGAATGGAGAGAATGCACTGGCTAATGCCAAACTTGCTTTGATTCAATTGTTGAATCTGGAATCGTTTGACATGCAAATTGAAAAACCCGATTTTTCAACGGCTCTTATTCAACCATTCAACGAAAATGAATCCGCACAAGGCGTTTATCTCACAGCTTTAACGCTAAGGCCTAATATTATGGGAAGAGAGTTTCGTGCAAAGGCGGCTCGAAAGGCATTAGCAGCTGCACGTGGCTCATATTATCCGCAGTTGGCTTTCAATGCATCCGTTAGTACCATTTATTCAGGGTTGCTCAAGCAAAATCCTTTTGACCCCAATAGTCCGGTTGTGCCATTTTTTGATCAGTTGCAGCGCAATAATGCTCAGCAATTATCTTTCGGACTTTCTATTCCGATTTTCAATGGATTGCAGGTACGAACAGCGGTTAAGCAATCTAAACTATCATATCAAAATGCCCAGCTTGATTTGCAAAATGAGCAGATGACACTTCGTAATACGATTCAACAGGTTTGGGCAGATGCAAGAGCGGCATACAAAACCTATGAGGCAAATCGAAAAAACTTGACAGCACTTGAAGAAAACTATCAATATGCTCAACAACGCTTTGATGCCAATATGATTAATTCGGTTGATTATAACGATGCTATGGTTAGGTTTTTTAACGCACGAACAGAGCTACTGATTGCGCAATATGATTATGTTTTCAAAACGAAGGTGCTTGATTTTTATAAAGGAAAAAAAATAGAATTTTAACAATATGATACATAAATTTTTTATAGGAGTTCTTACATTTTCGATGTTGCTCTTTTTTATGCTAGGAAGCGTGGGTTGTGGTGAAAATGGAGGGAGAAAAATATCTGTAACCGTGGACACTGTTCAATCACGAAATATCGTTGAAACGGTTTCTGCTTCAGGCAAAATTCAGCCGGAGGTGGAGGTGAAAATTAGCTCTGATGTTTCCGGTCAGATTGTGGAGCTACATGTGCAGGAAGGCGATTCTGTAAAACAAGGACAATTGTTGTTAGTAATTAATCCTGATTTGTATGAGTCGGAATTTGAACGGGTATCGGCAGTTGTGAATCAAACAAAAGCGAATGTGGCCTCAGCCAAATCTCAGATGGAACAAGCCAAAGCACAGTATATTCAGGCCGAAGCAAATTGGAAGCGGAATAAAGAATTATTTGAACGAAAAGTAATTTCAAAAAGTGAATGGGAACAAATTGATACCCAATTCGAGGTTTCTAAATCGCAATATGAGGCATCCAAGCAGGCAGTTACTGCTGCCGAATACACATTTATGAGTGCACAGGCCTCCCAAAAAGCTGCACGTGATAATTTGTCAAGAACGAAAATTTATGCACCCATGAGCGGAACGGTTTCTAAACTTTCGGTTGAAAAAGGTGAACGTGTTGTTGGCACAGCTCAAATGCAAGGAACTGAAATGTTGCGTATTGCCAATCTTCAGGAAATGGAAGTTATGGTAGATGTGAACGAAAACGATATTGTAAAAGTGGATTTAGGAGATACGGCTTATGTAGAAGTGGACGCTTATCTGAATCGAAAATTTATTGGTATTGTAAGGCAGATTGCCAATTCTCCCAAAACAACGCTAAATGCTTTAGCTACAGATGAAGTTACCAATTTTGAAGTGAAGATTTCGATCTTGCGCTCTTCATATGTTGATTTATTATCTAAGCATAAAGCTACTCCATTCAGGCCCGGTATGTCGGCTACTGTTGAAGTTGTAACAAAACGCAAGGATAATGTTCTATCCTTGCCCATTCAATCGGTTACAACTCGTAAGGATACGTTGAGCCAGGAAAGTGATGCCGGCAAGCAGTTTAAAGAATATGTATTTGTGGTGGAAGGGAAAAAAGCAGTTCAAAAAGAAGTGGTAACCGGCATTCAAGATAATCGTTTTATAGAGATTGAGAAAGGAATTGATCTCGGAACTGTTGTGGTGGAGGGCCCGTATCAGGCCATTTCCAAGACGCTTTCAAACGGAGCAAATATCCGCATTACAGATAAGAGAAATCTGTACAAAGTAAAATAAAGGCATGATCCTACACATCGAAACCAGCTCAACGGTATGTTCGGTTGCGCTTAGTCAACATGCTATTTGTCTTGCACATTTCGATATGCATGATCCTAATATGCATTCTTCTCATCTTTCCGTTTTTATTGATGAGTTGATGGATAAGTGTAGTGTTTCTATCAAACAACTCCAAGCTGTTGCTGTTAGCGTGGGGCCTGGCTCATACACCGGATTGCGCATTGGGTTGTCAACAGCCAAAGGGATATGTTACGCAACGGATGCTCACTTGATTGCCGTTCCCACTCTTCATGCTATGGCTGACTTGTTTTTGCAGAGGAATATTGTTTCTTCCACCTCTTATATTATCCCGGTTATGGATGCCCGACGCCAGGATGTATATACAGCCGTTTTTTCTGCAAAACCCGACATGGTGATAGAATCTCAAGCGATAGAAGTAAATAAAGATTCATTTCAATCATATCTGCATCATCATCCCTGTCATTTTATTGGCAATGCTTCTAACAAGGTGCAGCAATTGATTTCACCTCATCCCAATGCCACATTTCATCATGGAATAATGCCCTCATCAATGGGTATGATTCGTATTGCTGAAAAAATGATGTCGGATAAAAAATTTGCTGACTTGGCTTATCTTGAGCCGATATATCGCAGCATGTAAGCAGCGATTAAATGGGGAAGGGACTGATTATTTAAAAAACTGTATAAAAACAACCTGAATGAGACCCACAAAGAATCCCAATATAGCACCGGATAGTTCAATGAAGCGAAATTCTTTTTTTAGAATCCCTTGTATCAGGCCCTCAAGCTTGGAGGGAGAAAGTTGAGCCACTTTGTCGGCAACAATGGTTTCTATATCAAATTTTGTTTCAATTTCGTCAATAATTTTTTCAATTACATCAGGGGCAATACGCTCCACCTCTTCTAAGATATCTACTTTTATCTGATTGCGCCTTGCTCTTCCAAAAAACACAGAAGTAATAGGATATTTACTCGGAAATGTTCGTTCAAGGTATTCGTCAATTTTTTCTTCAATAAAAAGTTTCATCGTCTCTAGATTTCCTTCTTCCATGATTTTATTACGAATGTCGTGACTGGTGAGCAACTCTAAAGCGACCATTTTGCCAATTTTTTCTGCCAGTTTGTTTTGCCTTTTAGGAAAGATACCCTGAATGCGGAAAATGCCAAGATGAACGGGTTTTTCGGGCTTAAACAACATTTTTACTGCTACCCAGTTTGTAAACCAGCCAATCAATCCGGTCATAATCGGGGTAAGATAAATTAGTATTTGGGAAGCATTCATAGCGACCAAAGATATAGATAATGACAATTATACAAGTTTTCTTATCAACAAATCATGCTTTATATGTTGTGTTGTCATTTGTAAAAGCGCCATTCCACGTTTTTTTTTTAATTTTGGTTCATGTCTGCACTTAAAGCGATAAAGAAACCGATAGAAAAAGAGATGGAGGATTTTGAAAGGCGCTTCCGTGTCTCGATGAAAAGCTCTGTACCTTTGCTTGATAAAATTACACATTATATTGTTAAGCGAAAAGGCAAACAGGTGCGACCCATGTTTGTTTTTTTAAGCGCTCATATTGCCGGTGGCGTAACCGAAGCTACTTATCGCGCCGGCATACTGATTGAATTATTACATACAGCTACATTGGTTCACGACGATGTGGTTGATGACAGCAATGAGCGGCGAGGTTTCTTCTCCATCAATGGATTATGGAAAAATAAAATTGCTGTCTTGGTTGGCGATTTCCTTCTGTCAAAGGGCTTGTTGTTATCTACCGAAAATAAAGATTTTCGCTTGCTCGAAATCGTTTCTGATGCCGTCAAGCTTATGAGCGAAGGAGAATTAATGCAAATAGAAAAAGCTCGGCGATTGGATATAAAGGAAGATATATATTTTGATATTATTCGACGCAAAACAGCTTCACTTATCTCTTCATGCTGTGCTTGTGGAGCCAGCTCTGCCGGGGCGTCGGAGGATGTGGTAAACCATATGCATGTATTTGGAGAAAAAATAGGAATCGCTTTTCAATTGAAAGACGATTTATTTGATTATGAAAACTCTTCGCTGATTGGAAAACCTACTGGCATTGATATTAAAGAACAAAAAATGACGCTTCCTTTGATTTATGCTCTATCAAATGCAACGGAAGCAGATAAAAAAAGAATCATTTATATTGTAAAGAATAATAACAACAATCCTGAAATGGTAGATGAGGTTATTCGATTTGTGCAAAATAGCGGAGGAATTCTTTATGCCGAACAAAAAATGTATGCCTATCGAGATGAAGCATTAGCTATGCTTTCAGATTTCCCTGATTCGCCTTACAAAAAATCACTTATTGATTTGGTAATATTTACTACCGAACGAAAATACTAAGCATCTTTTCTGTTTTTTTCTTTATTTGTGAGCCGGTAACAAATATTGGATTGTGCAATATTTGTATGAGTTATGCTTATAACGATTCTTTGTATAGCCAAATTCACCAAATGAAGCAATTTCTGCGATATTTATTAAAGAATAATTAGCATAAAATAATAATCAATCTAATTACTTCTTCCCAATGGCTACTCCCCAAACTCCTGAATAAACCCCTTTTTGAGT
>JACSSC010000024.1 GCA_014879445.1 Candidatus Competibacteraceae bacterium
TAAAAAAAATGCCTGAAAGGCGATTTTTACATTTTGACTTCGTGAACAGAGGGATCATCGAAGATAATCGTATATCAAAGTATTGAATGGATAAAGATTGAATGATAATTATCTTTCTTCGCGATAATACAGTTTATAATAGTTTAAGGATTTGTCGCGGTCGAAGCCACGTTCAATATAATCGGCATTTCCGTGCACATACACATGAAAATTTTTGTCAAGTTTAAGCACACTTTTAAAAAACCGAGTTGCATTTTTTTCAACAGCAGGTGCTGATATTTGAAAATGATCACTTACAACAACATCTCTTTCTTCACTAAAACTTGCGACATATTCATCAAAAGCATCCGACACTTCGGGTTCAATAATTACTTCTTTCTTAAAATCATTTAGGTCGAAAGCATCATTTTGCTGGAAAAATTCTCCTGATTTTTTCAAAAAGTGTAGTTGATCTTCTCTAGGTACTTGATTTTTAGGCGAAAGAACATCTTCGCTGAAATGCTTTACGATATCCATATATTGCATTGTGGTATAATAAGAAGAGTCAGACATTTTTACACCAAGAAAATCGCCTTTCCAATATAGGGCATCTTGAATTTTACTTGTATTATCAACGATACATACTTTGTATCCTTTTTCTTTTTCTGAGTTAAAAACCAAACATCCTTTGTCGAGTTTTTGAATGTTGATACCCGTATCTGTATTAAGTTCAAATTGTTCTTCGTTCGCAATTACCTTGAGGAATGTGGATTTGTTTTCGGATTTAAAAATTCCGATTGCTTGAACCAGCTCATCTTCTATCATGCAATCTTCAAACATCACAATAAACACTTCACCGGCTTTTATGCGTTGATGTGTGGAAGAATCGTATAGGAGTGTGGCGATTTGGCGTGACTGTTTGTGGAAGTCAGCGCCTTTGCTGTCCCAAATTTTATCAATACTCTGCTGAACGGCATTTTTTTCTCCGTCAAAGTGATGAAAAAACGGCTCTTTGAAAGGTTGTAAAAAATAATTTTTCATCAGAGATTCAAGCCATTCTTCATGTAGTGGATAAGGAGAAGTTGATAGGGTTAGTTTTCCACCGGTTGATTTATTACCTGTGTGATGAATGCTGAGTTTGGTTATTCGTGCTTGAGAAAAGTTCAACATGATCTACTTTTTTGTAATCAAAGGTAGCAGATAATAGCCCATAGGGCGGAGTTTTTTATTGACAATTGTTGAAAAGTTTTTTGTGATGGGTGTTTTTTATTGTGTTTCATGAATTTGATGATATTTAAAAAAAATATGTAGGTTTGTCACTTACTTTAAAAATCAAAAAGATGCCATATTTATTTACGTCAGAGTCGGTATCAGAAGGACATCCTGACAAGGTAGCAGATCAAATATCTGATGCGTTAATTGATTATTTTTTGGCTTATGACCCACAGTCAAAAGTGGCTTGCGAAACATTAGTAACGACAGGGCAGGTCGTATTAGCAGGTGAGGTTAAATCTAAAGCATATTTAGATTTACAGGAAATTGCTCGTGGCGTGATTCGGGATATTGGATATACACGAAGTGAATACATGTTTGAGGCAGATTCATGTGGTGTTTTGTCGGCTATTCATGAGCAATCGCCAGATATCAATCAAGGAGTAGATCGCAAGGTTAAGAAGCAGAGTTTTGAAGATAAAGCTAATGCGCAGGGAGCCGGTGATCAGGGGATGATGTTTGGTTTTGCCACACGTGAAACAGATAATTATATGCCTTTGGCACTAGAGATTGCTCATTTATTACTTCGCGAATTGGCAGCCATTCGTCGTGAAGCTAAAATAATGACTTATCTGCGCCCCGATTCTAAATCTCAGGTTACAATTGAATATGACGATGATCATACTCCTAAGCGAATTGATACCATTGTAGTGTCAACACAGCATGATGAATTTGCATCCGATAAAGCAATGCAGGATAAAATACGTAAGGATGTGAAGGAAATTTTAATACCTCGTGTGATAAAGCAACTGCCCAAACGACTTCATCATTTGTTCAACAATCGCATTACATATCATGTAAACCCAACCGGAAAGTTTGTTATAGGCGGTCCACATGGTGATACAGGTCTTACAGGACGAAAAATTATTGTGGATACTTATGGCGGAAAGGGCGCCCACGGGGGCGGTGCTTTTAGCGGAAAAGACCCTTCAAAGGTTGATAGAAGTGCAGCGTATGCTACACGACATATTGCCAAAAATTTAGTAGCAGCTGGTGTTTGTGATCAGGCCTTGGTACAAGTTGCTTATGCTATTGGTGTTGCTAAGCCAGTTGGTTTGTTTGTGGATACGTATGGCTCATCCAAATTAAAACTTACCGATGGCGAAATTGCTCGCAAGATTGAGAAAATCTTTGATATGCGACCATACGCTATTGAGAAACGATTTTCTTTACGTTCGCCTATTTATCTTGAAACAGCAGCTTATGGTCATATGGGGCGACAATCAAAAACCGTAGTCAAAGTTTTTAATAAAGGAAGAGAAAACGAAAGGAAAATTAAAGTAGAACTTTTTCCTTGGGAGAAGCTTGATTATGTGCCGTTCATCAAAAAGGCATTTGGCTTGAAATAATATTCTCTACCGAATTCTCTCTTGTAAAAAGGCATTCTTGGCTTTCTGAAAACCCATTTTGGGATAATAATTCATGGCTGATGGCGCTGAGAGTAATAATAGCATGCAGCTATCTCCTGCATATTCTTTTGTGAGTTCTATCAGTTTTTTCCCCACACCCATGCATTGGTATTTCTTACATACTGCCAAATCTGATAAATAACAGCAAAAGCTGTAGTCGGTCAGCGATCGTGCAATGCCAATCAGTATATTGTTATGCCATGCCGATACAATCAGATTTGAATTCATATACATCTGTTCTATTCTATTTAGTTCATGTATCGGGCGGTTAAGTCCTGCATCTTGATAAACCCGAATGATGCTTTCTGTATCAGGCTTGATGTCGTTACGATATTGAATGATTCGTTCCATTAAATTAATTATATCGAAATGTAAGAATATTTCCTTCTTCTTTTTTCCCTTCATTGCTGATAAGCATAGTGCCGTCATCTAGAAATGTTATTCCTTCGGCCTTAGGGAAAATGTCAGGATTTAACTTTTTTATAAATAACAATTCGCCATTTCGGCGAAAAACAGCCAATAGATAATCGGAAGCAGAAATTATGTAGAGGTGTTTGCTGATTGGATGTATGGCGATGCCGGATGGTCTAAAATGAAATGAGTTATTTTTATGTGATTTTTCCTGTTGTTTTATCCCAAAAGATGAGGCGGATTTGCCAATAGAAGCATCTATGATTCGAAATATCACTTCTGATTTTAATGGACGATGATTGATATTAATAGCATAAATAATTCTTTCGTTTTTTTTTCCTGATGAATGTGGTTTGTTTTTGGATGCCATCAGTAGCCGGTTAGAAACGATATCAAAACAAAGTCCTTCGTTATCGCTTGTGAGTAGCGAAAATGTATGATGCAAGATATTGCCTTTAGGATGTTGAGGGTGAAAATTTTCCCATTCTGTCAGTCGGCCATCGCTTCGAAGAACAAACAACGACAATCCATTATATGCAATTCCTTCAAAGTCGCCTATACTGTCAAAGCGATGCGTGTCGGTTACGGATTTCTTTTTCAAGTTGTAAATGAAAACCATTCCCCATTCATCTTGAACGCAAGCAATTTGAACAGAATCAATAGATACAATGCCGGAAATTTCCCTTAATTCAATTGGTAGTAAATGTTTTTCGTATGGATTATCTAATTGATATGGAAAATGAAATTGTGCTGTACTACTGGCTAATGTTTGTATGTACAAAAAAAGAATTAGTGAATAGCAAAAAAATTTATTGAATGAGGTGTTTTTATACATAGTAAGATATAATCATTGTTCAAATGTAGGGATATTGAAATCAAACGTCTGTTCTGTTGGTTTATTTTTATTGGTATTAATCAGAGGGTTGTTTATGAGGTGTTTTTAACAGAAAAATCGGATATTTGTCACATATCTATGAATTTATTATGAAAAGAGTAATCACATTAGGCGAGTTTATCATCAGTCGTCAGGGCGATTTCCCATATGCTAAAGGCGAATTGAGTAGTTTGTTGAGTGCTATTCGTTTGGCTGCAAAGGTTGTAAATCGTGAAGTAAACAGAGCCGGGTTAAGCAATGATATACTTGGATCTGCATTAAAGCAGAATATTCAGGGCGAAGAGCAACAAAAATTAGATGTGTATGCAGATGAGCAGTTTATGGCTGCTCTGAAAGCACGTGGAGATGTTTGTGGTGTGGCTTCAGAAGAACAAGAAGATTTTATCAGTTTTGATACCCCACTTGCACGCGCTGGCAAATATGTTGTTTTGATTGACCCACTTGATGGCTCATCTAATATTGATGTTAATGTTAGCATAGGTACTATTTTTTCAGTATATCGCCGAACATCCTCTATCGGACAGTTAGCTACTGTTGAAGATTTTTTGCAATCAGGTGCTAAGCAAGTTGCTGCCGGGTATATTATTTATGGATCTTCTACTATGTTGGTTTATACTACAGGTAATGGGGTACATGGTTTTACACTTGAACCATCTATCGGAACTTATTTCTTATCACATCCTAATATTTGTATGCCTGAATCGGGCAGCATCTATTCTGTAAATGAAGGTAACTTTAATGATTTTAATCCAGGAGTTCAGCAGTATATTCAGTATTGTCGTAGCAAACAAAATGATAAAGAGAAACCCTATTCAGCCAGATACATAGGGTCGCTTGTTGCTGATTTTCATCGCAACTTGCTAAAAGGAGGTGTTTATATGTATCCATCTACACAAAAGGATCCAAATGGCAAACTACGTTTGCTTTATGAGTGCAATCCTCTAGCTTTTATTGCCGAGCAGGCGGGTGGATTGGCTTCTACAGGACGCCAAAGAGTATTAGATATAATGCCTGAAAAATTACATCAACGGGTGCCATTCTTTGTTGGATCAAAAAATATGGTTGAAAAAATTATCTCCTTGATGGAGTAATGATTGCAGAGGAATCACCAGATGCTTGAAATTGTTAAAAGATATCAAGGACTTCCACAGATTAAAAAACTGTCAGGAGAGTCCGAAAATATGGGTTCATATGTTACCATATCAGGGATTACCGGTTCCGCTTTTCCCTCTATAATATCTGCACTTTCCCCAACCTTTTCACGAATACATCTTTGCATTGCGCCTTCACGTGAAGAGGCGGCATACAGATACAATGATTTTCAATCTCTTTTAGGAGAGGAAGGTGTTTTCTTTTTCCCTGAATCATATAGAAGGCCTAATGAATTTGATGCTGCTGATAGCAATAATATTTTAATGCGATCGGAAACACTTGCTGCAGTTGTGAATAATCAAGCCCGACTCGTTGTTTCTTATCCAGCGGCATTAGCCGAAAAAGTTATGACAGCAGACCGAATTCAGAAACAAATTTTACGATTAAACCTTGGCGAAGCCGTTGACCCTAATTTTGTATTTGATGTGTTGATTGAATATGGTTTTGAACGCGACGATTTTGTGTATGAACCAGGTCAATTTTCTATTAGGGGTGGTATCATTGACGTGTTTTCTTACTCGCATGAATATCCTATCCGACTTGAATTTGAGAATGACCGACTGAGTTCTGTTCGATTCTTCGACCCCGAGAATCAACTTTCTGTTCAGTCACTCGAACACATAGAAATTATGCCTAATTTAGAACAAAAGAATGAAAGCGAATTTAGAATCTCGTTCTTTGATTTTATTCCTAATAACTCACTATGTTGGATTGAAGATGAATCAACTTTGATTGCTGAAATTCGGAATACCTTTATTAAGGCAACAGCGCTATATAACCAAGAAAATCATCACATATCTCCATCATTTCTTTTTGTCCCACCCGACGAATTTTCACGCAGATTAAAGAACTTTTCAGTTGTATCTCTCGTGTCTCATAATGCAGATATTATATTTCATACTTCACCACAGCCCTTATTCAACAAAAATTTCAATTTGCTATACGCCCATTTTCTACAAAATGTAGTTGATGGAATTACAACTTATTTGTTTTCGGATCAACCAAGACAGCAGGAGAGAATCAAGCAAATATTTTCAGACATACATTCTCAGCAGACACATGATGATGCTATATACACACCTGTGCCTGTTTCTCTGTATCAGGGATTTATCGATCATGATTTAGGTGTGGCTTGTTATACTGATCATCAATTATTTGACCGTTATAAGAGGTTTCAACTTAAGACCTCTTACAGTCGTGATCGTGCTATTACACTGCATGAACTCACAACTCTGCAACCCGGTGATTATATTACCCATATTGATCATGGTGTGGGGCAATTTGCAGGGCTTGAAATTATTGTTAACAATGGTAGAAAGCAAGAGGCCGTAAAGCTTATTTTTAAAGATGGAGATTCTATTTTTGTCAGTATTCATTCACTACATAGGATTTCAAGATATAGCAGTAAAGACAGCACACGACCTGTATTGAATAAGATTGGCTCAAATACATGGGAAAAACTGAAAGCCAAAACTAAAAAGAGAGTAAAAGAATTGGCATTTGATCTCATTCAGCTTTATGCCAAACGACGTACACAAAAGGGATTTTCATTTAATACAGATAGTTATTTGCAACATGAGTTAGAAGCGTCTTTTATGTACGAAGATACACCTGACCAATTCAAAGCGACAACCGATGTGAAACAGGATATGGAGAAACCCTTTCCAATGGATCGTTTGGTTTGTGGAGATGTGGGTTTTGGTAAAACAGAAGTTGCCATTCGTGCAGCATTCAAAGCTGTAACTGATGGAAAACAAGTTGCAGTATTAGTGCCAACAACAATCTTGGCCTTGCAGCATTTCAAAACATTTTCAAAAAGACTTGCTGATTTCCCATGTCAGGTAGATTATCTTAACCGATTTAAAACTACTTCGGAACAAAAAGATTCTATGGCCAATTTAGCATCTGGGAAAACGGATATTATTATAGGTACACACATGTTGGCTTCCGACAAAGTAAAATTTAAAGATTTGGGATTGTTGGTTATAGATGAAGAACAAAAATTTGGCGTATCTGTAAAGGATAAACTCAAAACCATAAAAGAAACGGTTGATACGCTAACGCTTACAGCTACGCCAATACCCCGTACATTGCAATTTTCACTTTTGGGAGCACGCGATCTTAGCATTATCCGAACACCTCCACCTAACCGATATCCTGTACAAACCGAAATTCGTGGATTTAATGAAGCATTTATTCGCGATGCTATTCATTATGAGATTATGCGAAATGGTCAAGTGTTCTTTATTCACAATCGTGTGCAGCAAATTGCAGAGTTCACTGGGATGATTCAACGAATATGCCCTAATGTAAATGTACGTTTTGCTCATGGACAAATGGATGGTAAAGAGTTGGAAAGCATAATGCTTGATTTTATTGAAGGTGATTTTGATGTGTTAGTATCAACATCCATTGTAGAAAGTGGACTTGATATACCTAATGCCAATACGATTATTATTAACGATGCGCATCATTTCGGACTTAGCGACTTACATCAGATGCGTGGACGCGTTGGGAGAAGCAACAGGAGAGCATTCTGTTATCTGATTGCGCCCCCTCAATCGGCATTGACGTCCGAAGCACGTAAGCGACTTACTGCATTAGTTGAATTTTCTGATTTGGGTTCGGGATTTAATATTGCTATGAAAGATTTGGATATACGTGGTGCAGGAGATTTGCTTGGAGCCGATCAAAGCGGATTTATCAACGAAATGGGTTATGAAACGTATCAGAAAATACTTACCGAAGCGGTTCAGGAACTTAAGGAAAACGAGTTTAAAGATTTATTTGTTGAAGAGATTGAATCTGTAAATCATGCATGGGCTCACGACTGTATTGTTGAAACAGATTTAGAACTCTTAATCCCTTCCGACTACGTTGAACCTATATCTGAACGATTGACTTTATATAAAGAATTGGACTCACTTAACGTGGAATCAGAAATTCTATCTTTTCAAAAAAGAATGACTGATAGGTTTGGCCCCATGCCATCACAAGTGTCGGCTTTAATGCATACCATCCGACTTAGGCGCATAGCTCGTGAATTAGGTTTTGAAAAAATAATTTTAAAAAACCAACAGTTGATTGCATATTTTATATCCAATCCGCAATCGACCTACTATCAGTCGGGTGTTTTTCATAAATTACTACATTATTTGCAATTGCCTGAAGCAGTTGGCATCGCATTCAAGCAGCAGAATAACCGACTAAGCATTCGCATGCAGCAAATAAAATCTATTGAAGTCGCCTTATCAGCTTTCAAAAAGATGGAAGCAGCCGGGTTGACAAATATTAATGCCTGATACCTATAATGGGTTTTCGGGCAAATCTTTGCCGAATGCTTCCCATGCATAGCTTCGCTTGTCGTTACGATCAAACCAATACAACTTGCTTTTTCCTGTTTCAGAATCCCATACCAGTATGTAATGATAAATCATATTTTCGCCACTACTATACACAACGCTTTGATTCATCATGATACGGCCTGCCTGCTCGTTATGCTGTGAAGGTGCTATCACATCATTGTTGGCAAATGTGGGCTGAAAGCTTCGGATAACAAAACCCAAGGATGCTACAATTAGGGCTATGCCCAACGAAATTTGTAAGAATTTATGCATGACTTTATTTTTTTCAATTATACGGAATTTTAATCAAATGATCTTGCTGAATTTTTGTAAACCTTAGTATTCTAATCGGATATTGTACCCGCTATATGTTCGAAGATTGAGGACATGCCCTCCATTAAAAATCAGATACTGCGCTTTGATGCCCAATAATGTTGATTCAATTATATCTTGTTTGTCTAACGATAATGCATGTATCTGATCGGGATACTGAGAAACTGGAAATTGAATGTTTGTTATCTCATCAGTAGGAAGAATATATGGCTTTAGATAATGTGGCAAAAGGGCTGAAGCTCTTTTTTTTTCTTCTTTTAGATTAAGATTTGGTTCTACATGATTGCGCAACATGGATATACGATTTGTTTTATCGCTGTAATGTTTTTTGAGTTCAATTTCTATGCAACCAGCCAACTTCCGATATGGTGTACGTGCAAGTAGTATGGCTTGGGTAGCTCCCTGATCAATCCATCGTGTAGGGATTTGTGAAGTTCTTGTTACACCTACCTTCAAGCCCCCCGACCATGCTAAATACACATAATGAGGGGCAACATGATGCGAAAACTCCCATGTAGCATCTCTTCCCATACCCAAATGCCCTTGGCATTTTTCAGGATGAATAATACACTCTGCATTCTCGGGAGCATGTTGAAAGCATTTGAAACAAAACCCTTGCCCGTATGATTTTGGTGTTTTTCTGCCACATGCAATGCAATGGATTTGATGTAAATATGTAATGAGAATGGGTTTGCCGATACAGTCATTCATGTATATTATATCCTGATTAAGAGATAATCGGTATTGAACAGGATTCATTAGCTCTGTTTGCATTTTTCTTATTATGCCTACCGCCTTGTGTTTCACTTAATATGTTTTGAATGTTCATAAAAGTAATTCATCATAACACCTGCTACAATCATGCCCATGCCTGCCAAGTTTATCAATGTGAATGTTTCATCAAATATAAAATATCCAATGCTAAAAGAAAGTATAAGGCCAAGGTATTGTATTCCCGAGATAACAGAGGCAGGTTCTAATTGAAAAGCTCTTGTCATCATAACCTGTGCGGCTTGTGTAAACACACCGGTCAGTATCAGAAAAATCCAGTCGCTGCCAGTAGGTTGAACCCAATCTATAAAGCACCAAGCCGAGATAAATGGCAATGCTACTAAAGGAAAATAAAAGACAACGACCAAAGGATGCTCACTATTTCTTGTTTTTCGAATCATCGTATAAGCCAATCCTGAAAAAATGGCCGAGCCAATTCCCAGCAGCAAATCAGGAGTTGTGATGCGATTATCAAACCCTCTAACGATTATAATACCGGCAAATGAAAAGGCAAAAAACAGGTATTGAATCCATCGTGTTTTTTCATATAAAAACAGGGCTGCAAAACTGATAGTGAAAATAGGAGAGAGGTATTGAATCGTAACTGCCGTGGCTAAAGGCATTCTCTGCAATGTAACAAAGAAAGCCGTTAAGCTGATAAGTCCAAATAATCCACGTAAAATTAATATTCCTTTCTGGTTGCCCCAAAGGGGTATTTTTAATATGCTTAGATGAATATAGCTGAATAAAAGCGATACGATACATCGAAAAAAAATAATTTCATGAGCGGGAATATGAGGAACAAACTTTACGCACATATTCATGAACTGAAAAAACAAAGTGGCCAGCAACATGTACGATATTCCTTTACGTATCAGCATGGATGCGAATTTCCGATAATGATTCAGATGTGATAGGTAACA
Source organism: Candidatus Competibacteraceae bacterium (assembly GCA_014879445.1). Taxonomy (GTDB): domain Bacteria; phylum Bacteroidota; class Bacteroidia; order CAIKAF01; family CAIKAF01; genus BA4. The sequence continues at coordinate 10,490 of JACSSC010000024.1, forward strand.
GGTCAAAAAGATTTCAACAAATATATGTACGGCTTTTATTACCTTTGAATCGTGATGAAGAAAAAACTGGTTAAAACAAAATGTCTTGATTTCAGTCGTTCAAGGATCTTGGTTGTGGGCGATGTGATGTTAGACGAATACATCATCGGTGCTGCTACTCGTATTTCTCCTGAAGCGCCAGTCCCTGTTATTAAGTTTTCTGAAAATAAGTTTAATTTGGGTGGTGCAGGTAATGTGGCAGCAAATCTTGCAGCACTTGGCGTTCAAGCTACACTTATAGGATTAGTGGGTGATGACCAACAAGCTGTTCAAGTAAAAAAAATGGCACGTAAACAAGGCATTGATGGAATATTGCTTACAACGGATCAGCCCACAATCACTAAAACTCGAATTGTAGCTCAACGTCAACAAATCGTGCGACTTGATAGAGAGGTTCTTTTTGAACTAAAAAAAAATGCCCTTATAACACTAATAGATACGGTCTGTCGTATGGCGTCATCACATGATGTAGTAATCGTGTCGGATTATGCCAAAGGCACAGTACATCCAGAAATGTTAACAGCACTAGTTCATCATTGCAAACGATTGGGAATCCCTGTATTGGCAGATCCAAAAAGGGCTGATTGGCGTATGTACACAGGTGTAACTATGCTTACTCCCAATCTTCGTGAGCTATCCGAAAATGCTGGTGTCGAAATTGCCAATACTGATAATGATATCTTGCGTGAAGCACGTAAAGCCATTAAAAATTCAGGTATTGAAAAATTACTTATTACACGTTCCGAAAAGGGGATGTCTTTTATTGATGCTGATCAATATCAACATATTCCTGCTCATGCTCATGAGGTGTTTGATGTGAGTGGGGCAGGTGATACCGTTATTGCTGTAGTGGCAGCAGCTTTGTCTGCTAATTGGTCGTTTGATCAGGCCGTTAAATTAGCTAATATGGCTGCCGGCACTGTTGTGCTGCATGCAGGCACGGTACCTGTTAATCTCGAAGAACTTATCAAATCTTGGAATTCATGAACCCATCCGAATATATCATCAACGAAATGAACGAACATATGCGTTTAACGCAAGCTTGTTTGGATACATTACATCTCGATATTTTAAAAGCTGCTGATATCTGTTTGGAAGCAGTTCGGTCGCGACATACTATCTTTTTGTTTGGTAATGGCGGAAGTGCTGCTGATGCAAGTCATATTGCTGCCGAGTTCACAGGACGATATCAGCTCGATCGCAAAGGATTACCTGCTATTTGTCTTAATGCCGACCCTGCTGTAATAACAAGTATTAGTAATGACTTTGGCTATGATCAGGTCTATGCCAGACAGTTGGATGCTTTGGCTCGAAAAGGTGATGTATGTATTGGTATTACAACATCTGGGCGTAGTGCCAATGTTACCATAGCATTGGAAAAAGCAGCTCTAATAGGTTGTCATACTATCGGCCTTACCGGTCGAGAAGGTGGCGAAATTGTATCACTTTGTAATTTGTCTTTAATTGTTCCCTCGCAGGTTACTTCACGCATTCAGGAAATGCACATTCTTATCGGACATATGATATGTCATTTAGTTGAATCAAGGTTATAGCTTTTTCTGAATTTTTCATAACAATTAAACCCTTTTTATGAAGAGCATCTCACCTAATATTTTTGTAAATGATATCAATGAAACCATCTCTTTCTATAAGCAATTAGGATTTGTAGTTTCTAATAAAGTTCCTGAACAGGGCGAAATCGTTTGGGTTATGATGACGTGTGGAGATGTACACTTTATGTTTCAATCATTCGATAGCTTAGGTGACGAGTTACCGATTGTTCAAAGACAAAACGGCGGTGCAATTTTACTCTATATTCAGACCGAGAATATCAGAAACTTCTATCATAACATTAAAGATAATGTCAATGTTATAAAAGAACTTGAGAAAACTTTTTACGGGGCAACTGAATTTTCTATTGAAGATAATAATGGGTTTTTGCTGACCTTTGCAGAGGACGAAGAATAGGATTTCGATAATCCTGAGTGAAAAGTTACTACCCTCATTATAACTACAACCCTGCACAATAACACTATGGATATGTCACCAATTTTTCTATATTTGATTCTTCTTTCCACCCAAAATCTAATTAAATGAGTATGAAATTTCGAAAAAAAATAATTCTCTCAATCATTATCTCAATGCTATCAAGTACTGTTTTTTCGCAAATAACTTCTAATCCGTTTTGCGCTAATAGTCCATTGATTCATAATGTTGAGTTGGGATTTGGGTCATTTCGATATCATGTGCCCTGGTTTAAATTTGATTCGGCAGGCGTGTACAACTTTACCAAAACTGATGGTTTGGCAAATCTGTATGGCGCATCAGGCATTGAGCCGGTTATCATATTTAAATGTACACCACGTATACCTGACAGCTCGGCATTTGCCGATACAAGTGGCTGGCTGCCTTGTGAACAGTTATTATGGGATCGACTGCATGATCCCAATGCACCATCTGCCGAAACATCTTGGTTCCCTACAGATACAACTGCATGGAAAAATTTTCTTACCGCTTTTGTGGAAAGATATAACGGAAATGGAATACAGGATTATCCCAACCTTGTTCACCCTTTCAGGGTTTATCAATTAGAAGTTGAAATGACGCGTATTTGGTGCACAAACAACAATTTTACGTATCCCAATGATTATGTAAGATACATCAACATGAGTTATCGAACTATCAAGCAAGCCGACCCCAATGCTATTGTTAAAATGGCAGGATGGGGTTCGATAGATTTACACATGTTTTATCTCAATTTTATTGATACAGATTCTTTACCTATTAGCCAGAACTTATATGTCAGAAGACCACAACTCGACACTTCTCAGACCTACCAAAATGCTTTGAATAATTGGATGTATATTTTTAATAATGCACAATACGATGTATTTGATGCACACTGTTATGGATTGGCCGAATATTTTCCAGGAAGAGCAGATGGTCTAAGAACACTCTTTGACCCCACCCAAACCAAACCAATATGGGCACTCGAAGGCGGAGGACCTTATCGAAACAAAGCCGAAGTTTATAATATGGCGAATACAACAGGATATATGTCACCTCAACTCATTATCGAAAATGCAGCATACGTGATTCGGTATTATGTAGGTGGAATGGGGAGTGGCTTTACTAGATTGGCTTGGAATGTTTTGCCCGAATATGACCCATGGGGGCAAGCATTTGGAGATTTGGACCTATTGTCAATTAATTACGAAAAAAAACCTTCTTATTGGGCATATAAAGGACTGGCCTCATTCATTTCGGATTATACACATGCCGAACCCATACCTAATGGTTGGTATTGGCACAATCCGGATATTGTTGGATATAGGGTTACTACCCCGACACGCAATATGGTTTTTATTTGGAATTTGAATACACCAGCCGACATTCATCTCAAAGGATTAGAGAAACAACACATATATCCATTGGTGATGGGAGATTCAATTTGGACAGAAGTGACTTTGTCATCAGACAGCATATATACTTTTACAACCCAACGAGTGCCTCTAATTTTTGAGGGCATGTTACAGTCAACGGGTTTGCAAAATCATCCTATTCAAACCATGCAGATATATCCCAATCCGGCCATTCATCAGGTAACAGTTGAATATGCAGGAACTGATGATTTGACAGTAGATATTTTTGATTTAAGAGGGAAGCTAACAGGGATATATTATTTGCAGGCAGGCATATCTACTATCAATATATCATCTTTGAGTGCAGGCGTATATATTCTTAAAGCATATAGTAATGGAGAGATAAAAACTATGAAGTTAGTCAAAACAGAAGATTGAATTGGGATAGATAAAAAACCTTGCAAACTGAATGTAATGCAAGGTTTAAAATTTTGGTGACCCCGAAGAGATTCGAACTCCTAACCTTCTGATCCGTAGTCAGATGCTCTATCCAATTAAGCTACGGGGCCTGAAAGGGGCACAAAGATACGCTTTGTGGTTGAAAAAAAAAATATTTTTCAGGGATTTGATAAAATAGAAACAAAGTATTACATTTGCCACCCATTAAAATTAATAATAACAGAAAATGCTGATTATTCCGATCAAAGAAGGCGAAAACATTGACAAGGCACTTAAGAAGTACAAAAAGAAATTTGAACGTACAGCTGTTGTTAAGCAGCTTCGTGCACGCCAACACTACACCAAAAAGTCGGTGAGTCGTCGCGATACTATTATCCGTGCAGCTTTTAAGGAAAAGTTGCGTACGCAGGAAGATAATTAATTTGTACATTTGCGGGAAGAATGACCCGCATGTTCAAAGACGATTTTCTAAATTATATACGATACGAGAAGCGTTATTCAGAGCATACGCTTATATCATATTTAACAGACCTGGATCAGTTTCAGGCCTTTTTGCATTTACACTATCCAGATATTTTATTAAAAGATGTTGTTTTACAGCATATTCGTTCATGGGTTGTTTTCTTAATGGAGGAAGGACATACGGCACGTTCTGTGCATCGAAAGTTATCTACTCTGCGTTCATTTTATAAATATCTTTTTAAAAAGCAGCAAATATCTGTTAATCCCACTATAGGTATAAAAGGGCCCAAGTTGCCAAAACGTAATCCATCATTTGTGCCGGAAAGTGCTATGAATAAACTATTAGATCAGCTTGTTTTTCCTGAAGGATTTTTGGGTATTAGAGATAAGATGATACTTGAAACATTATATTTTACAGGGCTTAGGCGCTCAGAGTTAATTTTGTTAAAAGAGAATGATCTTGATTTTTCGTTGCATGTGATGAGAGTGCTCGGCAAGCGGAATAAAGAACGTATGGTGCCCTTAGTACCGGTTTTAGAATCGAGCATGAAGTCATATCTACTAGCCAAAAAAGAAGCCGGTTTCTTATCACCTCATGTTTTTGAGGCGAATAAAGGGGGGAAAATGAATCCACGTTTTGTATATGCAACGGTTCATCATTATCTTTCTGCAGTAACAACATCAGATCAGAAAGGGCCACATGTATTAAGGCATTCATTTGCCACACATTTGCTTAATAATGGAGCTGACCTTAATGCAATCAAAGAGATCTTAGGCCATGCAGGATTGGCAGCTACCCAGGTCTATACTCATAATTCGATAGACAAGCTTAAGAAAGCGCATGGCAAAGCCCATCCTCGATCAAAAGACGTTAAGTGAAAAAAATACAAAAATCATATGCGGTAAGTTAAGAATAAAGAATAATTTTAGTTATTTTGTTGCAATAAATATAACAGACAAAACAAAATCATATGAACATTCAGGTAAAGGATATCAATTTTAATGCAGACGCAGAATTAATGGAGTTTGCACGAAAGAAAGCAGAGAAGATATTTACGCTTTATGAAGGCGTACAGGGAGTTGAGGTAAATCTCAAGCTCGAAAATAAAAAAGAAGACGCCAACAAAACTGCAGAGATACGTGTGGTTGTGGCGGGAAATGATTTGTTTGCTAGCAAAACAGAGAAGACCTTTGAGGGGGCGACTGATTCAACCATTATGGCTTTGAAGAAGCAGGTTGAGCGTCTCAAATCCAAGTAGTTATGTGGTTTATTGCCATAGCCGTGCCAAAAATGTCGGCTATAATATTTTTTTTTCTATTTTTTTTCACAAGTTTTTTGTGAAGTTGCAAATCTTTCATACATTTGCAGCCCTTTGAAGAGGAATTTTCAATGGGTAGATAGGTGAGAGGTTGCGTAAAATCAATGGTTTTAGCATCTTTTTACAGACAATAAGCCGGAGTAGCTCAGCTGGTAGAGCAGCTGATTTGTAATCAGCTGGTCGGGGGTTCGAGTCCCTTCTCCGGCTCTGTTCTTTGAAAAATGGGGAGATACCAAAGCGGCCAACTGGGGCAGACTGTAAATCTGCTGGCATTTGCCTTCGTAGGTTCGAATCCTGCTCTCCCCACGTTGGTACAAATCAGCGGGAGTAGCTCAGTTGGTAGAGCTTTAGCCTTCCAAGCTAAATGTCGCGGGTTCGAGTCCCGTCTCCCGCTCAGGGAAGAGAATGCAGAATGCCGGTATTCGATTCCCCAAAACATTAGCCGATGTAGCTCAGCTGGTAGAGCACTTCCATGGTAAGGAAGGGGTCAGGGGTTCAAGTCCCCTCATTGGCTCGACTTTAAACTGGATTTTAACTTAACTATTACACTTAAATTTTACAACAATGGCAAAAGAAAGTTTTGTGCGCTCCAAACCGCACGTAAACATTGGAACTATCGGTCACGTTGACCATGGAAAAACTACACTTACTGCTGCAATCACTGCAGTACTTGCAAAAGAAGGATTGGCGCAAGCCCGTGATTTTTCTTCAATTGACAATGCTCCTGAAGAGAAAGAAAGAGGTATTACCATCAATACGGCGCACGTTGAGTACGAAACAGCTAATCGTCATTACGCACACGTTGACTGTCCGGGTCACGCTGACTATGTTAAAAACATGGTTACAGGCGCAGCCCAGATGGATGGCGCTATTCTTGTTGTAGCTTCAACCGACGGGCCAATGCCTCAAACACGTGAACACATTCTACTGGCTCGTCAGGTAGGTGTGCCCAAAATCGTTGTGTTCATGAACAAGGTTGACATGGTGGATGATCCAGAGTTGTTAGACCTAGTTGAAATGGAAATACGCGATTTGTTGAGTTTCTATGAGTTTGATGGAGATAATACGCCCATCGTTCGTGGTTCAGCACTTGGCGCACTTAACGGTGAGGAAAATTGGGTTAATACTGTAAAAGAACTCATGGCTCAGGTGGATACCTTTATTCCACTACCTCCACGTGAAGTAGATAAGCCATTTCTTATGCCTGTTGAAGACGTATTTTCAATAACAGGACGTGGTACTGTTGCCACAGGTCGTATTGAAACCGGCGTAATCAACGTAGGTGAAGAGGTTGAAATTATGGGTATGCAGGAAGAAAAAATGAAATCAGTTGTTACCGGAGTTGAAATGTTTCGCAAATTGCTTGATCGCGGAGAGGCCGGAGATAACGTAGGTTTATTACTTCGTGGTGTTGATAAAAAAGATATTCGCCGTGGTATGGTTATTGCTAAGCCCGGTTCTATTACTCCACATACCGAATTTAAAGCTGAAATTTATGTATTGAAGAAAGAAGAAGGCGGCCGTCACACTCCTTTTCATAACAAATACCGTCCACAGTTCTATTTGCGCACAACCGACGTTACAGGAGAAATTACTTTGCCTGAAGGTCGTGAGATGGTTATGCCCGGCGACAATGTAACGATTACCGTGACGTTGATTATGCCAGTAGCAATGGATAAAGGACTTCGTTTCGCTATCCGTGAGGGTGGAAGAACCGTAGGTGCCGGACAGGTAACTGAAATCATTAAGTAATGAAAACTGGGATTGCCGCTAACGGCAATCCCTTTCTTTACGAAATGAGAAGGAGGCCGAAGCGTTCTTTGGACAATAAAAAACGGGTGTAGTTCAAGGGTAGAATAGCGGTCTCCAAAACCGTTGATGGGAGTTCGAATCTCTCCACCCGTGCAAAGTAAAATAGAATGAAAATAGTATCATATATAAAAGAAAGCATGGATGAGTTGCTCAATAAGGTTTCCTGGCCTACGTGGCAGGAGCTTCAGAGTAGCTCGATAGTTGTGCTGGTGGCATCGCTGATTATAGCTATCGTGGTATTTGCCATGGATTCAGTATTTAGCGAGACCATGAAACTGATTTATAAAACTTTGTTTTAATCATGGCCGGAGAGTTGGTAAAAAAGTGGTATGTAATTCGGGCAATTAGTGGCCAGGAGAAAAAAATCAAGGCATATATTGAGGCGGAAGTTCGTCGCAATAATATGCAGGATTATGTTTCTCAAATCCTGATTCCTACCGAGAAGATATACCAAATTCGTAAAGGCAAGAAAGTGAGTAAGGAGAAGAATCTTTTTCCGGGATACATTCTTATAGAGGCAGCTCTAATTGGCGAATTACCTCATATTATTGATAATGTTACCGGAGTAATTGGTTGGTTGGGTTCTGAGAAAAAGGGTAATCCTATACCGATAAGTCAGGCAGAAATAAACAGGATATTAGGGAAAGTAGATGAAATGGCCGATAGTGAAGAATCAATACATATTCCTTTTATTGTTGGCGAATCTGTAAAAGTAATAGATGGACCTTTCAATAATTTTTCTGGCGTGATTGAGGAAATTAATGAGGAGAAGAAGAAGCTAAAAGTAATGGTGAAAATTTTTGGAAGAAAAACACCGCTTGAGTTAAGTTATATGCAAGTAGAAAAAGAAGTATAAATTATATCACATTAAATACAACGAACAATGGCTAAAGAAGTAACAGGGTTTATTAAGCTACAGGTTAAGGGAGGGCAGGCAAATCCATCACCTCCAATTGGTCCGGCCCTGGGTTCAAAAGGCGTAAACATCATGGAATTCTGCAAGCAGTTTAATGCCCGTACGCAGGATCAGATGGGAAAAGTTTTACCGGTAGTTATTACCGTTTATGCTGACAAATCATTTGATTTTATTATCAAAACCCCTCCAGTTCCGGTAATGCTTAAAGAAGTAACTAAAATACAGAGTGGTTCAGCTGAACCTAATCGTAAAAAGGTAGGTGTAGTTAACTGGAAGCAAGTTGAAGAAATTGCCCGTGTAAAGATGCCTGACCTGAACTGTTTTGAAGTATCCAGCGCTATGCGTTTGGTAGCAGGAACGGCTCGCAGTATGGGAATCAATGTGGAAGGTGAATTTCCAGTAAACATTAACTAATTGATTTTAAAGAATATGGCACGTTTATCAAAAAATATGAAAACAGCTACTTCCAAAGTTGATGCTGAAAAGCTTTATGAATTGGAAGACGCTACCAAGCTTCTGAAAGAAATAACTTTTACGAAGTTTGATTCTTCAGTAGATATTGCCGTTAGGTTAGGCGTTGACCCGAGAAAAGCCGACCAAATGGTAAGAGGTTCTGTGAAGCTTCCTCACGGAATCGGAAAAAGTGTTCGCGTTTTGGTTCTCTGCACACCCGATAAGCAAGAAGAAGCCAATGCAGCGGGCGCAGATTATGTTGGGTTAGATGATTACATCGAAAAGATTAAAGGTGGTTGGACAGATGTAGATGTAATCGTAACTACACCCTCCGTAATGGGTAAAGTAGGCGCATTGGGTCGTATATTAGGGCCACGCGGACTTATGCCCAATCCCAAAACAGGCACTGTGACCATGGAGGTTGGAAAAGCCGTTGAGGATGTTAAAGCCGGTAAGATAGATTTCAAGGTTGACAAGTACGGTATTGTGCATACAACCATTGGTCGTGTTTCTTTTGAGAAAGAGAAATTAGCAGAAAATGCCAAAGAATTTTTAAACACGATTGCTAAATTGAAACCTAGCTCTGCAAAAGGAACTTACATCAAGAGCATCGCGCTTTCATCTACAATGAGTCCAGGCATCAAAATAGAAACCAAGAGTATTCTTGGATAATTATTAAAACAGCTCAGCAATGACGAGAGAAGAGAAAAATCAGGTAATAGATGAACTGACAAACGTGTTGGGCGCAAATAATGTAGTGTATTTAGCTGATACATCGGGTATGACAGTTGAAAACACGAACAAGCTGCGTCGAATTTGTTTTAACAAGAACATCCAGTTACGTGTGGTAAAAAATACCCTGCTTAAAAAGGCAATGGAAAAAACCGAAAAAGATTTTTCGGGATTGTTTTCATCCTTGCATGGTACTACAGCTATCATGATTGCCGAAGCTAGTAATGCTCCCGCCAAACTTATTAAAGAGTTTCGCAAAGGTGGAGATAAGCCAGGTTTTAAAGCCGCATTCGTTGATTCAGATATTTATCTAGGCGAATCAAACTTCGAAACTTTGGTGAATATCAAATCACGCGAAGAACTTATTGGCGATATCATTGCATTGCTTCAATCACCAGCCAAAAATGTTATCTCTGCATTGCAAAGCAATGCCGGGCAAAAAGTGGCTGGCTTAGTAAAAGCTCTTGAAGAAAGAGCACAATAATTTAAATTTTCATTCAATTAAACACGCTTTAAACTCACAACAATGGCAGAAGTTAAAGAACTAGCAGAACAATTAGTTAATCTTACAGTTAAAGAGGTTAACGAACTAGCCAAAATCCTAAAGGATGAATATGGCATCGAACCTGCAGCCGCAGCAGTAGCTGTAGCCGCAGTAGGTGGCGCCGGCGGCGGTGGCGCAGCAGCTGAAGAAAAGACATCGTTTGATGTAATCCTGAAATCAGGAGGCGCAAACAAATTGGCTGTTGTCAAAATCGTTAAAGATCTTACTGGATTAGGTCTGAAAGAGGCGAAAGATTTGGTTGATGGCGCTCCAAAACCAGTAAAGGAAGGAGTTTCTAAAGAAGAAGCCGAATCTGTAAAAACACAGTTGACCGAAGCTGGAGCCGAAGTTGAAGTTAAGTAATTTCAATCAGGCACCTTTCGGTTTTGAAAGGATATGCGGACTCTGATTCCCTTATAGGGAGTCAGGGTCTTATCCCTTTTTACAGGGTTTGTGTTAATTAGCTTTTTTGCAAAAATTTATTCTTTATTCGTATGTCCGCAGGCACAGTTGCAAACACCAAAAACAAAAGGCATTCATTTGCCAAAGTATCCAACCAGATTGATTATCCTGACTTTCTGGAAATTCAGTTAAAATCTTTTCAGGATTTCTTCCAACTGGAAACTACGCCGGAAAATCGCGTTCGTGAAGGGCTTTATGCTGTTTTTAGCGAAAACTTCCCAATCTCGGATGCCCGCAACCAGTTCGTACTCGAATTCCTGGATTATTTTATTGACCCACCCAGGTACACAATTGATGAATGTATCGAACGTGGATTAACTCATAGTTTGCCTCTTAAGGCCAAGCTAAAACTTTATTGTACCGATCCCGAACACGAGGATTTTGAAACCATCGTGCAGGACGTGTATCTCGGCACAATCCCTTATATGACACCCAAAGGCACCTTTGTAATTAATGGAGCTGAACGAGTTATCGTGTCTCAATTGCACCGATCTCCTGGCGTGTTCTTTGGTCAAAGCCGACATGCAAATGGTACAAAACTCTATTCTGCACGTATTATCCCTTTTAAAGGTTCATGGATTGAGTTTGCTACCGACATTAATAACGTGATGTATGCATACATCGATCGTAAGAAAAAATTACCTGTTACTACTTTGTTCCGTGCTATCGGTTTTGAAACCGATAAAGATATTCTCGAAATATTTGATTTGGCGGATGAAATTAAAGTTAGCAAACCAACGTTAAAGAAAGCTGTTGGACGCAAACTTGCAGCTCGTGTACTGAAATCTTGGATAGAAGATTTTGTGGATGAAGATACAGGTGAAGTGGTTTCTATTGAACGTAACGAAATCATCGTCGATCGTGAAACAGTCATCGAGGAACAACATCTTGATTTAATTCTTGAGTCGGGCACTAAAACTATTATCCTGCATAAGGAAGATGTAAGTTCAGCCGACTTTGCAATCATATATAATACGCTTCAAAAGGATACTACCAATTCAGAAATTGAAGCCGTTGAATACATTTATCGAGTGCTTCGAAATGCTGATCCACCAGATGAAGAAACAGCTCGTGGAGTGCTTGAAAAACTATTCTTCTCGGATAAACGCTATGATCTTGGCGAGGTGGGAAGATATCGCATCAACAAAAAATTAGGGTTAACGATTGACAATAATATTCGTGTTCTTACCAAGACAGATATCATTGCTATCATCAAACATTTAATTCAGCTGATAAACTCAAAAGCCAATGTGGACGATATTGACCATTTGAGCAATCGCAGAGTGCGTACTGTTGGTGAGCAACTTTATAATCAATTTGGTGTTGGATTAGCTCGTATGGCACGTACCATTCGTGAACGAATGAATGTTCGTGATAATGAGGTTTTCACACCCATTGACCTTATTAATGCCAAAACGCTTTCTTCAGTCATCAACTCATTCTTTGGCACAAATCAGTTATCCCAGTTTATGGATCAAACCAATCCTTTGGCTGAGATTACACACAAGCGACGTTTATCTGCTCTCGGCCCCGGTGGTTTGTCAAGAGAGAGGGCTGGATTTGAGGTTCGAGACGTACATTATACACATTATGGCCGCCTGTGTACTATTGAAACTCCTGAAGGACCAAACATTGGTTTGATTTCTTCTCTTTGTGTTTTTGCTAAAATCAATAAGCTTGGCTTTATTGAAACACCCTATCATGTTGTAAAGGGTGGAAAAGCCGATTTGAGCCAGGTTACATACTTAAGCGCAGAGGAGGAAGAGGAATCTATGATAGCTCAGGCCACTACCACAATGGATAAAAGTGGAAAATTTCAGGATTCGCGTATTAAAGCCCGTAAAGAAGCAGATTATCCCGTAACAGAACCAGGCGAAATTGCGCTGATGGATGTTGCACCAAATCAGATTGCTTCTATTGCTGCTTCTCTGATTCCATTCTTAGAGCATGATGATGCCAACCGTGCTCTTATGGGTTCAAATATGATGCGTCAGGCCGTTCCACTTTTACAACCTCAGTCGCCTATTGTAGGTACAGGTTTGGAAGAGCGTGTGGCAAGCGATTCTCGAATTTTAATTAATGCCGAATTTGATGGAGTAGTTGAATATGTGGACGCTGAAAAAATTACGGTTCAATACAATCGCGATGATAAGCAAAAACTAGTATCTTTTGACGATGATGTGGTTACATATAAACTCATCAAATTCAGAAAAACAAACCAAAACACTTCGCAAAATCTTAAACCCATTGTTCGCAAAGGACAAAAAATAAAAAAAGGTCAGGTATTGTGCGAAGGGTTTGCTACCCAAGATGGCGAACTGGCATTGGGTCGCAACTTGCTTGTTGCTTTCATGCCATGGAAAGGATATAACTTTGAAGATGCTATCGTTATCAATGAAAAGATTGTTCGAGATGATATCTTTACTTCCGTTCATATTGATGAGTTCATTATGGAAGTTCGCGACACCAAAATGGGATTAGAAGAGCTTACTGCCGATATTCCTAATGTGAGTGAAGACGCAACCAAAGATTTGGATGAAAATGGACTGATTAGAGTGGGGGCAGAAGTTGTGCCAGGTGATATTTTGATTGGCAAAATTACACCCAAAGGAGAATCTGATCCTTCCCCTGAAGAAAAACTGCTTCGTGCTATATTCGGTGATAAGGCCGGTGATGTGAAAGATGCATCTATGAAAGCACCTCCATCATTATATGGTGTGGTGATTGATAAAAAACTCTTCTCAAAATCAGTTAAGGATAAACGTGCTAAAGCTGAAGAGAAGAAAGAAGTAGAAGTGTTGGATAAAGAATACGAAAAAGAATTTGCCACTTTGAAAGGAAAACTCATCAATAAATTGATGGAAATTTTAGAAGGTCAAACTTCTAATGGCGTATTCAATACTTTAAGAGAAGAAGTGATTAAGAAGGGAACCAAGTTTAATCGCAAACAGTTTGAAAAAACGGATTTTACTATTATTAATCCTGAATCTTGGACAAAAGATGAATCTATCAATAAATTCATCAAGCAGTTATTACACAACTATTCTATCAAGCATAACGACTTGCTGGGTGTTTACAAGCGCAAGAAATATAATATCACGGTGGGTGATGAATTGCCTTCCGGTATTGTACAGTTGGCGAAAGTATATATTGCTAAGAAACGTAAACTTAAAGTTGGTGATAAATTGGCTGGCCGTCATGGAAACAAGGGTATTGTTGCTAAGATAGTTCGCCCCGAAGACATGCCATTCCTTGAGGATGGAACACCCATGGATATTGTTCTTAATCCACTCGGAGTTCCATCGCGAATGAATCTTGGTCAGATTTATGAAACAATCTTGGCTTGGGCCGGATTGAAGTTAGGCAAGAAGTATGCGACGCCAATCTTTAACGGCGCAACACTAGATGAGATACAACAAGAAGTTGAATCTGCCGGTTTGCCACGATTAGGTAAAACATATTTACGCGATGGAGGAACGGGCGAACCTTTCCATACACCAGCTACCGTTGGTGTAATCTATATGCTTAAGTTATCTCATATGGTTGACGATAAAATGCACGCTCGTTCTATCGGCCCGTATTCGTTGATAACACAGCAGCCATTAGGAGGGAAAGCGCAATTTGGAGGTCAGCGTTTTGGAGAAATGGAAGTGTGGGCTATCGAAGCTTTTGGAGCTGCCAATATATTACAGGAAATGCTTACAGTTAAGAGCGATGATGTGATGGGCAGAGCCAAGGCATATGAAGCAATTGTAAAAGGAGATAACCTGCCAACTCCCGGATTGCCTGAGTCGTTCAATGTGTTGTTGCATGAACTCAGAGGTCTCGGTCTTAAAGTTACATTAGATTAATTTGTTTCAATTACAAACATTTCATATATGCATATGAATAAAGATCAAAATAAATCAGTAAGCGATTTTTCAAAGATTACAATCAGTTTGGCATCGCCTGAAGATATTCTCGATCGCTCAAGCGGAGAGGTTATCAAACCTGAAACCATCAACTACCGTACTTTTAAGCCCGAACGAGATGGCTTGTTTTGTGAACGTATCTTCGGTCCTGTAAAGGATTGGCAGTGCGGATGCGGTAAATATAAAGGCATTCGCTATAAAGGGATAGTTTGCGACCGCTGCGGAGTGGAAGTTACTGAGAAGAAAGTGCGTCGAGAACGTACTGGTCATATCATGCTTACAGTACCTGTAGCACATATTTGGTATTTTCGTTCACTTCCCAATAAAATTGGATTGTTGTTGGGATTGCCAACAAAAAAGCTGGAAGCCATTATTTATTATGAAAAATATGTAGTGGTACAGCCAGGAGTAAAGCAAGCGGACGGTGTGAATTATTTAGATTTTCTCTCAGAAGAAGAATATCTTGAAATTTTAGATAATCTTCCTAAGGATAATGCATATTTGGATGATACTGACCCTAACAAATTTATTGCTAAAATGGGGGGTGAAGCGTTGTATGATTTGTTAGGGCGTTTGAAATTAGATGAACTTTCATACAATTTGCGCCATCAGGCCAATACCGAAACATCACAACAACGCAAACAGGAGGCATTAAAGAGATTGCAAGTTGTGGAATCATTCCGTGAAGCCAATACACGTATTATCAATCGTCCTGAATGGATGATTATTAAGGTTATTCCAGTTATTCCACCCGACTTACGTCCTCTAGTTCCGTTAGATGGCGGTCGTTTTGCCACATCCGATCTTAATGATTTATATCGTCGTGTCATCATTCGCAATAATCGTTTGAAACGATTGATTGAAATTAAGGCACCAGAAGTGATTTTGCGTAATGAAAAACGAATGCTTCAGGAAGCGGTTGATGCATTATTTGATAATTCGAGAAAATCGAGTGCAGTAAAAACAGATGCTAATCGTCCGTTGAAATCACTTTCTGATTCTCTGAAAGGAAAACAGGGACGATTCCGTCAGAATCTTCTTGGGAAACGTGTTGATTACTCTGCCCGTTCAGTTATTGTGGTAGGCCCTGAGTTGAAAATGCATGAATGTGGTTTGCCCAAAGATATGGCTGCAGAGCTTTTCAAGCCGTTTATTATTCGCAAATTGATTCAGCGTGGTTTGGTTAAAACCGTTAAATCTGCTAAAAAAATTGTTGACCGACGTGACGCTGTAATATGGGAAATATTGGAAAATGTACTGAAAGGTCATCCAGTATTGCTCAATCGTGCTCCAACATTGCACCGACTTGGGATACAGGCATTTCAGCCCAAGCTTATCGAGGGGAAAGCAATACAATTACACCCACTTTCATGTACTGCTTTCAATGCCGACTTTGATGGCGACCAAATGGCCGTTCACGTGCCACTTGGAAATGCAGCTATTTTGGAAGCGCAATTGCTGATGCTCGGAGCCCATAATATTCTAAATCCAGCTAACGGTGCACCTATCTCTGTACCATCTCAAGACATGGTACTGGGATTGTATTATATCACCAAAGGGCGAAAATCTGTTTCAGATCACGTTGTAAAAGGTGAAGGAATGCATTTTTATGGGCCTCAGGAAGTGATTATTGCTTATAATGAAGGTAAGGTAGATTTACATGCCTGGATTAAAACCAAAGTAAATGTACGTCAGCTTGATGGCTCATTGGCTGCAGAGGTTATTGAAACTACTGTAGGTCGTATTATCTTTAACGAAGTTGTGCCTAAGCAATATGGATATATAAACCAATTGCTGACCAAGAAATCACTTCGTGATATTATTGGCGATATCTTCAAAAATACAGATATGCCAACCACAGCCAAGTTCCTTGATGATATCAAAAATCTAGGATATTACATGGCATTTAAAGGTGGTTTGTCGTTTGTAATAGATGATATCATTATTCCTAAGGAAAAAGAAGAGCTTATTGCTGATGCAATGGAGCAAGTTGAGGAAGTGATGAATAATTATAACATGGGATTCATTACGAACAATGAGCGTTATAATCAAATTATTGATATTTGGACTCATACCAATAGCCGTTTGACACAAATCCTGATGAAGCAAATTAGTGAAGATAAGCAGGGTTTCAATCCTGTTTATATGATGCTTGATTCAGGTGCAAGGGGTTCAAAAGAGCAGATTCGTCAGCTTTGCGGAATGCGTGGTTTGATGGCTAAACCTCAAAAGAGTGGAGATACAGGTAATGAGATTATTGAAAACCCTATCTTGGCAAACTTTAAAGAAGGTTTATCAATCTTAGAATATTTTATTTCAACGCACGGGGCACGTAAGGGATTGGCTGATACAGCTCTTAAAACTGCTGATGCTGGATACTTGACACGTCGTTTGGTTGATGTAGCTCAGGATGTAATTATAACAGATAAAGATTGTGGAACACTCCGTGGCTTGCAAATGACAGCATTAAAGAATAACGATGAAGTGGTAGAATCACTTTACGACCGGATCTTGGGTAGGGTGTCATTGCATGATATCTATCATCCTAGCACAGGAGAGCTAATCGTAAAAGCCACTGAAGAAATTTCTGAGGTTGTTGCCAAACGTATTGATGAATCACCTATAGAGATGGTTGAGATTCGTTCAGTACTTACCTGCGAAACGCCTAAAGGTGTTTGTGCCAAATGTTATGGACGTAATTTGGCCTCTGGGCGTATGGTTCAGAAAGGTGAAGCCACTGGTGTTATTGCTGCTCAATCAATTGGTGAGCCGGGTACACAGCTTACGCTTCGTACATTCCACGTAGGTGGTGTGGCAGGTGGTTCAGCTGCTCAATCTAAATTAGAAGCCAAGTTTGATGGTATCATCGAAATTGATGAACTCAGAACCGTTTCACGTAAATTGAATGACCGCGATGTGGAATTAGTGATTGGACGTTCAGCTGAAATGCGACTCGTTGATCCTAATACTAATATTGTGCTTACTGCAAGTAATATTCCTTATGGTTCTTATTTGTATATTAAACCCGGCCAGAAAGTTAAGAAGGGTGATTTGATTTGTGACTGGGATCCGTACAATGCTGTTATTCTTTCAGAATTTGATGGGAAAGTAGATTTCGAAAATATCGAGGAAGGAATTACATTCCGTGAAGAGCTTGACGAAACAACCGGATTCCGTGAAAAAGTAGTTATTGATCGTCGCGATAAAACCAAAAACCCAACGATTCGTATCGTTGATAAGAAAGGGGAAGTAATCCGTGCTTATAACATTCCTTCCGGATCTCATATCATTATTGAAGATAATGCCAAGGTAAATGCCGGCGACATTCTTGTTAAGATTCCTCGTTCATCTGGAAAAACAGGTGATATCACGGGCGGTTTGCCGAGAGTTACCGAATTGTTTGAAGCTCGAAATCCTTCCAATCCTGCTGTAGTAGCAGAGATTGATGGACTCGCATCTTTCGGAAAGATTAAACGTGGTAATCGCGAAATACAAATCGAATCACGTACAGGTGAAGTAAGAAAATATCTGGTTTCACTTGCGAAACATATCTTGGTTCAGGAAAACGATTATGTGAAAGCCGGACAACCATTAACCGATGGTGCAATAACGCCTTCTGATATTTTAGCTATCAAAGGACCTACTGCTGTTCAGGAATATTTGGTGAATGAAATTCAGGAAGTTTATCGCCTTCAGGGTGTAAAAATCAATGATAAGCACTTTGAAGTAATTGTTAGACAGATGATGAAAAAAGTGGAGATTGTTGATCCTGGAGATACTAGTTTTCTCGAAGGTGAGATGGCAAATAAATTTGATTTCATCACACAAAACGATGAGATGTATGGTAAGAAAGTTATCATGGATCCAGGCGATTCTAATGAATTGAAAGCCGGTCAGATTATTAGTGCTCGAAAATTACGTGATATTAATTCTCAACTCAAACGTAAAGATTTAAAACCTGCTGAAGCACGTGATGCTGTTGCAGCAACTTCTATACCTGTTTTGCAGGGGATTACCCGCGCTTCATTGCAAACTGACAGTTGGATATCCGCTGCTTCGTTCCAGGAAACTACAAAGGTTTTGAACGAAGCTGCCGTTAATGGTAAGATTGATTATCTTGAGGGATTGAAAGAGAATGTTATCGTTGGTCATCTAATTCCAGCCGGAACAGGGCTCAAAGAATACCGCAATATTATTGTTGCATCAAAAGATGAGATGGAAGCAGCAGCCAATCAGCCGGTAAAAGGCAGAAGGGAGAAGTCGGGCGTTAGCATTGAGGAGTAATTGTTTTATAGTATCTCGTATCTTTCAATATGCGAAATACATGAGATATGATTATGCCGCCAAATGATTCGGTTTTTTTTCCCGATTCTATTTCCACTTCAAGGTTGTTTTTAAGAACGATTGTTTCTGATGATTTACCGTATGTTTTTGAGGGATTATCTCATCCACAGGTGATACGTTATTATGGCGTTTCCTATCAAACCATTGAGGATGTGCAGGCGCAAATGGATTTCTATCATCGTATCGAACAGCAACGAATCGGTAAATACTGGGCTATTTGTTCACTCAATCAACAACAGTTTTTCGGAGTAGCGGGAGTTAATAATTATCAAAAAGAGCAACAAAAAGCAGAACTAGGTTGCTGGTTTTTGCCTCAATTTCAGGGACGTGGTTTTATGAAAGAAGTTGTTCGTGCAATTTGTGATGTGGCTTTCAATACGATATGCTTACATCGTTTAGAAGGATTGGTTGAAACTGAAAACATCGCATGTATTAAGGCCCTTGAATCGCTGAACTTTACACATGAAGGTACGCTACGTGACTGTGAGTTTAAATATGGGCGATATGTTTCTTTACATATTTATTCCTTGCTTAACGAGAATAAATGATATGGAAAATAAGGTTAAAAAACTGACAATCCACAATTATATCTCATTTGTGGCAGGATATATTTCTAACTTTGTGAATTCATACCCGTAATTCGTACTAATTATGATGAAACGCATTACACTTCTTTCCCTCTTTTATATGCTTCTGTTTTCAGCAGCAATTTCTCAAATCATGAATCCCATCAAATGGACGTATGATTATAAAGAATTATCGCAAACTGAAGGCGAATTGATTTTTACAGCACGTATTGATGCCGGTTGGCATTTGTATTCGCAAGAAAATCCACCTTATCCACTAGCTTTCGAATTTGACAAGAGCAGTTATTATGAACGAATAGGAAAAGTAATTGAACCCAAACCTAAAAAATTGAATGATGAATATTTAGGTCCTGTTGCCTATTTTGAATCTGCAAAGGTTGTTTTTCAACAAAAATTCAAACGGATAAGTAATTCTGCATTTAAGGTTACTGGAATATTATATGGACAAGCATGCATGGATGATGGGGTTTGCATTCCGGTTGAGGAAAAATTCAGCTTTTCCATAGCATCTACACAAGGTGAAGTATTACCACCTGATACAGGGTCAACGGCTGATCTTTTTATTGATTCTGACGGAGATTCAATTCCTGACCACTTGGATAAATGCCCTGATGTGCCTGGATTGTCTGAGTACGATGGCTGTAATGAAAATGTTGCTATTATCACTTCTGAAGGTCCTGAAATGTTGAGTGACGATGCTATTGCTTCACTTGAGCCAGCTTGTGGTACAGGTAAAACCAACACAACAGCCCTATCATTTTGGGGTATTTTTATTGCCGGATTTTTAGGTGGCCTGTTTGCCTTGCTTACACCTTGCGTCTTTCCCATGATACCGCTAACTGTTAGTTTTTTCACAAAACAAAGTAAGAATAAGGCAAAAGGTATTTCAAATGCAATTACTTATGCATTGTCTATCATCATTATTTATACAGCACTTGGATTTTTAGTAACAAAAATTGCAGGACCCGCTGCGTTAAATAGTATGGCGAGCAGCGCATTTTGGAATATGCTGTTCTTCGTCATCTTTGTTGTATTTGCTGCATCATTTTTAGGTGCTTTTGAAATTACATTGCCAAGCCGTTTTGTTAATGCGGTAGATAAAGGATCGAACAAAGGAGGTTTGATTGGAATTTTCTTCATGGCTTTTACCCTTTCGTTGGTTTCATTTAGTTGTACAGGCCCCATTATAGGAACATTGCTTGTTGAGGCCGCTGTGAGTGGTAGTAATGCAGGTCCATTAGTGGGTATGTTCGGATTCTCGCTTGCATTGGCTTTACCTTTTGCTTTGTTTGCCATGTTTCCTGGGTGGCTAAATTCTTTACCCAAATCAGGAGGATGGTTGAATACCGTAAAAGTTACTTTGGGCTTTTTGGAGTTGGCTTTGGCGCTCAAGTTTTTCTCTGTTGTAGATATGGCATATCACTGGGGCATCCTAAAGCGTGAAATTTTTATTGCGCTATGGATTATCATTTTTGGATTGCTTGGATTGTATTTATTAGGCACTTTTCGATTGTCGCATGACGATGAAGGAAAACCTAAGCTTTCTGTTATGCGACTTAGCTTCGCTCTAATTTCGTTAGGGTTCTCGATGTATATGGTGCCAGGGCTTTTTGGCGCGCCGGTAAAATTGCTTAGCGGATTAGCCCCTCCATCAAATTATCGCGAATGGAACCCAACCGAATGTCCGCATGGGCTTGATTGTACACATGATTATGATGAGGGTATGCGCTGGGCACGTCGGGATAATAAACCTGTATTAATTGATTTTACGGGATACGCTTGTGTGAATTGTCGAAAAATGGAAGATAATGTATGGTCAGATAGCCGTATTCTGAAAAAATTACAGAATGATTATATTGTTATTTCATTGTATGTTGACGACAAATCACCATTGCCTCAAGGCGCACAAGTTAAATCATTCCGCACCGGAGAAATGCTAAAAACTTACGGAGCTAAATGGAGCGATTTTCAGGCATACTTCTTTAAAGCCAATACTCAGCCACAGTATGTATTGCTTGACCCATCCGGCAAACTTCTCGCTGCCCCTAGAAGCTATACGCCTGATATTGTAGAATATGATGCGTTCTTACAGGAGGGGCTTTGCCGATTTAATACTCGATATGGTAAGGTTAGATAAGTATTGTTCTGATACTTTATCTTAATCTTTTATCTTGCTTAGCGTGGGTCGTATAACGTAAGAATTTTAGAAGTTAATTTATACCCTAATGCATTATAGGCATCTATACGATAATAGCCAGATGATTGAAAAGTAACCTTCTTTCCTGCCCATGTCCACCCTTTTTCAAAATTAAGATATTCACTATTCTGAAAAGTATAATTGCCGTTACGTCCTCCATTGCTTTTGAATATGCGTAGTTCAATATTCCCTTTTGATTGCTCATAACCAAAATCTAAGAAGATATACAAGTAATCAGGATTTGTTCCCATATAAAATGCTTCATCAAGACCTACTGGCTGAAAATCTTCATCTACGCCCGATGAAAAATAAATGGATTGTGAAGTACTATCGGTAGGCATTATAAAAGTCAAACATAGCATAAGCTGCAAGGACAATATAAATTTAAAATTTTTCATATGTTCTGAGTTTTAGATTAATACAATTGAAGTGAACTAATTTTATAGAATCAAATTATGAACCAAATTCAATAAGGCATTTTCCGTATTATTATTTGAAGGATTGACAATGAATCAGGTTAAATCTATTCTAAAAAATGTATATTTTGCTCAATATTTGGGTTAAATAGTATTAAACTTGTAATGAATTAAGACATCGGTTATACATTTGAAGCATGAACAAGGTACTGAGAGAAAATCTTACCATCGCATGGCGTTCGATACAGGGTCAGCTTTTGCGAACTATACTTACCATTTTGATTATTGCATTTGGTATTATGTCGCTCGTTGGAATGCTTACAGCCATAGATGTATTAAAACAAAGTATAAATGAGAATTTTTCATTTTTGGGTGCCAATACTTTTGCGATCAAGAATCGCGGTATGAAAATTCAGTTTGGAAGAGGCGGACAGCGACCAAAGAAACATCAAGAAATTTCATATGACCAAGCCCTTCGATTTAAAGAGGCGTATGAGTTTCCTGCAGTTATTAGCATCTCTGCCAATGCCACTTCAACCGGTGTACTGAAATATGGTTCCAAAAAAACACATCCCAATATACCTGTTGTAGGCGCTGATGAAGATTATCTGATTGCTGGAGGGTTTGAGATAGCAGATGGTCGTAACTTTACAACTGACGAAGTACATAGCGGTGCACCTGTAGTTATAATTGGGTCTGAAATCAAAAGCAATTTTTTTGGAAATAATCCAGCAGAGGGTGAAAGTATTTGGATAGGATCCAAACGATATACCATTATTGGTACACTTCAGGAAAAAGGCGCAGGGTTAGGTATGGGCAACGATAGAATAGCAATTATTTCGATCAATAATCTTCGAACAAATTATAAAAAAGCGAATACGTCTTTCTCAATTACAGTGAAATGTGAAAGCGCTCATATGATGGACAATGCGGTTGGAGAGGCAACAGGTTTGTTTCGTATTATTCGCAAAGATCCTTTAGGCAAAGAAGAATCGTTTGATATTGAAAAAAGCGATAGTTTAATCAACGAATTATTGGGTATGACACAATATATATCTATGGGATCTATTGTCATTGCCCTTATTACACTTCTTGGTGCCTTGATTGGTCTTTTAAATATTATGCTGGTTTCGGTAACCGAACGTACTCGTGAAATCGGTGTCAGAAAAGCCATTGGAGCAACACGTTCTTCAATCGCCTACCAATTCCTTATTGAAGCTGTTCTCATTTGCCAATTGGGAGGTTTTTTGGGTGTGCTGCTAGGAATTTTGATTGGGAATAGTATGACCGCCATTATCGGCGGTTCGTTTGTTGTCCCATGGAACTGGATGATTGTTTCCGTAATCGTATGTTTTGTTGTGGGGGTAGCTTCTGGGCTTTATCCTGCACTTAAGGCATCTCGCCTTGATCCGGTAGAGTCGCTTAGATACGAGTAATTCAAATTAAGTTTTTTTATTTTTCACCTTTTTAGGGTATTGTTTGTGCCTTATGCTATTTCTAACATTGTGGCGTAATTAGAACTATTCTAAATAACATTATATGAAAGTCAGCAAAT
Source organism: Candidatus Competibacteraceae bacterium (assembly GCA_014879445.1). Taxonomy (GTDB): domain Bacteria; phylum Bacteroidota; class Bacteroidia; order CAIKAF01; family CAIKAF01; genus BA4. The sequence continues at coordinate 34,060 of JACSSC010000024.1, forward strand.
ATGTAGCTATTCTATACGTAATTATTAATGGTACGATACTTACATTCTCGCAGAATACTGAAATCAAGGATGATAGTTTGAAGTCGGGTGGAGAAATACCTGTATTTAGTTTAATAGGTGAAAATCGAGACGGGCTTATTTCGCATTTGCCTGGAGCCGCCACTCATATAGATGCAGAAGAACTTAGAAGGTTAAGTCCGTTAACAGGCAATGAAGCATTACGCAGAGTAGCCGGCATAAATGTTATTGATGAAGAGGGAGCAGGCATGAGAATGAATGTAGGCATTCGAGGAACAGACCCCGATAGAAGCAGAAGTATATTGATACTAGAAGATGGAATTCCAGTATCTATTAATCCATATGGTGAGAATGAGCTATATTATACGCCAATTATTGATCGGATGGAAGGGATTGAAGTGTTGAAGGGAAGTGGACAAATCCTTTATGGACCACAAACCATCGGAGGCATTATCAATTATATCACAGCGCCTCCCCCTGATAAATTATCAGTAAAAGTAAAGTTTATGGGAGGAAGAGGAACATTTATGAATGGATTGGTAAGTGTTGGAACTACTTACAAAAAATCAGGTTTTTCGTTAACATATCTTAGAAAGCAGGCCGAAAATTTGGGCGCAACATGGTTTCGTATCAATGATATATCAGGCAAGTGGACCCTGCAATTGAGCCCCAAGTCGAGTATTTCAACCAAGGTTGGATACTACGATGAAAATTCAAATGCCACATATGTGGGTTTAACTCAGCGTATGTATGAATCAGGCGATTTAGATTTTGTTCAAATTGCACCTTACGATCTTCTTTATGTACAGCGCATATCAGGTAGCATACATCATGAGCATAAGTTTAATAAGCAATATGCATTTGCTCAAACAATATTTGGCTACACCACTACACGCTTATGGCAAAGACAAGATTTTACCTATTCGCCCTCACCGGCGGCAATACAAGTATGGGGTGATACAACGATTAGCGGTGGTGCATTATATATGCTCAACAGCAATGCACATCAAGATCGTCGCTTTTTGGTTGCAGGTTATGAAGCGCGATTTTCAGCCAAACATCAGATAGCATCGAAGATGTCGAATCAGCTTGATGCAGGCGCTCGTTTTATGTATGAAAAGGCGGATGAAGAATTGATAAAAGGCAGTAAGGCAGACGCACCTTCAGGTTCACTTCAGAATAAAGAACTCAGACGGGGATATGCAGTTTCGTTATTTCTTCAAGATAAGTTTTATTTTCACCCTAATTTGCATATCACAGCTGGTGTCAGAGGTGAGTTTTATTGGTTTGAGAGGGAAATATTACGACGTAATAATATAGATACTCATTATACCAATTCCAATTTTATCGCACAAATAATACCTGGTATAGGTTTGGGTTATAATCTTATTAATAAAGCACAATTTTTTGCCGGTGTTCACCGAGGTTTTGCACCTCCCCGTGTCAAAGATGCGATATCAGGTTCTGGAGAGGTATATAATCTGGAAGCAGAACAAAGTTGGAATACTGAATTGGGTATGCGGATTAATCATAATAACTGGTTTCATGCAGAAGTTACAGGGTTCTTTACGGATTTTAGCAATCAAATTATTCCGGTTAGTCAGTCATCAGGAGGCGTTGGCTCGGGTTACGTTAATGGTGGTGCTACGCGACACTTAGGCGTCGAAATTGCGGTTAGATTTGATATTGCGCCCATCATTAAGCTAAAGAATTATATGTTGGCTTTCGATGCTTCATTTACCTATTGTGATGCAAGATTTCGAACCGATCGATTTTTGGTGCAAGGAGCTGATACTGTAAATGTGTATGGCAATCGGTTGCCTTATGCCCCCCCCATCACACTGTCAGCGGCATTTACTTTTGAAACCCCTTTTGGCTTAGGTGCTCGATTCAATGGATATTATTCGGCCTTCCAATATACAGATCCGATAAACAGCGAAACAGCATCAGTTAATGGACGCTCAGGCAAAATGAATGACTATTTTTTATTGGATGGTTCCGTATATTATAAAGTACCAAAAATCTTTACTACGTTCCGCCTCTCAGTCAAAAACATGAGTAATGAACGATACATTGCATCTCGACGACCACAGGGCATTCGGGTGGGGTTACCTTGGTTTATAGCAGGCGGTTTCGAGTTTTCATTCTAAATTACTGGGGATATTGATTTCTTAAAAGTATTTGTGTGGGATTATGGGTTGACGTATAATTAGAACTTGTGAAAATATTTTTTTATCAATGCATGTATTTGATTGATAAATTTAGTTATTTTCGGCACGTAATAATTACTTTCAGAAAAAGAACGAAATATGTCAGAACAAGCAGAAATCATACTTGGGGGCGAATCATATAAGATGCCCGTTGTGGTTGGTACAGAAAATGAAAAAGCCATTGATATCAATAACCTACGCGCTGAAACGGGTTATATTACTCTTGATTCGGGTTATAAGAATACAGGTGCTACAGTTAGCTCCATTACTTTCCTCGATGGAGAAGAAGGCATACTGCGATATCGCGGATATCCGATTGAGCAATTAGCAGAACGCTCTGATTTCATTGAAGTGGCATATTTGCTCATCAATGGTGAATTGCCTACTAAAAAGCAATTAGATGATTTTTCTGAGGCCATCAAAATGCACACGCTGATACATGAAGATATGCGTCGTTTTTACAGCGCTTTCCCAACATTTGCTCACCCAATGGGTGTTGTTTCATCTGTTACCTGTGCTTTATCAACTTTTTACCCCGAATCACTAAACCCACATCGTGGAGAGGACAAGGTGAATTTGACCATGACGCGATTATTAGCCAAGTTCCCTACCATTGCGGCCTGGGCTTATAAAAATTCTATTGGGCATCCTGTTGTCTATCCTAAAAACAAATTGGGTTATGTAGATAATTTCCTCAATATGATGTTCTCAATGCCAACTGACGAATACGAGATTGATCCGGTAGTTGTGAATGCTTTGGATAAGTTACTTATACTTCATGCCGATCATGAGCAAAATTGTTCAACCTCTACTGTACGATTGGCAGGATCTTCGCAAGCCAATCTCTATTCTTCGATAGCAGCAGGCGTTACTGCCCTTTGGGGGCCACTACATGGAGGCGCAAATCAGGAAGTGATTGAAATGCTTGACCGTATTCGTGAAGATGGTGGCTCACTTGATAAATGGGTGGCTAAAGCTAAAGACAAAAATGACCCATTTCGTTTGATGGGATTCGGTCACAGGGTATATAAGAATTTTGACCCACGAGCTAAAATTATTAAAAAAGCATGTGATGATGTACTGAACCGATTAGGCATCAAAGACCCTGTATTGGAGATTGCCAAAAAACTTGAAGAAGTTGCGCTAAATGATGAATATTTTGTTGAGCGTAAGTTATATCCCAATGTAGATTTCTATTCAGGAATTATTTATAGAGCGATGGGCATTCCTAAAGATATGTTCACCGTTCTCTTTGCGGTGGGTCGTTTGCCCGGATGGATTGCACAATGGAAGGAAATGACGGCTAACAAAGAGCCAATTGGTCGTCCGCGACAGATTTATGTTGGACCTAAGGTTCGCGATTATGTGAACATTGCTGACAGATAATCTAAGTATAATATTACATATCATTAAAGCAGGCGGTAAATCCGCCTGCTTTTTTCTTAAATACATAATGAATGAATAAATTACTAATAGCCAACCGTGGAGAGATAGCATTGCGAATCATGCGTTCGGCGCATGAAATGGGGATAAAAACAGTTGCCATTTATTCGGAAGCCGACCGACAATCTCCTCATGTTTTTTTTGCTGATGAGGCAGTATGTGTGGGGCCTGCTCCTTCCTCGCAGTCGTATTTGAATGCTGCTAAAATTATTGAAGTGGCTTGTTCTCTGAGTGTAGATGCCATACATCCAGGTTATGGCTTCCTCTCTGAAAATGCTGAGTTCGCTCGAATGGTAGCTGCTTCGGGTATTACGTTAGTGGGGCCATCGCCCGAATCAATGGAGATCATGGGAAGCAAACTAGGCGCAAAAGCTGCCGTTAAGAAATATAATATTCCCTTGGTGCCTGGAACAGATCATGCCATTTCATCGGTAGATGAAGCGTTGAAGGTAGGAAAAGAAATTGGCTTTCCCATCTTAATTAAGGCCTCAGCTGGAGGCGGCGGAAAAGGTATGCGTATTGTCGAAGATGAAAGTGAGTTTGAAGAAAATTTACATCGTGCAATTTCTGAGGCCGAATCAGCATTTGGAGATGGGTCTGTTTTTCTGGAAAAATATTTACGCACATCCAAGCATATCGAAATTCAGGTTTTATGTGATAATCATGGCAACTATCTGCACCTTTTTGAAAGGGAGTGTTCTATTCAACGCCGTCATCAAAAAGTGATTGAAGAAGCACCTTCAGCAATCCTCACACCCGAACAACGTGCCGAAATGGGAGCACATGCTGTTAATGTGGCGCGTGCATGTAATTATTCGGGAGCAGGCACGGTTGAGTTTATTTATAGTGATGGCGAATATTATTTCTTGGAAATGAATACCCGCTTACAGGTAGAGCATCCCGTAACCGAATTGATAACAGGTGTTGACTTGGTTAAAGAGCAAATTCGTATTGCACGTGGAGAGAAACTATCCTTTTCTCAATCTGATTTATCAATTCATGGACATGCTATTGAAGTACGTGTTTATGCCGAAGATCCTGCTAATCATTTTTTGCCTGATATCGGTACGTTGCATACATACATTAAACCACAAGGGCCGGGTATTCGAATTGATGACGGGTTCAGGGAAGGTATGCAAGTACCCATCTATTACGACCCCATGATAGCAAAAATGATTATTCATGCTCCAACTCGTGAAGAAGCTATTGATCGAACTCTCAGGGCTATTGATGAATACAGAATACATGGAATTAAAACAACGCTCGATTTTTGTCGTTTTGTATTGATGCATCCCGTATTTAAAGATGGCTCTTTTAATACACATTTCGTAAATCAGCATTTTAAGCCCGAATTTTTAGAGGAGCAAGCATCTGACGATGAACTTAAGATTGCAGCATTAATGGCTGCATATCTCTTGCCTTCTTCAAAACAGACAACTCACGAATCACTGTTACAATCTTCTGTAGGGGTGTCTGCATGGCGAGTTAATCGAGGATTCTAATATTTATTTCTTCTTACTGCCTCCTGAACGCATGCGAGCTTGTTCCTGACGAACTTTTTGCATGTCTTCAATTCGTTGCTGCCATTTTGATTTCTTAACCGGACGTTTTTTGTTTTCTTCAATCACCGCTCGTAGCTTGTCTTCGTTAATAAAGAATTTGCGGATGGCTAATGTGAGTAAGATGCTCACTACATTTGAAAGAAAGTAATAGTAACTTAAAGCAGAGCTATAATTATTCAAAATACCTAAAAATAAAACAGGCATAAGATACATCATGATTTTCATTTGCTTGGCTTGCATACCCCCCATGTTCATCTGCGAATTGCTCATGGAAGTATAGATCATCGTGGTGATGGTCATCAGAATGGTAAACAAACTTACGTGGCTGCCATAAAAAGGGATATGAAATGGGAGTAATAGAATTACATCATAAGTTGAGAGGTCATTGGCCCACAAAAAACCTTGTTGACGAAGTTCAATAGCTGCCGGAAAGAAACTAAACATGGCCAAAAGAATAGGCATTTGTAACAGAGCGGGGATACATCCGGCAAGCGGACTTACACCGGCTCTCCTGTACAACTGCATTACGGCCTGTTGTTTTTCCATGGCCTGTTCGGGCTTAAACTTCTCCGAAAGTGCGTCCACATCGGGTTTAAGAATGCGCATTTTGGCACTAGACACAAAGGTTTTGTATGTGATTGGAGAAAGAATCAACTTGATGATAAGTGTAAGAAGAAAGATAATTAATCCATATCCCAAATGCATTTTGTCGAAGAAATTAAATACAGGAATAATTAGATATTTATTTACTATGCTAAATAGAAAGAACATCCCTAAATCAATCTGATCTTCAAGATCCATCTTGTATTTTTTTAGGGTATTGTAATGGTTGGGCCCCAAGTACATCTGCATGGCAAAAGTTTCGTCGGCAGAGTAAGAGAATGGAATAGCCAATTCTACTGAATAGGCCATATTGATAAAAGAATTTCCTTCTGGGGGCGCTACTGATTCGGCAGGGAAGGGATAGTTTACAAACCCACTTTTGGCAATTAATGCCGTGCTGAAGAATTGTTGTTTGAATGAAATCCATTTGATTTCTTTTTCAATTTTTTTCTTTCCTGGTCCGCCACCACGCTTTACACGATAAATATCATCATCGGATGCTTTGTAAAATATATTGCTACGGTCTCGTTCATTGGATACTTCACGCTCTTGCGATGGTGTAACCTGATACCATGTAAATGGTAATCCTGCCTGATTTGCATCTAATACAGATTCCATGCCCACAAATCGAATGTCGAAGTCAATCATATAATCATTGCCCTTCAACGTGTATATGTATTCTATATAATGATCTTTAGATTCGTTGGCATACAGTCGAAAACTTATGCCGGTAGTTTCTTCTCCGCTGATTTTTGTATGCTTGCCATCGGTGGCAAAAAATAATTCTGAGGTGTTGATTTGTTTGTTTTGACTGAATAATGTAAGGTTGTAACCTGATAAACTATCAATATAAAGATTAAGGGTGTCATCAATTTTTTCGTTATACCGTTTTTTGTAGGTCTGATAATTTTTCACCTGTACGTTAGCAATGCGTCCGCCTTTAGGATGAAAATGCAGAATGAATTTATCAGTTTCAATACGTACAAATTCATTGATCGGATTGGCATGTGCCGCAAAAGCCCCGTATAGATTGCCTGCTTGCTGTTGTTTGATAGAATCAAGCGCTAGCAATTTCAAACTGTCAGGTAGTGATGATAAAAGGGTATCAAGTACAATTTCTGTGCTTTGTGTTTCTTCAGAAACCACCTGATTGTTGATTTGTTGAATAGAATCAGCAATTCTTTTTACTTCTGCAATCGAGTCCTTGATTAGAGCAGTTCGTTGTCTTTCTTTCTCAATTTCTTCTGCTGATGGTTTCATTACAAGCCACCAGCCAAGTAATATACCACCTATTAGTAATAATCCTAATACCGTTTTTTTATCCATGAATACGTATTGTAATCTTTTATCAAGCCGGCAAACCTACACATTTTTTGCTAATTTGAGGGCTATCTGACCTAAACATTTTTGGAATAATACTAATAAATAACCGCTATTTTATTCTGATGAGGATAAACATTTTGGTTTTTGGTCGTGCCATTTTGTCATATGTTCGGAAATGCCTAACTTTGCTGCTTGTTTCAGTACTTGTATTTAATATGCAAATATCTTCACAATTTAATGAGTCCATACAGGGCAAGCCCACTGTGCTATCTTCAGTAGGAGCTGGTGTTGGCAAAAAAGTATATATAGAAAGCTATGGTTGTCAGATGAATTTTTCAGATAGCGAAATTGTGGCCTCCATCCTGCATAAAAACGGCTATCAAACAACAGCCGACTTGCAGGCCGCTGATGTGATATTTGTAAACACTTGTTCCATACGCGAAAATGCTGAACAAAGAGTGAGGCAAAGATTTACCGAATTTAAAGCTTTGAAGAAGCAGTCACCTCATTTGATTGTCGGAGTACTGGGATGTATGGCAGAGCGACTGAAAGAAAAATTTTTGGAGGAGGAAAAATTAGTGGATTTGGTTGTTGGCCCTGATTCATATCGTGCACTACCTGATTTGCTAACGCACGTTGAAGATGGTCAAAAAGGAATTGAAGTTTTGCTTTCGCTGGAAGAAACGTATGCCGACATCAATCCGGTTCGATTAGGAGGAAATGGCATTACGGCTTTTATTTCCATAATGCGTGGATGTGACAATATGTGCTCGTTTTGTGTTGTGCCTTTTACAAGAGGACGTGAGCGAAGCCGTAATCCGCAAACCATTATCCGTGAAGCTACAGCGCTTTTTGAACAGGGATATAAAGAGATTACGCTGCTCGGCCAAAACATCAATTCATATCTCTGGTATGGTGGAGGTCCTAAGAAAGAATTTAAAAACCTAAGCGAAGCTGAGAAAAATGAAAGTGTAAATTTTTCTTCATTGCTAAGTCAAATTGCTCTGATACATCCAAAGCTACGCATTCGATATACAACCAGTAATCCACAAGATATGACGGATGATGTATTGGAAGTAATGGCTGCTCATCCCAATATCTGTCGCTATATTCATCTTCCGGTACAGTCGGGCAATACACAAGTGCTGGAGCGAATGAATAGAGGTTATTCACGCAAACAGTACCTAAATCGTATTGCAGCTATTCGTCATTTCTTACCAGATTGTGCTATCAGTACTGATATTATTTCAGGTTTTTGTGGCGAAACAGATGAAGAACATGCCGATACCCTGTCGTTGATGCAAGAAGTCGAATTCGATTATGCGTATATGTTTAAATATTCGGAAAGACCTAATACCATGGCGCAGCGAAAGTATAAAGATGATGTACCTGATGAAGTTAAGGGAAAGCGTTTGCAACAGATAATTGATCTACAGACGTCTTTATCGCTTCAAAGCAATCAACGTGATTTGGGTAAAACTTTTGAGATTTTGGTGGAAGGTATTTCAAAGAAGAATGATGATGAGCTATATGGGCGAAACAGTCAGAATAAAGTATTTGTATTTCCGGCTTTGCAAGCCCAACCCGGCGATTACGTGGTGGTACAGGCCATCGAATGCACTTCTGCTACTATCATAGGAAAAATTGTTAATATGAACCAATACGTTTGATATTAAGCTATGAGTCAATCGAGCAATTCTATTTTGTATTGTAATAAAAGGACATGTAAATCGTTTCATCATCCGAACCTAATTTTCTCAATCATTAGTTTAATTATTCTCAACCTTCAATCAATACTATAATATCTATGACAATTCAGGAAATTAAAAACCGTTTTGGCATCATCGGAACATCCCCACTTCTCGACAGGGCTATTGATATTGCTCGCCAAGTGGCAGGTACCAATCTTACAGTATTGATAACCGGTGAAAGTGGAGTTGGAAAGGAGATATTTTCGAAAATCATTCATCAGCTCAGTAGCCGCAAACACGGGTCATTTATTGCTGTTAATTGTGGTGCTATTCCAGAAGGTACAATTGATTCGGAATTGTTTGGTCATGAGAAAGGTGCATTTACAGGTGCTCATGATGCACGCAAAGGGTATTTTGAAGTTGTGAATGGTGGAACTATTTTTTTGGACGAAGTAGCTGATTTGCCTTTGCAAACTCAAGTGCGGTTACTTCGTGTTTTGGAAACTGGCGAATTTATGAGAGTAGGTTCATCCAAAGTACAAAAAACGGATGTGCGGGTTGTTGCTGCTACCAATCTAAATATGCTTGATCTGATTAGTCGCGGCAAATTTCGTGAAGACCTATACTATCGACTCAATACAGTACCTATTCATATCCCCTCATTGCGTGATCGTAAAGATGATGTAGAAAAAATATTTCGCAAATTTGCGCAGGACTTTGCCGAAAAATATCGTATTCCGCCCATTCGCCTGACAGAATCAGCACGCGAACTGTTGCAAAATTACAGATGGCCAGGTAATATCCGCCAACTTAAGAACATTACAGAGCAAATCTCCATTCTCGAAAAAGACAGAGATATAAGCGCTGAAATTCTCGTCACTTATTTGCCTGCTGAGTTAGAAGGAACTCAAGTACCAGCATTGCTTGGCGCAACGGCATCATCAGATTCTATTTCTGACCGAGAATTGATTTATAAATTTCTTTACGACATGAAACGAGACATGGTTGATTTGAAAAAATTAGTCATGGCCATCATGCAATCAGGCGACACGTTACATGTTAACGAACAAAATGCACCACTCATTCAGCGATTGTATGAAGATTATTCACCGCCTTCCCAGCCATCACATTCCTTATCGGATAATCTTATTTTGCATGCTACTTCAGGTCATGATCAACCTGTGAGCCATGCTGAAATTGAAGAATCTCTTTCACTTGAAGACAGAGAAAAAGAACTTATTGAAAAAGCGTTGGCTAAGCATCGTGGTAAACGTAAAAGTGCAGCGGGAGAACTTGGTATTTCTGAACGTACTTTATATAGAAAAATTAAAGAATATAACATTAAAAATTAAACATGAATCAATCGTCTAGTGATTTCAATATTGGAGATTCTCCTCTACCTCTATCACGTTTTTTTATGATTGGCTTTTTGTTGATGGTGTTTTCTTTTATGTTTTCATCTTGTGCTGATGAATCTAATGGCCCATTGTCGCAGCTTAGTTTTTCACGCGATACAGTTTTGTTTGATACTGTATTTACTCAAATGGGTTCTCATACTGAAGTTTTTTTGATTAGAAATTCTGGCAATCAACCTGTGAAATTGTCACGGGTTTATTTGGGTGGTGGCTCAACATCTACTTACAGGTTTAATATTAATGGATATCCAGGCGGAACAGCCAATCTGGTGGAGGATGTGGAAATTGATGCCAATGATAGCATTTACGTTTTTGTTGAGGTTACTCTTGATCCCAATCTCGCTTATGCACCTTTGATACATGAAGATAGTTTGGTTGTTGAGTTGGGTAGTGTATACAAGAAAGCAACATTGGTTGCTTTTGGTCAGGATGCTCATTATTTTTATCCGACAGATACACTTTCAGGTGCCGGAATTCCTTATTCCATTATTCCTTGCGATATGGTGTGGACTAACGAAAAACCATATGTTATTGTGGGTTGGGCTGTGGTTGACTCAGATTGCAAACTTACAATACAGCCAGGTGCCAGGGTGCATTTTTTCAATAATGGTGCATTGTGGATTTATCAAGATGGAACACTACGTGTATTAGGCGAACGTGAAAATCCGGTTGTGTTTCAAGGTACCCGATTGGAACATAAGTACAGAAATGAACCGGGACAGTGGGATAGAATTTTGATTAATGAGGGAAGCACACAAAACATCATTCGAAATGCTATTATCAAAAATGGATTTATCGGATTGCAATGTGATAATTACAAATCTATCATCAACAATCCGGGAACGCCTAATCAACTCACGTTGGAAAATGTTGTGATTCAGAATATGAGTGGACTGGGTATTTATACCAATCATTATAACCTGAGGGCGTATAATATTTTAGTGAATAATTGCGGACAGTATGCTGCGGCATTTGCTTACGGGGGCAATATTGAAATATATCACTCTACCATTGTTAATTACTGGAGCCGAAGTATTCGAAATTTCCCAGCATTATTTATGAATAATTTTTACATCACGCAATCTGCTGTTTTGTCACAACCATTGAATGCTAATTTTTATAACTGTATTTTTTATGGAAATGCTGAAACTGAAATTGGCTGGGACAGCGTAACGACTACAACTCTTCAATTTCGTTTTGATCATTGTTTGCTTAAAATGCATCCTGATATTTCTACAACCAATACGAATAGGTTTTATGAGATTGTAAAAAATGCTGATCCCAAGTTTTGGGATTCATATAATCAAGATTTTCGCATCAAATCAGGTTCGTCAGCTATGAACAAAGGGCAGGCATCATTTGTAACCAATCATAATAACGAGTTGCTTTTTGATTTGAAAGGATCAAACCGTTTGTGGACAGGTAAGCCCGATTTGGGGGCATATGAGCATCCGTAATATATGATAAAGGGTATAGTGAAAATATCAATGATCGGCTTCTTCTCCAAACCATACTACGGCAAATCCTTTATACAAACCAATACCGATCGCGTTCCACTTGGTTTTTTTCCAAATACCTTCATTGATGATTACTGAATTGTGCCCGGCGCTTGATTGCCATGATTCTAAAGCATAATCAGCAGTCATTACAAAGTTACTGCAACATACATTGGATCCACAAGCTATTTCATAGCCGTTGCCGGTGTATGATGTCAGTTCTCTCGGTTTCGACCACATACAAGCTGATTGTGCATGATCCGGAGTATAGCAGCATGATTTCCATTTCCCGTTTGAAGACCAGCTGTGGGCATCACAATTTCCCAAATCGGGCTTATTATTCACTAAATCCTTAACATGAGTTTGAGCCACAATGGTTAATGATGGTGATAACGGAATTTCGGTCAACCCTTTTTCTTTGCGATACTGCATCATGATATCATATAGCTTTTTTTCCTCCTCACTCAAGTTTTGAGAGTAGGTGTTTAAAGATATCAAGAAGAATAAAAGGATATATATATATTTCATCTCTCGAATTTGTCAGGTTTAGTTAGTTATTAAAATGCAACGAGGTTAATTTTTAGTTTTTATAAATCATTTTATTCCATATATGTTTTTCTGTAGCAATATTGAGCATGTAATATCCGACCGACATATTGCTCCACGGAAGTGTAATTGCTTGCCCCGACATAGATGAAAATGTATAAATAATTTTTCCATGCATATCAAGCACTTTTACAAGTGCTATTTCCTCAGCATGAGTGCCAAAGAAATTAATATAAATAGCATTGTGCTGATTCGTTGGATTGGGATAAACTGAACAATATGGAGTGGATGAAGGTATATTGGGTGTGTTTGTATATTCTCCGCTTAAATTTACATTATCAATATACAGGTTGTTGCCCCAATAACCCCAGTTTCTGAAAGCAATTAAAAGTTGTGGTTCATGCAGATAATCGTTTAGTACCAAGGTTTCTGTGCGCCATTGATTGTTTTGTGGCACAAAGAAATTTTGATCAAAAGGTGCTGTGGCGAGATCTGCACCTCCTTTTTTATACAAGCTGTTGAATGTTTGTCCGCAATCTGTTGAGATAAGTACTTCCAATGTGTCAGAATAGTTGGATGCATATGCGGTGTATGCCACATCAAAAGAAAGTATAGATGCAAGCGCATTGGTAGTCGTAAAAATGAATCTCAAGTCATCATAGCTGCCTTGTGAATCAATGTCGTAATTAGCAAAGATGGTGCTATTGGCAGATTGTCCAAATCCCCCTGTACTGCTTGAACTACTCCATTGCCCACTCTGGTTTGAGTCAAAAATTAACCAGCCGATGGGAGGGAATATGCCTTCAAATCCCTCTGAGGTATAGCCGTTAGGTATAATTTGATTAACATGAACCCAAATAGAATCGGAGCTTTGGTTACCGTTTGCGTCTGTAATGGTTAATGTTGCTTTATGTGCTCCATCGCTATTAAAAAATACTACTGGATTGCGGAGATTTGATGTGGCCGGAATTCCGTTTTCAAATGACCAGTTCCAAGAAGCATTGTAATGATTTAGGAAAGAATAATCTTCAAAATAAAAAGAATCAATATCGCAAATAACATGTTGAATCAATTTGTCAACAGTTATTCGAGCTATTGGAAGAATAGAAGTTTCATCTAGATCTTTTTCCCATAAACCTTTTCCATACGTGGCAATTCGTATTTTATGATCGCGATAAAAAGGACGAGCAATATTTACATTACAATAAGTTGGTAATCCGTTATTGTCTATCACCCAGTCCGACATTAAATTATTTTTGTAGTAGGCGGCAAACTCTGTAAAATAATATATTGCTCCATCCGTACCAGCTATATATACCAAAGATTGAGGCGACTCATTATTTAAAATGTTGCTTGATAAATTTGTCCAAACTGCGCCTCCGTCAGTTGTTTTAAATACTTTGTTTCCGTTTGATCCATTTGGATAAGCTATCCACAATTCATTTTCATTTGTCGGATTTATCGTAATAAGCATTCTTCTGCTATTTCCTGCAGGAATTGTGAGCTGTGTCCAACTTACACCTCCATCGGTTGTTTTCCACAGTCGGCCTAATGTGCCGGAGTTGGGTTGCTGATTGAGGTACATAATATCCGGGTTGTTGGAAGAAATTTCGATATATTTAATTTGATGATTGGTATTTGTACCAAATTCATGAACCAAAAAATAGGACGATCCACCATCTGAAGTTTTCCATAGTTTGTTGTCTTTACCAAGGTAGGCAATGTTATAGCAATGAGGATGAAATTCCATTTCGCTGGATTCGGCGGCATAATATGATTGATTGGGCGACATTCCAATAGAAAAGTAAGTCAAAGGATCACCATATGTCGATGGTATGATTACACCACCTATATCCGAATGATAGGTTTTTTTGTTTTTGCCAGGATTAACGTATCCGGTAGGGGCTTCTGCCCCACCAAGTGACAAGAAGTTGCCAAATCCATAGTTTTCATGATGAGCTAGGTTGCCATTGTGATAAAGACCGCCAACTAAAACATCTTCATTCCATCCCGAACCAAATCCCCAATAATCGCTTCCTCTCAAACCTATCATTTTAAATTCAGGTTGAGAGTTGAAAAAATCATTGGAAAGATAAATACCTCCATCAGTGGTAATCCAATAATTTCCATTTACGGCTCTGAAATCCTGCATATCTACATGCAAATCCAAAGGCCCACCCACGTATCCAGCCACAGCAGAAAATGTAACCCCTCCATCATTCGATCGCCAAAGATTTAAACCTCCAACAAGTATTTGGTCGGGATTGCTTTGAGAGGCCATAATTGCACAATTATAAAAACCTTGATGGTAAGTCCAGCTTGTATTCCCGTATGCTAAATTGGGATGATTGGTTGTGTAAGGTCCTCCTGCCGGGCCATTGGGTAAAGTCCAGTTGATGCCGCCATCATCGCTTCTATAAACGCCAATAAATCCATAATCATTACTCTTGGCTTCACCAATCAGATATGCATATATCCGGTTTGGGTTTGCCACTGAAACAGCAATGCGGGCACCTCCATCATTTCTTGCCGGATCGGATGAACTATACCACCCGTTTGATTGCAATGACCAGGTTACGCCATAGTCGGTTGATCGGAAAAATTCACAGATAACAAGCGAAGGATTATTCTTGACTAAGTAAAGTATGGACGGGTCTGCAGTATTGTACTTGATATCATAGCATTTCTGACTGAACATTTGTGTCCAATTTAACCCACCGTCTTCCGACTTGAATAATCCTTTATCGGTTGCAGCAAAAACAATAAGTGCATTTGTTGGATGAATTAGAATTTCATTTACACCCAAACTGCTTTGTACTAAAACATTTGACCAGGAACTACCACCATTAGAGGTTTTAAAGACGCCACCGTCGCCGCCTGCAAATGCAATATCCGGATTAGTAGGATGAATGGCGATAGCTGATACACCAATACCCCATATTTGTGAACCGCCACTTCCGAAATAATTATCCAACGAAACACAATTCCATGTATGCCCACCATTGATGCTTTTGTATATTTCGCCGGGTTCTGTTCCGCAATATAATACCTGATTGTTGGAAGGAGATTGTGCTATGCAATATACATTCGATTGTGTTTTACCTTGTGCTAGCTGAGGAGAGGAAACAAAAAAAGGACCAACAGATGACCAGGAAGCTGAGCGGGAAATTGACTTTTTTTGAACATAGGATGATATTTTATCTTCAAATTGTTGCTGTGTCAGATAATTCACAAACCCTTGTTCATCTATTAAGTTCGCTACGTGCCTTTTCCACCTTTTATAATATTGTGTGTGATAGCTTTTTTTGAAAGTATTGTTTTTATAATAGGACTGATATAAGGAATCTATCTCAAAAACATTGGGGTTATCTGCATACATCTTTTGTGCCCAAAGCGGCAAATTCATTATTTCGTATGATGATGGTTTCTGTTGGCCATAAACAAGAGTAGAAAAAAGAAAGTAAAATAATAAAGCAGATATTTTTTTGTTCATATGTAAAAAAAATTAATCAGACCGTGTCATGCCAAGGAGAGTTTTGATTTGATGTTATTCAATGTTAATTTCAAAGTTAAAAAAATATTCTACACATCAATATATGTATGAGGTTATCGAAATTGTGCTTACATCTTCGAGTTTAATGATGCTTTCTTTTATTTTATATCAAGAGAATTACTTCAAAGTTTTACAAGATTATGAGTGGGAATGCTCACTTTCTTAAAAACGAGATTGTTAAGTATAACTAGCATACTTTTTCTGAAGTTATCATAAAACTTTCGTTCAATCAAATTCCAAATTTATTTGACTCATTTCGCCTATGAAAACAATTTTTGTGGCGTTTAATATATATAACTGTTAAATTTATGGTTTGCAGCTATTGATAAATTACGGATTTATTTGAAATTCTTACGTTTTCTAAGCACCCATTTTTCGGCTTCTACTGCATGAAAAACGATTGCGGAAAATCCGATGCAGGTGAGTAGGTCTGTAGCGCTGAGTGGCATGGTACGAAATACTTGATTGGCAAAAGGGAGATAGATAACGCCAAGTTGGAGTATGAATGTAAGTAGGACAGCGCCAATGAGTGGCAGATTGGAGAAGAGCCCTTTGTTAAAAATAAATTCGCGGTCGCTGCGGATGGCTAATACGTGGCCGAGTTGAGATAAGGATAGTACAGTAAAAACCATGGTTTGCCAATGAGCAGTGGGATGGTGTAGATATAAATATTGTATGCTTAGCGTAACCAAAGCCATTAGTATGCTGACCCATACAATATGAATAATGATGCCTCCAGCAAAGATACTTTCGTTGGAAGGGCGAGGAGGTTTCGTCATGCTGTCTTTATCTTCATGTTCGTTGGCGAGGGCGAGACCGGGTAATCCGTCGGTAACCAGATTAATCCACAAAATGTGTACGGGAAGGAGCGGAATTGGCAAGCCGAAAATGGGAGCAAGAAAGAGCGTTAATATTTCGGCGGCATTGCAAGTCAGAATATATTTAACGAATTTACGTATGTTGCCATAGATACGTCGTCCTTCGCGAACAGCTCGAACGATAGTGGCGAAATGGTCGTCGAGTAGTATCATGTGTGCAGCTTCTTTGCTAACATCGGTGCCATTGATACCCATTGCTATGCCAATATTGGCAGCTTTTAAGGAAGGGGCGTCGTTTACTCCATCACCTGTCATGGCAACGAAATAATTTTTTTGTTGAAGGGCTCGAATAATGCGCAATTTTTGTTCGGGTGAAACACGTGCATAGACGCGAATTTTTTCGATTTCGTTGCTGAATGCTTCATCACTCATGTTTTGAAGTGCCTTACCTGTAATGACAGATTCGTTGTTATGTAATATGCCAATTTGTTCGGCAATGGCTTTGGCTGTGGCTGGGTGGTCGCCGGTAATCATAAGAACCTGTATGCCGGCACTGAGGCAGGAAGCCACGGCTTCTTTAACTTCGGGTCGAGGAGGGTCAATCATTGCCGTGAGACCGGCGAGGGATAAATCGGTTTCGAGATGTTCGTATTCGAAAGGTTCGGGAAGCGCATCCATCCATTTGAATGCGTAGGCCATGACACGTTTTCCTTGCTGCCCCCATTGTTGAGTTTGTTCTTCGATAATGTGGGGCAAAGAAGCATCTTTGATGAGATGTGCAATGACTTCGGTGGCACCTTTAACCAAAATGAGGAATTGATTTTGATAGCGATGAACGGTTGTCATACATTTTCGGTCGGCATCAAAAGGTATTTCGGCAACGCGTGGTAAAAGTGATTCGATGGTCAGCCGAAAGTCGTCATTGTGTCGGCTCAATACATCTTCGAGCATGGCTATCTCGGTAGGATCACCGGTTCGTTGTTGTTGATTGTCTGTTTTTACTTCATGATTGAGAACCATGATGATATCGAGCATGTTGTAGTTGAGCCATGATTGTGGAGTAGCAAACCGTTCAACTACCTGCATTTTGTTAATGGTAAGCGTACCTGTTTTGTCGGTGCAGATAAACGAAACAGAGCCGAGGGTTTCGACTGCCGGAAGTTTTTTTATCAGCACTTTTTGGGTTACCAAGCGCCGAGCGCCAAAGGCCAAAGCGATAGTGATAAGAGCAGGGAGGGCTTCGGGAATGGCCGCTACAGCCAAGCTAATGGATAGCAGCAGCATTGTAACGAGTTCTTCGCCACGAAGAAGGCCCATACCTAGCAAAATAACACAAAGCCCCAATATAACGAATGTGAGCTTTTTGCTAAATTCATTCATTCTTTTTTTGAGAGGCGTTTCCATTTCACGGTCTTGAAGTAGTGCGGCAATTTTCCCAATTTCTGTTTGCATACCGGTAGCTACAACAATACCGTTGGCTCTTCCATTTACAACTAGCGTGCTTTTGAAAGTCATGTTTTTTTGGTCACCGGGGGGCAGATTATCATCATTCAGGGTGTCGGTATTTTTGTTAGAAGCAACGGATTCGCCGGTAAGGGCGGATTCGTCAACCATCAAGCCAAATGCTTCGGTAAGGCGAATATCGGCAGGAACAACATCTCCAGCTTCAATCAAGGCCAAATCGCCAGGAACTAGTTCGGTAGATTGGATAATTACTGTATGTCCATTTCGAGTAACTTTTGCCTGAGTAGATGCCATCTTTTTTAATGCGTACATGGCTTTTTCTGCTCTATATTCTTGAACAAACCCGATGATGGCATTTAGAATAACAATCACCAAAATGATGATGCTGTCAGTTATTTCGCCCATTGCAGCAGATATAATGGCAGCAATAAGCAAAATTAGAATCATGATATCTTTAAACTGCAAAAGCAGCATCATCCACCATGATTTTTTTTTCTTTTCAACGAGTTCGTTGTAGCCAAATAAATGTCGCTGGGCTAGTACTTGAGCATCAGAAAGGCCTTCTAATCCGGTTTGAAAATCCTCATGAATGTCGCTGATATTTTTGGTGTAGTATTTTTCATTAGTTTGCATAGAAGAACAATAAAATCAGGTTAAGGATATAAATCAGAAAGATGATCATGGTATCCCATGCTATCACAAATCGTTTAGTTCCGGCTTTGTATATGAGGCCAATGATGGCGGTTGCTGACATGGCAATGACAGAAAAAATGGAAATCATTTGTATTTCCGAAACATCTTTGAGCAGATGACCTTTGATATAAAAAAGGTCATCAATAAAAAGGATAACAATATTAAAAATATTACTTCCAAGAATGTTTCCTATAGAAAGATCGGTAGCACCCATACGAACGGCTGAGATAGAAATAGCAATTTCGGGCAAAGAGGTGGATAGGGCTAAAAACAATGTGCCGACAAATGATTTTCCCAAACCTGTTTCTTCAGCAATGCGGTTGGCAAATTGGGGTAAAAATAGGGCAGCTGCTATAATCAGTATGGCATATACGGCGTAACCTGTGAATGCCTTTTTTTTACTGATGAGGATTGTTTCTTCTTGCTTGTCATTTTGTGCTGCTGAGCTTTGTTGGTGTCGGTTATACAAAAAGATGATGCGCATAGCAAGCAAATACATCAATAGAAAAGAAATGCTAGTGAGTCCAATCCAGTGAGTGATTTCAATTTCACCCGGAAAATAAATACCAATTCCTACAGATGTAATCATTACAATGCCTATTGCTGCAGCGAGAATGTGACTTTGAGATGCGTGGCCGAGCAGAGGTTTGTTTTTTGGAACAATCCAATCCATCAAAACGAGGATAGAGAGGTTAAAAGCACAGCTTCCAATGACGTTTCCCACTGCTAAATCGGCTGATTGAACAATGGCAGATGCGCTGATGCCGGAGACCAATTCGGGCAGCGTGGTTACCAGTGATAGTAAGATAAGGCCTGTCCATGCTCGTCCCATACCGGTAATTTCTGCAATTTGACTTCCATAATATGACAACTTTCGTCCTGCAAAAAAAATAACAAGAGCACAGAACAAGAAAGCAACAATGGCAAATGCAAAAGAATCGAACATGCGTTGTTTTGAGCATAAAAATAGTGTTTTTGACTAACCTATGCTGTAAATGTGTTTATGCTGCCAATTAAATACATGAAATTGATTTACTCAAATATCTGGTGAGAAATCAAAAATGAAAGAAAGAAAATTGAAGCTGAATAAAAAGAGGGTGACATGTGTAGCGAGATAAAGAAATTTGCGTATGGGATCAAAAAAGATGCTGTTATTCAGTTCGTTATAATGATAGACATAAATATCGTGAGAAAATACTAACTTTGGCATCCTAAAAAACTATGGTATGGCACAAGTAGAAATCGTAATGCCCAAGATGGGAGAAAGCGTGATGGAAGCCACTCTTACCAAATGGCTAATTGAAGAAGGTGCGAAGGTAGAATTGGATCAGCCGTTGGTTGAAATAGCGACAGATAAGGTAGATTCGGAAGTGCCTTCATCCCATGCCGGTCTTTTAGTGAAGCGATTGTTTCAGGAAGGAGATGTTGTGAAGATTGGCGAAGCATTTGCGTTGATTGAAACAACATCAAATGCATTGGTTGTTGAACCTACTGCGACCCCTTCAGTTTCTGTACCTGAAATTAAAGAAGCAATATCGGTATCATTGCCTGTATCTCAATCTGAACATACAACCCCGCTCGTTTCCACATCATCTCGATTCTATTCGCCTTTGGTTCGTAATATTGCACAACAAGAGAAAATATCACAGTCCGAGTTGGATGGTATTCCCGGAACCGGCTTAGAAGGAAGGGTAACCAAGAATGATATGCTGGCCTATTTAGGGAATCGTCAGAACCCTGTTGCTCAGCAATCCCTAAACACCATATCAGAGAATACCCTACCTGAAACAAAACCAGCGCCAGTTGTTATATCAAAGCCCGCTATATCTGTTTCGGGGCATGATCAGATTATTGAGATGGATCGGATGCGCAAACTCATAGCTCAGAATATGGTAATGAGTAAACAAACCTCAGCTCATGTAACATCATTTGTAGAGGCCGACGTAACCCATTTGGTAAGATGGCGCGACAAAGTGAAATCTGAATTTGAAAAAAAATATGCGGAGAAGCTGACTTATACACCTATTATTTTAGAAGCCGTTGTGCAAGCCATCAAGGAATTTCCATCTATCAATGCATCGGTTGACGGGGATCGTATTATCATCAAAGGGCGTATTAATTTAGGAATGGCCACAGCACTCCCTTCCGGCAATTTGATTGTGCCTGTTATCAAAAATGCTGAAACCATGAATTTGTATGGGTTAACAAGAGCCGTGAACGACTTAGCTGCTCGTGCCCGACAAAACAAGCTAAAGCCCGATGAAATTCAGGATGGCACGTACACTGTTTCTAACGTAGGTACTTTTGGCAATGTAATGGGCACGCCGATTATCAATCAGCCGCAAGTAGCAGTTTTAGCAACCGGCGCCATACGTAAACGCCCTGCTGTGATAGAAACGCCTGAAGGTGATATGATTGGTATTAGGCATATGATGTTTCTTTCACATTCCTACGATCATCGAGTGGTGGATGGAGCGCTGGGTGGAATGTTCGTAAAAAGGGTTGCTGATCTACTCGAAGCATTTGATGTGAACAGACCTATCTAACACCTAGATTAAAAACCAATCAATAAAAATTGAATATGTCAGGTATTATTTCACTTGAACGTCCGATTGTGTTTTTTGATATTGAGTCAACGGGTCTTAGCACACAGCATGATCGTATTGTTGAAATTGCTTTTATTAAGTTGTTCCCAGATTATACAGAGCATCGCTGCTCATATCGTATCAATCCTGTAATTCCGATATCGGAAGAAGCCACATCTGTGCATGGCATTACCAACAAGGATGTTGAGAATGAGCCGCAATTTTCAGATTTGGTTCAAGAATTTATTTCAATTTTACAAGATGCAGATTTGGCTGGTTTTAATGCGTTGAAATTTGATATACCCATGCTTACAGAGGAGTTTGCTCGTTGTGGTGTGGATTTCGACTTGTCGAAAAAGCATTTGGTGGACGTGCAGTTGATTTTTCATAAGATGGAAGAGCGCACACTTTCTGCCGCTTATCGTTTTTATTGCAATAAGGAATTAGAAAATGCACATTCTGCCGCTGCCGATACTGAAGCAACCTATGAAGTTTTTTTACATCAAGTAAAGCGCTACGATGAACTCAAAACAGATGTTAGAGGCATTAGCGAATTTACAGGGCTTACCAAGCGTGCCGATTTAGAAGGCCGGATTGTATTTGATACACATGGTCATGAGATTTTTAATTTCGGAAAGCATAAGGGAAAGAGAGTTGAAGACGTTTTTGCCGCTGAACCCTCATATTACAATTGGATGATGAATGGTGATTTTGCTTCTTATACCAAGAAAGTAATTACAGATATCAAAATGCGGATGTTGAAGAATAAATTTCAATCTTCCTGAATGAGTATGATTTAAAAGTTGTTTGTAAAAACCAACTTGTATTTACTCAGATAATCCGACCAGTTCCACAAAAAGAAATCCACCATTTCGTTAAGTTCTTTCATCACGATTGGGCTAGGTGTATTGAGTTTTTGAAAATGTTCCTTTTGGAATTTATTCAGATCATATTTGTGGAATATAGCCATTGATATAGCTTTGTTCAGATTTTTGTTTTGGTCGAATAAGCTCTTTAGGAATGCTTCATAATCGTATAGCATTTGGTCGGTAGTGTCTGAATCTTTACCCAAGAATGAGATAATCTCTTTTGATATTAATCTGCGCAACTGAGCGGATTCTACTTTATTGAAGTAGTTGTCGAGATTAATTAAATTTCCGGCGTATACAATAAAGAGAAACCATTCATGTTCTTTATCGGAGAGATTGGGTGATTTTTCAAACTCTTTTTCTTCATTAATATAACCTGCAATTTCGCCGAACCCTTTGTTGATTACATCATAAATGGTTTGCACGTAAACAGGTATCAACTCTTCCGTTTTTATTTTTTTCTTTCCAAATAGTCCAATCATAATTGTATGTATTAAGGTTTGTGAATTTCGTGAAGCAAAAATTGTTTTTCGGCCATTTGACATATTTCATTACCGATGGCCAATGATGCAGTAGCTGCAGGCGATGGCGCATTGAGAACGTGAATAGAATGAGGTGTGTAGGCAATTTTAAAATCATCTATTATTTCGCCATTTGTATCTAAAGCCATGGCACGCACGCCTGATCTGCCGGGCTCGATATCATCCATTGTCAAATCTGGAACCAGTCGTTGCAGTGTTTGAAGAAATAAAGCTTTTGAGAATGCTCTTTTATATTCATTCATGCCGAATTTCCAATTTTTTTTGAATAGTTTCCAGGTTCCAGCATAGCCCAACGAATCCCAGGTGTCTGCAAAGCTGAAACTGGTTTTGTTATAACCTTCCCTTTTGAAAGTAAATACGGCATTAGGTCCACATTCTATGCTGCCATCAGTCATCCTCGTAAAATGTACACCAAGAAAAGGGAAAGCAGGATTGGGTACCGGATAAATCAGGTTTTTAACTTTGTGCTTTCCTGCATCAGTTAGTTCATAATAATCGCCTCTGAATCCAACAATTTTCATGTAGGGTTTCACCCCGTCACGTAAAGCCATTTGGTCGCTTTGTAATCCTGAGCAGAATATCAGATATCGGGCAGTGAAGATGCCTTTAGGTGTGTCAACTACCGAAACCGGTCCGTTGCGATAAGTTTGTTTTACCCTTGTATTTAAAAATATTTTGCTTTCGGGTTGAATGGCTTGCATGAGCTCAGCCATTTTTTCGGTTGCTTGTTTGAAATCAATAATGCCGGTGCAACCAACACGAATGGCTTTGATACCATCACAATGGGGCTCATACAACTTTATTTGAGCGGCATCCAGCCATTCCATTTCTTCAATATGATTTTCTTGCCCGCGTGCATATATTTGATTCAGTATGGGCAATTCCCATGGCTCTGTAGCTACAATGAGTTTGCCACAAATATCGTGTTTTATCCCATTTTCGCGTGCAAACTGAACCAATTCGCGGCGGCCATCAACGCAATTTTTAGCTTTGGATGAACCCGGCTTGTAATAAATTCCAGAATGAATGACGCCTGAATTTCGACCGGTTTGATGATAGGCCAATGATGCTTCTTTTTCAAGAATAGCAATACGCATAGTGGGAAATTTTTGCTGAATCTTATAAGCCGTAGCACAGCCCACAATACCGCCACCAATTACAATGA
Source organism: Candidatus Competibacteraceae bacterium (assembly GCA_014879445.1). Taxonomy (GTDB): domain Bacteria; phylum Bacteroidota; class Bacteroidia; order CAIKAF01; family CAIKAF01; genus BA4. Next base: position 58,056 of record JACSSC010000024.1, read on the forward strand.
TATCAAAAGATTGTTCCAAGTTCTCCATGAGAATCGTTAAACGAAGGTATAAATTAATGATTCTTTAATATGATGCTACAACATTGGTTTTATTATCATAGTTATTAACAATGATTTTTTTTTCTTTTGTCATTCCACCTATATGCTGTAACTTGCTCATTAATCGTTCAACATATTATGCAACCATATTCTGTTTTTGCCCTGTCTCATTCTAAACAAATTGCCGAATCGGTTTGTCATTTGCTTCGCAAACGACAGGGGCAACTTTTTTCTACCCGATTTTCAGATGGTGAGGTTTATGCCCGTTTTGATGAATCTATTCGTGGCGAAACCATTGTGCTGATGGCACAAGTGGATTTGCCTTATACCAATCTTTTTGAATTGTTTATTACCATTGATGCAGCTCGTAGGGCTTCAGCCAAAGAAATCATTTGCGTCATCCCTTATTTGCCTCATAGTCGTCAGGAGCGAAAAGACGATGCACGCTCTTCAGTTTCGGCTCGATTAATTGCCGATTTTATTGAGCATTCAGGTGCCGATCGAATTATAACTATAGATATGCACAGCACCAGCATTGAAGGGTTCTATAAAATTCCGATTGACCATATCTCTATGAACAATGAATTTATCAGACACATTCGGACTTCGCTTCAACCTGATAATCTTTGTTTGTGCAGCCCTGATTTTGGTGGATTGAAACGCATCAAACAATATAAATCTGTACTGAATTGCGAAATGTCGGTTATACATAAAGAACGCTTGCACCCTAATCAAGTGAGCAATATGGAAATAATCGGAGATGTTAAAGGGAAAGATGTGGTGATTATTGACGATATGATTGATACAGGTGGCACACTATGCAAAGCAGCTGATATGCTGCTTCAACAAGGCGCTCAGTCGGTTCATGCATATTGCACGCATGGTGTTCTTTCTGATGACGCCATAAGCCGAATTGAAAACTCGGGTATTCACAAGTTGATTATAAGTGATAGTATTCCCCGTCAGTATTTAGGTCAAAACATGGAGCAAATTTCTTGTGCACCTATGCTGGCGTCTGCCATTGATCATTTGATGAGAAACAAAAGTGTGAAACAATTTAATCAAACGCATTCATGACAAATCATACAACGTCTCAGCAAAAATTTCATTCCATTCGAAGTTATGTGTTTCTGATTGCGTTATTTGTATTACTACTGAATGATTTTTTTCTTAAGTATTTTTTCCCGGGTTGGATTACTGGAAAACTTTCCGACTTCTCTGGTCTCATTGTATTTTCCTTGTTTTGGGCAACCCTTTTTCCCTCCTTGTCTAAAACGGTTTTTGTATTAACGGGTATTGGATTTATTCTTTGGAAATCATCTTTAAGTCAACCCTTCATTGATATCTGGAATCAGTATTCATGGCTTTCGCTGAGCCGTGTTGTTGATTATACTGATTTGCTTGCCCTATTTGTCTTGCCTTTTGCTTATTACTTTCACTTATCTGCCGGCAAGCGTGTGTTGTCTTTGCATCCTGTGCCTCTGATGTTAGTGGCTGCTTTTGCTTTTGGTGCTACGTCTTATTACAATGAGCATAAGGTTTCTGCTCAATATGATTTTCCATATTCTTTGGATACATTGCATCAGCGCATCTATGATTTACCCATTGTTTTTAATAATTATCGCGACTCTTACTTGCCTGATTCAAGCGGACAATATTTTATCAATATCTATACACATGACAGCCTTTCTGACGACCCAATCAACTATTTCATTCGCGATACGCTTACGTTGTTTGTGAGAGATACTTCCTTTTTTCAGAGCGGATATGAAGCAAAAATTGTAATGATTGGCAACGATTCTTTGGCAACCATTTTTTTACAAGGATTCAGCGATCGCTTTCATAAAAGCACTTTTAAATCAGCCGATTATCTTTCTTCATTTGAAAGAGAAATCATTGATAAACTCAAACGTAAATAGCTGATAGATTAAGGAACAATCAGCTTATATGATTTGCCTGATTCAAGTTGCAGTACATATACGCCACTTCGCCATCCTATTGTGTTGATATGCCCTGTCATTGATGTTTTAAGCACAGTTCGCCCCGTCGCATCATATACAGTTACACTAACGGGTGATGAGAAATATACAAGCCCATCAACGGAAGGATTGGGATAAAATGTCCATTGAGCATTTGTATTCCAATTTTCAACATTGCTATCATCAACAGTTGTAAAGCTGCCGGTAAGAGGAGAGAGTAAATACAATTCAGGGCTACAGTTGAAATCGAAAACGGCAACATGATAGGTAGTGTTAGGTTGCAGGTTGGTGATGTTGACAAAAGCATCAGTGCCTTTATACACGACATATCCGCTACCCAATTCAGTACCAGCAGTTCCAAAAGCAGAAGCAAATGAATAAGAAATACCATTTGTTGGATAATCAATAACGGCACTACCTTGCCTAACAATCACAATGCGTTCTGATCCATTGCCAGAATTCCATGACACGGTGGCTGACTGTGTTGTGATAAAGTTGAATCCGAAGACGGAAGATGGAACTGTTGGAGTGCTGCATGCAGGTATGCAGTTTATCAATGTGTCGTTTTGAAGTAAGTTGCCATCATCTGCTACTAATTGAAATGTTTCGACAACATCATATTGCAAGTCATTCCATGAAACAATACCGTTTGTCATGGGTTTAGGGCCTAATCCGCTAATAGATGATAATGTGCCGCTTGAAGGAATGCCTGTTGAAACTGTGATGGATCGTGGCGATTTGTCAGTATTATTATTATCGTCTTTAGCTAACAGAATGATAGAAAAATTTTGATTTTCAGTAACTGTAAGAGGGACATAGCTAAAAACAAGTCGAGTTGCTTGTACATCAATCATGTTTAAAGTGCCATCGGATGTAATGCTGAAAGGAGCTAATTGGCTGCCGTTACATCCTGCGCCGGATATAATATTTGTGTTAAGAATTTGAAACTGAAAGTTTGTACCATCTGTTAAATTGCCAGTAGTTGCAAGCGAAAGACGTAAATCATATGTGATTGAGCCATCATCAGGAATTACCAAGTTAAGCGAAGAGAATGAGATCGAATTTGCATTAATAGTACCATCAGCAATCTTGATGTTCCCATCAAATAAAGCAGCAAATCCTACAGCGGTTACGAAATTAGGAATGGTATTGGACGCACCTTGTGTTATGGTAATAGATTGTATATGCGTGTCAAAAGCATCAGCATCACCCAATGCGCCTCCGTCGTTGATAGTAAACGACCAAACCTGAATACCATCGGTGTTAGTGTTGATGACTCCTGTGGTTGATGAGGGAATTATGGCAGCTTCAGACATAAGAACGGGTTGCATATCTGATAAAGCCGGATTGGTTGATGTAGAAGATATAGTTATATCGTCTAATCGAATGGAAGGGCGCGTTCCCGAACCTGTTCCATCTCTGAAATAAAACCAACGCAGATAAAGATTAGGTTGATTGTCGCATGAGGCCGGTAGAACAATGCCGGTAAATGTAGAGTCATGTCCTGGTGATTTACCTAAAGAACTGTATTCAACTGGACCTGGTACATCAGTCCATGCACCATTGGCAATGCGGTATTGAAGTCGAAGATTATATACGCGGTTGTTATCGGTTTGTGTAATTAATCCGGCAGTGAAATTAACTGTAATGTTTTGTCTTCCCGATGCATCAAGTCCAACAACTGCTGCACCAAGATTTCCGGGCGTACTGGTATTAAGAAAAGAAATACCATTGGCTCCTAAACCTGTAATACGAGTTCCTGAAGTGAGATTATAGGCAAGTGAATAATTGGCAGTATCCTGTGAGCCAAGTGTTGGATCTTGTGCATTAAACTTATGAAATATCATATTTGTAGGATAAGTCCCGGCTATGGAAGTAGAAGCCCAATTTGTGAATTGATAGTTTCCCGAACATAAACTGAATGTTGCAGGTAACGATCCGGCAATAGTGGCATTACCAGAAATAGCTACATCAAGAGGCGTTGCTCCTGTGCTGATTATATTAATATTACCTGAATGCATACCTGCGCTGATAGGATTGTATCTTACAAAGATCCAGACAGGAGATAAGGTGCCTGAGCTCGGTGTTAATTGCAGAGATGTGGCAAATCCTGAGCCGTAAGAAAGTGAAATTTCGAAAGGGGTAGGTGCTGAAAGAAATACGTCGTTTGTGAGATATAATCCTGAAACTTGAAAACTATCGGGTAGAGTTGCTAATCCTACCTGAGAGTTGAATATAGGAAGTGTTGTAACACTAGCAAACAAAGAAGGGATTGTTGGAGTTGAAATCATGGCTGTTGGTGGAGTAGTAATTAAGTATTCGCCTGGGTTACAATTATATTCCATAACAGAAAAATAATAGTCCTGACCGGGCTGAAGTCCTGTAACTGAAACACTATTTCCTGTTCCATTATATAGAACATAACCTGAACCCAGCTCGGTTCCAGTTGTGCCGAAATTGTTGTTGGCTGTGTAATTGGTTCCGTTCACGGGATTGTCTGAAACAGCTGATCCCAATCGGCCAATGACAAGTCGATTAGTACCGCTACCGTTGGTCCAGTTCAGGTCAACTGATGTGCCTGTGATGTTGGATGTTTGTAAAACAGTAGCTTGTACAAGGGGCGCTGCACATGCAATGAATTTAGGTGTGATGATTAAATCGTCAATTGCCATACCATCATCACTACCGGTAACATCTATATCTTTCCATCTTATCCATACAGAAGCGCCTGTATTAATGTTGCCGAAACCTGTAATTTCATCACTAATTAATAATCGATTTGCAGGGAGATTTCCATCCAACGCGCCAGAAGTACCATCTTCGTGTATGGCAGCAAAGTTGAGCGTTGAGAATGGAGTCCAAGTGCCTGTATTTAATGATGTAGCATCTGTACTGAGTTCAAACATGAGTTTATCTCCGGCTGTTGTACCTCCTTTTCTCCATTGTTCTCCTGTGAAAGTGATTTCTAGTGCGTTTACCAGTGTGCCGGTATTGTTGAGCAGACGAGCACCAATATGACAAGGCCCTAGCGTACCTGTTGACAATGAACCTAAAGCTCTTTCTGATGAAGATGTGCTGCCATAACTATAGGTGTCTCCCGTTGTTGAAGAGCCATTGTCGGATCGATAATAGATATTGGCATTTGTGTTTTGCTCAAAAAAGTATATGCCACGTGGCACAGTTGTGTTGGTTGTTCCTGTTATTTCCAACTCATCAAAAGTGGTAGTAGTTGAAGGTGTATTTAAAGCAATAAGATGTATGGATTCGTCATCATCAATGATACTTATACTTACAGAAAAAGGATTAGACATTACTAGTCCGGGGCTAACACTCGATATGGCTATTAGCGCATTTTCTATTCCTTCATTCAAGTTGTCATTCTGAATGGTGAAAGTTGCAGTTCCTGTAGTTTGCCCATTTAGAATGGTAATTTGACTGCTGCTTAAAATATAATCAGAAGCCGTAATTTGTGATCCAGATACAAATAAGTCAACGGTTTCATTGGATGTAACCGGTGAAGCCGCTGTTGCGGTAATGGTAATTGAAGTAGATGACGATTCGTTTCCGGTTGTAAGGTCGGCGCTTAATGAAACAGGGATGAGCGGAGGACCTGAATATACCGAACTGCTTATGGTAATGTCATCAATCCGTATTTCAGGTCTTGAACCACCATTATTGGCGGCTTGCTGATAATATATCCAACGCACTTGAACCAGTGGCTGATGGTTACAGGCGGATGGAAGTACAATACCTGAGTAAGATTGAGAATGCCCGCTGATTTGACCGGCTGATGCATATTCTGTTACAGGACTTACATCGGTCCATGCGCCGGCCAATCCAATTTTATATTGCAACCGAATGCGATAATCGCGAGGTGTTGGGCTTCCATCACCTTGAGTAACTAATCCCGCCGTAAAATCAATGGTAATATCTTGACGGTTGCTTGCATTAAGCGCCAAAACTGCTTGACCTAAAAAGCCGGATGTGCCGGTATTAAGGAATGAAAATCCAGAAGTGCCGAGGCCTTTAATTCGTGTTCCACTGCTTGCGTTATATGCACCGGTATAATCAGTCGAAGCTATAAATGTTGATAGTGATGCATCTTGCAGATTCCCCAAATGAAAAATCATATTGGATGGGTAAGTGCCTGCCGGTTCGGCTGCCGCCCATTCCGTTAATGTGTAATTACCGCTTCCCAAATCATAAGTAGCAGGGATAGTTTGTGCTTGCAGCTGGTAAAGCGAAAGTGTGAAGACAAAAAGATAAAGAATGTGCTTTTTCATTACTCCGATATTTGATAGCAAATATATCGGATTTGTGTCATTGGCTTGTTATGACAGAGTAAAGAAGATATGAATAAATATTGACAATCATTATATAAGAGATACTCAAAATAAACTACTTGTTTAGGCGCTTTGATTGTTGTTTAATTTCTTGCAGTAATAATTCTCGAACTTGATTCCCTTCGCTGAAGGAAATATAATTTCCACCGCCCTCACTACTCATTTTTCTCATTGCACCAACGGCATTTTTTTCTTTTCCAAATCCAATGACAGAAAGTTTGATCCCCTTGTTCTTAAATGAACGAATCATGAGTAGAAGTTGTGATTCAGAATAGTTGGGGCTGTTGAATATGCCGTCTGTAGCTATTATAACCTGGTTGTTTCCACCTTCAATAAAATAATTGATGGCTTGTGCGTATGCTTTTTCAATACCCAATACCCCATCTGTTGTTCCCTTTCCCTGAAGCTTATCTATTTCTGGTAAAATTCTTTGTTTTTGGTCGCCCGGTGTGTTCGTCAGTATGTCTTGAGTGAAGGAGGAGAATGTTATAATTGTTACTCGGTCAACACTGCGGAGCTGATTAGCTAATGTGTGAATGGCAATTTTAAGTGAATCTATTTTTCCTCTTTGTTTCATAGAACCCGATACATCTAGTAACATGACAATATGATTGGCTTTGTATTCTCGATATGAGAATAGTGGGTTATCGTCCTTAATATCAGTTAATGTATCTACATTTATTACAGGGTTTTCTACATATAGCGTGTCTTTGCTTATGGGCTGGTCTGCCGGAATAAGCTCAATGACGAGGGTTCCTATATCGCTTTTGATACCAATATATTCAGAAAACGGATGATAGCCATCGGCTTGGGCATATAAGCCATATACGCCGGGTGATAGTTTTATGTTTAGCTCTCCATTTTTTTGTGAATAAAATTTATCGCGGCCTAAAGTTGCCAATACTAAACTCACCGGCTCTTTGGTGAGTTTGTTTATGAATTTTATGCCCACTAAGTTTTCTTTGGGCTCCGGTTTGTTGGTTTGATTAAAGTCGGGACATTGAGTTAGGGCATTATCTGACAGAGATTTGATGTTGCCTTTGATGGTTAGCTTTATGGGGGTATGCGACCCACTTGTATAGATAAGTATTTCTTCCTGAAAATTGCCGGTTTGTGATGTGTAAAAATAGATTCTCAATTCACTTTTTTCGGCTGATTCTATTTTGTTTCTGGGGTAATCTACATACACATTACGGCTTACTTTGGGTGAAAGGATATATTGTGCATCAAAAGAATTGTTTTCGAACCGAAATACAGCGGGTGGATTATCCCATGATTTTACAGTACCAAAATCATATGTATGGGTTTCAAACTCAAAACCCCTTTGAGACGATGCCGTCAAAAAGATAAATGAAGATAGCAGACATAAAAAAACCTTCGCAGTCATCCTGTAATTTCAAACTGCGAAGGTAATGAGAATATTGTATCTATAAATCAAATTAGAATCGGAAAGAGAGACCGGTATTGGCGCCAATCATGATGGGGTTAATTTTCACACCTTCACGTGTGCTCCAATTCATCAATGAATAGCGTACAGTAGGTTCGAAGGTAAAATACATCCAAGGTGTAATCTGTACATCCATGCCAGCTCCGAAAACCAAATTAAAGTTCACATTGCGAATATCACGTGTTTGACCAAATCTTACGCTTTCAAAATCGTTTTCAGCATAGGCATCATTACGAACCGTAAATCCTGTACTCATTCCAGCTGTAAACAAAAGACCGACTCTTGATAATGCCAAACGGTACTTAACCAAAACCGGCACTTCAATAAACCCAAATGTTTGCACAATCCTGTCAATAGGGTGTTGCATAATGCCATCCTGCAAATACACTATGGGCCCATCTATCGGATTGTCTAAATTGGGGTCAACAAATATACCTTCAAGCTCTCCTGCACTGGTTTGTAATATCAACATGGAGTCGTTGCCTGCCTGACTGAATGGCTTGGATTGTAATTGATTTTTGTTAATTCCATGTGTAATTTGGTTGTATGTGCATCCAACGTGTAAGCTGATACTACGATTAAAATTGTATCCGAGCAGCACACCCGTTTGATAGCTGAAATAGGTGTTTTGATTAAAACGGTCGTCATAGCCCGGATAAATCGGGTCATATAGCGATTCGTTATTGCTTGAATTGCGAATAGCATACATGGGAGAGAAAAATGGACTTATACTGAAAAGTGGGAAATAGGTGTTGGGCGGTTGTAAGTCATCATACAAATCAATTTGGGGCTTTTCGACTAATGCACCTGCTTGAAGAGCTAATTCAGCAAATTGCATATTATTGACTTGTGACGCTACTTCAATATTCTCTTGATTGTCAATTTGCTGGCTCATGTCAATAGCAACGGGTTCTACCTGATCTTTCTCTGTTTGATCAACAAGCATGGAATTTTCGCTTTTTGTATTGTTGTCAAACTTATCTGATTTTTCCAGCGTTACATCGGCAGTGGATGATTTATCATCTAGCTTGTCACGCATGTCGTTCGACTTAAACAGCGGTTGATTAACTACTTTTTTCTTATGCCGTTGATGTGTCGTGGCGTAAGATTTTTCTTTTGTTGTGGATGCTGTTTCTTTGGTAGAAGCGTGCTCATCTGCTGATTTCGAATCATTTTCAGACAAATGACTGTTTGATTCTGATTTGACATTCGAATTTGATGAAGATTTATGCGACTCATTCGTTGAATGAGAATCAACATCAATAGGCAAAACCTGCTCTGTGGGAGGCAAATCCTGTGCCATCTGCGTTGATTTATACACGTTTGAGAGGTAGTATCCTGAAACAAATGCCGCTACCACGGCAGCTCCCGATCCAAACAACCACCACAAGCGATGCTTGCGTTTGTTGCCGGCTTTGTCTAATGCGCTGTTGATGTTATCCCAGACATAAGCGGGAGGTTCTGCCTGGAAATCCTGCAATGAATTGCGGAATACATCGTCAATATTCGTAAACTTCTTTTCCATGCTCGGTTTAGCTAACTATTTTTTTTTGTATGGGGTTATATAATTTCATAACTTCTTCTTGTAATACGGCTCTAGCTCTGGCTAATTGAGATTTCGACGTGCCCTCACTTATTCCCAACATGTCGGCTATTTCCTGATGTGAATATCCTTCAATCGCATAAAGGTTGAAAACAGTTCGGTAACCAGGCGATAGCTTTTGTACTAATTGCATCAATTCGGCAGCCGACATATTGCTTTCTATATCATCGTACTTCATGTTCTTGGCAATGGGATATACTTCACTTACTGTGATGAGCGGATTTTTCTTCCTGAATCGCTCTAATGCTGTATTTACCATGATGCGTCGAACCCAACCTTCAAAAGAACCTTCATGCTTAAATGAACCCATGTGCTGAAAAACTTTAATAAAACCATCTTGCAATATATCCTCTGCTTCTGTTGTATCTTTGGCATAACGCAGACATACTCCGTACATCTTCGACGCAAACATCTTATAAAAGGTGTTCTGCGCTGAACGCTTGCCGGCGATGCAATCGTTTATTATTTGTTCTAAGTTCTCCAAGTTGTATGTAATCGTCTCTTCATTCGTTAATTTTTCTTCTTGATATGATTATGATTGATAATCAGATTTGTAAGGTTTTCTCTCTAATTATTTAGCATTTTTCAAAATCGTTTTTTATAATCAAATCACGCTTACTTGATGTAAATATACAATTTAGGGTTGCATCTTTGCTCAATTCTTTGTTAATTTATCAATCAATTATATGGTTTTCTTTATCTAGTTCATTGATTTTCAAAAAGAAATATTAAACAGGGTTATGAACATTGAGGAAGTACGAACTTATTGTTTGAGCAAGTTAGGCGTAACAGAGTGTTTGCCATTTGATGAAGATACGCTTGTTTTTAAAGTGGGTGGAAAGATGTTTGCTTTATTGGCTTTAGATGAATCTCCTTCATCCATAAACTTGAAATGCGAACCTAATCTAGCTACTGAGTTACGTGAAAGCCATACTGCCATTCGGCCAGGATACCACATGAACAAAAAGCATTGGAACACATTAACCCTCGACGAATCTTTATCCGACATGCTTGTTTGTCAATTGATTGACCATTCATATGCGTTGGTAGTTGAAGGACTTCCGGCGCGCCTGAAAAAAGAATTGAGCTATCCTCCCCCAAAATAGAAGATAGGTAAAGTTTAATACATCTAACTCCCCAAAAATAAAGGGAAAGGGTTCTGCTATTTTACGATTTCGAGCAATTCCATCTCAAAAACCAATGTACTACCTGGTTTAATCGGTGTGCCGGGAGGTGGATTGTTACCATAAGCCAATTTAGCAGGAATGATGAGTTTATAACTAGCTCCAGGGCTCATCATTACTAATGCTTCCTGCCATCCTTTAATCAGATTACCAACAGGAAATACGGCCGGCTCGCCTCGTTCGTATGAGCTGTCAAATACAGTTCCGTCGGTCAGATATCCTTTGTAATTTACTTTTACGTTATTTTCAAGGGTGGGCTTATTTCCTTTACCTTCTTTAATAACCAAATACATCATGCCCGATGGCGTAACCTTGTATTTGGGCTCTTTAGATTTCTCTTGTTCCATGAACTGCTGACCCTCTGCTTCGTATTGTGCTGCTAATTGTTGTTGGCCTTGTTGTGCTTTTTGCATTTGTTGTTGCTGAAACTCGTTGAAGGCCTGATTCATCTCATCTTCGGTCATTAACAACTTAATTGAATCGCCTCCCATAGCTGCTAAAATACCTTCCGATACCAAACGTGCATCTAAAGTAACGCCCTGAGATTTAAGATTCATTCCTAAATCATAACCAATCCCGTAACTTACTTTTTCGTCTAATGTCTCGGGCTTTTTTACTTCTTGTGCTTGATTTTTAGAGCCACATGAGCTTATCAGTATGGACAAAAAAGTGGCAGCAATTACAACATTTTTCATGGAAATTTATTTTTTATTGGCAACAAAGGTAGGTTTTTCTTTTTCAATTTGCATATAAAGCGATTCAAGTGTCTTCTTTTCTTTTTCCCAAATCAATATTTCTGATGCGATGGTGGCATTTTCTCTACATGTTTGATATTCATCGGGGTTTTCAAAAATATAGATAATTTTTTTGGCAATGCTTCCGGGTGTTACATTTTCTGTAATCCACCCTACTTTGTAGGTTTGAATAATATTTGTTAACTCTGGAAGCGGAGATGAAAGTACGGGAAGCCCTGCTTGCAGATAATCGAAAATCTTGTTGGGTAAGCTGTATCGGTAATTCAGATTATTATCCTTATCGAGGGTTACCCCCAAATCACAGCAGATAGTGTAGGCCTTAAGTTGCTCGTATGGCATACGACCGATAAATTGAACCTTATTTTGCAATTGTTTTTCTTCTACTTCTTTTTTTAGATACGGTATTACATCACCATTGCCAATAATTAATAAAAGAAATCTTTCATCAAGCTGTTGCATGGCTTGTATGAGTTCTTCTGAACCACGGTGAATATTAATCCCATTGCCCTGCAATAATATCAGAAACCGGTTGGCCGGTAATCCAAGTTCTGCTCGCTTGCAATCAGATATTTTTGCCCATTTTTGAGGTACATTACGAAGTACATGAAAATGAATGTGATATTGATTTGCATATAGGTTAGCAATGGAGTCGTTGACCGTAAGGCAATATTTTAATTTAGGAACAATCCATCTTTCTATCTGCTCCCAACTGCGCCTGGCAAAGTGATTATGAATTAACTCCGGAACGCCTGTAAAATATTCATGACTGTCATATACAATGGGTTTGCGTTTGATGATTGATACAAGGAAATTGGCAGGCAGGGTGTCTAGGTCATTGGCATGCAAAATATCTGATGGGCTAAAAAGTAGCTTGAAGAATAGACGAATGTTTAGGCAGGCATAAAACAATGGCCCTTTTCGAAAAAGCAATTTCAAGCGAATTTGTTTATATGGTTTCTGTGTAATTGGGAGAGAATGAGGTAATTTGCGACCTATCAGACAAACGTCATACCCCATATCAGTAAGGGTAGTACAAACCTTGGCTACTCTTTGATCGGTAACCAAGTCGTTGCTTACTGAAACCATGATTTTTTTTCTGTTCACAGAGGTCAAAGGTAGATTACTTTTTGGCATTCAAATATACTTTCTCAGGGTTTTAGATGGGTAGATAATTGTTAATCTGTCATTGAATTTTGTTTATAGTTTATCACATTTCAAATAAAAAACTATTTTTGCAACGCTTTGTAATAATATTGTTTAATCAAAAACTTTATTACTTTAGCATATTATTTTGGAATTAACCAACTAATAAAAAGTATGAATTTGAAAAAGTTTATCGCATTCGGTTTGTTTTTATCCCTTTCAGGATATTCTGGATGGACACAATGCAATACTTCTGCTACCAATAAGGCAGATTATGCATATAATACCAACTCTTTTTATCAGGCCATTGAGCTATATACCAAGGCGTTAGGTAAGTCAAAGAAAGACAAAGATTTGAAGTTTTGTATTAATTTTTCAATAGCGAAATGTTATCTGAAACTTAATGAATACAAAAAAGCAGAGGCGCAATTCAAGAAAATTATGAAGGGCGAAATATCAGAACCAATTGCATACTACCATTATGGAATGATGTTAAAAAATCAGGGAAGATATGAAGAAGCCAAGTTGCAGTTTGAGAAGTATGTGCAGAAAATTCCAGACGATTATAAAGGGAAATCGGCTTTGGAGTCATGCGAAAATGCCATTAAATGGATAAAAGACCCAACTTGTTATCAATTGGAGAATGTAAAAGCATTTAATACTAAAGAGTGGGAATTTTCACCTATTTATGCCAACAAAAAACAAACCCAGTTGTATTTTACATCCAATCGCGCCAATTCTTTAGGTAAAGAAAATATCATATGGGGATTTAAAAATGAGGATTTATGGGTTTCCAATAAGGATAAAACCGGTAAATGGTCAACACCTGCAGGTGTGCCTGTATTGAGTACTCAGTTTAGTGAAGGAGCCGGAGTTTTTGATGCCAAGTACAGCACTTTGTATTTTACTCGCTGTTTTGGGGATAAGAAAAACGGCTCTGGTTGTCAGATTTACAGCGCCCGTCGTCAGGGGCCTGATAAATGGAATGAGCCCGTTAAATTGGAATTGGCCCCAGATTCATTTACGACAGGACACCCCGCATTGACGGTTGATGGCAAATTCCTTATATTCTCTTCCAATATGCCCGGAGGTGAAGGAGGGATGGACTTGTGGATTGCCGAATATAATAAGAAAGAAAAAACTTTTACAAATCCCAAAAACTTGGGTCCTAAGATTAATTCATTCTTTGAGGAAGTTTATCCTCATGTCAAAGAAGATGGCAAATTATACTTTTCTTCCAACCGGCCCGAAGGAATGGGAGGACTGGATATTTATAAATGTGATGTAACGGCACCCCAACAATGGGCAAAACCCGAAAACATGATGTACCCAATGAACTCTGAAGGAGACGATTTTGGTATTGTATTCGAAAAAGGCAAAGAAGCCGGTTTTATTACATCAAACAGACGAGGCGGTAAAGGTTATGATGATATTTATGCGTTCTCTATCCCTAAAGCTATCATTACACTTAGCGGAACGGTTCGCGATAAAGATACCAAAGCGGTTATTCCTGATGCTACTATTACTTTGGAGGATTCGCAAGGTAATAAGTTTGAAACAAAAACCGATGCAACAGGATATTACAGAAAGGATATTCCTTTTGGTGCCGCATACGATATGACTGCCAGCAAGAAGGATTATTATAATGATGTGAATCGTGCTTCATCTATGGGCTTGGATCCATTGAAAACTTGCAAAGATACTAATATCATTGCCGACTTTTTGCTCAAAACACAAAAAGTGGATTTGGAATTTGAAATACAATTCGTTTTTGATAAAGCAGAATGGTTTCAGGAATACAATGATACTTTGAATAAGATTATTGTGATATTGAAAGACAATCCTACAATGATTGCTGAATTGGGAGCGCATACCGATGCTCGTGGTAGTGATAAGTATAACCAGGATTTATCCCAACGTCGTGCAGATGCTGTAGTAAAATATTTAGTGGATAATGGTATTGAAAAAGAACGCCTGCAAGCCAAAGGATATGGTGAATCTGAGCCACGTAAGCTTCAGCGTGATATGAAAGGTGCTGAGTCCGGATTCATCTTTACTAAAGACACGCAACTTACCGAAGAGTATATCAATAACCTGAAGAAAGAAGAAAACGGTGAAAAGAAGTTTGAAGATGCGCATCGTTTGAATCGCCGTGTTACGGTGAAGAAAATTAGCGATAACTTTAAACCAAAGAAAGAAAAAGAAGAAGAATAGCAAGCTTAACACAATCATAAGAGCATTCTGTCTAGCTAGCGGGATGCTCTTTTTTATTTATTGATTTAGCCAACATGAATACTAAATACGAAAAACGTGGTGTATCGGCTGATAAGTCGGAAGTGCATCAGGCCATACAAAATCTAGATAAAGGTATTTTCCCTAATGCTTTTTGCAAAATACTCCCCGACCTGGTTGCCAACGATGCATTATATTGTAATGTAATGCATGCTGATACTGCCGGCACTAAAACTTCATTGGCTTATATCTATTGGAAAGAAACAGGCGACAATAGCGTATGGAAAGGGATTATACAAGACGCCATTGTCATGAATTTGGATGATATGGCTTGTGCCGGTATCACAAATGATATTATTCTATCAAGTACCATTGGCCGAAATAAGAATCTTATTCCGGGTGATGTTCTTTCATTTTTAATTGAAGGTACCCAGGATTTTATTCAAAAAATGCAGAATCATGGAGTTTCAATTGTGCTTTCAGGTGGTGAAACTGCTGATGTAGGCGATATAGTAAGAACATTAGATGTCGGATTTACTGCATTCGCTCGTCTTCCAAGAAAAGATATTATTGATATACAAATTCATCCCGGTGATGTGATTATTGGCTTTGCTTCGTATGGCAAATCCGTTTATGAGGATGCATATAATGGAGGGATGGGTAGCAACGGTTTGACCTCTGCACGGCATGATGTTTTTGCTCATGAATACTATAGCAAGTATCCAGAAAGTTTTGATCCGGCTACTGATGAATCGCTGGTGTATGCAGGGAATATTAAACTAACGGATATCGAACCTGAAACAGGTCTTACTTATGGCAAATTAGTGCTTTCACCTACTCGAACTTATCTTCCTTTAATTCAGCAGATACTACGGCAACACAGATCTGACATTCATGGCATCATCCATTGTACGGGCGGCGCTCAAACCAAAGTCATGAAATTTGTATCTGGATTACACGTCATCAAAGATCAGCTTCTTCCTATTCCTCCTTTGTTCAAAACCATAATGCAGCAATCAGGTACAGCACCTGAGGAGCTTTACAAAGTATTTAATATGGGGCACCGTTTGGAGGTTTATACATCTGAAAACATGGCTGCATCCATCATCGAAATAGCTCGCAATCTAGGAATTGAAGCACAGATTATTGGACGCTGCGAAGCAAGTAATTCAAACAAGTTGACCATCTCTTCCGAGTTGGGCACTTTTGTATATCAATAAGAAAAGATTATGTTGGAGAAGTTGTCATTGATTTACCAGCGTTGGCTTGATTTAGGCGAGCAATTGTCAGATCCCGGACTGGTTGCAGATGTGAAGAATTATGTCAAGGTGAATAAAGAGTACAAAGACCTGATGCCAATAGTGGATGCCTTTAAAAAATATCAATTATTGTGTGCAAATATTGATTCTGCAAAAAAAGTACTTGAAGCCGAGAAAGATGAGGAGTTTAGGGCTTTAGCCAAAATGGAGTTGGATGAATTGGAGCCCGAAAAAGAAGAAATGGAAGAAAACATTCGTATTCTACTTATTCCTAAAGATCCGCAAGATAGCAAGAACGCCATACTCGAAATTCGTGCAGGCACAGGGGGAGATGAGGCCTCAATTTTTGCCGGCGACTTATTGAGAATGTATTTGAAATATGCCGAAAGAAAAGGTTGGAGTTCAAATATTCTCACCGAGAGCGAAGGCACTGTGGGCGGCTATAAAGAAGTTGTGGTAGAGGTGAATGGTGAAGATGTATATGGCACATTAAAATTTGAGAGTGGAGTGCATAGGGTACAACGTGTGCCTGATACGGAAGCCAGTGGTCGCGTTCATACTAGTGCAGCAACTGTAGCTGTTTTGCCTGAGGCCGAAGAAGTGGATTTTGAACTTCGTGATGCAGATGTAAAAATGGATACTGCTCGAAGTGGCGGGGCAGGCGGACAAAACGTAAATAAAGTAGAAACGAAAGTAATTCTGACTCATATTCCATCCGGCACGGTTGTGATGTGTCAAACGGAACGAACACAGCTTAAAAATCGTGAAAAAGCTATGAATATGCTGCGTACTAAATTGTATGAAGAAGAAGTTCGCAAACATGAGGAAGCGATTGCAAGCAAGCGCAAAACCTTAGTGAGTACAGGCGATCGCAGTGCCAAAATTCGTACTTATAATTATCCACAAGGTCGTGTTACTGATCATCGTATAGGCCTTACTGTTTATAATTTGCCGGATGTAATCAATGGTCATCTTGATGAGTTTATCGAACAGCTACAATTTGCTGAAAATGCTGAAAAGATGAAAGAAGGAAATCTTGTATGATATGGCTAACGTCTGATTCGTGGATCCATTACTCCATACAGTAAATCAACCAATAGATTAATCAGTACAAACATAGTGGCAATGGTTAGTATGCTTCCCATCACTACTGGATAATCAAGTTTTTGTAATCCATTTACCATTTCACGACCTAATCCGCGCCATCCAAAAATGTATTCAACAAAAACGGCTCCTGCTAACAAACTACCCAACCATCCTGATATTGCTGTTATAACAGGATTTAATGCATTTCTCAATGCATGTTTTAAAATAACAGAGATGGTTCCCAATCCCTTGGATCGTGCTGTGCGTATGTAGTCACTCGACATTACATCATATAGGTTGTTACGGGTTAATTGCATGATGACGGCTAGTGGTCGTATGCCTAAAGTAACAGATGGCAAAATCAAATTTTTTAGCACAATATTACTTTGACCTGTGTAATCGTCAATAACAAATAAATTACCCCAAGGGTTTAATCCTGTGTGTGCATGCCAAACATATCCAAAAAGCCAACTAAATACAATGGCTATAAAAAATGAGGGAAGCGACATACCTAAAGTGCTGATGAATAATAGAAATTTATCAGGCCAACGACCATAGGTCCAAGTTGATACAATGCCAAAAAAAATACCCAATATGGAAGCCAAAATCATGGCACTAAGAGCCAAAATGAGTGTGCCGGGAAGACATTGCAACAGTGTGCTTCCTACGAGTGCTTGTGTTTGGTAGCTTCTACGCAAATAAGGGGCTTTCAAAAAAAATCCTTCTTGATTCCCGATTGGAATAATTCGGAATCCATGATATGAATCTGGCTTGAAATATAAATTGCTGTTGGGTGAATGACTATGATAAGCTAAAGGAGAAAGGTCGTTTAGATATAATGCTAATTGTATTAGTACCGGCTTGTTCATGTGGTACTCATCACGAATGCGTTCAATTTCTGCCGCTGATGTATTTTGACCAGTCATCTCATAGATGGCCTGATTGTTATTGTTGAGGTAAGTAAAAAATAAGAGACCAAGTATGATTGCTATTCCTGCTAATACCAAAATGCCATAACCAACCCGATGTAAAAAATATCGGATCATGTTTATTTTAGATATCGCGTTTTTATTTGATCTAATGTGGGAATGTCGTTGTAGTGCCATTTTCCTACAACTATTCCGTTATGCAGTAATACCAAACCTGGATTGCTCCTGACTATTGTTTTTAATGCTTTCTCATCGTTAAAGTAAAAACGGAAAAGATTTTGATTAGCATGCCTGAAATCTTCTATCATTTCTGCTGATGATGAGGTACCACCTACAAACATGATTTGTTTTGATAATGCGTATTCAGAAATTTGATTGATGCGATCCATGTTTTTAAGCGATGTTTTCTTAAGGTCTGGAGCAACTAAGAGAAATGCATAACCCGAATTTGAAAATAAGGAATCAGCAATATTTTCGCCAGTTTCTGGATCTTCCAAACTCATGTCCTTTATTTTGGGTTCAACAGCGGCTTCAATAACGCGTTTATCTTGCTTGTAAAATAAGTGCGTGGCTTCAAAAGTACTATCTAGCCACGACCAGTCATCAGTTGAATGTCGAACTTCTGCACACGACTCCTTATTCAGGTAAACCATTTCAATAATGGCATTTTCGGGCTTGCCTACACGAAGTTCACGCGTTTGATTCCCTATGCGCCATGGGCGATAGTCCCTAATCGAAAGGTGCTCGATGCAATGCATGGCAAATATGGATGAACCAAGTGTAATTAATAACAACAATAATAATTCTTGCACAACGGCTCGCATCTTAATGGATGCTAGAAAACGAATTCCTAAAAACGCTGCATGAAAATAAATAGGGAATAGCCATTTGAATTGCAACACACACAACGCTATCATTAATACTAATGAAATCGCACTAATAATATATTCATATGTGTTGAGTGGCGAACCTTTGATTTTTTTTCGTGCAAAAAAGATAGGCAAAATAAAAACGAGCAGAAAAATATCCTTGCTAAAGGATTGCCAGGGTGTAAGTTTTAATGCATCGCCAAAACAGCCACAGTCGGTAACTTTATTAAAATATGCTGAATAGAACGTGAGAAAAGTGAAGAAGATAATCATGAGTATAAGTATCCAACTTACCATCCTCATTTGAAAGCCCATCACAGTAAACAATCCCAACACAATTTCAATCACACATATAAAAATAGCCAACAGCAAAGCATGTTTGGATAGATACATAAATACATCTACCAGCGTTCGTTTAAAAAAACCTAATTCTGCTCGTGGAATTACTTCTTGTGTGTATTCCTTTTTGAATTGTAGCTTGCTAAAACAGGGCGATTGTTTTATGGCCTCGTCAATTTCTTGGGGTACTTCTGTCTTTTTACTTCCCATTTCTGTACTGAATACCACAAAGTATTCTTCCAATTTATATGCAAATCCATGAGGGTCGTTTGCTTTAATCAGACCGGAAATAACGAAAAGTGTGCCTACGATAATTCTTGAGATACCCGTTAGTGTTTTCATCTGCATGAATTTGTTTCAAAAATACAAGAAAAATGTGAATAGAGTTGCTGCTTGCGCTTCATGTCAAAATTTATCTCTGATAATTTTCCCACTCCTTGTTGTCTGTAATTCGCTTATCTGCACAGATTCATGAATTTTTTTATGATGGTTAAACAGATTATTGATTTGATTTAATGTGAAACTATTAACATATTGAGTGCTTACAAGAACTATTTTTTCTCCAAATTTTTCATTTGATTTTGAAGAAATATAGAATGTGTTTTCAGCTAACAACCCTGCTTGAACAATTGCATATTCCATTTGTTCGGGATGAATTTTTATGCCTCCTGAATTGATTACATTATCAGCTCTGCCAAGCCACTCAAATGATGAAGGGGTAATCAGTTTTATCATATCATTGGTTACAATACAATGATTTTTTTCATTTATGATAAGACAACCTGCATCGTTGATAGAAAATCTGATTTCAGGATGAATGGAATGAAACGAATCCCATTTTTCAGGGCAAAGTTTTTGAACTGCCACGTGTGTAAGGGTTTCTGTCATGCCGTATGTGGCATATATCTGATTCTGGAAATTTGAAATAGATTGCTTGAGTTTTGTATGAACCGGTCCTCCACCAAGTATTATTTTTGATATTTTATGAAGTTGATTGTTGAAATTGCAATCAAGTAGCGATTGGAATTGAGCAGGTGTAAATGCTGCAAATTCAAGTGTTGGATGTTGTGGTATTTCAGGACATAGTGTTGGAGCTATCGGTATTAAATTTGCACTAGATGCCCAAGCACGTGCAACCATCATGCGACCGGCTACATATTGGCAAGGGAGTGCTAGTAATAAATTTGCATTCTTGTTAATCTTGAAGTAGTTATTTGTACGATTGGCTGCATGTAGTATTTCTTCTTTTTTGAAATATATTTCTTTGGGCGTTCCAGTTGATCCGGATGTTTGAAACATAATAGGATGGCTCTGTGGCATGGTTAACCATGCGGCAAAGTAATATAAATCTTTTTCCCAACCATATGCGTGGTTGGACATCTCGGCCAATGTTTCGTATTGATATATCTTTCCCTTTATGCGAATAATTTTATGCATCAGAGAGATTAATTTTCCACTTGTTGGCTGTATCGTATATGAGCATATCATTGTGCATGACTAACGGCGATTCAAAGTTGTTGTGAAAAAGTTTTCCTGTTCCCAGTCCTTGTGGCATCGGGTTTTGTAATGTGAATGTCCATTGAGCAATGGCATTTAATCCAATATTACTTTCAAGTGATGAGGTTATCCACCAACCGATTGAGCGTTCTTCTGCTAACTCAATCCAATCACTACAATGCTGAAATCCTCCGGTTAATGATGGTTTAAGAATAATGTACGACGGGAGAATGGCATCCAGTATCTCGCTTTTTTCTTCGCGATTGTAGTTCCCAATCAATTCTTCATCTAATGCAATGGGTATCGGGCTTTGGCGGCAAATGTCGGCCATCAAATCCCATTGCCCAGCGACAATGGGCTGTTCGATAGAATGAATTTGCAGAGGCGCCAAGCTTTCGAGCCGATCTAATGCTTCTGAAGAGTCAAATGCGCCATTGGCATCTAAGCGCAATTCAATTTCGTCGTATCCGAAAGTATTTCTAAGCTCTTGCAGAATAGCTAACTCTTCTTCAAATTTCATACTCCCGATTTTCATCTTGATGCACTTGAATCCTTGATTGATTTTTTCGTTAAGCTGGTCAATCATAAACTGTGGTGAACCCATCCAGATAAGCCCATTAATAGTGATTTGCTCATTCCCGTCGGTAAATTTTGATGGAAATAAAATACGTTTTCCTCCTCTCAGCAAATCAATCAATGCTTGTTCGAGGGCAAACCTTACTGACGGAAAGCACAAGTTATCGTCGCTAAGCAAATTAGAGTATTGATTAATCCGTAAGCAAACATCAGATAAGTTCTTAACAGTCATCTGTGGCGTTTCAATACTGAGACCTGGCAATGGAGCACACTCACCTAGCCCGAAAATATCAGGTCGGTTGGTTTCATACACCCTCAATAACCATATTTGTCTTTCCAGCATAGTGCCTCTCGAAGTACGAGCAGGGTTAATAAATCGTAAAGTATATGGCGACCAACTTGCTGTCAAGTGTTCAAAATGCAAACTCCTGATGGTGTCAAAAATATCGGGAGAGTTATATTCCCATCCGTGCATCATACAAATAGGTCTATCCGTTTATTGTTTCAGCATATGCTTCGAGTGGCAAGCATGAACAAACCAAATTTCGGTCGCCATAAGCATTGTCAACACGAGAAACAGGGGGCCAAAATTTATTCTCTTTTACAAAATTCAGCGGATAAGCAGCTTGGGTTCGAGTGTATGGATAATTCCATTCGTCTGCTGTTACTATTTCAGCCGTATGAGGGGCGTTTTTAAGTACATTCTGTTGCATATCGGCTACACCCGTTTCAATTTCACGTATTTCTTCCCGGATTTGGATAAGTGCATCACAAAAGCGATCCATTTCATCTTTTGATTCACTTTCTGTCGGTTCAATCATCAACGTGCCAGCAACAGGAAATGAAACGGTAGGCGCATGAAACCCATAGTCCATTAATCGTTTTGCGATATCAACCACTTCAATACCGGCTGTTTTTTTGAACTCTCTGCAATCTGCAATGAATTCATGAGCAACGCGGTTATGTTTTCCTGTATAGAGAATGGGATAATGTTTTGCGATTTTTTCTTTCATGTAATTAGCATTGAAAATAGCCATTTCAGTGGATTTTCGCAATCCATAACCTCCCAGCATTTTGATATATCCGTAAGAAATAATAACGATGAGCGGGCTTCCGAAAGGTGCTGCTGATACTGCATGTATAGCTTTATCACCGCCGGTTTTAATAATAGGATGACCGGGAAGAAAGGGTGTAAGATGAGATTTTACACCTATAGGTCCCATGCCTGGGCCGCCCCCTCCATGGGGTATA
The DNA here is from genome assembly GCA_014879445.1 of Candidatus Competibacteraceae bacterium. GTDB lineage: Bacteria > Bacteroidota > Bacteroidia > CAIKAF01 > CAIKAF01 > BA4. The sequence continues at coordinate 80,587 of JACSSC010000024.1, forward strand.
GCAAATGTTTTATGAAGATTCAGATGACATACATCTGCACCGAGCATAGCAGGATTGGTTATGCCTACCTGTGCATTCATGTTGGCGCCGTCCATATATACCTGTCCTCCGTTTTCATGTATGATGCGGGTTACATCTATGATAGATTCTTCATACACACCATGTGTAGAAGGATAAGTTACCATAAGGCACGAAAGTGTGTCCTGATATTTTTGGGCTTTTTCTTTTAAATCAGCGACATTGATATTTCCCATATCATCACATGCCACAACTACTACCTGCATGCCGGCCATAACGGCGCTGGCCGGATTAGTGCCATGGGCTGATGCCGGAATAAGCACCACATTGCGATGGTGGTCGCCACGGCTCTGATGATAAGCACGAATAACCATCAGCCCTGCATATTCGCCCTGAGCACCGGAGTTGGGTTGTAATGAAATAGCGTCAAAACCAGTTATCTCTGCTAAATCTCTCTCTAATGTGCGAATAATTTGTGCGTATCCTTGAGCCTGAGCAGATGGAACAAAAGGATGGATGGCATTAAATTCGGGCCAGCTCAATGGCATCATCTCAGTTGCCGCATTCAGTTTCATCGTGCATGATCCTAAAGAGATCATTGATAAGTTAAGTGATATATCTTTACCTTCCAGCTTGCGTATGTATCTCATCAGTTCGGTTTCTGAATGATAGCAATTAAATACCTGTGCTGTTAGATATGGTGTTTTGCGAATATGTGCATTTGATATAACAGAATTAATTTCGTTGTATTCTGTTTCACTAATTGAAGATGATGCTATTTTTTTTGTCTGAGTAAAAATTGTCAAGGCAAGATTCAGCATGCCCAAGTTGGTTGTTTCATCAACAGATAGCGATATCAGGCCTTTATCAGTGTAGAAAAAATTACACTCTTTTTCTTCGGCCAACTGTTTGATTTGTTCCAACTCATCACTTTCTGGCTGAATAGTAATGGTATCAAAGAAATCATGATTGATAATTTTATACCCCGCATCGGATAATTTTTTTCGAAGTAAAGTTGTTTTTTTATGAATTTGAAGAGCAATGTCTTTAATACCTCTTGGCCCATGATATACGGCATACATCGAGGCCATGATAGCTAAAAGTGCTTGAGCAGTACAGATATTGGAAGTAGCTTTATCGCGTTTGATGTGTTGCTCACGTGTTTGCAACGACATGCGTAACGCAGGTTGTTGGGCAGCATCAACAGAAACCCCAATAATACGACCCGGTATCTGACGTTGAAATTCTTTTTTTGTCGCAAAATATGCAGCATGAGGGCCGCCATACCCCATAGGAACGCCGAATCGCTGGGTGTTGCCGACAACTATATCAGCACCCCATTCGCCTGGTGGGCTAAGTAATGCCAAGCTCATGATATCGGCAATTACAACCACCTTCATCTGTAATGCATGTGCTTGTTGTATTAATGAAGATTGTTGGTCAATATTTCCTATTGCGTCAGGATATTGAAAAATCAATCCAAAATAGGTTTCGTCAGGTTGAAACGATTGAATATTTCCAACTACTAGCTCTATACCCATAGGTACGGCACGGGTTTGAAGGACAGAGATGGTTTGCGCAAAGCAACTGTCAGCAACAAAAAATTTATTGACAGCTTTTGATTCAGCGTCTTTGCTTCTCATATGAAAAGCCATACCCATCGCTTCAGCAGCTGCTGTGGCTTCATCTAATAATGATGCATTGGCTAAATCCATTCCGGTTAAATCCATAATCATGGTTTGGAAGTTTAATAGTGCTTCCATTCGTCCTTGAGCAATTTCTGCTTGATAGGGCGTGTATGCTGTGTACCATCCCGGGTTTTCGAAAATATTTCTTAAAATAGGAGAGGGGGTAATGGTACCGTAATAACCCTGACCTATAAAGTTTGCATAGCGTTTGTTTTGCTGGGCAATTTCCCATATATGTTGTAAATATTGATGCTCACTCATTCCTTCTTCAAAATTCAAAGGTTTGGGATTTACAATATGCGACGGAATAACTTGTTGAATGAGTTCGCCCACATCGGAAACTTGCAGGGTTGAACACATAGCTTTTGTTTGTTCAGCATCAGGCCCGAGATGCCTTAGCAGGAAGTGATTTCTAGGCATAAAATGAAGTTTTATAGAACAAATGTAGTCATTCTATCGAGCCAACAAATATCCTCCCTTTTCTTAACATATCTCTGTTAATACCTGTTTAATCTAAAAAAATCTCTTACGTTTGCATAGTTAATTTAAATCGCTCATGAGATTAGGAATAAACCAGGCCCTTGTTGTTTTTTTTATTTTTTGTTTTTCTCAAATGAATTATGCACAGGATTTAATTCTGCTGCTGAATGGCAAAGAGATACCATCGTTGGTTGAAAAAGAGGATTCGTTCTTGATTTATTACACATCTATGAAGAAAGTGAAACGGATGGAAAAATCTGAAATTGCCGATATCCACCCTCATCAGTTTGTAATGAAATCGGGAGAAATTAAACCGTTTTATTTCTGTATAGATAGTTTTGATTTAAGCAGCCCGTATCTATATTATCGCGAAGCAGGCAAACCCAAAACCATAGCCAAACATAAAGTTTTTAACGTGCGTAAGCGCAACATGGACAGTTTAAGGGTGTATGCCGACACAATTAGTGTAGCCGACACAGAACGAATGATTTATATGCAGGATACGCTTGACAGGCGTTTTGTGCTGACTGAATATGAAATGAGGTGTTGGGTAATGGGGCGTCGTTCGGCTCGTAAACACTTTAAATCACCATTGTCAACACTAGGAGGGGCTTTTGTAGGATTAGGCGGAGGCCTGTTAAACTTTTTTGTTTCACCTCTTCCGTCAACTGTTTTTGTTGCTGTTAATGGCGCGATCAAACCAAAGGTTGGAAAAACAGCTATTGAAGATGCTCCATTCCTCAATGAAGAATTATTTGTTGATGGTTATCGTATGCAGGCAGGAAAAAAGAAACTCATGAATTCACTTTTGGGAACATTGCCCGGATTGGCAGCCGGCGTCCTGATTAATGCTTTTTTGATTCCTTAATTTTTCTTTATTTAATTTGAAATCTGATTATATAATCATGTTATGAAAAAAATTGCAGTTATTCTTTCAGGTTGTGGCGTTTATGATGGCGCTGAAATTCATGAATCCGTATTCGCGCTCTTAGCCATTGCCGAGTTGGGTGCAGAAGCGGTTTGTTTTGCTCCTGATGATTTTCAACATCATGTTGTAAATCATATGACCGGAAATGAAATGAACGAAAAAAGAAATATGATGGTTGAAGCAGCTCGTATCGCTCGTGGACATATTCAACCGTTACAATCATTTAATGCTAGTGGGGTGGATGGACTTGTGATACCCGGAGGATTTGGTACTGCTAAAAATCTTACCCAATGGGCTTTTTCAGGACCAGACGGTACAATTCGTGAGGATGTATCTGCTGCCATCAAAGCTATGGTGCAAAATAAAAAACCAGTTGTAGCATTGTGTATGGGCCCGGTTGTGGTTGCTAAAGCGCTGGAATCGTTACACATTCATCCCGAACTTACTGTTGGCACAATCTCTGAACAGTCACCATACGAAATTCAAGCCATTAGTGAAGGCATAAAAAAAACCGGCGCAATACCGGTTATGAAATCAGTTCGTGAAATTTCTATTGACCATGCTTCTCGAATCATCTCAGCCCCTTGCTATATGATGGAAGCAAGTTTGCTTGATGTGCGGAATAATATCAGGCAAGCCATTGAAGCCATGATGAAAATGTTGTCATAAAGTCATTTTTAGCTCGCCGTTATCATTGATGATTGCATACTTGGCTTGTGTTCTGAAGTGTAGAAATCCACTTCTCCCGTTTCTACATCATACATGCCCGAGGCAATGATGATTTCTTTTTTCTCCACCATCTCTTTAAGAATCGGGCTGCGTTCTGTGATTTGTTTTGCTGTCAGCTCAACATTAATGCTGGCAACGCGCTCCACAAATTCATTATTACTTGAATTTCTATTTTCTAATGTGATTGATTCGGCATCAACAGCAGGTTGTATTTTTTTTATCAGCGTTGTCAGATTCCCGAGCTCTACATGATCGCAAGCTCCTTTAACGGCACCGCAACGGCTGTGGCCAAGTACCAAAACGATTTTTGCACCTGCTACTTTGCAAGCAAACTCCATGCTGCCCAAAATATCTTCATTCAGAATATTGCCCGCAATGCGACAACTAAAAATATCACCCAGCCCCTGATCGAATATTAATTCGGCAGATGTTCTCGAATCAATACAGCTTAGCACAAAGGCAAACGGAAACTGCCCATCGGCTGTATCGTTGACTTGTTCAAGAAGATTACGGTTTGCTTTCAGATTACTTACAAATCGTTCGTTACCTTTTTTTAAGATGTTGAGCGCTTGTTCGGGTGTTAAAGCATGCTGAATTTCTTTTGTGACTGTTCTCATAATATATATTATTTATCAATTTCTAATCCTTGTAATTCTACAGTTATATTTTTTGTTTTGGCTGATGTCATAAAATTTTTAATGATTTCCATAACGTCATAATGAATGAATTTGGACTTGGTTCCGTCTATTATAACGTGGCAACCTTCGGGCACATGATTCAGCATTTGTAAAATACTTCCTTTGTTTAGAAAAGAAACCTCTTCTGATAAAGTAACTATACGCTTGGGTGTTTGCTTATCCCCATTTTTCCAAACATAAAACGGATTTCGAAAGTTGTTTCGAAGGAGATAAAAAATGGCAAAACCCATCCCAATTGCGATGCCTTTGAGCAAATCAGTAAGCAAAATCCCAACAATGGTTGCGATAAAGGGGATGAATTGTTCCCATCCCAACTTATATGCTTGCTTAAAGAGAGAGGGTTTGGCTAGTTTGTATCCTACAACGAATAATACGGATGCCAAGCTGGCTAATGGAATCAAATTTAAAATACGTGGAATAAAAATAGCACTGATTAAAATTAAAACCCCATGTATTATTGCAGACATCTTCGTTCTTCCTCCGAATGATATATTGGCACTGCTTCTTACGATAACTTGTGTCAGTGGCAGACCTCCAATCAGGCCAGAAATGATATTGCCAATACCTTGGGCTTTAAGTTCGCGGTTGGTAGGGGTAACCCGTTTAAAGGGATCTAATTTGTCGGTGGCTTCAACACTCAGTAATGTTTCTAAACTTGCAACAATAGCCAGTACAATGGCTATGGTATATACATTTATATTAGTGAAGTGTGAAAAATCGGGCATCGTAAACTGGCCGATGAAAGACGAGAAAGAAGTGGAAACCGGTACTTGTACAATTTGTTTTTCGGTAAGAGAAAAGGGAAGTATATTGTTTTGAAAGAGAATGTTAAGAATGATTCCTGAAGAAACGGCTACAAGAGGCCCGTTAATCATGCTGAATATTTTATGCTTTTTCATTAATACCTGATCCCACAGGATGAGGATGAATAGTGCCGTGGCTGCAATGATTATGGCTCCAGGATTTATGAAGTCCGTCATTTTTAAGATTTCAGAAAAAGTATTTTCTCCATCCGGTTGGTTGAATCCCATATCACCCTCATAGTCCTTGTCGTATCCAAAAGCATGGGGTATCTGTTTCAGAATGATAAGCAATCCGATACCGCTTAACATGCCTTTGATAACTGAGTTTGGAAAGTAATAAGCAATGGTACCTAGTTTCAAAAATCCTAAAATGATTTGAATAATGCCGGCGATAACAACTGCCATCAAAAACGCTTCCCAACTTCCCAAAGTGGCAATCGCAGAGAAAACGATAACAGCCAAACCAGCAGCAGGGCCGGATACACCTAATGCAGAACCACTGGCTCCGCCCACCACAATTCCGCCTACAATACCGGCAATAATGCCGGCAAAAAGCGGCGCCCCTGAAGCAAGTGCAATGCCCAAGCACAGAGGCACAGCAACAAAGAAGACCACAATGCTGGCCGGTAAATCGTGTTTTAAATTTTCAAATATATTTTTCATAAGTTTGTTTTTCGAGGAACAAAGATAGTAATACTTTGTTTTGTGATAGTATTACTATTGTCAATATTTATTACATTTGAAAAATAATTAACAATCATGACTTATCTCATCAGGGCACTTAATCCACAACTTTATATCCGTAATCCCGAGGATTCTGCCTTAGGAAAGGAAATTGTCGGTAAGGGCTTGCTCTTGATTCATGAAATGGGATTAGAGGCCTTTACGTTTAAAAAGCTCGCCGACGCAATACCTACTACAGAGGCCAGCGTATATCGTTATTTTGAAAATAAGCATCGGCTTCTTATGTATCTTATAAATTGGTATTGGACGTGGTTGGATTATCGTCTCGAAAAGGCAACAAATCGTTGCAGAAAGCCAGATATAAAAATTAAAAAATCAATTCAATTTTTTTCAGCTATTGTAGAAGTTGATAATTCTGTGGCTCATATTAACGAAAAACTGCTTTATCAGGTTGTTATTGCTGAGTGGACTAAATCATTTTTTACCAGTCATGTTAAGGATGATAATCAAAGTCAGTTTTTTCAATCCTATAAACAACTAGTGGTTCGTTTTGCTTCATACCTTCATGATATGAATCCCTCTTATCCTTATTCACGAACGCTGGCTTCTTCAATCATTGAGATTGCACATAGTCAGAAATTTTATATGCAGCATTTACCCAAAATTACGAATCTCACAACTAAAAACAATGAAAAGATGCTGGCTACTTTTCTGGAAGGAATGGTTTTTAGTACACTTTCATCTTATCCATAATCGCTGATACAATTCGCATTTTTACATAAGTAACTTATATTACATTTAAAATGTACCTTAGATATTACTTTTGTCTAAAATTAGTATCATTATGAAGTATTATCAATCAAAACGTATCTCCGGCATCAGCTTTGAAGAAGCCAAGGAAAAAGTTATAGCCGCTCTTCAAACAGAGGGGTTTGGTGTGCTTACGGAAATTGACATTCAAGCCACGATGAAAAAGAAGTTGGATAAGGATTATCTTCCTCATACCATTTTGGGCGCATGCAATCCTGTATTTGCCGATAAAGTTTTGCAAATCGAACCTACAATAAGCACGATGTTGCCATGTAATGTTACACTACGCAAATTAGATAATAATGATATCGAAGTGGCAACCATTGATCCATCTTCGGCTATGACGGCAGTTGGCAACGATGCCATACTTCCAATTGCCTCCGAGGTTCAGCAAAAACTAAAAAATGTTCTTGACGCATTATAATTCATAATATAAATATTGTATGACACCACACAGTTATCCAGTAAAACTAACATGGGTTGAGGGGCGCAAAGGCCATATTGTATCACCCGACCTCCCACTCGAATTTGATGTGGCCACTCCTCCTCAATTTGATAATGGCATTCCCCATATTTGGTCACCCGAGCATCTTTACACAGCGGCTGTACTTAGTTGTTTTATGACCACTTTTTTGGCCGTTGCCGGGTTCTCTAAACTTGAATTTTCTGCTTTTTCATGCGACTCGGAAGGGGTACTTGATAAAGTAGAGGGAAAATTTCTGATGACAGAAGTAAAGCTTCGCCCTGTACTCACCATCTTAAATGAAGCAGATAAAGAAAAGGCCGAAAAGATTTTGCATAAATCTGAAGCAGCTTGCCTTATTTCTAACTCTATTAAAACAACGGTTACGCTTGAACCAGAGATTCGCATAGCTCCATAGTTTTTTACATTATGTTCAATTAGTGATTCGGAAATACCATCTCAAAAACATGTATTGCATGAGTTGCGTACAACTCATTGAGCTGGTATTTTCACATGAGAAGCATATTCGTTTACAAAGTGTGATTGCCGGAGAAGTTGTATTGAAGGCACCTGATCGGATTTCTGATTCTTATATTATCAATATCTTCAGAAGGTATGGATTTGAACCGGTTTACAACCCCGATGAGATGATTTGCGAACGCATCAAGCAGGCAGCTGTTGAACTGATTTTTTACGCATACAATGCCAATTCCCTTTTAAGGAATTCTGATTATATCAGTCAAAAATTACAACTTCCTTACGATCGTTTATCAAAGTTGTTTTCAAAAGTTACAGGCACAACACTCGAAAAATATATCATTCTTCTTAAAATAGAAAAGACAAAAGAAATGTTGTTGAGTGATGCTTTTACCGTGAGCGAAATTGCCTTTATGATGGGCTATAGCAGTGTTCAGTATCTTAGTAATCAGTTTAAGAAAATCACCGGCGAAACCATCTCTGCATTTAAGACAAATCCCTCACCTCATCGAATCCCAATAGATAAACTACTTGATTGATTTTCTATTTCAACTTATCTCCTGAATATTATACATCTTTTTCCAAATTTTATAACGATATATGTGAATTCATCAAATACCTTTGCATAAATTATCTATGTAATGAAACTTAAAAAAGATATTGCCATAAGCGATTCAGGATTTCTTTTCAATCCTTCTTCAGGCGACAGCTATACGGCTAATCCTATTGCAACTGAAATCTTAAAATATATGCAATCTGGCTTTTCAAATGAACAAATTATTGTCTCGATTATGGAATCATACGACGTGGAGCGTTCTACTATCGAAAAAGATTTGTTTGATTTGGAATCAATGTTGTCTAATTATAAACTCACTCGTTGAGCATGAATAAGTAATCTTATTTAAGATGAAGAGAAAAAAAAAGATGAAGCCGTGTTATACGATTGCAGTTACCGGGATAAACGCTATTGATAGTCCAGGGCCGGGTGTCCCTGTAATCAGATCTCTAAAAGAAGCTTCAAGCTTTGATGTGCGTATTATTGGGCTGAGTTATGAAGCCCTCGAACCTGGAATCTATATGCGTAATCTTGTGGATAAAGTGTATCAGGTTCCTTATCCATCAGCAGGTACAGATATGATGTTTGAGCGATTTAGGTATATTCAATCCATTGAGAAAATTGATTTTCTATTTCCCAATTTTGACGCTGAACTTTTCAACTTCATCAAATTGGAACAAAAATTACGTGACGAATTGGGTGTCCGAATGGTGGTTCCTTCTTTACAACAATTTGAATCCCGAAACAAGGTTAATCTTTTTGAATACGGTAAAAATCATGGGGTTAAAGTACCTGCCGCAACACTTGTACATTCTGCTCGTGAGGTAAGCGCAAAGCTGGTTGACATGAATTTTCCTATTGTAGTAAAAGGTAAATTTTATGATGCAAAAATTGCTTATACAAATGAACAGTCCATACAACATTTTGACAAAATTAGTGCACAATGGGGATTACCTGTTTTGTTGCAGGAATTTATTCCGGGCACCGAGCTCAATGTATGCGGTGTGGGCGATGGTGCAGGCAAACTAGTTGGCGCTGTCCCTATGCGTAAACTTTATATTACTGATAAAGGTAAAGCTTGGGCGGGTGTTACAATTTCGGATAAGAAATTGATTGAACTAACTCGTAAACTAGTAAAAGAAACCCAATGGAATGGCCCGTTTGAATTGGAAGTTATGAAAACAGTAGATGATAAATATTATCTGATAGAAATTAATCCCCGTTTTCCGGCTTGGTGCTATCTTACTACTGGTGCAGGGCAAAATCAGGTGGAAAGTGTTGTGAATATCGGTATGGGTAATGATGTTACTTATTTCAGAAAATATGAAACAGGCAAGTTGTTTATTCGCTATGCATATGACATGATTGTTAACATGAATGAATTTGAACAAATTTCCATTAACGGCGAGCTATAATATTTTATATGATGAAGAAGAAAGAAAAAAAAATCTATGAACGCCCTCTTATCAGGCCATTAAATGCCAGCATTTCCAATAAGTTTGGTAGACGAACTGAATGGTTGCCACTAACACATATTGACGGAATTCCTGTTGTTGATTTGATAAATGAATTTGGATCGCCACTTTTTGTATACTCAGAGAAAAAAATTCGTGATAATTTTATGATGGCAAAGCGGGCTTTTGAAACTCGTTATCCTAAAATTCAGTTTGCTTGGTCTTATAAAACTTGTTATCTGAATGCCGTTTGCAATGTGTATCACCAAATGGGATCATGGGCTGAGGTGGTTTCTGGATTTGAATATGAAAAAGCTTTGCAAAATGGTGTGCCGGGTGATAAAATCATTTTTAATGGTCCTGATAAATCTAAGCACGATTTACTGTTGGCAATGAAAAACAATACCTTGATACATATTGACCATTTTGATGAATTATATTTATTAACAGAATTAGCTTCTAGTTCGAAATCTAAGCCAAGAGTTGCTATTCGTATAAATATGGATACCGGTGTATATCCACAATGGGATAGATTTGGATTTAATTATGAAAATGGTCAGGCATGGGAGGCAGTTAATAAAATTCTGATGAATGATGCACTTGATTTGGTAGGTATTCATACTCATATCGGAACCTTTATGATGACGCCATCCGCTTATGCTGTGGCAACTGCAAAAATGACGGAATTGGCTATTCAAATTAAAAAGAAATTTAATCATATAATTACCTATATTGACATGGGTGGTGGATTCGCTTCAAAAAATACATTGAAGGGCTCTTATTATGCAGGGGCGGATGCTGTGCCAGATATTGGAGAGTATGCCGAAGCGATAACATCGGCCTTGCTTAATGCCGGATTTGATAGAAACAATCTTCCTTTTCTGTATTTAGAAACAGGGCGTGCATTAGTAGATGATACAGGATTTTTATTAGGCACTGTTTTGGCCAATAAACGATTGGCTGATGGAAGAAGAGCAACTATCTTGGACTTCGGAGTGAATACATTATTTACATCTTTTTGGTACGATCATAAAATTTCACCAGCACAAGAAATGGGTCATTATGCCGAAGAAACTATACTCTATGGCCCTTTATGTATGAATATTGATGTGGTACGTGATGCAATATCATTACCACCTCTAAAGCCCGGACAACATGTTGTGGCGCAATATGTGGGCGCATATAATATTACACAATCCATGCAGTTTATTACATTTCGACCTGCAGTTGTAATGATTGACAGAGAAGGAAGGTCTCATTTGATCCGAAAACGTGAATCCCTTGATTATGTACAAAAAAATGAAATACTCCCATCACATTTAAAAAAATTAAATTGGTAGATTTTGTCGTTTAATACATTGAAATATTATGCCCAACTTTTTATAGAAGGTATCTTTAATAGTTACGCTCAAATTTATTTTTCAAAAAATAAATGGTTGGCTTTTGCATTGATGTTGGTTGCTTGGATGCATCCATTAGCTGGATTCGCATCATTAATAATGGTTGTAATCGGTCAGTTGACTGCACTTTTTTTTCACTATAGTCATCAAGAAATTCGTAATGGAAGCTATACATACAATTCTGCACTCACAGGCATGGCGATTGGAGCATATTATCAGTTTACCGGCGCATTTATCGTTTGGCTTGTTGTTGCAGCTATTCTAACTTTTTTTATTTCAGTTTGGTTTATGCATCAGTTGGCCATTAAAAACTTGCCATTTCTTAGCATTCCTTTTCTTGCAGTAGTATGGCTCATTATGATGGGTGAGAAAAATTTTGCAGCTATCGAACCTCACGACTCTTCTGCATATTTGGTTGTTAATCACTTCCCTTTATTATTTTCTGCTGTAACCGAATGGATAATGCAATGGACTATAGCTGATATTATGCTGTTATATTTCCGTTCTATGGGTGCAATATTGTTTCAGTATAATGACCTTGCTGGAATACTTGTTTCCATTGGTATTTTGATACATTCTCGCATTTCATTTATTCTTTCAATTTATGGTTTCTTGCTTGGTTTTTTCTTTTATCAGCTTATGGAAGCCGATTTTTCACATTTGATTTATTCTTATATCGGATTCAATTTTATACTTACATCTATTGCATTGGGCGGATTTTTTGTAGTAGCTTCTCGCCGTTCTTTCCTCCTTCTTCTTCCCGTAATACCAATGACAGCTTTTGTTATTAGTGGTCTACACGGTATCCTTTTTACTTTTGGTTTACCATTATACTCCTTGCCTTTTAATTTGATTGTACTTCTGATTTTATATTTTTTGAACAATCGCTTGCATGCAACAGGCCTGTTTAAAGTGCCGTTTCAACATTATTCTCCCGAACTTAATCATTACAAGCATTTTCTTAATTCTCAACGATTCAAAAGCCAAACTTATTTTCACATTTCTCTTCCATTTATTGGTGAATGGCGGGTTTCTCAAGGTCATAATGGCGCGATTACGCATAAAGACGACTATCGTTATGCACTTGATTTTGATGTGGTGAATGAAGATTATAAGACATATCATCAGGATGGGGACAAATGTTCAGATTATTATTGCTTCAACCTCCCTGTTCAGTCACCGGCGTCAGGTTGGGTATCTTCAGTGCAGGACGGTATTGATGATAATGAAATCGGACAGGTTAATTTATCCCAAAATTGGGGTAATACTGTTGTTATTCGTCATGGCGATTATTTGTATTCAAAATTGTCGCATTTGAAAAAAGATTCAATTATCGTGAAACCCGGCGATTATCTACAAAAAGGACAATTAATAGGTTATTGCGGAAACTCTGGCAGATCGCCTGAGCCGCATCTTCATTTTCAGTTGCAAACATATCCTTATATTGGGTCCAAAACAATTTTTCATCCTATTGACTATTATCTTTTACGAAAAAATAATAAACTCCAACTTCGTTCTTTTGATTTGCCTCTTGAAGGCGAATTAGTATCGCCCATTGTTACTACACCTTTACTTTATGATGCATTTAATTTTTTGCCAGGAAGAGTGTTGGAGTGGAAGATAAAAAAAGGCGAAAATTTTTTTTCGAATAAGTGGGAAGTTTTTACAGATTCTTCTAACAAAACTTACATTTATTGTCATCAAACAGGTGCCATAGCTTATTTTGTGAATCAAGGCACAATTTTTTATTTTGTTGATTATTATGGTAGCAAGAAATCACTTCTACACCATTTTTACAAAGGCGCTCATCGCGTTATATTGGGTTATTATGAAGATTTGCAAATTGACGACCGCATACTGAATACAGATTTGTTTCCTTCTGTTTTGAATTTTATTCATGATTTTACCGCTCCATTTTTTCATTATTTACTATCTTATTACACACTTTCTTTCCATTCTCAAAATGCAATTCATAATCCTACTCAATTATCGTTTGTTTCAAATTTATACGGAAAATTTATTCATAAAACCATCATAAATAAACAGTACAATTTCCATTTATCCCGACAATGTCTGCTTTCATTTACTTATTACGAAAACAACCAAGCATGCGAGGCATCTCTCTCTCATTGATCTTATTCATTACTTATATGCTAGGTTTGTCAGTAATTGCCAATGCCCAGTATGATTCTTTGCGAATCGAAAATGAATCACTCCGTTTGTTTGAATCCAAATCATGGAATGAACTGATTCGATTTGGAAAGGATGCAAGGAGATCTGGATTTAAGAATCACAAAAATTTATTAGCTAGAATGGGTGTCGCATATTATCATAAAAAAATGTTTTATCGCTCAGAGAAGTATCTCGAAAAAGTGTACATAAAACATCCTATTCATTTTGATATTCATCCGTTTTTTTATGAGGCATCTCTTTATACAGGAAATTTTTTTCAGGCAGCTGAGTTACATACATGGCTTCGGCCTACTGATAAAAGATTCACAAAAAGGGTAACTCGTATTGGCATTGAAATGGGTGCAAGAATTTCGAATAATGAACTTGCCGGACATACTTTTTTTGTTGGGATAAGTGCATCCCATCTTCCATCCCGAAAAGTAGCTTTAATGCAACAGTATATGTATATTATTCAGCAAAAAAACATTTGGGGCAATTTTGATCAGCATCAGTATTACTTGGGGGCTGCATTTCGCATCAACAGTCGTTGGAATTGGGATGCTGCTGCACATTTTTATCTTTATAATGCTGATATTAATTATTCAACATTATTGCCCTCTGTGGTTTCTACTCCTCCTCCTATTCCGGGTGAATGGGCTATTGACTCCGTTACAAGAAAAAACACCTGGTATCATGGGAAATATCTACAGCCGGGCATGATTCTGCAAACCGGCGCCAGTCGTTCTTCTGGTCCATTTAGGTTTTCTCCATTCGTTCAAATTTCTATCGAAACTCGATTTTCTGAAGTTATGCAAACCACATGGAATGACTTAATCGTAATAAAAAAGAGACCAGATACTGCATCCGTGTATAATTATTTTTATGCTTCAGATTCGCTAACCGAAAAGGTGAAACACCCTCGAATTGTGTTTCAGTTTATGGCCGGGGCATCGGCATCTTATACCTTCCCTTTTCTCAATGAACTATTTACACTGGGCGCTTCTGTTTATCTTCCTGTTGCTCGAATGCCAAAACCCATTATTTCTCCTTTTCTTCGTCTGCAAACTAAAAGATTTGTGTTTACAGGTTCATATTTCTATAAATCCTCAAGCGTCATGGCTGAGCATTATGCTTCTAATCTGATTAATACCTACGATGTAATCAATCACCGTGTTAATACACATTTCTCTTATCAATTTACCCCGGCATTTTCATCCAAGATTCTTTACCAATGGGAAGACAAAACTGACGATTTTTCTTTGGTCAGATATCATACTCATACAGTTTCATTGATGTTTAACTTAACATTCTAATTTATGTGCATACAATTTTTTTTTTCATTCCGAGCGCGCCTTTTTAATTGGATTTTTCTTTCTTTATTACTGTATGTTCGTGTAGATGCGCAAACAGATTTTACAGCTGTTTCACAAGCTTTTTATGCAAGTTATGAATACGAATATGCCCAAAATTATGATGAAGCGATAAATGTTTTGGAGAAAGTATATTCTGACAAACAATATGAAATTCATCTACGTTTGGGTTGGTTATATTATCTCAAAGGAGATATGCAAAAATCCATTGCATTTTACAAACGCGCTATTATGATTCAACCTAAGTCAGCAGAAGCCAAATTAGGTATGGCTTACCCCTTAGCATCTCTTAGTAACTGGGATGAATTAGCTCTACTTTATAAAAATATTTTGAAAGATGATAGTAGAAATTATACAGCTCTTTATCGCCTTTCATTAATTTATTATTACAAAAAGAAATATTCGGATGCCCTTTCAGCTATACAACTGCTACTGCCATTATATCCTTTTGATTATGATTGTAATTTGCTTGCCGGCAAAATTTTCATTGGTCTAGGAAAAATTACAGATGCCAAAAAGTATATTCAACGTGCCGTTTTGTATAATCCCACCGCTACCGAACCTGCTATGCTCCTGCAATCACTTTGATAAACTTTATCTTGCAATCTATTGCTGGCAAGACAGTTATCTATAATCTTGCTATTTTCTCTTGTTAATTACTCTTTGAATAACTTGCCAACAAATACTTTTATCAGCCCTGAGGAAGTATTTACCTTTGACTAAAGTTTTTGGCTATGTTGGAATTAATCAGACAATTTGAGGAACAGCCCCCAGAGATTGTATTCGAATGGAAGGATAATGAGACGGGAGCTGAAGGATGGGTAGTGATTAATTCGCTAAGAGGCGGTGCTGCAGGAGGAGGCACGCGTATGCGTGTTGGGTTGGATAAAAAAGAGGTGCTTTCGTTAGCCAAAACCATGGAGGTTAAGTTTACTGTCTCGGGGCCGGCAATAGGAGGTGCTAAATCAGGCATCAACTTCGACCCCAACGATCCTCGAAAAGAGCAAGTATTACAGCGCTGGTTCAGTGCAGTTATCCCTTTACTTAAGCATTACTATGGTACAGGCGGTGATTTGAATGTGGATGAAATTCATGAAGTAATTCCCATGACCGAAAATCTAGGATTATGGCATCCGCAAGAAGGCGTAGTGAATGGGTTTTATAATGCTCGTGAGAACGAAAAGATTCATAAAGTAGGGCAGCTTCGCTTTGGCGTTTCAAAGGTGTTGGAAGATGTGCGATATACGCCTAATCCGTTGCGAAAATATGTAGTAGCTGATATGATAACCGGATTTGGCGTTGCTGAATCAGTGTATCATTATTATCAACTTTATGGAGGCGCTTTAAACGGTAAAAGGGCTATTGTGCAGGGATGGGGTAATGTTGGCGCTGCAGCTGCTTACTATTTGGCACAACATGGAGTAAAAATTGTTGGTATTATTGACAGAAATGGTGGTATGATAGATGAAGACGGTTTTACGTTTGAAGAAATCCGACAACTCTTTCTTGCCAAAAGAGGTAATACGCTAAAAGCAGAAAAACTGATACCAGCAGAAGAAATGAATCAACGAGTTTGGGATTTGCCAACTCATATTTTTGTTCCTTGTGCTGCCTCACGTTTGGTGCAAAAACAACAGATGGAAAAGTTGATTCGCAACGGCTTGGAAGTTGTAACATGTGGAGCCAATGTGCCTTTTGCCGACTCCGAAATTTTTTATGGCCCCATCACAGGTTTTGTTGATGAAAAAGTATCACTCATTCCCGACTTTATTGCTAATTGTGGCATGGCCCGCGTTTTTGCATATCTGATGCAGTCAAATATCACGATGAGTGATGAAGATATTTTTAATGATACTTCTGAAACCATCAAGCAGGCATTGATTGAGATTTATCATCGAAATAAGAATAAAACCCGACTGGCGGCTACCGGCTTCGAAATTGCACTTTCACAGCTAACCATTAATACACTAAAATAACATTAATACCGTTAATCAATTATGCATTACTTACTTCAAATTACTATGGGCACAGATTCGGCAGCAGCTTCTAATCCCCCAATCCAGCCGGCGGCTGAAGAAACCTCCATTCAGGTTATAGATATGGCTATCAAAGGTGGATGGATTATGATTCCACTTGCCATTATGTCTATTATTGCCATCTACATTTTTATTGAACGCTTCTTTGCAATAAATAAAGCTGGAAAAGAGGATGTGAATTTTATGAACAACATTCGTGATTTTATTTTAAATGGGAAGCTGGATGCAGCGCTTTCATTGTGCAAAGCAACTCAATCACCCATTTCCAGAATGATTGAAAAGGGGGTCTCTCGAATCGGAAGACCGCTTGATGACATCAGCGCATCCATCGAAAATACAGCTAAATTAGAAGTGTATAAATTGGAGAAAAGCATGGCTCTTTTGGCTACTATTTCAGGTGCCGCCCCTATGTTAGGTTTCTTGGGAACTGTGGTCGGGATGATTAAAGCGCTTTTTGTTATGGCAAATTCTGGCGAAGGTGTAGTTATTAATTCTTTAGCCGGGGGTATATACGAAGCCATGGTAACTACTGTGGGTGGACTTACCGTTGGTATTATTGCTTATGTGGGTTATAATATTTTGGTTTCTAAAGTAGAAAAAGTAATTTATAAAATGGAAGCCCGTAGTATTGAATTCCTCGATTTATTGAATGAACCCGGAAAATAATTCCTCATGAATATTAAAGGAAGAAATAAAATCAGTACAGAGTTTAATACCTCGTCTATGACAGACCTTGTATTTCTGCTTCTTATCTTTTTTATGATACTAAGTACGCTGGTTAAGCAAAATAATGTGATTGATATGAACCTGCCCAAGAGCTCCAGTACCAAAGTGTCTTCATCAAAATCTGTAGTTTCGGTTGACAAAAATTTTGTTTTCAGGGTGGATAATCAAGTGGTTGATAAAACGCAAATCGTTTCAATGCTACAACAAAAATTAGGGCCCCCTGATGCATCATCACGCGTTGAAATTGCTATGGATGAAGATGTGCCTCACAGCTATTTTGTTGAATTGGTTGACTTAGTATCTGTGCAAGCAGGTTATAAGATTTCTATTCAAACTAAAAATAGCCAACGATGAACTTTTTTAAATGCAGGGTGTAACACGACAAAATTTATAATATTATGGTTGCCAGCGAAAAAAGAAACGGTTATATCGGTACAGCATTATACATCACCTTAGTATTTTTGTTGTTATGGATCTTGAAATTACAGTACAGCAAGCCGGTTGAAGTGCCTGCCGGTGGTGTTGATATTGATTTGGGTACTTCTGAATCAGGTATGGGTGAGAATAACCCCAATCAATCTTCTTCATCGGCTGCCGCTGCTCAATCCAATCAAACAATGACGAATGAAACGGAGGAGGATGATGCCGTGCAAACTTCCAAGAAACCGGTGAATCAAACTCAAAATACCCAATCAACACAAAATAATACGCGTAACGAAGCAGACGATCTTTGGAGCCAGGCCTCTAATAATTCATCTACCAGTCAGGGTAATAAGGGAGGAAAAAGGGATCAAGGCAACCCGGATGGAACGGATGGCTCTAATGGCTCAGTGCCTTGTAAGGGTTGTACAGGTGGTGGTAGCTTGGGAAATGGCGATGCTACTAAGTTAATCATTCCTCAAATCAACAACCAGGATGAAGGGACGATTGTTGTGAAGGTGAAAATTGATAAAGAAGGTAATGTGGTTGAAGTGAAAGAATATGGCAACAAGGGCACAGTGGGCAATTTGAGTGAAGAGTCGTACCGCAAAGCCCGTGAAGCAGCATTTAAAACAAAGTTTGCGCCCGAACCCAAAGCCAATGAATTGCGTACAGGATACATTAAGTATAATCTACAGCGCAACTAATCATTCATATTCAATTGGGCTTTTTGAATCTCGTAATATGCTATGGCTATACGCAATTGGCCATAACTAAATTTTTGTTTCGTGATACTGTGAAGTTCATTAAGCCGTGTAGTTTGGTGTTCATCGGCGAATGTAGCTACTTCGTCTAATACGGATTGTGATATGATTTCAGTTGCTTGAATACTGTTTTCGCTTATGAGTCGGGCAAAATGATTCTCAATGGTACTTTTTGCAAGCCCCCTTTCTGTTGTAATTTCTTCTATACTTTTTCCTTCACGAAATAGTTGTAAGGTTTGTTGATATGTATTGATTTTTTCTATTTTTTTCTTGTTATCCGATACGTTTGATTGATGTATTGTTTCACTGAGATTCTCTTTCTCCTGTTTTATGATCTCAATATCTTCTTTTCCTATTAATATGCGAGCCAATAATTCAGATCGCGACATCTTGTCAATTTGGTTCTGATATAACTGTACAAATCTTGTCATATCTCTAAGCTTGGATCGCTTTCTCTTTTGTTTGCGTAATGCAGCCATGATTGAATCGGATGCTGAGAGGAGCTGGCGACATTCATGCTGAAAATATTTGAGTGCTGCTATTGTACGTTCATGAATTTTTTCTTTATCATCTGTCTCAAACAGATCATGAAGCTGTCTATTAAATCGCCTTCCTACATCCTGAAGCTCTCTGGTTTTGCGCAATACGGATCTTAACGAATGTAGATTATTCTCTTCCTCCCAAAGCACTGATAATTGATGATGGTCGGCAAATTCTGTAATTTTTTGTACTGAAAAATCCCATAAAAATCCTTCTAAAATGGATGTTCGAATATATTCATTTCTTTTCTCGAAGTAATAGGATTGCCAGTCGTCGGGTATGATGACATGTTTGAATATTTCATGAATCCGTTTATCTGTTTTGATGGCTTCTTTATGTACAGGGCTTGATAGTACAAGCCCTTGCATTGAAATTAATCTGCTTAATGCAACATACACTTGCCCGGGAGAAAAGGAATCTACACTATCTATAATGGCTCTTTCAAAGGTCAGCCCCTGACTTTTATGTATGGTAATGGCCCATGCCAATCGCAATGGATATTGTGTGTATGAACCTATGACGTCTTCCTCAAGCTTGTCTTTGTCGGGATTGTAAACATAGCGTATATTATCCCACCGTTCGCGGAACACTTCAATGATTTCGTTATCGCCCGGACATGTTACGCAAATATGATGATTACTGATTTCGTTAATGATCCCAATTTTTCCGTTGAAATATCTTTTGTCTTCGCCTGTATCATTTCTTACAAACATGACCTGTGCGCCTTTTTTTAGTCGAAGGGTTTGCTCAACCGGTAGTAAGTTGGCATTAAAATCATCTGTAATTTCTCCTTCGAATTCGTAAGATTCTTCATCAATACGGGTTAATGAATGTTGATTGATACGGTCTGCTTTGAAATTATGTGTAGTTAGGATGATACACGGTTCATCCGGATCCGGTACAAAATCGGGATTGAATTTTCGATTCAGCCATTGCAAATCATCTTCTGTAAATGTATGATTCCGTATTTGATTTAGTAAATTAATAAATTGTATATCCGATTGCCTGAAAATTTTTTCGAGTGATATATATATGGGAGGCATTTCTTCAATAACACGGGCACTAAAGAAAAATGGTGAGTTGTAAAATGAAGAAAGTACATTCCACTCATCTTCCTTCACAACAGGAGACAATTGGTATAAATCGCCGAAATACACAATTTGAACGCCTCCAAAGGGAAGTTCAGGTTTTTGCCGTACATGTTTAAGCAGACAATCCATTGCATCAAGCATATCAGCCCTTAGCATACTCACCTCATCAATGATGAGTAATTCTAGTTCTTGCAGAATTGTACGTTTATTACGTGAAAATCGAATATTTTTTAATAGTCCCTGGTGGGTAATAAAACGTGTAGATCCTTCCTCCCATTGATTGTCGGATGTAGGAATAAATGTGCCTGGCGGAATTTGAAAAAATGAATGAATCGTTACGCCTCCTGCCTGAATCGCTGCTACACCGGTAGGCGAAACAACAGCTATTTTTTTTCGGCAGGTATTTTTTAATTCTCGAAGCAAAGTGGTTTTACCTGTTCCTGCATTGCCTGTAATAAATACATGCTGATGCGTATAATGAACAAATTGCCTTGCAAGTTGGGTATGATCGTTCTCTTCAGTCATGAACATTAAAATTCAGCATAAATATAGCTGATATTTTAGGCGGAAAATTTCAGAGGTATTAAAAAAATCAAAAATGAAAAATACCGGAGAAGAAAGTGTAAATTTCTTTTTGTATGGATGGATTGGCTCCTGATGCTAATGCAACAGAAATTATAAGTCCGATTAATGCATATGCCAAATCTCTGAACATCATAAATGCAGCTTTCTTTTTGTGTTTCAATCCCGATTTTTTTCTTGCCAAGCTGATGGCAATTTCTCTTCCTCCAATGATGCCTAAAAACACCCATGTTGTGCTAAGTGGAATTGTACTGATGAATAGCTTATAGATAAGCAGAAGCACATAACTAAAATCAACAAGCGTTGCAGCGCGAACATCAGAAATTCGGGCTTTTTCGCTAACTACTTTTTGAATCTTGTCACCACGCAAGTAGAATAAAATACCCAACCCTATGAATATAACCGAAGCAAAAACGATAAATTCCCATATATCTAAGCGCCGAGGCAAATATACTGCGATGTTAGCTCCATCCTGCATGAGCCAAACCGCCCAGAGTGATCCGCTGATAAGCCATTGTACGATTGTCCACAGGGGCGAATTTTTTCGCTGTTTGAAAAATCTTTTAATAACTTCATATAGTCCGTACCAGATAACAAATGAGAGAATAAAGGCAATTCCATATCCGCTCATACTTTTTATTACCATCGAAGTGATGCCCGACGACGTACTGCTGAAAACACTCAATAAAAGAAAAGTTGTGGAAACCGGCATCCGAAGTCGTGTGAGAATGAGTAATACCAAAGGCGCGATTACCTGAAAGAAACTGAATTGCTCCGGATGCGGATATTTAGATTCATTCTGTTCGTTGATGAGTCGTTGATATGTTACATCTCCGTCAAATATAATCCAACTGGCAGAAACTGTCACCAAAAATATTGTACCGATAAATAACCATAATACCCACCATTTCTTTTTTCGATTGCTTTCGATAAAAGTACCCAACGACTGGATGCTATCATTGGCAACTGCTGAATATGCAGCAAATCCAAACCCTACCCACATAGCCATTTGGCCTATATTCACAGATATAGCTGCCAGTATAAATGAAAGGAGTATGAAAATAAGAAATTTCTTTTCATTGGTAAGATAATCGAGAATGTCGAGATAATAATATCTTCCTCCTCCTTTTTTTACGCTGACTTTCTTGCTGCTCATTTATTTATTGTAGTTGCTAACAGTTGAGAACAAAACTACCTGTTTGTGTTGAGAGTTTAGGAATGAGTGCATGTTCTTAATATTAACTTAACATAGGTATTGTTTGCTTGTTTGTTATCTGAATCATGATGAATTCATTACTTTTGCAAAATAAGTTTACTGCCTTGCCTATGAATATTTTGATGGTTTGTTTAGGAAATATTTGTCGTTCGCCTATGGCCGAAGGGATTATGAATCAGAAAATTCGGCTTAATCAATTATCATGGCGTGTTGATTCAGCCGGCACAGGCGGCTGGCATGTGGGCGAAACACCTGATGAGCGTGCTGTGAAAGTGATGAAGAAAAATGGTATTGACATATCTCAGTATGTGGCAAGACAGTTCTCTGCTGATGATTTTATCCATTTTGACAAAATATATGTAATGGATTCAACCAATTACCTTGATGTGATTAGACAATGCCCCCATGCCGAATACAAGAAAAAGATAGATTTGATTCTGAACATAACTCATCCAGGCATGAATCAGGCAGTACCTGATCCCTATTATGGCGAAATGAATGGGTTCGATTACGTGTTCAGATTACTCAACGAGGCCTGTCAGCGTATTATTGATTTGCATGGATAAAAGAGGAAAACTATATCTTCTGCCTAATCGCTTAGGAGAGCATGAAATCAATAAGGCATTTACACCTTGGCAAGCTGAAATCGTTGAATCCTTATCCCAGTTCTTGGTCGAAAATGTGAAACCTGCTCGCCAATTGATTCGGGCATTATGTGCAAAAAAGGACATTAATGCCTGCACTTTTTTTGAAATGCATGAGCTGATATCCGACTCTGTAGCTTCTTCTCAAATCATTCAATCTATGTATTTAGGTAATGATTTAGGTTTGATTTCTGATGCCGGATGTCCGGGTGTTGCCGATCCGGGTGCTGCTTTTGTATCCATTGCTCACGAGGCAGGTATTGAAGTTGTGCCTTTGCCGGGCCCTTCAAGTATTTTGTTGACACTCATGGCTAGCGGCCTCAACGGACAGCATTTTACTTTTCACGGGTACCTGCCCAAAGAAGCATCTCAACGACGCGCCGTTTTGCATTCAATGGCTACCGGAATTCAACGGAATGCACAAACTCATTTATTTATTGAAACCCCATACAGGGCACAACATATGTTTGATGATATTTTACTGACAATGCCCGCTACACTAAAACTCTGCTTGGGCGTTGACTTGCTTACATCTCTTCAATTAATTGATACGCGTACGATTCAAAACTGGAAAAATCAAAATATTTCTTTAAACAAACGTCAAGTGGTCTTTGCCATTGGTAAATAACAGTATGTTTATCTTCCTTTCTGCTTTCAAAAATAATTTTCAGCTAAAATCGTTTACTTTTGCGTAATGCAGTTTCAGTATCCATATTTTTTATTGGCCCTTTTTGCCATCGCTATTCCGATTGTTATTCATCTCTTTAATTTCAGGCGATTCAGAAAGGTATATTTCTCAAATGTAGCTTTTCTTAAAGAAGTGAAGGTTGAAACCCAACGCCGTCAAAAAATTAGGCGGTGGTTGGTATTATTATCACGCATCTTAGCCATTTCTGCTTTAGTAATGGCTTTTGCACAACCATACATCCCCGGAACAAATGCTTCCTTTGACCCATCATCAGGTCGGGCAATCAGTATTTTTATTGATAATTCTTTTAGCATGGATGCCCAACAAAAAGATGGTCGCCTGCTGGATGTTGCGCTTACTTATGCAGATGAAATTTTGGCTTCATGCTCAGATGCCGATAAAGTTCAAATTCTTACCCAGGATTTTGAAAGTCGCCATCAGGTTTTTTATGCGCCTTCTGAAGCACGCAATCTGCTCAACGAAATTAAACTCTCACCTCAATCGCATCCTTTAAGCGATGTGATTCAACGACAATCCGACCTCTTACTCAAGCAACCGGAAGGGCTTAATAAAATCTATATCCTATCTGATTTTCAGAAATCATTTACTAATCTTTCTTCTGTCAAACCTGATTCTTCTCTGCATATCCAATTTATACCCATTACACCTAATACCCAAAACAACTTGTTTATTGACTCTGCATGGTTGAATCAACCGGCTTTGCATCTCGGTGGTACGGTTACTATTTTAATTAGGGTTCGCAATATTTCTGATAATGCGTATGAAAATTTGCCCATGAGGGTTGAAGTGAACGGGAAGCAAAAAGCACCCGTACTTTTTAATATTTCAGATGATGCAGCTACTGAAGTTTCACTTACATATACAATTCAGGAACTTGGATTTCATGAGTTTCGAATTGAATTGGACGATGACCAAATTACATTTGATGATGCATTTTATTTCACCTTTAATGTTCGCGATAAAATTCCCATTTATTTAGTTGAAGGTACTCAATCGGCTCCTTTTATTCAGCGACTCTTTTCGGGTGATAACTATTTTGATTTGACAACCGTACGAGAAGGACAGATTGATTACGCTCGTTTTGCTACCGATAATTTGATTATTCTGAACGGCGTAAAAACCTTTGGTACCGGATTGACGAATGAAGCATTGAAATTTATGAATAACGGCGGAACACTTCTCATCATCCCGCCAGCCGACTTAAACGAAATGTCGTACCAGCAGTTTGCTTCACAGTTGCACATTGGTTTTTATCAAGGTATTGATACTGCCGACACAAAAATTGACCGCATACATGCCGCCGACCCTTTTTATGCCGATGTGTTTGAAAGTATCCCTGAAAATATGGACCTGCCTAAAGTGCTAAAACATCGCATTATCTCTACTCAATCTTCACTTTATGCTTTGCCTCTGTTGCGCTTAAAGAACGGACGACCATTTTATATGAGATACCGGCCTGACAAAGGACAGGCCTATATGCTGGCTGTTGCTCTTACCGAAGAGTGGAGCAATTTCCCAATGCATGCATTGTTTGTTCCCACACTTCTCAAAACAGCATTCTCATCGGTGCAGCAGTCGCCGCTCTATTACATCCTTGGCGATAATCAACCAATTGGTTTAAAAAATGTGGTTATACAGCGCGATAAGGTTTTGGTGATTCGCAATGCCGACCTTTCGTTTGAAATGATACCTCAACAACAAACCATTGAAACCACTTCCTTTCTTTTTATGAATCATCAGATGCAGGATGCCGGATTCTATTCTGTGTATGACGGCAAGGATGTTATTCATCGGTTTGCGGCGAATTACAACCGTCAGGAATCCCATCCCGCCGTTTGGGAATATAATGCCCTTTCTCAACTAATCAATGAAGCAGGATTGACTGGTGTTTCATTGATTGAAACAGGGTCACAACCTCTTAATAAACAAATCATCGAGTCAGGTCTGGGTATTAGATTGTGGAAATTATTTATCGTTTTTGCCTTGATTTTTACAGGAATTGAAATACTTTTGATAAGATTCTTGAAAGGATAATCATGAATGTTGCACCCATGCTAAATCTCATCCTACGTCGGGCTACCATCCTCGACAACACTTCGCCCTACAATGGGCAAACAATGGATATATGGATGGAAGGCGACATGATTCGAAAAATTGGAAGAGATTTGCCGATGCCTGATGGCGCTACCGAATATACGGCTTCCGGTTTGCATGTTTCAAAAGGTTGGATTGATATGCAATGTGTGATTGGTGAGCCGGGGTTTGAATCATGCGAAACGCTTCAATCGGCTTCTGAAGCAGCTATTGCCGGAGGATTTACAACTTTATGTATGCTCCCTGTTACCCATCCTCGTATAGATAACCGTGCGCAGGTGGAATTTATTTTTCGACGCAATCTCTCCTTACCTGTGCATATTCTTCCATATGGCGCACTTACTGTGCAATGCGAAGGGAAAGATATGGCCGAACTGCTCGACATGGCAGATGCCGGTATCCGTGCTTTTACCGATGGGAAAAGTTCTATTGAAAATCCCAAACTACTCGAATTGATACTACAATATGCATCTCAACACGATTTACTTGTGGTGCATCATTCCGATACTCCGGCGCTCACCCGACAGGCACAAATGCATGAAGGGATAAATAGTACCGCGCTTGGGCTGAAAGGATTTCCTGCAATAGCCGAAATGATGGCAGTTGAACGCGATTTGCATCTGCTGACATATGCCGGCGGTCGTTTGCATATTCCGCTTGTAAGCTCTAAAGAGACGGTTGAAACTATTCGTCGAGCTAAAGCTTCAGGCCAAAAGGTTAGCTGTGGCGTGGCATCTCAGTATCTATTATTCACCGACCTCGCACTTCAAACTTTTGATCCCATGTATAAAGTGAATCCTCCTTATCGTACTGATGAGGATAGGATGGAGTTGATTGATGGCATTGCTGATGGCACTATTGATATTATCTGCTCTGATCATACACCGGTTGATGATGAGCATAAAATTCATGAATTGGCTCATGCCGATTTTGGTATAACAAACCTCGAAACGGCTTTCGCTACTGCACGTACTGCTACATCCTCTTATATTGACATATCTACCTTAATTGAATCCCTGACTTCTCATCCGGCCTCATTACTAGGCATCCAACAACCCTCAATAGCGGAAGGCCAACGCGCCGATATTACCCTATTCCAACCTGATGAACCCTGGCAATATAATGCCGATTCGTCACACTCATTGTCTCATAATTCTCCATTTAACGGGTTCTTATTTACAGGCAAGCCGCTCGGTGTCATCTGCAAATCAAAATTACATCTTTCTTAATGTGAGTTTGTTTTTTAGTAAAATATTAATTCGCATATATCAAACGCGAAAAAAATATATCAGCCACCGCAATTTTATTCTGCTAGCTAGTTTTATTGTCGGTTTGGTTACTGCCCTTGCTGCTGTCTTTCTCAAATGGTTTATCTCAGTTCTTGAACACCAAGCCACCCGAATTAATACATGGCTGGATAGTAATTGGCTTACCGCTCTATTGCCCATGTTGGGGCTGCTGGGATCTTATCTTCTACTTACCCGTTTTTTTAGATATCGCCTTAGTCGTGGCGTAACGCCTGTTATCAGAAGCATTTTTCAAAACAACAGTCGCATGCATAAGCGTCATACATTCGGACACATGCTTACTAGTGGTATTACCGTAGCTTTTGGTGGATCTGCAGGACTCGAAGCACCTATTGTGGCAACAGGTGCTGCTATCGGAAGCAATACTGCCACTGACTTGCGTCTGTCAAAACGCGAAACAATGCTTCTATTAGCTTGCGGTACAGCCAGTGGAATTGCTGCCATCTTTAATGCTCCCATTGCAGGCATCATCTTTACACTCGAAGTATTGCTCATTGATTTTACAATCCCGTTTTTTATTCCACTCCTCATCTCTACAGCCACA
Source organism: Candidatus Competibacteraceae bacterium (assembly GCA_014879445.1). Classification (GTDB taxonomy): domain Bacteria; phylum Bacteroidota; class Bacteroidia; order CAIKAF01; family CAIKAF01; genus BA4. The sequence continues at coordinate 107,990 of JACSSC010000024.1, forward strand.
GCTTCAGTGGTTTCTCAACTTCTATATCCTGATAGGTTTTATTTTCAAGTTACTGAGGATTGGGCTTTCAGTGCATTGCCTTTTTATTTATTGTTGGGTATTTTTTGTGGAATGATTGCTATTTATACCGTACGCACAACCGAAAAATTCGACAAAATATTTACACGATGGGGCATGGGTAGCAAATCTCTTGTTGTGGGTGGCGCCGTTATGTGTCTCATGATATTTTTATTTCCTCCTTTGTATGGTGAAGGGTATTTGACGATAGTGCATCTGCTTAAAGGCAATGAAAAAATGCTATTGGCTCATGCAATCTATGAAAGTGTTAGCCAGTCAGCATGGATGATTTTGCTCGTCGCATTTATCGTAATGTTGCTTAAACCAATAGCTACTGCGCTTACCATTGGCGCAGGTGGTAATGGGGGCGTCTTTGCTTCTTCGCTGATGATTGGCGGATTAGCCGGGTTTGTTTTCAGCAAGTTAGTGAATATTACAGGATGGTTCCATTTGCAGGTTCCAGGTTTTATAATTGCCGGTATGGCCGGTATGTTGGCCGGCGTTATTCACGCACCTCTTACTTCGATATTCCTTATCGCTGAAATTACCGGCGGATACATCTTATTTATTCCGCTTATGATGGTAAGCGCTATTTCTTATTTTATGGTCAGAAGCACAGATGCGTACTCCATTTACCATAAGTCATTAGCCAAAGCCGGACTGTTGCCCGATCAGTCACATTCTAGCGACACTATCTGATTACTCAGTTGTGTTGTTGACTGAAGGGGTTGCCTTTAGCCCGATTTCTTTATCAATCAAATATAGCCCACTGCCCTGCATCCCTATTAGTTTGATTTTATCTAGTAATGTTCGGGCCAGTGTTTCTTCTTCATGTTGTTCGGAAATATACCACTGTAAAAAATTTAGCGATGTATAATCCTTTTCCTGGCCTGCTATGTAAACTAATTTGTTTACGGCCTCAGTCACGCTTCTTTCATGTTCGAGAAATGTTTCCATCAACTCTAAAATGTTTTTGAATGATGTTTTCGGCTTCTTGAGTGATGGTGTAATGGCATGCCCGCCGCGTTCATTTATAAATCGAAAAAGCTTGAGCATATGCATGCGCTCCTCATCGCTTTGATTATAAAAGAATGTGGCCGAACCATCTAATCCATTTACTTCGCACCACGATGCCATAGCAAGATACGAAGATGAGGCATACGCCTCCATCTCTAATTGTTCGTTTAGCAGCTTTTCTAATTTTTTTCCTACCATAATCTTGATTTTTATTATTTATTTTAACAATGATTGCTTGAAAAGGTTCGATAAGCAAATGGAATGTCAATCACCTTGCCATCAAATGCTACTTCTGTATCTGTAAATTCTGATTTCGCTTCTGCCAACAAGGAATCGGTATTTGTATATCTCACCGAAAAATGACCAATAATTAGTTTTTTTACTCTTGCTAATGCGGCCATCTTCCCAGCTTCTAATGCTGTTGAATGTTGGGTCTGCTCTGCCCGTATTTTAAAATCTTGTCCAAATGTTGCTTCATGATATAATACATCTGCTTCTAATATTCGTTCGGCTACATTAGGCAAGAACGCAGTATCGGTCATATACACATATTTTCGAGGATGCATTGGTAATGTTGTTATGGAATGATTCGGAATAACCTTCCCATCTGCTTTTATGATATCATGCCCTTCTTTGGCCAACCGAATTTGCTCTATCGTTAGTCCATATTGTATGATGGCATTCTTTTTCATTCGCAGCGGACGTGCTCGCTCCTCAAATATAAATGCATGACAAGCTACGGAATGTCGTAACGGAAAACATCGAATAATAAATTGTTCGTTTTCCCATAATATTCCCTCAAATTGATTTTTTATCTCATGAAAAATCAATTCAAAATTTGAGGGTGTATGTGTCATTTCTTTATAATGACGGATAAAAGAAATAACCTCTGAAGGCGCATACAGATGCATTGGAATCTTCCGCCCTAACAAATCCATGCTTGATAGTAAACCCGGTAATCCTAAAAAATGGTCGCTGTGCATATGACTGATTAATATATGCTGTATGCGCTGAAACGAAATGCGATAACGTCGTAGTTGCATCTGTGTGCCCTCAGCACAATCTACCAAAAAATATCGATCGGAATAATCAACCAACTGGGCAGTGGGATAACGATCCTTTGTCGGTATTGCCGAACTACATCCTAATATAGTGATGCGAAATTGCATGGCATAAAGATACAATTTTCAATCACCTCGCATTTGATTGCTTTATTTATCTTCTTTATTATTGTTAATTAATCTTCACAATCAGCGTTGTTTACACTTTTATTTCGCTAATTTGTAACCGAATTCATCGCATGAAAAAAATAAAAAAAATAACGCTTTTTTTCTTTGTTGCTTGTTGCACACTTTTTCTGCTTTTCACACTACTTATTCAGTACGTATTCAACAAACCCGTTGCCCAATATATCGCTTCTCAAATATCTTCTTCTCAAAATTCAAACCAGCAGGTGTTGATCCAACAACTGGATTTTAATATTTTTACTCGCTCTCTTTATATACTCGGATTTGATCTCAAAGCAGGAAATCATGACAATCCATTTCTCCATTTCCAATCCGATACCTTGCAAATTCATGATATCTCTTTGTTCTCACTTCTGTTTCAAAAAAAGTTTTCAATCGGCAACTTGTTTGCTTCTAACGGCTCTTGCCGTATTGATATGGATGCTCCTCGACCTAAACAAAATAATACCCAAACCAGGTTCTCTATTTCAAATATATTGATTCATCACATACAATGGAACCTTATATCTGATGATAAATCAGCCAACTTTACGTCTGATTTTATTGCAGGCGTTTCATTTCAAATTCCATCCACTAATCTCATCCCTTCGCATTCAATGCATGCCGGTATTTCAGATATTCAACTTACATATCAAAACCGACACCTGGCTCTTGATAGCTTGTATCTGAAAAAAAATAACGATGTGCTTGATATGCGTCTGGGGCCGGCCATGTTTAATAATATTGCCGATTTTATAGGATTTCAACGCGATACCCTTCTTTTTCCTATTCGGCAAATTCATGTCGAAAAGCTCATTACCTCTGTGCCCGTTTACTATTTCAGATATCTATCCTCGCCACACATCCGAAGCTTCGAATTGCCGTATATCGAAATCGTTAAACCCCAATTTCTTATCCAAACCGGTATGGGGGCTGCAAAACAAAAAAGCAAATGGGAACTCAAACTTGCAGGACATCCCATTGATTATTCTATCCATAAACTCCTAATCACGGATGCTTCTATCCGAACTTACCATCAGCACGACTCAACCCCCGTTTTTTCTATAGACCAACTCAAAATCAAAACATTGAATTTTCGATCCGAAAATCGCTTTCATTCATACCCATTCTATTGCGATGCACTCGACCTCTCAGGCCATCAAATGCAAATCCAACTTAACCACCTTTTGGGCTACGTGTGTAACGCTCAGAAAATCACATTCTCTAATGCCCTGCAACAAATTCGCGTTGATGGCCTTTCTATCGAATCAACGCTGCCGATTGATACTTTCTTTGTTAGGTCTTATTTTCAAACCGATAAACCAACTCTCAAATCCCATTCACTTACTCTCAATCATACAAATATCAATCATTTTCTACATTCCGGTGAATTTTTTATAGGCTCTATTCTTGCCGATTCGATTTCTATTCATGTAATCCGCGACAGAAATTTCCCGTACAATCTCAAAGTATTTCCTCCCATGATGCAGGATCAAATCAAAAATCTACCTTTTACCTTCGCTGTTGATACTCTTTTACTGAAGAAAGGAACGATTGAATATGTCGAAATTCCTCAGAAGTTTGATATTGATGATGCCGGCGTTTTTCGCCTTTCTGATGTCTCTTTGCGTATGCATAACCTCGCCAATGCATTGCATGTGTTGCAGATTAACGATACACTTGAAATTCACTTTACCGGTAAATTATACAACCAAGGCGAACTCAATGTTTTTATTGATATGCCTATGCTCGACCAGCTTTATACACACCGCGTTTATGGAACGATTGGAAAATTTAATGCCCGTGAGTTTAATAAACTTACTGTGCCTACAGCGGCAATCAAAATCAATAGAGGTACTATCAATGGCGGTGAATTCTACTTTGAAGCGAATAACAGAAAATCTTTTGGAGAAGCTAAACTCCTGTTCGAAAAATTGAAAATCTCTATGCTCAATCAATCTGGGCATGCATCCAAATCTCAACCCGATTTCCTTAAATCTATTATCGCTAACGTGTTTTTAGTACACGAAAATCCTTCTCCCGGAAAACCTCCGCTCATCGGCAAAATTGATTTCGAAAGAAATATGAACCGATGGATGATAAATTTCTGGTGGAAAAGTTTACTTCACGGTTTAAAATCTATCGTCTTTGCCCGCGAAAATGAAGTCAAAGAAATGTCATCTTCTTTCTCTGCCTATCAGCAACTCCGTCAACAACGCGAAGCCAGAGAAAAAACCGATAAAATTCAAATCCCTTGACAATCCCAATCCCTAACCATCTTTTTTATGAACTCCTGTGATGCGTAATATCGTCCCCTGATTTCAATCGTTACCCTGCTGTTTTCCATATCTGATATACGATATATAACACATACAGCAAAAACATCACGATGCCCTCTATACGATTAATCTTGCCTTTGTTGCCTACAAACATGAATGCAAACAATATCACGCTGGCAAATGTGCATACCAACAAATCAATATTCAAATCTGCATTAAATGGAAGTGGCGATATCGTAGCCGATACACCCAGTATGAAAAAAATATTAAAAATATTTGAACCCACTACATTGCCTATGGCAATGTCCGAATTCTTTTTAGAGGCCGCAACCAACGATGTGGCTAACTCCGGAACCGATGTGCCTACCGACACTATCGTTATGCCTATGATGGCTTCACTTATGCCCAGCGATTCTGCAATACTAACAGCCCCATCTACCATTAATTTCCCTCCTCCTACCAAACCAATAATTCCTACTGTAATCAATAACACCGACTTCCATATAGGATACATCCTAACGACTAATGATTCGCTCGATTGCGTATGCTTTGATGTCTCAAACGAATAATATAGAAATATAATCAAAAACGAAACCATCACCATCCCATCTATTCGAGATATTAATCCAGTACTGCTCCCATCAATTATTATATCATTGGCCATAACCAATAACACTACGGCTGCCAACAGTGTGAATGGTATCTCTTTCCAAATCGTTGTGCGCTGAACAGCTATCGGATAAACAGTTGCAGTGAGTCCTAGTATCAATAAAATATTAAAAATATTGGAACCAATTACATTGCCAACTGCTATGTCAGTCCTCCCATCAATGGCCGATATTAAACTTACTACAAACTCAGGCATCGATGTGCCAAATGACACTACCGTTAACCCAATTACAAGATTTGATATTTGCAATTTCTTAGCTAGTGATGATGCCCCGTCAACTAACCAATTTGCTCCATATATAGTAAGGACTATTCCAACTATTAAAAATATAATTGCCAAAATCATATGAAATACAAAATTAGTATAATCTTTATATTTGCATTTACTCAACCCTCAGCCAATGGCTTTCTTCATTTCATTGTTTATCTTTGCCTCAAACTCAATGATGCAAATGGATATTCCCAAATATGATCTGATTGAAGAACTGAAATGGAGAGGTATGGTACAGGATATCATGCCCGGCACGCAGGACTTTCTCAACCAACACATCACCACTGGATATATCGGCTTCGATCCTACTGCCGAATCACTTCATATCGGAAGTTTAGTACAAATTATTCTGCTTATGCATTTGCAGCGTGCCGGACATATTCCCATTGCATTGGTGGGCGGCGCTACAGGTATGGTCGGCGACCCCTCCGGCAAAAGCGAAGAACGTAACCTGCTCGACAACCATAGCTTACAACGAAATGTTTTGGGCGTGAAAAATCAACTCCAAAAATTTCTCGACTTCAATCATCCCGACACACCCGCTCTTTTTGCCAATAATTATGACTGGTTTAAAGATATGGGATTCCTACAGTTTATTCGCGATGTCGGTAAACATATTACAGTCAATTATATGATGGCGAAAGATTCTGTGAAAAAACGCCTCGAATCAGGCATCTCATATACAGAGTTCAGCTATCAACTCCTTCAGGGATACGACTTCTACTGGCTCCACACTCACAAAAATTGTCATCTCCAAATGGGCGGCGCCGACCAATGGGGTAATATGACAACAGGCACCGAACTAATTCGCCGACTCGGTGGTGCCGATTGTTTTGCATTCACTACGCCCCTCATTACCCGTGCTGATGGCGGCAAGTTCGGCAAAACTGAAAAAGGAAATATCTGGCTCGACCCTTCTCTCACTTCACCATACGAATTCTACCAGTTCTGGCTCAATACTTCCGACCAAGATGCCGAAAAATATATCCGCATTTTTACTTTCTTGCAACGCTCCCAAATCGAAGACATCATCACCGAACACCAATCAAATCCTCACCTGCGAATCCTACAAAAAAAATTAGCAGCCGAAGTCACACAAATGGTACATTCCAGTCACGACCTCCATACCGCTATCGCTGCTTCCGATATCCTCTTTGGTAAAGCTACAAATGAGCAAATTAAATCGCTCGATGAACATACGCTACTCTCCGTCTTTAATGGCGTGCCTCACTATCAAATCCCAATGCAGATTATCAATCAAAATACATCGGTTACCGATTTGCTTGCCGTGCACACTTCCATCTGCGCATCTAAAGCCGAAGCCAAACGTCTTCTACAATCTAATGCCATCAGCATTAATAAAGAAAAGATTGACGAATCAACCATCATTAATCAAGATATTCTCCTCAATCATGCTTACATGGTTGTTCAAAAAGGTAAAAAAGATTATCACCTTATCATTGCCATGCCAGCATAAATTATTTCGCGCTCCCACTCTTCCCGCCAATCTCTTAATCTGCATTTTAATTCTGTTTTTATAACTATTTATCTTGTATCATTGGGCGCCCGCCCCGCGCTTTCAGCTGCGGGTCGCCGGGCTATCCAGGGCTTTGCTTCGCTACGGTGCTACGCACCGCTGCCTTTAGGCAGCGCCCTTTCTATCCCTGCCGCTAAACAACCCACACAATTACCCTAACCTCCAACAGCCCATTACTTCATTCGCAATCAATTTTTTGTTAGCTCAAGCCCAATCACACGAATTCCACTTTCATCCTCATACATTTGCCCCAAAATCGAGAGAGTGAGCATCGCAAAAAACCTGTTTGAACGAAGAATATCGTAGTGAGTTTTTTTTCGCAGTGTAAAGACACGTAGATTTTCGTAATCCAAGCGACAAATGTATGCAGCAGGATTTTTTTGCGTTACTTTTTTCTATAAAAAGTAACATCAACACCCATATTATACAAAGCCCTACATAATGTGTTTATTTGATTTAAGTATAACGAGTTTTGGGCAAAATTTAATGGGGCTTTACGCAACAAGATGCGTTATCGTTGCAGAACCATCAATCGAGTTTGTTTACGCTCGTCGCGATAATGCACAGCAATTTCATATACGCCACCGGCCCATGCTGTAGTTGCCAAGTACACATTATTTACTCCGGGCTGCAATGCTATTTGCTGTTCTGAAACAATTTGACCTCGCATATTGCTTACTGTAATAAATGCTTCGCCACTTTGAGGCACTATCACGTGGAGTGAAGCATGATCTGTAGCAGGATTGGGGAATGGGGGCAACACATAAAACCCGCTTTCAAGTGGCACACAAAGCGTACGATTAAATACTGAATCATTTACCACGCCTGTAACCGTACCAATACGCATACAGCAAAGCAATGAACCCTCCACCATCTGCAATTGATATGTTGCCTGATATGCCAGCGTATTACCGATATACAAATTTCCGTTCCAGTTTTCTAATGCCGGTTGTGCACCTTGTATATAGCTTTCTATTTGCATAGTGGTGATGGTAACGGTGCTCAGGTTTTGTATATGTGCCGAAAAGCCCACATAGCCATTGTTCTCCGTACATTGCAAATCAGAAAAATCAATCTCAAAAACCGGTGTTACCACATTCACAATTTTGCTGCTGCTGTCGGTGCATCCATTGTTGTCGGTGGCATACAACATTACGTTGTATAAGCCGGGCTGTGTATAAGTATGAGCAAAGGCCGTTCCTGTTTCCATATAGCCATCGCCTAAATTCCATAATAACTGGGTAGCAGATGCTGATCCGCTATACGTGAATGTGCAGGCGAGTGGGGGGGGGCCTACCTGAGGTGTTGCCGTAAATTGTGCAATTGGCGGTGATTGTATCAGCACTTGTGTTTTGGCGCTATCGGTACAGTTATCGGCGCTGGTAACAATAAGTCGCACTTGCTTCCATCCCGATGTGGCAGATGATAACAATTGCGGATTGGAGCTTCCTATCGGCTGTCCGTTGATGCTCCATTGCCATAGGTTAGGCGCTGTATTGCTATACAACGAATTGTCGGTAACAGAATACAACACATCTCTACAAAGCGTATCATCAGGCAACGAAAAGGCGGCATCCACAAACTTATTGATGTGCAGTGTATCGGTAAATACATGTCGGCATCCATTGTCGGTGCTAACTATCAGTTGTACGGGATAATTGCCGGCTTGCGTAAAAGTAAAAGACGGATTGATGATAGAAGAAGAGTCGTTGGCCGGAGTATGAAAATACCATTTATATCCTGTAATGTTGAGTGGAAAACCGGCAAAGCTGGTATTGGTAAACTGCACCTGATCGTTGAGGCATTGCTTATTAACCGTAAAACCGGCCGTGGCGGATTGTTTGATTTGCACCTGTCGTATAATGGTATCGCTGCATCCGGTTGAAGAAGTAACGACCAATTGCACTTGATAAAAACCCGGTGCAGGATAACTGAAAGTAGGATTGGAGATGTTAGCCGTATCGCCAAAAGAAGACGCTAAACCAAAATCCCAGTGCCAAGCTGAAAGTGAGCCCGCCTGTGGCAGGGAATTGTCGGCAAATAGTGCCAAACCGCGTTCGCAACTGTCGAGTACTGCAAAATGGGCTTGAGGGCGTTGTATGATATTGACAAGAATGGTAGTGTCGTTGCTGCATCCCACATCGGTGGTAATACTAAGCTGCACGGGATAAGTGCCCGGCCCCGGAAACAACAATGACGGATGCTGCACCGATGAAGGAGGCCCAGCCAACCCAAAATCCCAGTTCCATTGTTGAATCACATCGCCTGAAGTACTTTGATCGGTGAATTGTGTAGGATAATCAGCGCATAACTGTTGTGCTTGAAACTGAACGGTGGGCGCATTCCCCACAATAGTAACCAAAATGGTATCAACGGCATTACATCCGTTGGCATTCATCACAACAACCGAATAATTGCCCGAGTTGTTGACAACAATTTGCGGACTTGTAGCGCCTGTATTCCATAAAAACGAAACCGACTCCGATTCTCCACTCAACAATCCCAAAGTATTTCCGTTGCACATTGAGCTATCAGGGCCTAAACTAACCCCTGCCGGAAAAGGGTCTTCACCGATATAGAGCAAAGGCGATGTTCTTGAACAGCCGTTTGTATCTAAAACACTAACCGAATAAACACCCGGTGTATTGATTACAATGCTGTCGGCAGTATGGCCGTTCGACCAAAGGAAAGTATATGGATTGCCACCAAGTCCGGTATTCCATGTCAGTGAATCGCCCGGACAATATAGCAGAGAAGTAGGGGTTTGAATTTGCGGATAATCAATCACAATAGTATCCGACGATACAAAGCCAAAAATATCAGTAACCTGCACCCAGTATGTACCCGACTGATTTACGTTGATGCTCTCGGTAGTAGCCCCATTCGACCAAAGGAAAGAAGTAAATCGCGTACCGGCCGAAAGCGTGATGTCGCAGAATGAATATATCAACGGATTTGCCCCTAGATTAACTGGAGGTGCATATCGTGAACGCAAATACGCTTCAAGCATCGAACGATTACTGCTGTTTAACTGGTTATCAAAAACAATAATTTCAGCCATTTCACCTTGTAACGAACCACTGCCAATCGAAAGATTGTTCAGTATAAAGCCGGATGATTGAACAGATGAGGAATATGGAATATTTGTACCATTGATTCGTAAGAAAGTAGAAGCGGCTGCCGCATCTCCATTAAGCCAACTTAGATTATGAAATTGATAAATACCTGTAGGTTGCAAGCCCGAGAAATAGCGATAATTCGAACCGGCCAAATATAAAATAGGTCTTAAACTAATAAAATTAACATGATAGCCGGAGCCAAATCCAAAGAACTCATTGTTGACGGAATTTCCTTTGCACACCATAAAAATTTCGGTATTTAGCAATCCAAGATTCGGAGTATTGAGAATATCATTTCCATCAAAAGCAATGGAAGGGTGTTGGTTTAATGAAGCTACGGCATTTGTCAATAATGGTTTTGAAGTTGAAACCGTTTGTATTGCATGATTTGCATTACCCGACAAATCATTCCACTGCTCAACCTTATTCAATCCGTCAACCTGGACACCTGTGTCGGCACGAACCCAAAATGAAAGACCCAGCGATGGAAGATCAGCTATAGTAAATGACCTAATATTACTTGTTGTACCGTCATTACCCGAATTGAAATGTGGTGTTATTCTCCAGTAATAGGTTTGTGCTGATAAAGCAAGAAGCGTTGTGTCGGTTTGATATACCTGAAATAAAGTGGATGATACAAATCCATAATTAGTAGCTATTTCAAATTTATAATATAAAACATCGGCTAAAGCATCCCATTGAAAAAATACACTTTGTTCGGATTGCACATGATTGGAATTGGGATATACCAACCCAACGGTTTGCGATGAGGAACGATGCGTAGCAAAAATGATGAGGATACAAACAAGTAACCTTTTTTTCAGGATTATTGACATAAAGTCAAAGTTATGGAAAATTAAAACAAATAACATACACTACTAAAAAACGGGAACAAATAAAAAATTTTAGATTTGTACAAACAGTCAAGGATGAGTAGTCCCTCCAAAAGTATTATATTCACCATGCTCACACAAATTCCCACACAAATTTTGGGGATTATTTGCGGTGTTTTTATTACACGAATGCTGGGGCCTGAGGGTAGGGGAGTGTATGCTATCTTTTACGCCGATATTGCACTTTTTTCAACAATACTTGGTTTTAGTATCAACACGGCGATAACTCATTTCAAGGCAAGTAATTTTTTTCCGGAAAAGACACTGATCTCTGTTAGTATTTTATTTTCAATTGTTACTATACTTTTGAGTTTTGCGCTGTTAATCATTTGGCTCAACCTTCCTATAGCCGATTTGCTTTTCCCGTCTGAGCATATCTCATGGACATACTTATTGCTTTTCTCCATATTCATTATTCTTGGTCAATTAAATACCCTATATGCCGCATTTTTTCAGGGTGCCAGAAAGTTTGATGTTGTAAATAAAGTGTTGCTTCTAAACAGCATATACAACTTAATTATTTTTGGAATAGCTTTTATTATGCATCATTACATGCTACTTAGCATCGGAGTAACCCAAGTATTATTTATGGCCGGTTTGGTGCTGTTGCTTAATGCATTTCAATGGCATGTTCATTATAGAAAACATTTCACATATCAAATTAATTTGCGTGTCAAGTGGCAAACCGAAATCAAGCCATTTTTTGCATTTATGGGATTAGGGCATTTATCTAGTGTGATTAATTTTTTTAATTATCGTTTGGTCTTGTGGGTATTGGCCTATTATCTCGACCACCAACAGATTGGAATTTTTTCGTTAGGTGCCGGCTTGGCTCAGTTGATTGATTTTATTTCAATCCCATTAGCACAAGTTTTAATGCCGTATCTAAGTGCTGAAACTGCTGAAAACAGATGGCCTATGTTTGTTAAATATGCTCGTTTGCATTTCTCCATTGTGCTTGTTCTGGGTGCATTAAGCGTGTTGATTGCCGTACCCCTCATACCTGTCGTGTATGGCGTGGCTTTTGCCCAGTCAGCTCATGTCTTTTATATGATAGTGGGAGGCGTGATATTGGCCACTCAAACTCGTCAAATTGCCGTCTTTTTTATCTCATCCGGGAAAATTCGTCTTAACTTATATGCTACCATCACAGGTTTCCTTCTCACATTCGGTTTCAATATTTGGCTCGTAAGGGATTATGGAATTTATGGCGGGGCCATTGCACAAACCATTACTTATTCAGGTATTTTTTTGTTTGTATATCTGGCTTTGATTAACTTTACCAAATGCAATACCCTAAATATATTTTTTGTGAACCGTGCCGACATAGAATATGCAAAACAACGACTTAAACAGAAAACAAGAAGAGATTGAGCATTATTACGATGAATATGTAAAACGACAAGCCCATGTGGGCACAAATCGCCGACATTATTCAATCATTGAAAAACTTAAACTTGCAGGTCTGAAACCTACCGATCAGGTGCTCGAAATCGGCTGTGGCATTGGTACTCTCTCCGGATTGTTGATTAAACTATTACCTAAAGGTACATTGCTTTCAATGGATATTAGCAACGCAAGTATCTCTTATGCCAAAGATACTTATCAGCACCATCATAATCTCAATTTTATTCATGCCGATGCTTCAGATTATGATTTTGGAAGCCAAATATATCAGGCAATTGTATTGCCTGATGTACTGGAACATATTCCCTTGGCTCTGCATAGTCGCTTATTTGCCAAATTGTCTCAAGTACTGCATCCTGATGGATTTATGTTTATTCATATCCCCAACCCATACTATTTGAAATGGTGCCATGATAATAGACCTGATTTATTACAAATTATTGACCAACCTATTACTACTGATTTGCTTGTTGCCAATACCTACCCTCATGGATTTTATATCGAAAAATTAGTGTCTTATGCCATCTGGGTGCAGGCCCATGATTATCAATATATCATTATGCGAAAAAACGGGTGGCAGGATTTCTCTAAATCAATTCAAGAACCACTATCTTTGTTTGAAAAATTAAAATATAAATGGAATGAATGGCGCCGGTAAAAAACTTGTGCTATTTACTGCCGAATTCCCTTTCGGAAACAAAAGCGAAACTTTTCTTGAAACTGAAATCCCTTTTCTTGCCAAGTACTTCGACCAAATTACCATTGTGCCTTCACATGCTTCAACCTCTATTCGTGATTTGCCTAAAAACATAATCATCAACCGAGCACTGGCCGATGCCGACTACTCACGTAGTGAAAAAATCAAAATCCTTTTTGCCAATTTATTTCTTGTCATTCGAATATTGTTTAGCGAATGCAAGATAAAAGGTTTCGGTACAATCATAACTAATATAAAACATTATTTTGATACCATTGGGATGCAGCTGATAAAAGCTGATATCATTTCAGGAATGCATAAATATAAAAACAGAGAAATGGTGATGTATGATTATTGGTTTCAAAATTCTACCTTGGCATTAGCTGTACTTAAAGAAAAAAATATAATTAGAAATTTTATCAGCAGAGGGCATGGTTATGACATATATGATGAACGTAACTTGCCGGTTGGTATCATGTTTCGCGAATGGATTATGCAGAGAATTCATGCCGTTTTCATAGTTAGCCAACATGGGGTTGATTATTTCAGCAACCAACTACGCACAGATAGTTTGCGCAATAAAGTTAAATTATCACGACTAGGTGTGAGCAAACCACACAAACGTCCTATGCAAACTTTTGGAGAAAAAAAAATGATTGTGAGTTGCTCCAGTTTACTTCCCTTTAAACAAGTTGAGCGCATTCCATTAGCCCTTGCCAAATGCAAATCCCCTATTCATTGGATTCACTTTGGCGATGGAATAACTAGAAATGAGGTAGAAAAAAACAGCATCCTACTTCCAAAATATATTACATTCGAATTGAAAGGACATATGAACAATGAAGAGATTATTCATTTCTACCAGAATCATTCAGTTAACTTATTCATCTCATTAAGCACGTCAGAAGGATTGCCCGTATCAATGATGGAAGCGCAGAGTTTTGGTATTCCAATCCTAGCCTACCCTATAGGGGGAATACCTGAACTGGTAATTCCCAATCTTACAGGATTTTTGCTTGAAGAGAATTTCACCGATGAAGAAATCTGTCAGCGTATAAATGAAATGTTATCCTACAATTTCGACAGAAATCAAATTGTAGACTATTTTAATCGTAATTTTAACGCTGAGGTGAATTACACTAATTTTATCCACGAACTATGCTCCTCAGAAGAATAAAGAACCGCATCTACTTGCTGGTGAAGAAATGGCACCTCAATCAATCCTATAGGGATGTGAATGCTTCTGTGCATCCAAGCGTTATGATAGAAAGAGTTGAGTTACATGGAAAAGTGACCATTGAAGAAAAATGCAAAATACACCAAGCGGTGTTAAGCGGGTCTATTCATATTGGACGATATACAAGTTTATGGGGTCCCAACATTCAGGTACTTGCACACAACAACCCTATCACTATCGGGAATTTCTGTTCCATCGCCAGGGACGTAACCATTCAGGAATACTTTCATGACCATTCGAAACTAACAACGTATTTTATTGGAAGGAACGTATTTGGTCAACCCATCGAACACGAAGTGGTTTCCAAGGGACCCATTTCAATTGGTCATGATGTATGGATTGGAACGGGTGTTCAAATCATGTCAGGAGTCACTGTAGGAAATGGTGCTGTAATTGCTGCCAACTCAACAGTCACAAAAGATGTGCCCCCCTATGCCATTGTTGCCGGAGCTCCGGCAAAAGTGATTAAATTTAGATTTGAACAAGAAAAAATTGACTACATACAAAATTTACAATGGTGGTATTGGCCCCTTGACAAGTTAGTTGAAAACAAACAATTATTTAATAATCAAGCATGATCCCCGTCACCAAATCCTTCCTGCCTCCCATTGAGGAATACACAGCTCAGGTGCAGCGTGCATTTGACAATGGCTGGCTAACCAATCGTGGAGAATTGGTCTTGGAACTGGAACAGAAACTGGCCGACTATCTGCAACTTCAGCAGAGCAAGATTTTGTTGATGAATAATGGCACCATCCCCTTGCAAATCGCTTTAAAACTTTTAGGTAAAGGAGGAGAAATCATCACTACGCCTTTCAGTTATGTAGCCACCACAGCAGCTATTGTTTGGGAAAATTGTACTCCCGTTTTTGTAGATATTCACCCTGAATATTTAACGATAGACGAAACGAAAATTGAAGCGGCAATTACAGATAAAACAACTTGCATCTTAGCTACGCATGTGTTTGGCAACCCGTGCAACATCGAAGAAATTGATCGCATTGCCATTAAGCACAACCTCAACGTGATTTACGATGCAGCTCACTGTTTCGGTGTGACTTATAAAGGCAAAAGCATCTTTGAATATGGCGATGTAAGCACTTGTAGTTTTCATGCCACCAAATTGTTTCATACAGGCGAAGGTGGCGCGCTCTTTTGCAAAGATGCGGAATTGTTTCACCAACTCTATTACAGCCACAACTTTGGACACGATGGTCCATTGGCTTTTCATGGATTGGGTATCAACGGAAAGATGAGTGAACTGAATGCTGCCATGGGGCTGGCTGTGCTGCCTTATATTGACAAAATCATTGCTGAACGCAAGCACGCAGTGCATCACTATGACACACAGTTGAATTTTCGAATACTTCAAAAACTAGTCGTACGCGAAGGAACAAACTGGAACAATAGTTATTATCCGATTATTTCAACTAGTGAAGACCAGCTCATAATTATAGAACAAAAACTTATTGCACATAGGATTCTTCCTCGCAGGTATTTTTATCCATCCTTACATGATTTACCTTATGTGCATACGCAGCAAATGCCGGTTTCTGCACAAATCGCAAGTAGTATATTGTGCTTACCTTTGTTTACAGGTCTCAAAAATCAAGATATTGAACGAATCTGCTCGCTGATAAATGATTAATCACATCGAACATGTCATTCAACAAGGAGAAAATGACCACGTGGAATTCAAGCGTTCATTTAGTCAAAAAGTCATAATCTATATAGTTGCTTTTGCGAATACCAAAGGCGACTAATCGTAAATAATAAAATCAAATGAGTAACTTGCAACAAATGAAATGGACAAGGATACTAACCATAACTACAGAATCGAACTGATCTAAAATAGAATGTAATAGCGCTAACAAATATGATTATCATCGGAGCTAAAGGATTTGCTAAAGAATTGTTAGAAGTATGCCAACAGTTGGGGCACACAGAAAATCTGGTTTTTTTTGATGACGTTTCTGCTGATTTGCCTGATAAAATTTATGGGCAATTTCCTATATTGAGAAGCAAAACAGAAGTGAAAGAATATTTCAAGAAAATATCAAACGATTTCGCATTGGGTTTAGGAAACCCGCTACTGAGAAAAAAAATGTGTTCTCTTTTTGAATCATGGGGTGGCAAACTTAGTTCCGTCATATCACCACATGCTGTAATCGGAAAATTTGACCTTCAAATGGGGCCTGGAGCAACTATTTTAGCGAAAGCCACAATCACAGGAACAGCTATTGTTGGTAAGGGTATTCTCATGTATCCCAATGCTGTAATTACACATGATTGTACACTTGGCGACTTTGTGGAACTTTCACCAGGTGCAACGCTTTTAGGGAATTGTTCAGTTGGCAGTATGACACATATAGGTGCCAATGCTACTATATTGCCAAAATTAACCTTAGGAGAGGGTGTTGTTGTTGGCGCAGGCGCTGTTGTTACTAAAGATGTACCTGATAACTCTATCGTGAAAGGAGTACCTGCAAGATGATTGCCAATAATAACATGAAAAAAACATGTGTTAGTGTGGTTATGATATCATACCAACACGAATCATACATCCAACAAGCCATTGAAGGCGTACTCATGCAAGAGGCAAATGTTGACATAGAACTTATTATTGCAGATGATAATTCGTCCGACTTCACTGAAAAAATTGTACATCATCTCCAATCATCTCATAAAAACGGGGCATGGATTCATTACAATAAACATGATACAAATAAAGGGATGATGCCAAATTTTGTTTGGGCTCTTTCTCAGGCAAAAGGTGATTTTATTTCACTCTGCGAAGGCGACGACTACTGGACCGACCCACACAAAATTCAAAAACAGGTAGATTACTTGAAAAATAATCCTGATTGTGCATTGGTGTTTCATAATGCTCATAGGTTATTTACTGACGGACGATTGGAATTATTTAATGAATACCATCGAACTCGATATACGGCTCAAGATTTATGGCATCAGTGGTTGATACCTACCGCCTCCGCATTGTACCGAAATGATTTGCTTAAATATCCCGAATGGTTCATCAAGAGCACGCATGGCGACTTGGGATTGTTCCTTTTGCTAGGCGAACATGGCTTATTTGGCTTCATAAATGAAACCATGTGTGTGTATCGCATTCATGATACCGGTGTCACACAAAATCATTTCAAAACTATCGAACATAGATTAAAGCATGTTGAACAGTTGCAAGAAATGGATGCTTATTTTGAATCTAAGTATCATCAACCTATTATGCAAAGAATTATTAATTATAATTTATCTGCCGCATACCTATTGGCCAAATGCCAAAAAAAAATGAAAGCCATTCACCTCTTGATAAAAAGCATGAAGTTGAATTTTGCAGCCGTGATAAGAAATATCTATTTTTACAAAACGATTTTTTGTTTGCTTTTTGCATGGAAAACCCCAAGTCATTAATTGCTATTACTTCGTGTAATCGCCTGCCCGAAGTGCAGAAATTCATTTGGGATTATTTGCGTTTTGTGAACGAACATCCTGCATTTGATTTTGTATTGGCGCTTGATGGAACACGTTCCGATTATCTGGAATTTGCCGATATGTATGATATTCCGATGATTTATTCTGACGAACGCGAGGGGGTTGGCTTGTCCAAAAATCGAGTATTATCTCATTTCCCCGATTACGATTATTACTTCTTTTTGGATGACGACATTGAATTACTCAACCCCCTACTATTTGAGCAGTGTATAGTTCTGTTATCGTCTGAAAATTATCACCATTTATGCGGTAACCACACACATACAGAAACCTTTTCGTGTCAACTTTCAGGATTTGAAGTTTCACACAGTCTTACCGGCGGCGGATATTTCACATGCTACACACAACAAGGCATACAAACTGTAGGCGGTTTTCACACTTTGTTTGCCCGGTATCGTCGTTACGGACATTCCGAACACAGTTACCGGTTTATGCACAGTGGGCTTCAGCCATCCCCTTTTATTTTTTTTCGTGAAGCGTTACATGCATTACTGATCCATTCGCCTGAGTCAGTAACACCGCACAAGGAGCATGCAATGAATCAAAACGAATGGGTGCAAGAAGAACAAGACCTCATTCAATCAAAAACTACATTTTTTCCGCTCCAAACCTTATCTTCCTATCATTTCAACCACAAACCTCTTGGGTATAATCAACGTGTTGCTGACTTTCTAATTACTAACCCTCAAAAATATCCCTTAACCAAAGGAAAAGATCGACGCAATGCCTTGGCTGAATATTATGCATTAAATATTCCCATCTCAAAAGGTATGATAAAAAAATGGAAAATGATTTTCTTATCTTGCTGCTTTGCGCCTGCTAACAATGCGTTAAAACATTATTTTAAAAAAAATGTCTTTGCAAAACACAGATAATCTGCCTTTGATAACGGTGCTCATCCCATGCTACAACGCCATGCCCTATTTGCCGCTGGCGTTGGATTCTCTCATTCATCAATCTTATACACATTTGGAAATTCTCTGTATCAATGATGGATCAACTGATCAAACAGGCGAAGTGCTCGAACAATATGCCCAACGCGACAACCGCATACGTGTAGTGCATAACGAAACCAATATTAAACTAATTGCCACACTCAACAAAGGCATCAAGCTGGCATCCGGCGAATATATTGCCCGTATGGATGCCGACGACATCTCTTTTCTTAATAGAATCTCTGTTCAATATCAATTCTTAGCCCGAAATCCTCATGTTGATTTAATCTCTACCGTTACTGTCAACATCAATGAAAAGGGCGATGTGCTCAATCACAATTTAGTGAGAAGTACCCATCACATATCCACGTTGTATGCTTCATTCTTTTTTCAGCCCATCGGGCATCCCGACATCATGTGCAAGACATCCTTGCTGAAAAATAATCTTTTCTCAACCGATGTATCTGCTATCCATACCGAAGATTATGAACTTTGGTGTCGTTTGCTGCATCAGGGATATGTGCTGCAAAATATCCAACTGCCTTTGCTATATTATCGCATCCATCCAAAAAGTGTAAGCCGTAAGTTTACCGGCGAACAGGACAATCATTACATTCAAATAGCCAATGCATATTATGCTCAATATTTTAAAAATCATATTCCGATTACGTATTCAAAAGTATTGGCTAATCGCATAGATCAATCCGTAAGTTGGCGCACATTCATTATAGCTTTTTCGTATTTGGCGCAAACCGAACGTCAATTTCTTTCTCAAAACCCGGAGCAAGCTCCCAATGTGGTTCGTGAGATCAGAATGATTACCAAAACACATCGAATGGATATCTTGATTCAATCTATTAAAAGAGGGCGTCTTCTCATAAAACTTACATCATGTTTTGGTTTGTGGTTAAGTGTTTGCGACCTACTTCTGTATAAAGAAGTGCGCAAATACTTTTTCAATAAATTGAGATAGTATAAGGGTGAAAAAACCTAATTACTATGCTTCCAGCATTTTTACAAAATCGTCGAAAAGATATCGCGAATCGTGAGGGCCAGCTGAGGCCTCTGGGTGATACTGCACAGAAAAAACAGGTTTGTTGCGAACACGAATGCCGGCCACTGTGTGGTCGTTCAGGTGGCGATGGGTTACTTCTACCTCCTCATGGTTGTGCAGCACTTTTTCGTCGGCAACAAATCCATGGTTTTGTGAAGTGATTTCTCCTTTGCCTGTTATCAAATTTTTTATGGGATGGTTGATACCACGGTGGCCGTTAAACATCTTATAGGTTGACACGCCCATGGCAAGACAAAGCACCTGATGGCCCAAGCAAATGCCAAAAATTTTCTTTCCTTCCTGCACCAATCTTTTCACATTGGCAATTACACCCGTAAGTGTTTCAGGGTCGCCAGGTCCATTGCTGAGCATGTATCCGTGTGGTGCCCAAGCTTCCATCTCTTCAATAGGTGTATGCATCGGAAATACCTGACAATAGCAATGACGCTCAGTCAGGCAACGTATGATATTTTGTTTGGTGCCAAGATCAATTACGGCCACACGGTAAGGCGCGTCAGGATTGCCTGCAAAATAGGGCTTTGTAGTACTAACGGATGACGAAAGTTCTAACCCCTTCATGGACGGCACTTCGCAGAGTTGTTTGCGCAATGCATCAACATCAGTAGTGGCTGACGATATAATACAGTTCATTACACCCTTGTTGCGAATATGCCTAACCAATGCACGGGTGTCAATATCGCTGATGCCGACAATCTGTTGTTGTTCGAAATAATCCTGCAAACTGCTTTCCGACTTTTGACGAGAAGGATAATCCATAAACTGTTTGCAAATCAAGCCGGCAATTTGTACACGATCCGACTCCGATTCGTTTTCACAAACACCGTAATTGCCAATATGGACATGGGTGGTAACTACAATTTGCCCTTTGTATGATGGGTCGGTAAAAATTTCCTGATAGCCGGTCATGCCGGTATTAAAACAAATTTCGCCGGTGGCTGTTCCTTGCACGCCACAGCCCCTGCCATGAAATACCGTGCCATCTTCGAGCAACAATATGGCCGGCCTCCTGAGTTCAAATTGCATCATGGAATTTTGGCTACAAAACTAATAGAATGCACTCGTATGCAATGTCATTGTTGATAAATGCTAAAAAAATTAAAGTAATGTGATTTTTGTCATATTTCATTATCAGACATTTACTACTTTTGCTCTGTCTAATAATTTATTTTTCAAGTTATTAATTAAAAATTTTCTCACTATGATGTTCAAAGGAAATTTCCTAAAATCAATCGGATTAACAACTGTTTTGGCTGCTGCCATGTTTTTGCAATCTTGCGAAAAAGAAAACGGGTTAACGCAATCCACTCTTCGTTTCACACATAAGGTGGGCACTTCCAACGTGATTTATGATTCGCTGATGTACACCAACGAAGCTTCCAACCTATTTAGCGTTACCCTGCTTCGTTATTTCATTTCGGATGTGGTATTACACAACACTTCAGGTGATACTTTTGTGATTGATACCGATATCTATGTGGATGCACGCGATACAAATACTTTAACGCATGTATTTACAACCGAAGTTCCCAATAAAACATTCACGCATCTCACTTTCAACTTTGGTTTTAGCAATGAGGACAACGTGAGTGGCATGTATCCTTCATTGCCCGAATCAGGTATGGTATGGCCAGATATGATGGGTGGAGGTTACCACTACATGAAGTTTGAGGGGAAATTTCTTGATAACAGCATGATAACCAACTTCAAAGTTCATACCGGTATGCTGAATGGTAATGCTAATTATTTTACGGTAACTTTGCCCTTAGCTGAAAGTATTTCAAGTAAGTTTTTTGATATGACATTGGTGATGGATTTGAATAATTGGTTCCGCACACCCAACACGTTTGACTTAGCTAATATCATTGGAGGCATGATGGGTAACCAAACGGCACAAACACAAATTCAGCAAAATGGCCAGGATGTTTTTTCTGTAATTCAAAATGATTAATTAAGATGAAAAACCGGATGTTGATAGGTGGATGGTTGATAGCTGCACTTTCGTTTACCGGCTGTCAGGATTCCGATTTCCAACCTGATTATGTTACACTCAACTTGCCTGATTATTTTCCGGCAATGGTTATTCCTGATGACAATCCTCTGACCCGGCAGGGGATTGCCCTCGGGCGCAAAATATATTATGACCAGCGCATGCACAGTACCCAACAAATGTCGTGCTCAAGTTGTCATGAGCAAGCCAGTTCGTTTACTACCGCCGAGGCCAACTGCATGGCTCATATCAATCTGGCCTGGCATAGCGCTTTCCTTTGGAACGGAAAAATTGAAGGTACGCTCGAAGATGTAGCCATGTTTGAATTAGTTGATTTTTTTGGTACCGATATCAATGTGTTTTTGAACGATACTACTTATCATAGAATGTTTAAAGAGGCATTTAATATCAAATCAGATGAGATTACTTTTAAATACGCTTCTTACGCTTTAGCACAGTTCTTACGCACCATGAATTCGTATAATTCCAAATACGACCAATGGAAACGTGGCGAATATCAGTTTTCTCCTTCTGAATGGAACGGCTTTGTGCTGTTTAATTCAGAACGAGGCGAATGTTTTCATTGCCACGCCAATCATTTGTTTGTGGACAACGAGTTTCATGATATCGGATTGGATATGTCGCCTTCTCCCGGACGTTTTACCATGACAGGCAATCAAAATGATTTCGGCAAATTTAAAACCCCTACCTTACGCAATATCGAGCTTACAGCGCCTTATATGCACGATGGGCGTTTTCAAACCCTCGAAGAAGTGATGAACTTTTACAGCTCCGGCGTTCAAAATTCTGATAATGTTACTACACTGCTGCCTGCACATAATGGCGGATTGAACCTCACAGCTCAAGAAAAAGCTGATATCATCGCTTTCATGAAAACACTTACGGATAATACATATATTACCAATCCGGACTTGTCGGCTCCCTAATCAATGCCAACATTACTCTATCCGCTTGTTTTTCCATTTGCCCGAATCCATATACCGCTTTGCTAATAAACCAAAACTAGCCATATACAGCACTTCTGCAATCCAGATCGCGGATAAAGGTACATCCATAAGCATAGTAGTACATGCTGAATACAATAGATACAAAACAATACAAACAGCTTCAATGCGCAAACTGATATTTGTATTGCCTGTGCCAGATACGGCCTGAAAATAAATATTGGAAACCGACAGGATGAACATAGCAATTCCAATCACATACATCGAATCAACAGCATCTTTTGCAATGCCGGCATCATGGGTAAAGAGCATAAACAATGTTTCGGGTATCAGCCATACAGGTAATGTACTGACGGCGATAAATAAAAAACTGATTCGTGTGATGCGCTTGAGCAATGTGCCTATTTCGTAATGCCTGCCCTGTCCTATCAAATTACTTACCATTGAATTGGTGGCCGAGCCAAGGGCAAATGCTGAAATCATGAAAAGCGAATATATACTACGAAGAATCACCGAAATGCCGAAATTTCGCTCCCCTGTTTTTTCTATCAGCGTAAAAAACAAAAACCAGGAAAAGATGGAAAGAAAATTTTGTAGAATCAGAGGCGTGGAAACCTTGAATATTTGCTTGATAACCGATAAACGTATCGCCATACCCTGTTTGAGCCGAAAAGGGGCAAAAGAATGAAATAATCTGGCATACAATATAAAAATCAATGTGCCCGACATATCGGAAATAGCACTGGCCCACGCCGCTCCCTGTAAACCCATCGCCTCTATCTTACCATAGCCGTATATCAGGAAAAAATCCAACACCACATTAACAACACCCGACAATATGGAAGAAATGCCAATGGCTTTGGAACGAGCTGTGCCGACATAAAATGCCATGAAGCATAAATTGAGCGCCATGCATGGTAAACCGACTGCACGAATTTGTAAATATGAAGACGTTTGTTGTGCCAGCACATCCGAATTCAACATAACTGAAAAAAACAATCGGGTACCAAACAAAATGAGTATTGCTAATATGGCAACATAAAACAGCATCACAATAACAGTATTTGTGAAAATTAATCCCACACGTCGCAATGCGCCTTCGCCCACTCTGCGTGCAATGATAATTTGTGACCCCAATACAAATCCAAATCCGATAAGATAGAATACCAAATAAAACAATGCGCCATAGCCCACTGCACTTTGTGGTATTAAACCCACACGACCCATAAAACCGGTATCAATAATTCCTACCAATGTGTTAGCTAACATGCCTCCGTATATAGGCAAAGCGAGCTTGAATATATTCCCTGTGGATGTATCTAATTTGTGCATGGTGGTGCAAACATAGACAGTTATATGAATTTAACATACACATTCAAAACAGGATAAAAGAAAAAAATGCAGATATTAGCAGCTACGAATACATGAATCCTTTAGATACACCCATTGCCTATCTCAAAGGCGTAGGGCCTAAAAAGGCCGAACTATTTCAGTCAGAACTGGAGGTGTTTTGCTTTGCCGATTTGCTAACCTATTTCCCGTTTCGCTATGTTGACCGTACAAAGATTTACAGCATTGCAGAAATTCAACCCGACATGCCTTATGTACAAATCAAAGGCATCATCAGCAAAATTGAAATCATGGAAGGCAAAGGTCGCAACAACCGCATGCGTGCTATTCTCTCCGACGATACCGGTTCCATCGAGTTGGTTTGGTTTACGGGTATCAAATGGCTGAAATCTTTAATCAAACCTCAAACCGAATATATTGTCTTTGGCAAACCCACAGAATTTAACCGTAGGCTGAATATTGCCCATCCTGAAATGGAGCACTTACAGCCAAACGAAATCAAAGAAATGGGGCTGCAACCGGTGTACAATAGCACCGAAAAAGCTAAACACGGCGGATTGGATTCAAAAACCATCGGAAAATTAATTAGGGAATTACTCGAACAACATCCGGCAGCTTTTGCCGAAACGCTTCCCAACGAATGGATACAAAAACTTGGACTCATCAGCAGAAACCAAGCCCTTCGACATATCCACAATCCACCCCAGTGGAACGAATTGCAAAAAGCACAATTTCGACTTAAGTTTGAAGAGTTGTTTTATATTCAACTCAAACTCCTTAATCAACTCGGCATAAGAAAACGCCAAAATCCTGGATTTATCTTTGAACATATTGACGGACATTTTCATAAATTCTATCACGAACATTTACCCTTTCCGCTTACAAATGCTCAAAAAAATGTAATCCGTGATATTCGCCAAGATGTTCGATCAGGCAAGCAAATGAATCGTCTTCTGCAAGGTGATGTAGGCAGCGGAAAAACCATTGTCGCTCTCTTTGCTATGCTTATGGCCATTGACAACGGATTTCAGGCAACCCTCCTGGCACCTACCGAAATTCTTGCCACTCAGCATTTCCATAACCTATCCGATATGCTGCAGGGCATGCAGCTAAATATGCGTTTGCTCACCGGTTCTACCCGCAAATCCGAAAGAAAATCTTTATTCGCCGAACTCATAGACGGCTCACTGAACATACTTATCGGTACACATGCGATCCTCGAAGAAAGTGTTGTCTTTCATAATCTCGGTTTGGCTGTCATTGATGAACAACATCGTTTTGGCGTTTCGCAAAGAGCACGCATCTGGCAAAAAAATAAACAATCGCCACATATACTCGTGATGACTGCCACACCTATTCCGCGTACCTTAGCCATGACCCTGTACGGCGACCTCGATGTATCGGTGATTGATGAATTGCCCCCCGGTCGAAAACCCATACAAACCATTCACCGATTCGAAATCAGTCGCCAAAAAGTTTTCGACCTACTCATTGACGAAATTCAAAAAGGGCGTCAGGCATACATCGTATATCCTCTAATCGAGGAATCGGAAAAAGTGGATTATAAAAATCTCTTTGACGGCTTTGAACAAATCAAAGCGGCTTTCCCTCAATACCAGGTTAGTATATTGCACGGTCGCATGACTCCCGATGCCAAAGATTTTGAAATGGCGCGTTTTCTGAAAGGTGAAACTCAAATCATGGTGGCTACTACCGTTATCGAAGTGGGCGTTAATGTGCCTAATGCTTCTGTTATGATTATTGAAAGCGCCGAACGTTTTGGATTATCTCAACTCCACCAATTAAGAGGGCGGGTCGGACGTGGCGCTGAACAATCTTACTGCATTTTGGTTACTCCTTACAAACTTTCAGAAGAAGGCAGAAAACGAATGGAAACCATGGTGCGCACAAATGATGGATTTGAAATTGCTGAAGTGGATTTGCAACTTCGCGGACCAGGCGATATGGACGGAACGCGACAAAGCGGACTCATCAATCTGAAAATTGCCGACATCGTGAAAGACCAAAAAATTCTTTCTCTGGCTCGCAATTCCGCTCAACTCATTCTTGATAACGACCCCGAACTGTCACAGCCACAAAACAATATTCTGCTGGCTACCCTACACCAAATGAACAAAGGAAAATCGAATTGGGCTAACATAAGCTAAATATCTATGACAACACAACAAAACATTGACACTGAACTAACACGTATGTTGGGTATTCAATATCCCATCATCATGGCTCCCATGTTTTTGGTGAGCAATGAGGATATGATTATTGCTGCATACAAAGCCGGAATTACGGGTTGCATCCCTGCACTTAATTACCGCGATGATGAATCATTCAGAAAAGCACTCGACCGAATTGTTCAGGCCGGTACTCTTGTTTATGGTATCAATCTCATTGCCAATAAATCAAACATTCGATTGGATGAACAACTCAAAACTTGTATTGAATACAAAGTGCCTTTCATCATCACATCGCTGGGTAGTCCCGAAAAAATAATACAATCTTGCAAGCCGTTAGGTATTCGTGTTTTTTGTGATGTGGTGGACGATGTATATGCTGCTAAAGTTGAATCGTTAGGCGCCGATGCCGTCATTGCCGTTAATTCCGGCGCAGGAGGCCATGCGGGACCAATGCCTGCCGAACAACTTATCCCGTTGCTAAAAAACAAATGCAAAATCCCCGTTATCTCTGCAGGTGGTATTGGCAATGGAATTCACCTACATCAAATATTATCTTGGGGCGCCTGTGGCGCTTCTGTTGGCAGCATGTTTATCGCCTCCAACGAAGCACCTGTTTCCAACGATTACAAGCAAGCCATTGTGAATTATGGCGCTAAAGATATTGTGCTTACTACTCGTCTCTCAGGCACTCCTTGTACCATCATTAATACGCCCTATGTACAACAAACAGGTACACAGCAGAGCCGATTTGAAAGATTTTTGAACAAAAACAAACGGCTGAAAAAATGGGCTAAGATGCTCACCTTCTACAAAGGCATGAAAATGCTCGAAAAATCAGCTTTTGGAGCATCCTACAAAACCATGTGGTGCGCCGGCCCATCTATCGAATATGTGAAAAATATACGACCGGTGGCCGATATCGTTTCTACAATCATTGACGAATATCATGCAGCTTCTGCCAAGCACTAATAACGGATTTCCTATTTCAACGAAAATCACTTTATTTCTGCCAAATATTTTCACTTCATACTCGAAGATGAATACAAATTATATTATCTGGAATAAGTATAATGAAATATTAAAACAGATGATAAAGTGCCCGGGACAGGACTTGAACCTGCACGGATTGCTCCATACGCCCCTCAAACGTACGTGTCTACCAGTTCCACCACCCGGGCTGGGTAAGATGCCTGCAAAGATATAAAAATTTATTTCTTAATCAGCGTGTATAACGATACCTCATTCTCCTTTCCCTTAAACAATCGCGTGGTTACATATTCTGCATGCACGTTGGGCAACAAGGCAATTCTTCGTATCAGATTCTCAGATATAAGTATCTTCTTCCCCAAATTGATACACTGATTCAATATCCGCTCTGTCGTGTTTATCACATCCCCATGAAATACAATCTCCGTTTTGGTGCGTCCTACTTCTCCTGTTATCACTTTGCCGGCATGCATCCCTACCTTAAACTCCGGCATAAACCCAAACAAGGAGGTGTATTCCGGCTTCATCTTCTCCATTTGCTTTAATATTCTGAAATAACAACGAATACAATTCGCCTGCTCTAGCCCGTCTTTCATCTTCCAAGTTACTACCACTTCATCGCCAACATACTGATATATCTCGCCTCTGGAACGACTGATTGGAGAACCGATATCATAAAAAAACCTGTTCAGCATATCATGATATTTTTCTATGCCCATCTGCTCAGCCATACTCGTTGATGAATTGATGTCTAAAAACATAAATATCCGCTCTTCCTCCACAGGTTTATGATATCTGCCTATCAAATAACTTTTCATCATGCCCGGACCAATAATGCGACTTGTAAGCTTAATGGTGTTTAGAATTAAGCTAATGAGAAATGCCGACCATAACAAAATAAAAACACCCTGCGACGATATAATATCATGAAATATCCGCGACTCGGTTATCTCTGAAAAACGCATTTCGGCCACCATCAAATCATATAATATCATCCCTGCATATTGCGATGCCTTAAACAGCAATATCAACATCATTGTGCCTATCACTAATGATACCGGAAAGCTGAACTTCCGAATGATATATCGGTCAAACCATCTATCCCCAATTCGCAATGATAACCCTATCAGCAATCCCGAAATAATCCCAATCCCCCATGCATAATTCAAGTTACCCCACACTGTCAAACTCAATGATATGCCGATTGAAAATCCTAGAAATAATGATCCTGTGGCATTCACAAACTGATTGACCAAATACTGTAAATATTTTCTGGAATTCAGCGAAATCAAATTTGTGCGATGCTCAAATTGGATAACCAACTCTTTGAAATATTTTAAATGTTGGTCTTTTACTTTTTGATAATGCATAAATGCATAGCGAGTATTAAATTCCGTCTCTTGCAAATACATTACCTGTATCTGAGCCCATTCCTCATCCGTATGCGTTTTGTCTAAATAGTATTCCCATTCCTTTCTCAGCAATTCACCTTTCTCTTTGAAATCCGGCCTACCCATTGTCAGGCGGTCGGCGTCTATCAATACCGACTCCAATACATTGCCCGAATGATGCAGGTACTTTGTGGATAAAATACAATTCTTTACTATCAATATTTTTTCTTCAGGAAATGAATGTTGACGCAAAAATTCACTCGCTATTTCTTGACTCTCCTCCTCATGTCCTATATATTTCTCAGTATATCCAACATCATGAAACCATGCCGCCAATATCACAATTTCCTGCTCAGCTTCCGTCAGATTCTCTCCTTTACTAATCTCTTTGGCATACGCGACTACATCACGTGTATGCAACAGATTATGATAATAATGACGCGACGTAAGCTTCTCCTGCATCAGTGATGATACATACTCTTCGGCAGCAACAATGATTGGACTGTTCATGAATTCTCTTGTTTCGCTTGTCAAAGATAACGATTTCAACTTCTTGGATGATACTGTATGATGGTATCGCGAAGAAAATGACGATCCAAATGTGTATAAATCTCGGTGGTTGTTATCGAAGCATGCCCCAACATCTCCTGTATGGCACGAAGGTCAGCCCCACCGTCAATCAGATGTGTTGCAAATGAATGTCGAAATGTATGCGGCCCGATGGTCTTGCTTATCCCCGCTAATGACGCATATTGGCGTATCATCATAAAAATCATTTGCCTCGATAATTTTCCTCCTCGCCTGTTCAAATACAATAAATCTTCATAACCTTTCTTCACAGTATATACTGATTGGCGCTGCATTAGATATTGTGATATGCTCAACAAGGTATGCTCACTCATCGGTACAATTCTTTCTTTATTGCCTTTGCCTATTACCTGCAAAAATCCATCATTCATATATATATTCGAAATGCGAAGCGCAACCAATTCACTCACCCTTAATCCACAGCCATACAATGTCTCAATGATGGCTTTGTTGCGATGACCTTCGGGTCGGCTCAAATCAATACATGCAATCATCTTGTCAATCTCTTCTACACTCAGCACCTCTGGCAACTTGCGCCCTGTCTTCGGCATCTCTATCAGCATCGATGGATCTGATGTTACGATTCGCTCGGTCTGCAAATACGAAAAAAACGAACGCAATCCACTGATGATGCGGGTTTGTGATAACGATGATAAACCCAAGTCATGCAAATAAACCAAAAATTTACTCAGATCTTCTCCACTTACTTGCGACCATTCAATCGCTCGATTTTGTAATTTCATGTATGTCATAAATTTGCTTATGTCTTCCAAATACGCTGATACCGTATGCGCCGAAAGCCCACGCTCTAATGTCAACCATGTTTTATATCCCCTCACAATCGAATCCATGCT
The DNA here is from genome assembly GCA_014879445.1 of Candidatus Competibacteraceae bacterium. Taxonomy (GTDB): domain Bacteria; phylum Bacteroidota; class Bacteroidia; order CAIKAF01; family CAIKAF01; genus BA4. Next base: position 138,236 of record JACSSC010000024.1, read on the forward strand.
TACATTGTTTTCTGGTTAAATGTACAAATTCATAAAAAAAAATGTACGTTTGAACTAAACTTCGTACCCATGCAAATATGTATTCTCAATGGCCCTAACCTCAATCTATTGGGTCAGCGCGAACCCGATGTTTATGGAAATACATCCTTCGATACTTATCTCCATACCCTCCGCACTCAATTTCCTCATGCCCAGATTGATTATTTTCAATCCAATATCGAAGGTGAAATCATAGATGCCATTCACCGTTTTGCACCTACTCATTCGTTCGTTATCAATGGTGGTGGATACAGTCATACTTCCGTTGCCATTGCCGATGCATTGCGTGGCACTCAAGCCCGATTTGTTGAAGTGCATATCTCCAATATATATGCCCGCGAATCTTTTCGTCATCAACTCCTCTTTGCTCCTTACGCCATAGGTGTTATCACCGGCTTTGGCCTTCATTCCTACCGATTAGCCATCAGCTATTTGCTGAATTATGCCGACCAAGCAACCAACTAACAATCCGACTCGTTGCCCCCATCTCCATAAATATTAAACAAAATACAAGAATGATTTGGGCGCCCGCCCCGCACTTACAGCAGCGGGTCGCCGGGCTATGCAGGGCTACGCTTCGCTCCGGTGCTACGCACCGCTGCCATAGGCAGCGCCCTTACTATCCCTGTCGCTAAAAAGCCACCTAGCATCACATCCTAAGCACAACCTACAATCCCTCTCTTGCATCCTTATTCATCCCCCCCCAAATCTATCACTTCTTCACACCAATCATCTCATCTCTTGAACATATATATGTATTTTATAATCGTTTGAAGCTAATATAAGTTTGATGAAATAACGGAATGTACCACGTTAAAAAATCAAAATCTAAATAAAATACGACTTTTAACCTATTACCTACATGCCCGAGAATTTCTAACTTGCACAACCATATTTTTTTCAAATCCTAAACTTAAAATGATAAAATAATCAATGAAAAAGCATATTACCATATTCCTGTTATTTTTACCATTGTTTAATTTTTCACAACAACTGGATTACATTGTTCTGCACCAAAGCGATACCATTTACGGTAAATACGTAAAAGGCATGAACGATTATATCAATAACTACATTCGACTTCGTACCGACACTGGAAAAATCAAAATACCCACCAAAGACGTAAAAGAAATCTATTGGAATAAAAGGAAGTATTGGGTATATATCGATCCTTGTGAAGGGGGCTGGGAAAAATACGAAGTAGTGATTGAGGGCATAGTATCTTTTTTGTACCTAAAAGGAAACTACAACGGATATTGTGAAGATATGGTCGTTATCAACAATGATATATACCCTATTAAAGAATATCATCTTTCTGACCTGGTGTGGAACTTCTTGGCAAAGTGCTCCGCATTTGAAGAAAAGTATATCGATTATTACATCCAATATGCAAATCAAAAATCATTATTGAGAACCAGAACTAAAGTATATAAATGGTTAGAAATGATTAGTTATTACAATACGCATTGTGGAATCATAAACTAATCAATAGATTGAATAATAAAACTACCTGATAAAGCTAAGCTTTCGTTTTGTTTGACACACAACCCATGAATCTTTGCATTTGAAATATTCGTTTAAGAGATAAATGAAATCTACCGCATTCACTTTTAAAAATATTTAAGTCAAAACGAAATCCCGTCTTGACCAGAAACGGTGATTTTGCGTAACTCATTTGTAAGAAAATACGCTTCAAAATCTATTTCATTGGCGTGATAAGAGTTAAGCTGATTTTGGGCTTAGTTATTACTAACATATAATCCTAATTTTGAACCGACATACACTTGAAAAATCATGAACAGATTGCTGAAGTATGATAAAATCATTGCATTGTTTTTTCTTATATTAACGGTTGTGTTTTTTTATGCAATGTCTTATCAGCCCTTTTTTTACTGGGCATTCGAGCGTCATCAAAATCAGCTGAGCTGGTATATCAGGCCTTTGTTCATTATCCCTTTTTGTTTTTTTGCCTATAAACATAGTTGGGCAGGTGTTTTTTTTACTTTGTTTTTGCTTTTTACCAGTATGTTTTGGTTCCCCAAACCCGATTCTGTCAGCAACGAAGTGCTTGCTTTTTTACACTTCGAAATGGGATGGCTCTATGGCGATTGGAATGTTACGAAAGCAAGCATAATGCTTATGGCGCCTGTCTCTCTCTTTATATTAGGTTTGGCATGTTGGAAAAGAAGTTTATTGATGGCCCTGGCTGTTGTGGTTTTAATGGCTACTGGAAAAATAGTTTGGAGTTATTATCATGCAGGTAATGCCGGATTGTCAATCATTCTTCCAGCCATTGCTGGTTTGCTGGTCTGTATAATTCTTATCATTATAGGTTATCGCCGCATTGAAATAAAAAATCGCGCTATAAAAGGATAAATTATAATCGGCCTTCTTCTACTTTCCAAAACCTGACTGAAGCTGATTAAAAGTTGTACGCTTTTTAATATAATATTCGTAAACGATACTTCCGTTGTACACGTGGAGTGATTTTCGGATTTTTAAATTTCTCCTTTTTTTGAGTGTGGCCGGAAGCCGAAGATAATATTGTATGTGTGCTTTGAAAATGGCAATAACATGTTGTATCCCCTTGGTGCCTGGCAACATAGATAATGCAGCCAATCCATCCAAACATAACCGTGTAAAAATGATGGGTATGAGCTTATTAGCAGGCAGGTTGCGTGTTAGCAAAAGTAGATTGTTTCTAAAATTCAAATAAGTTTTCATGGGGCTTCCCATTGACAATGTACCACCACCAACGTGATAAACGCATGATGCCGGATGATATACAATGCGATAACCTAAATGCTGAATGCGCCAGCATAAATCAATTTCTTCCATGTGGGCAAACAAATCTTCATCTAATTCCCCTGCTTCCCTATATAGGTTTGACCTAACGAATAGAGCGGCACCACTGCCCCAAAAGATATCTCGTATGTCATCATATTGCCCGATATCAGTTTCTGTCTCAGCGAAAATTCTGCCTCTACAAAACATGTATCCCCATTTGTCCATATACCCGCCGGCTCCACCTGCGTATTCAAATTTTTCCCGTTGATAATATGACTTGATTTTGGGCTGCATGGCACCAACAGAATCGTTTTGATCCATATATTGAATGATGGGCGTTAGCCAACCCTCACTTACTTCAACATCTGAATTGAGTAACACAAAATATTGGGCGTCAATGTTTGTCAGTGCTCGGTTATAACCACCGGCAAACCCCCAGTTTTTTTCCAAACATAGTACATGTACTGAAGGATGATGCATTGATAACCATTCCACTGAGCCATCAGAAGATCCGTTATCGGCAACCCACACTTCGGCTTCGGGCTGCGAATGTAGGATTACGGTAGGAAGAAAGCGACTAAGCCAATCTTTCCCGTTCCAGTTTAATATCACGACGGCTGTTTTGGTCAACGCATTAAGTTGTGATGCAAAAGTAAGGGTTTCCATTCTAAATTGTCCATATCTTTTTCAGATGTATGGATTCATTTCTTCTTCTTACTTTTGTTTGATGAACCGTAAGCAACGCTATACATACATTCTAAAGTGGTTTAAAGAGAACATGCCCGATGCTCAAACTGAGTTGCAATATAGCAATGCATATGAATTGTTGGTGGCTGTTATCCTTTCGGCTCAGTGTACCGACAAACGGGTAAATCTTACTACTCCCGATTTTTTCAAACAGTTCCCCCATGCTCAAGCATTGTCAAGAGCCACGCCTGAACAAATATTGCCTTTTATCAAAAGCATTAGTTATCCCAACAATAAAGCAAAGCACCTGGCCGGTATGGCTCAAAAACTGGTTCATGATTTTAATGGTGAGGTGCCATCTGATGTGGATCAATTGGTTACTTTGCCGGGCGTAGGCCGAAAAACAGCTAATGTTATCCTGAGCGTTGTGCATAATAAACCAGCAATGGCTGTTGATACACACGTGTTCAGATTGTCGCATCGTTTGGGTTTGGTATCTGCTACTGCCAATACCCCCGAAAAAGTAGAAAAAGCATTACTTTCTTATATCTTGATGGAAGATGTAGCACGTGCTCATCATTGGCTGATTCTGCACGGAAGATACATATGCAAAGCACGTAATCCGCTCTGTGACCTTTGTGGATTAAGGCAAGCATGCGTTTTTGCTCAGAAAAAAGTTAAATCCTCTGACGCAAAACCTTAACAGCGATTAACAAACTGTACAAAAAATCCGTTGCAAAGCATAACAAATCAGCTTACCTTTCGTTTTTTTTTTCAATCACATATATCGTGCTTTATGAAACAACATTTGGGCAAGTATAAAATGTTTTTGGCTGGGCTTACCATCGGTATGGTTTCCATTCTTTCGGTTGGCTATGATCATTATTTTGAAGTATCAAAAAATCTTGAAATTTTTTCAACCCTCTTTAAGGAATTGGATGTGTATTATGTGGATGAAATTAAGCCGGGCGAACTTACACAAACTGGTATTGATGCCATGTTGCAGTCGTTAGACCCATACACCAATTTTATTCCTGAATCAGAAATGGAAGATCATCGTCTTTCCACTACCGGACAGTATGGCGGCATCGGCGCTGTTGTGAGCAAGCGCAATGATTATATTGTGATTACCGAACCCTATGAAGGTTATCCGGCTCAAAAAGCCGGCTTAATGGCAGGCGACAAATTGCTTGAGGTTAACGGTCAGTCAGTGAAAGGAAAATCAACAGATGATGTGGTGAAGCTATTACGAGGTGCGCCCAACTCAACGGTTCAAATTGTAGTGGAACGTCAGAATAAAAAAATGGATTTTAATGTGAATCGCGAAGAAATTAAAATCAAAAATGTTCCATATTATGGTATTGTTGAGGGTAATATCGGATATATCAAACTTAAAGGATTTACCAATAATGCAGGCAACGATGTGAAAGATGCATTAACATCACTCAAACAGCAAGCTAATTTGGAAGGAGTGATTTTAGATTTGCGTGGAAATCCGGGCGGATTACTTCGCGAAGCTATCAATGTGGTGAATGTATTTGTGGAGCGAAACCAATTGGTCGTTAGCACTAAAGGTAAAGTGGATGAATGGAATAAAACCTACAAAACCCTTAATCCTGCGGTAGATTTGAATATTCCATTAGTTGTTCTAGTGAACCGAAGTTCTGCATCCGCATCTGAAATTGTTTCAGGTACAATTCAAGATCTCGATCGTGGTGTTGTGATTGGACAGCGTACTTTTGGAAAAGGGCTGGTACAGTCAACACGTCCTTTGGTTTATAATACCCAACTTAAGGTTACTACATCCAAGTATTATATTCCAAGCGGACGTTGCATTCAGGCTCTTGATTATTCCAAAAAAAATGCCGATGGCAGCGCAGGTACGATTGCTGATTCATTGCGTAATGCATTTAAAACTAAAATAGGACGTATCGTGTACGATGGCGGAGGCGTGTACCCTGATATTCAACTCAAACCACGAAAATACAGCAATGTGCTGCGCACGCTTTTATCCAAGAATCTAATATTCGATTTTGCTACCCAGTATAGATATCAGCATGCTTCTATTTCTAAAGCAAGTGACTTTCGCTTTACAGACAATGAATATGATCAGTTTCTTGAGTTTCTGAAAGACAAAAGTTATGAATATACTACCGAAAGTGAAAAATTGCTGGAAGAGTTTAAAACAACAGCACAAAAGGAAAAATATTTTGAATCCATCGAACAGGAATATAATATTCTGGTGCAAAAGAAACAGCAATCAAAGAATACCGATGTTATTAAATTTAAGGATGAAATCATATCATTTTTGGTTGATGAGATTGTATCTCGGTATTATTACCAACAAGGTCGTATCGAAGCTTCATTGGTTACCGATCAGGATGTTCGTGAGGCGATTTCTGTATTGCGTGATAAAAAACGCTACGATTCTATTCTATCATCTACTTTTGTTATCAAAGGCACAGATGAGGAAGTAAAGGAAGAAGATATTTTGCTGGAAGAAGAATAATGATGCATTCACCGAATTCAACCCATTACGCTAATTTGTATTTTTCCATTTTAATTCCTACATGGAACAACTTGACATTTCTGCAATGTTGCATTCGAAGTATTCTTAAAAATTCATCGCTTTCACATCAAATCATTGTGCACGTAAACGAAGGGTCTGATGGCACATGCGAATGGCTTGATAATATGCAAATTGCTTATACTCATTCCAAACAAAATATTGGTATCTGTTCTGCAATGAATCAAATCGCAAAATTGGCCGAGTCGGATTATCTGGTTTTTATGAATGATGACATGTATGCATTGCCTGGTTGGGATGTGGAGTTAATTCGCGTTGTGCAAACACTCCCTGACAATGCCTTTTATCTTTCATCTACGCTTATTGAGCCGGCTCATACAAACAATCAATGTGTAATTGCACCTCATGATTTTGGAAGAAATCCGGATGAATTTCAGGAAGAGAAACTACTCAAAGAGTATGCAACACTACCTTGGCATGATTGGTATGGTGCCACTTGGCCTCCTTCGTTGGTGCATCGAAGTATGTGGAATCTAGTGGGCGGTTATAGCGAAGCATTTAGTCCCGGATTATATTCCGATCCCGATTTCAGCATGAAACTTTGGCAATCTGGTGTTCGTGTTTTTAGGGGTGTGCAATCATCACGCGTTTATCATTTTATGTCGAAAACCACCCACCGAATTCCCATGAACAATGGGAGAAAGCAATTTGCACAGAAGTGGAAAATGACAGCCCGCTATTTTACGCATTATATATTGAAAATTGGGCAACCTTTTAATGGCAAGCCACTTCATGGGCCAAGTCGTATCAAAGCCCCACTATGGCAGCGGCTAAGAGCCCGATGGGTACGGTAATCTTTGTTAAATCATACAAAAAGTAAGTACTTGGAGAAACAGAATGATAAAAATTTCGTTACCTTTCTGCATATTTTCATCAAAGATGAAGCGAATTGTTTTCTTCTTTTGTACCACTTTCATTACCTGTTCGGTTTTTGCACAGGACAGAATCTATATGCTGACGGGTGAAGAAATCCTGGCACAAATTATTGAGGTGCAGGAGCAAGATATTACCTACACAAGAGCAAATGAATCATCTGGTATCATCTATACTTTATCTAAAAATCAGGTAAGTAAAATTGTGTTTAAAAATGGTATTGAGCAGGTTTTTCAACAAGGTGATACACGCGAAATAGTGGCCGAACCGGGCAATTTTACTTATCCAGATGAGTTGCACCTGACCAACGGGCAAGTGATTACTTGCGAAATCGTTGAAAAAAAACAATATGGCATTAATTATATTCCCACGCAAAACAATCGAGGTTTTGTTGAATACATCAGCAATACTAAAGTATCGAAGATTGTGTACGGCAATGGCGATGTAGAATATGTGTCGGGATCACCAGGAAAGGGCGGAGATCGTCGCTCCCCACGAGATTTTAGTTATTTAAGCCCGCATTATGTGAGCATAGGTGTTGGCCCATCTATTCCTTTTGGCGCATTTGCAAGTAGTGATGCTGCCGGAGGCGGAGGAAATGCATCTATTGGCGTGCAATTGCATGCTGATTTTACATATTATTTTTTTAGGGGAATGGGCGTTACAGCAATGGGAGGATATATGTATAATCCATATAACGATGTGGCTTATCGCTCCTTTATTTCTTCACAATTGCCTTCTAATGCTACTGATGTTGAGATTCAAGTGACGAACTGGTCGGTGGGCTATTTGTTGGCCGGAATTGGTTATTACAACAGCTTTGGCCGATTATACATTGATTATAAAGCGCTTTTGGGAGCTGCATTTGCAACTCATCCTACCGGTTCAGCCAGCTATGCCATGGATGCTGCCCGTAATAGGGTAGAATATACAGGGTCGGCTACTAGCTTCCTTTTTGGGGGCTATACAGGTTTTCGATATTATCTTACACGAAAATGGAGTGTGGCAGGCAATCTTACCATTCTTTTTTCGAGGGCTACATTCCCAGCTATCGTGAAAACAGAGTATGTGAATGATCAACAAACAAGCCAGTCGGTAGCTAGTGGTAGCTTTGCGCTTGGTTTATCTTGGATAAATATTGGAGCAGGAATTGCCTATACGATAGGTAAGTAATTTATTGATAATCTTTGCTTTATCTTTTTGTCGGATGTGGGTTTTGTATTGAATGCAAAAGAAAAATGATAAGAATTTGATGAATAAGGAAAAAACTGTATTTTTGCATTCCTTTTTTGAGAAATAAAATTAAGAGTCATGTCTAAGAGAACTTTTCAGCCATCAATACGCAAGAGAAGAAACAAGCACGGTTTCCGTAAGCGCATGTCGTCAGCAGATGGCCGTCGTGTATTAGCTGCCCGTCGTCGTCGTGGCAGATGGAAGCTTACAGTGTCGGATGAATTCTATCCCAAGAAGTAAGTTGTAGCTTACGGATGCTTTCATTATTGTTTATCTTGCCGATTTGAAATTCCGTTTAAAACATATAAGGCAGTTGGCCATGCTACCGGCAATTATGATGTTGTGGGTGTGGTTAGCTACGCCGTTATGCTTATTTTCACTTTCCTATCAAAAGTTGACTGATTATGCTGATGTTCCCTGCATTCCACAAATACAGGAACCCTCTGAAGAAAATGATGATGCTCCCCTTCAAAACGATTTATACTTCGAGGAGCAGCGATCTGAAAAAGAAGAAGAAAATTCCCAATCTAATGTTGATGGTTTTATTGCTTATCGCAAAATCATCCTACTTGGTATTTTTTCGGACATTGCATTTATTCAGCCCGATTTAAAAAAATCCATTCTTTATTTTCCTCCTTTATTTATTTTGCAGCATAGCTGGAAATATCATTTGTAATGTATTTGACTCTCCTAGTCATTTTTTTGTGCAGATAGCACAATAGATTTAATACATTACAATATCATGATATGAATTTTGAAGAAGTATTGTCGCATTTGCGTCATTATTTGCCCACACAGGCGCCGTTAAAAGATTTTATACACCATAATACACTGCATGCATTTCAGCATGAAGAATTTCATCATGCCATTCACAAAGCAGCTCGTATGTTTGGCTATCAGGTCTATCTGACGCTGGATGATTATCGTGAACGATATAATATTGGCGATATTCATGAAGATGAGTTGAACCGAGCAATTAGTCGGATTAAAGGAGAAACAGATAAAGAAGTTTGGAGAAAGCGATTGTTACATGAATCATTTTCAGAAATTCACTCATCACGGGTTGGACAATTAAGAAATCATTGGAAAACAACTTATCATGTGAATATGGATAAGTATGTACATCCGCTACTGTTTCGTTTAGTAGGTTCATTTCTCGACCAGGGGATTAGTATTTCTGGTTTTCCGTATCATCAACGTACTTTTCTGAATGCTTTACGATCTCTTGAACGCAGCAGTTACACTAGCATATTTCGTACACATAGGGCGCGTACCTTGTTATTGAAAGATGATAATCTGTTGGAGACATTAATTTCAATATTGCTGGGCGATGAGAGATTGCTTGAGCATTATTTGTTTGATCAACAGTTTGCACATCCCGGTTGGTCGGGTATGGTGGCTGTGCTAGAAGAAAATCCAGCTATGCTCTTGGATAAGCGACGGATTTCTTTGCATGATTTTATTGTTGTTGAATTATTATTAGAGCTGGATGTGCTTGATCTTCGTTTAGGTAACAATTGGAATTCACTTTCTCAACACTTGAATGTACATGAATTCGAACATCTGTTTATTACTCCCGAATCAGAATTGCTTTTTGATCTGTATCGCATTTGGCAGGAAGCATTTGAATGGTCGTTTTATAATTCGGTGTTAAAAGGGTTGCAACAGTTTGTTGATTCTCCTGCCAATGATTTTGTTAGTTTTCAGGCAGTATTTTGTATTGATGATAGGGAATGTTCTTTACGTCGTTATATTGAAACGAATGACAACCATGCAGCTACTTTCGGGACGGCAGGATTTTTTAATGTGCCTTTTTATTTCCAGCCCGAGCATGGCCGATTCTATACAAAATCCTGTCCAGCTCCACAAAACCCTACACATTTGATAAAAGAATATGAGTCAAAGAAGCGCCATAAAAGTGAATCGCATTTCAGTTCGCGTACATATAGCATGTTAGGCGGTATGATTGCTGCACCGGCGATGGGTATTTGGTCTGCCCTGAAGATGGGCGTTAATATTTTATTTCCAGCCGATTCACCGGCACGTGTGTCATCATTTACACATATGGACAGAAACGGTAAGCTAAGCATCGAACACCAGGGAAAATTCAGCAAGCATTTACAAGTTGGATTTACAATTGACGAAATGACAGAGCGAGTTGAAGGTTTGCTCAAAGCCATCGGCCTTGTCAATAATTTTGCACCGATTGTATATTTTATCGGGCATGGCGCCAGTAGTGTAAATAATACCCATTATGCAGGATATGATTGTGGTGCATGCAGTGGTCGATCCGGCTCTGTTAATGCAAGAGTGATTGCCTCAATGGCCAATAATCTAGATGTGAGAAAAATGCTGAGTGAAAAAGGATGGAATATACCTAACAACACACAGTTTATAGGTGGGATACATGATACAACTTGTGATGAGATTGAATTTTTTGATGAAGCGAATTTGTCAGGAGATAATAGAATATTGCACGAAAGAAATAAACAAACTTTCCATAAAGCACTGTTGCAAAATGCAAAAGAAAGATCTCGTCGCTTCCTCTTAATTGACTCAAGTAAAGAACCTGCTAAGCTTCATAAAAAAGTGAAGTTGAGATCCATGTCACTTTTTGAACCACGCCCTGAGTGGAATCATGCAACAAATGCCTTGTGTATTATTGGACGTCGCGATCATAATAAACATTTGTTTATGGATAGACGAGCATTTCTTAATTCATACGATTATAGGGTTGATACTGATGGTAGCATTTTGCTGGGTATCTTAAATGCCATTGCACCAGTATGTGGCGGTATCAATCTTGAATATTATTTTTCAAGAGTTGACAACTGTCGTTTGGGGGCAGGTACCAAATTGCCTCATAATGTGATGGGATTAATTGGTGTTGCAAATGGAATGGATGGAGATTTGCGCCCCGGCTTGCCATTTCAAATGATTAATATTCATGATCCCTTGCGTTTATTAGTTGTGATAGAGCATAAACCAGAGCAAGTCTTGCCTGTATTGAAAAAAAACCCAGTTACTTTCGAATGGTTTCATATGAACTGGATTCATTTGGTTGTGCTGCATCCTGAAACCAAAGACCTGTACCTTTTTGATAAAGATCATTTTATAGCGTTTGCTTCTAACTCAAAAATTCCAGATTCAATTTCATCACATCAAGATTACCTGTCTGCTTCATCTCAAAATTTACCTATTCTGCAACTTTTATAATCATGGGTCATTATCACCTAATATTGATATTTGTTTTATTGCCGTTTATCGGGTTTCTGCTAAGTTTATTAGCGCCGCCCAAAAGTGAGTTGTTTATTTCTAGAATTGCCATTTATACTTCTGCCATTCAATTGATTGCAGTTGTTGTTGCTGCTGTGCTTTGGATAATTATTATCCGAAAACCTTTACATGTTGAAGAATGGGTTTTATATCAGTCGAATGAGTATCGCTTTTTTATTGATTTTCTTTATGATGCTAATACTATCGTTTTTCTTTTAGTGGGTGCATTCATCACATTCCTGATAGTACGTTATAGCCGATATTACATGCATCTTGAAAATGGCTACAAGCGATTCTTCAATACAATTCTATTTTTTAGTTTTGGTTACAACTGGACAATCATATCCGGCAATTTCGAAACATTCTTTATGGGATGGGAGATATTAGGAATCTCATCTTTCTTGTTGATTGCATTTTATCGAAATCGTTATTTGCCTGTAAAAAATGCTGTTAAGGTTTTTTCGATATACAGGATTGGCGATTTGGGTATCCTTGGTGCTATGTGGGCTAGCCATCATTTGTGGCATGTGAATATTACGTTCCTGAAGCTTCAAAATCTTGACTTAGTGCATGAGCATTTGGCCGGTCATAGTGAGATAGGTGTTTTTATTGGATTAATGCTCTTGCTGGCGGCAACAGTTAAGTCGGCACAATTCCCTTTTTCAACATGGCTCCCTCGTGCCATGGAAGGACCAACACCATCTAGTGCGATTTTTTACGGTTCGCTTTCTGTGCATCTAGGTGTTTATTTATTGTTGCGCACATTCCCATTTTGGGAGAGCCAGCCGGTTGTTCGTATTATGATTGGTTGCATAGGTCTGGTTACTGCAATTATTTCTTCTATGATTACAAAGGTACAATCTTCCATTAAGCCACAAATCGCTTATGCTTCCATCACGCAGATTGGTATCATATTTATTGAAATTGCATTGGGATGGCATACGCTGGCATTATTGCATTTTGCAGGCAATGCATTTTTACGAACTTATCAGTTGCTGGTTTCGCCTTCAGTAGTTAGCTACTTTATTCGTGATCAGTTTTATCACTTTGTGTCTCCTAAAGTTAAAAAACAAAACAAACTCAGCAATACACTTTATCTTCTATCTATCAAGGAATGGAATATGGATTATTTTATAACCAATGTTTTTTTTAAATCATTAAAAGATTTGGGAAAGATATTGTCTTTCCTGAACCCAAAAAATGTTTTGTATTTATTTATACCCATATACATAGCCGGCTTAGTTGCTTATTTATTTAGAGATGAAATACCGGTTGAAATCGTACAAGTGTTACCTGAAATATTTGCTTTGATTGGATGTATGATGGTGTTGAAAGCGTTTGCCGAGCGTAATCATCCTCGCCTTGTATGGCTTCTTGTGATTCTAAATCATGTGAGTTTGGCGCTTTCGGTTTCATTTAATGAATATTTTGAGATTGTTGAAACATTCATTTATCTCGCCGGCGTTTTTATATCGGGGATATTAGGTTGGTTTTGTTTATTCAGATTAAAGAAGTTAGCGCCTGCTTTTTTTAATCTAAATTATTATCACGGATTATCCGTTCAATATCCTGTTCTGCATCATCTTTTTTTTCTTGCCATGTTAGGTATGACAGGTTTCCCAATTACTACGGCATTCATTGGTGAAGACCTTCTATTTAGTCATATATTTCAAAATCAGTATCTGCTTGCATTTGTTGTGGCTGTTAGTTTTGTTGTTGCCGGCATTGCCTTAATTAGATTGTATGCACGACTTTTCCTCGGCCCTTATCCATTACCTGATAAATCTAATCATCTTCCGTCTGCATAAGTTTTCGAATTTAAAATCATTTAATTATTTAATCATGAAATCAAATAAATCAATTATTCCTGATTTGATTGCCGGTCTTACAGTTAGTTTTGCTGCATTGAGTTTAGGTGCTGCATTCGGTGTAATGTCAGGTAGAGGCGCTTTTGCGGGCATGTTGTCGGCAGCCATCATTCCTATTGTAACATCATTACTTGGCGGAACGCGCTTGCAGGCCTCTGGTCCAACAGCCCCAATGACAGCTATAACAGCCCTATTGGTGGCATCTGCATATGATCAGTTTGGCGAACCACAATTAGCCAACCAGTTTATCACGCTGGTGCTATTCATGGCATCTGTCTTTATCTTTTGTACAGGCCTTTTTCGTTTAGGACGATTTATCAAATGGGTTCCTCAGGTTGTTGTCTTAGGTTTTATGAATGGAATTGGCATATTGATATGGGTTGATCAAATAAAAAAAATAGCCGGACTGGGAGGGCAGTCAATCATGGATGGGAATGTTATGATAAATCTTGGTGTTGCGTTGTCAACATTGCTTATGATATATTTTATTCCTTTTCTTTTACGAAAACTTAAAGTACCCATTGGCGTCCGTCGCTTTGTGCCCGCTATTTTTATTACTATTATTATAGCTACGGTTTTTACTTCTGTTTTTTCTCTTGATATTCAACATGTAAGTTTGGGTAAAAAGTACGATTCTATTGGGAGTTTTATTGAAATCCTTGTTTCATTTTTTCCTTCTCATCCTTCTATTTTTACCCAAGAAATGATTTTGAAAGCAATACCTTTGGCTCTTCAGCTTTGTTTGCTGGCCTATCTCGATTCATTACTTACCAGTTTGGTGATTGATAAAATGACCCAAGAGAAAACAAAACCGGATAAAGAACTTTTGGCTCAGGGATTAGCGAATGGTATTGCTGCTTTGTTGCAAGGAATTCCTGGCGCTCAGGCCACAATAAGATCTGTATTGTTGATTAAAGAAGGCGCTCAAACGCGTATGGCCGGTGTCTTTGTAGGGATCTTTGCTTTGCTTGGTTTTTTGGTATTTAGCAATCTGATTACATTGATTGCCTCTGCTGTTTTTACGGGCGTTCTGTTTAAAGCCGGATTAGATGTTATGGATAGAGATTTCCCCATTACTTTTTTCAAAAATGGTTGGATGAATAATCGAACACGTTTAATCCAATTTTTTATCATTATCTATACATCATTTATTACGGTGGTGATTGACTTGAATGTTGCTGTGATTACTGGCACGATCATTTATTATATTGGAAAAAAATATCTTGGATTTGTTGATGTAGAAGATAACTTTGCCCAAGTAAATGCCAATGAATTAGAAGGGCAGAGTATTAATGGAAAAGATCAATACTGATGATAATTTTTGTTGAAGTTAAACCCGGAGCAAGCAGAAATGAATTTGTGATTACCGGCTCGCATACTTTAAAAATTCGTATTACGGCACCCCCGATTGATGGGAAAGCCAATGATGCTTTGATTCATTATTTGGCTGATATATTTGATATAAGTAAGTCGTCGGTAAGAATGCTCAAAGGCGCAACATCCAAGTTTAAAAAATTTGAAGTGGATGATGATTGCTTTTCTTGGGAGAATTTTGCTAATCGCTAATTCGCATGTCTATGAATGATTTTCTATATTCATAGAAGATAATATGTAGGATTAGTTTTCTGTACTGAGCAATTCTCTGTATGTTTTATGATATGCATCAATGCCTTGACTGAGGGAAAACCATTCTTTAGCGCCACGTATTATTTCGTTGCGATTGTATTGCTTGTTTTTGATAAAATTATATGCTTTTTCGTATTCTTCATTGTTGAAGGCAGAAATGGCTATACCTGCATGATACGTGTGAATAATATGCCCTGTGTCGCCAACATCATCATTGCAAACTATCGGAATGCCCATAGCCATTATTTCCCCCTGTTTAGTGGGGCTAGATGCTTTTTTGCTGAATACAGGGCGTATGAAAAATACGGAAGCATCAAATAACGATATGACAGAAGGGATATCTTTTCTGGCTAAGGGCATAACTATTATAGCGTTTTCTTGAATCCCTTTCGCTTTTGCCATATGAAAAATCTGTTCGGGGTTATCGTGAGTAAAGAAAGCCAAAAGCGATGTTGCATCATGATGGAGAACAATTTTGAAAAAATCTAGCATTTCTGATAGCATATACCAAGTGCCAATTGACCCTATATAAAACCAACGGCTTGTATATGTATTTAGTCGATGCAACAACGCAAAATCATTAGCAATTTGCGTGTTGATATTCAGTACTGAAAAATGATGTAAATCGGCACAGCACGGTATAACGCTGCATTTAAATGATTTATTAATGTATGGAAATGAACGAATGGTCTTTTCTCCTTCGTGGGTTAATGAGATGACATGATTGGCCTCAAGAAAAAATTGTTTTTCTTTATTCTTAAAGTAATTGTAAACGAACCTAAAGATAGGGTTCTTTAAATTCCATACTTTCCCATCCACTCTTTCATCTGCAAAAAATCCACGCATATCGAATAAAAATCTGACATTCCATTTTTTTTTCATCCATAATCCTGCTAATGCTGTAATATAGCCACGTGTATGCACAATATGGAAGGGTTTTTCTTTATGCAGTTTTTTAATTTTTCTTTTCAGAACGAATACGTCATAAAGTGTTGAGATAACAGGCGGACTTTTGTGATAGGGTAATGGAATCCATCTTATGACGGTATCTTCAATAATCTTTTCAATGTCAGCTTTGCCTTTATTGAAAGCTTTTTCTTTCTCAAAACTGATGAGTGTAAATTCATATCCATGCCTTGAAAGTTCTTTTAGATAAGGTAAAACTTGTGACTGTCCAAGCGGATCTGTCATGCCATCGTATGAAAGGTAGAGTATGTGTTGTCCTACGCTCATGTTTTGATTTTATGGAATAGAGATATATTTGTGAATTTGAAGAGAGAGGCGCCATTCAGGATGATGCTTAATGTAATCTATAATGAGGGGTGCGATTTTATCTTTTTTACTCCATTCGGGTTGTAAATATTTTAGGCATTCCGGGCTCACTTTTTTTGCCTGTTCTTCTGCCCAATTAATATCTGAGGGATGATAAACAACAATTTTTAGTTCATGGGCTTGTGTGAAAATTTTATCTAATGGATTTTTGAATTTTTTTGGAGAGAGGCATATCCAGTCGGGGTGTCCGGTAATAGGATATGTGCCTGAAGTTTCAATCCATACGAAGATTTTTTTTTTTCTTAATATTTTAATCAATGGGTCTAAGTTATACATGCAGGGTTCTCCTCCTGTTATAACGCAATTTTTAGCACCGGATTTAATTATCCATTCAAGCATTTTCTCTATTTCAACTTGCGGATGTTGATGGGCATCCCACGAATCTTTTACATCGCACCAAGTACATTCTACATCACATCCGCCAAGTCGAAGAAAGTATGCCGCTTCTCCTGCATGTGCGCCTTCGCCTTGCAATGAATAAAAATGTTCCATCAAAGGAAGCGTTTGTTGTTTCATGATGAATGAGCAGATATTCGTTTTAGTACAAAGGCAATAAGTTTTTCAACGGACTTATGGCTATCGGACGAAAAGGTTTGATGAATACGATTTGCAACCGCCACACAAATGGTACATGCTTGATGGCCTAGAAGGGACGATAGTCCATATAGTGCAGAGGTTTCCATTTCAAGATTCGTGATGGAGAAGTTGTTGTATTGAAATCGGGTGAAATTATTTATCAATTCGGGATAGGCAAGCTCATATCTAAGTTTTCTTCCTTGTGGAGCATAAAATCCGGGTGCTGTGAGGGTAATGCCGTGATGACAATTTTCAGCAAAAATTTGTACTAAGTTATCGTTTGCTTTAAATACATATGGCTTGGCAAGAATATGAGGGTAGCCGGTTTGCCAGGTGAAATTTTCTATGAAATCCATTTGCTCGATGCTTTTATGGTATTTGTAGAAGTTCATAACACCATCAAGTCCTATGGCATAGGCCGAAACAACAAATTCATCAACATGTATATCTGGCTGAAGCGATCCGGTAGTTCCTATTCGAATGAGCGAAAGCGATTTTTTTTCTTCATTCTCTTGCCTTGTGTCAAGATTAATGCTGGCCAATGCATCCAACTCGTTGATGACAATATCTATGTTGTCGGGCCCGATGCCAGTTGATAAACAACTTATACGCTTTTTGTCAATATAGCCGGTATGTGTGATGAACTCACGATTTGATCTTTTACATTCAATACGATCGAAATGTCGCGATACTTCCTGAACTCTGCCAGGATCTCCTACCAGCAAAATGGTATCAGCAATTTCTTCAGGTCTCAGATTAAGATGATAAACCGCCTTCCTTTCGTTTAATATTAATTCTGATTCAGGATAAAGCATATTATTCTATTTCATCCAAACATACTGAATTTTTTACATTTCATACGGCTATGTCGAATAATCTATACTTTTATCCTATTAATTATGCAACAAGATAATGCAGCTTAAAATCCTTGAAAATGCAAATATTCAGCGCCTTATGCCATTGGTGTTGTTGGCAGTTGTCTTGCTATTAGGACTCATGAACTTCAAAAAATATGGAATTTCATGGGATGAACCTATGCAGCGTGATATGGGTTTGTTATGCTATGATTATGTTTCTGGTGTTAGCAATGAATTTTTTTCTATACAGAACAAATATCATAATTCTACATGGGAACTTTTTAATGTATTACCTGAGAAATGGTTAAACTTAACTGATGGCAGAAGCATTTATTATTCGCGTCATCTGCTTAATTTTATAATTTACTGGGTGGGTCTTGTTTTTCTTTATCGCCTTGGTCGTTTATTTACAGGCGATTCATGGCTGGCATGTTTGGGTGTTTTGATTTTTGTATTAACGCCTCGCATTTTTGCTCATGGTTTTTATAATTCTAAAGATATACCCTTTCTTTCTTTTTTTCTGATGAGCATGTATTATGCAATACGCTTTGTACAGAAGCCGGGATTTCCTATGTTGACTCCTCTATTACTAGCATCGGGCGCAGTTTTTGGTATGCGAATATTAGGCATTATGATCCCATTTTTTATGCTGCTTTTTGCATTTTTTTATGGTCTGTCAAATCGGAAGGTATTTGCTCAATGGCGTTGGTTCTTGGCATATCTTTTACTTTATCCTTTAGCTGTATTTATTTTGGTTCCTGTTCTTTGGCCTGATCCAGTTTTCCACTTTCGTGAGGCCTTTTCTATGATGAGTCATTTCCCTTATGATGATCCGGTTCTTTTTCAAGGGGAATATATCAAGCCGGCTGATTTGCCTTGGTATTACGTGCCTGTATGGGTAGGTATTTCTGTTCCATTGTTTTGGGTTTTTCTTTTTCTTTCGGCAAGTATTGTATCATTTTATTTGTTGCTTTTTAGGCGAACACGCATTAAGCAATTGTATTCATATTTTCTTCTTTTCCTTGTTTGGTCATGGTTGCCATGGCTGATGGTTGTTTTGATGGGTTCGCATATTTATGATGAATGGCGACATCTTTTTTTTGTATATCCCGCCATGATTATGTTGATACTTGGTATGCTTAAGTTTCTTTTTTCGTTGAAATTGAAATGGCAAATATTTTTCAGAACCGGCTTTTATATAATTTTTCTTTGGCAATCGTTGGTTACACTCTTGTTTATGGTGCGCAATAATCCCTATCAGTATGTTTATTTCAATCCGCTGGCAGGCAAAAATATTCATTTGAGATATGAAATGGATTATTGGGGATTGAGCTACCGTCAGGCATGGGAGTATTTAATTTATCAATATCCTGAATCATCTGTTGATGTTCAGTTTGAAACACCACCTGGCGAATATAATCTTGCTTGGTTTACAGCATCTGAACTAAAAAAATTGCACTTTGTGGATTATCTTTCTTGTCGTTATTTTGTAACTAATTATCGTTTTCACCCTGTATATTCTCATACAGAAAAAATTTTCACCATTAAAGTAGATGGACTTGAAATAATGACTATCTTTACTGTTTCGCATGAATAATACTATTGTCTTTTTTCATTTTATTTGAAATGAAAGTTGCTTTCACCATCATACTAATCTCTTTCACGATTATGAATAAACCGTCACAGGATACTCATGAGGATTCGCAGTTGCCGGCACAATATTATTTTAAATATCGGTTTGGCGATTCATCTGTCCCTCCACGATATCACAGGAGTTATTTTATCGAAATAGCTGATGATAAAATTCACTTTGTAGTGGATAGCTATGGCGATATATTATTGGATAAAACTTTTGATGTTGAACAATATGCTGTTAAGGATTTTGAGAATGCTTTACTGAAGCTGGCTATGGGAGTTAGGCCCGAAAAAATATCAAAAGGGTGTACAGGTGGAACAACCGATAGTTTTTGGTTGGAATTCTCAGATGGAAGAAAGCTAAATGGTCATGTCTATAACTGTGGCGGAGAGGGTTACGGAAATCTTAAAGGGAAAATTAAAGAAGCCAAAGGCCTTTTTCAGTCCATGGTTCCAGGATATTATAATTTGATGAAAGAACTCGATAAGATTCCAGAATAGTTGTGATTTAACAATCAGTTATAGGTTTGGTTTAATTTTTGATAAGCGCTGCTGAAATAATTAAGTAATATGCCAGAGGATAAATCTATTACAGAAACCAGAAAATCCGATCACATTGAATTGGCATTCGAATCTCAGGTTGTTAAAACCGACAGTCGCTTCTTTTATGAGCCGGCATTGTCGGCACATCCATCACAATCGCTTCAACCTATTTCATTGCTTGGAAAAAAACTGGGTGCTCCGATTTGGGTTTCAAGTATGACAGGCGGAACAGGTCAGGCCGGCCCCATTAATCGTAATTTGGCCCACGCTTGTCATGAATTTGGACTTGGTATGGGTTTGGGATCTTGCCGAATCATACTGAATGATCAAACTCACTTTGCTGATTTTGATTTGCGTGATATGATTGGCAACAACCTCCCTTTTTATGCAAATCTTGGAATAGCACAAATCGAGCAGCTTTTCGATCAAAATCAATTTAATAAAGCTATTGATTTAGTGGAGCGACTTAGAGCAGACGGTTTGATTATTCACATCAATCCATTACAGGAATGGTTGCAGCCCGAAGGCGATCGCTTTGTTCATCCGCCTATTACAACAATTAAGCGAGTGCTTGATAAGGTTTCGTTTCCTGTCATTGTGAAAGAGGTTGGACAGGGTATGGGATTTCACAGTTTGAAAGAGCTTTTTAAGTTGCCTTTGCAAGCTGTTGACTTTGGGGCACATGGGGGAACTAATTTTTCTATGCTTGAACTCCTACGTTCTACTCCTGAATTTCGCGAATTATACGAGCCATTAGCGCATATAGGGCATAATGCCGGTGAAATGGTGATGTTTGTAAACGAAGTACTCGACGATTTGTCGGGAAGTGCTCTGTGTAATGAAGTGATTATTTCTGGCGGAATCAGGAATTTCTTGGATGGATATTATTACACTCAAAAAATTAAGACCAAAGCCATTTATGGCCAAGCAGCTACATTGCTTAAATATGCTCAGGGCGATTATGAAAATCTTCGTGATTATTTACGTTCACAAATTAAAGGTTTGGAATTGGCGCATGCCTATCTTCGCGTCAAAGAGCATCATGATTAATTGCCAGATTTGTTTTTTTGATTAGAGAAGCTAAGAATACATGAAAGACGGATTTTCAAAATTAAGTAAAGAAGAGAAACTCAAGCAAGTTGTGCGTTTGTTTGACAATCCTCCACAGGTGCTTGAAGAGTTTAAAAGTTATTGGCATTCAGATGCAGCCACTCAAAAAAGGTTTGATGAGTTTAGCGAAAATACGATTACTAATTTCTATTTGCCTTTTGGGATTATTCCAAATGTCTTAATCAATAATAAAAATTACATGGTGCCGGTTGTTATTGAGGAAAGTTCAGTAGTAGCTGCTGCATCAAAAGCTGCAAAATTTTGGTCTGATAAAGGGGGATTCAAAGCAAGGGTTATAGATACCCAAAAAATTGGTCAAGTTCATTTTATTTGGCTTGGCGAAAAACAAAAACTTGTTGATTGTTTTGTTTCTCTGCATTCAGAATTGATGATCAATACTGCACATCTTACTGCTAATATGCAAAAAAGAGGCGGTGGCATCATAAGCATTGAGTTGGTGGATATGACCGTCTATGAATCGGGATATTATCAAATCAAAGCATGTTTCGAAACCTGCGATTCAATGGGTGCTAATTTCGTTAATTCTTGCATGGAAGAGATGGCCATAATCCTTACTAATTGGGTAGAAAATCAATCTGCTTTTACTGAAGAAGAAAGGGAAGTCCAAATTGTAATGAGTATTCTATCCAACTATACACCTGATTGTTTGGTTCAAGCATGGGTTGAATGTGATGTGAAAGATATGCACGCTGCTGCAAAAGGCCTATCTGCTGATGATTTTGTTTGTCGTTTTGAAAAAGCTGTGCGTATTGCACAAATAGATACACATCGCGCTACTACTCACAATAAGGGAATATACAACGGTGTAGATGCAGTTGTGCTGGCTACCGGAAATGATTTTAGAGCCGTTGAAGCCGCCGGTCATACTTATGCATCACGAAGTGGCAAATATGCATCTCTTTCTGAAGTGCAGATTAAAGATGATAAGTTTGTTTTTTCGCTTACCATACCTTTGGCTCTGGGTGTTGTGGGAGGTCTTACTAATTTGCATCCTTTGGTAAGACGTGGCCTGGAAATGTTAGGGAATCCCGATGCACGTGAGTTGATGATGATTGCTGCGACAATAGGATTGGCAAATAATTTTGCAGCCCTTCAATCGCTAACAACAACAGGCATACAAAAAGGACATATGAAAATGCATCTGCTAAACATACTTAATCATTTTGAAGCTACTCAAGATGAGAAAAACAGAGCAGTTGAACATTTTAAAAACCAAAAAGTATCATTTTCTAGTGTTCGTGATTTTCTCCTTGCTATGCGTGAAAATGTGATTCCTAATTCCTGATGACCAATACGCCATTTTTGAACTTTTCTTCCAACACAAAGTTACTGCTTACTGCAGAGTATGTCGTATTGGATGGTGCAAAAGCTTTGGCTTTGCCGCTTAAATTCAAGCAATGGCTTCAGGTTTACCTTTCGGATGAAGGTGATGCATCGCTTAGATGGAGCAGCAGAGAGTTGGGCAAAGAGTGGTTCTCAGCTGATTTCTCTCTTTCTGATTTTTCTATCATCGAATCATCCAATGAGAATATTGCAAAAAGATTACAAAGAATATTACAGGTTGTTCGAAGAATAAATCCCCAATTTTTGAATAATATCTCACATATTGATGTGATTACAGATACAGATTTTATGCTTATGTGGGGGCTTGGAAGCAGCTCAACATTGATTTCAAATATCGCAAAATGGGCAGATATTAATCCATATCATTTGCAGTTTGAAATCTTTGGTGGTTCGGGATATGATATTGCTTGCGCCACGGCAATTGCTCCTATTTTTTATTCGATATCACAGGGTATTCCAGAGGTAAGCAATGCAGCATTTTCTCCTCCTTTTAATAGTATGATAGGGTTTTTGTATTCCGGTCAGAAGATGAATTCAAGAGATTCTCTTTCACAATATCGGCAACATGGAAGGATATCATTAGAGCTGATAAACAGAATATCTGCAATTTCTGATGAACTTGTTTTGATAAACGATATTGAAAAATTTGAAGAAAGAATACTCGAACATGAAGAAATTATGAGTCATATTCTATCAGCGCCAACAATATCTAAGCTTGCATTTTCTGACTATCCTTACACCATAAAATCGCTAGGTGCTTGGGGAGGTGATTTCCTGATGTTTACTTGCCGAGATTTCCAACAAGCTGAAAATTATTTTTCAAAAAAGGGATATCAAAATATTTTCAAATACAGTGATCTGGTTTTATAAGGTATTGTATTATTAATGCAGTATTACCTTTTCAGTACGTCTGAATCCACTAGATTCAAGCTCAATCCAGTACATGCCTTTTGATAACATGCTTAAATCAATAACCTGATTCAAATATCCCTTGGGATTGAGAATTTGTATTGTAGAAACAACCTGTCCGGTAATGTTGATAATGCGAATATTAATGTCATCATTTACATAATCCATTGTTAGATTGATGATGCCATCAGTTGGATTAGGAAATACAACAACATGATTTGCATCAAAGGGATTTTCTTCTGTACTCAAGTAAAAAGAAACACAATTAGAAGTGTCATAACATCCAAAAGAATTGGTAGCAACAAGGCAATACGTGCCGTTGAATGATGGTGTGTAGCTGGCTTGTGTACCCTCGGGAGCAGGAATAGTTGAGTACTGAATGCCATCATAATACAACCACTGATACGTATAATTTCCGGTAAGAGCAGTTGTAATAGTTGACCCATTCATCGAGATACCTACATTCGGGAAGCCGGGAGGAATGTTTGTCAAAGCAGTAACAATGGCTGGAGGCGAAAGAACAGAACAGCCTGAAATAGGATCGATAATTCGAACTGTATAACTTCCGGGCTGAGATGTTGTGTAGGTATGAGCTGTACCTGTTTGTACAACGGCCGTATCATTGAGTGTCCACTCATACATCATGCCTGGAGTTATACTTAGTGTGGTTGATTCGTAGTTGCACAAGGCACTTAGTGTCGAAGCAATGGTGTCAATCGCAGGTGTTTGATAAATATGAACGGTATCAGTAACAATAATCTGATTGGCTAATGAGAGTGAAATCTGGAATGTGCCATTGTAATAGTTGGGGTAAGTGAATGAATACGTGCCAGGCCCATTAACTGAACCAGTATAAACAGGAGGAATATCATTGGCGCTAATCACATCTATTTCAACCATGCTGATGGAAAAGGCAGTTCCTGTTAAAATATAGTTGATTCCATTCCAAGTTGGATTACAATTATCGGAAATTTCATTACCAGTCCAATTGTTAGTGCCGGTTGAGAAAGTAGGAACAAGATCTGCATTACCATTGCCACAGTTTAGTTCTTCAATATCTCCACACCACCAAGTAAAGCCACAAACATTGATATTGATAGATGTGAGTTTAAGATTATACACATTGGTGGTGCATGTAACAGGATAGCTTCCTGGTGAACTGAATAGCTGAGGTGGAGGGGTTTGTCCTGAATATGTATTTCCACCACCAAAATCCCATGCCCATTGAGTAACTTGTGGTAAAGGAAAATTAAGAAGAGGAGAGAATGAAACCCAGGCCGAGTCGCATGCCTGAGAAGGATTGAAAGAGAATCCTGCATTACTGCCACTACCTAAGGTAATATTGAGAGGTAGTGTGTAAACTTGATTTTGAGATTGATTGCCGATAGGAGTAGAGACAGTACCTTTGATGGTGATGCTAACGGTATATGTACCCTGCGTGATAGGTGTACCACAAAAATTGATACTGGCCAAAGTTCCATTGGGCTGAGGGTTATATGTGCAACTGGGTACATGACAATTCCAAGTGATACCGGTAGGTAGACCGGTTACATTCAATACCTTAAATTCAACAAAGTCCAATGAATCAAATAAACCGCCCGATTGCTGGCTGGCATCTACACGTTTGGGCGCCCAAAATGAGATAGTGTCGTTATAATACTGCCCAACCACGCCGTCGTTCAATACACCACAAGGCCCCATTGTATTGATGCATGATGGATTTGGAGCACCCGGACACTGGGCAGATACTACATAGGATAAATAATGAATAAATAGAAGGGTGGAAGTAATTAGAAGAGATCTTTTCATAAAATTGGGTTTTGTTTTGCAAAAGTATGCAATATCATCCATAGCCCATATTATTTAACAAATTCTCATCAGAACGCCAGTCCTTCTTCACTTTAACAAAAAGCTCAAGAAATACCTTGTTATGAAGGAATTCCTCTAAAGCTATTCGGGCTTCAGTACCGGTTTTTTTCAGTGCTTTACCTTGTCTCCCAATAATTATGGCTTTTTGACTTTCTCGTTCAACTAATATATCCGCTTGAATTCGAATGATTTTTTCATCTTCTTTGAAGGAGTTGATGACTACATGTGTGCTGTATGGTACTTCTTCTTCATAGTTGGACATGATTTTTTCGCGAATGATTTCAGCCGAAAAAAATCGAAAATCTCTATCCGAAAGATCTTCTTTATCAAAATATGGCGGATGTTCGGGTAGTAAAGATTGAATGAGTTGTCGAAGTTCATCTGTTTGGAATCCGTGTAATGCTGAAATGCCAATAATTTGAGATCTCGGATATAAACCTATTAGTTTTGTTCCCATTGTGTAAACCTGTTCTTGTGTAAGCCGGTCCACTTTGTTTAGTGCAATCACTAATGGTATATCAGATTTGTTTATCTTTTCAATGAGTGTTTGATATCTCGTATTGGGCTCCGTATCAATAGCTCGTTTATCAGTAGCATCAATCACAAGTAAAAAAATATCGGCATCATCGAGTTGGTCAGTTACCTGATCCATCATTCTTTCTTGAAGTTTATATTTAGGGTCAATGATGCCAGGTGAATCTGAAAAAATGATTTGATGAAATTCGTCATTGAAAATACCTAGAATGCGATGTCGAGTTGTTTGTGCTTTAGGGTTTGTTGTTGATATTCTCTCATCAACCAATGCATTGAGCAAAGTAGATTTTCCGGCATTTGGGCGGCCAAAAATATTTACATATCCTGCTTTATGTTGCATAATTATTTGCTGTAAAAATAAAATTTATTATATTTGTGGCATAATAATATTGCGGGGTGGAGAAGTTGGTATCTCGTCGGGCTCATAACCCGAAGGCCGTTGGTTCGAGTCCAACCCCCGCTACTAGTAACTAAAGCCGATTGAGAAGTCGGCTTTTTCCATTCCGATATGTTTATAGTATATTGCTTGTATTCTCGAAGTCATGATAAGATATATATAGGATTTACCCGAGATATAGCGCATCGTATGCAATGGCATAATGAGCGTTCGAAGAAAGGGTGTAAATCGTCAGCATAATGTGGACTGAATTTAGGCCTTCTGCTAAGCAGCAGATTCAAAAATTTATCAGGTGCAAAAGAACAATATGAAGAGATTCTCAAGTTTGATGAAAACAATCCAAAAGCACATCATAATTTAAGTAACATCTATAGAGATGAAAAATTCTTGGATTTAGAAAAAGCTGAGTATCATTTAAAGATTGCTGTAAACCAAAATCTTTTAGAAGCTTTAATTAGTTATGCAAACTTCTTAAAAGTATATAAGAAAGATTTTGAAAGAGGGAATTCCTTTTACCTAAAGGCAAAAGAACTAGATGTAAATAATCTTTACTCAGAAGTCATTGATTACCTAATTAAAAGTGAAAAAGCTAATTACTAATATGTCCGAAACCCAAAACATAGAATATAAAAGCAATTGGCGAGACGAGTATCTGAAACGAAGTTCATGGTCACCTTTAATAAATTAACGATAAATGAGGTCAATCTCTGTTTTATTTAGTGAACGGTATAGCGGATATTGATTCGAGTGTAAATAAAAATCCCACCTTATAGACATAAGATGGGATTGAAGTGATCCGGATTGGATTCGAACCAATGACCTACTGCTTAGAAGGCAGTTGCTCTATCCAGCTGAGCTACCGGACCCTATTTCGAGGTGCAAATATACGAACAGTTGTTTTAAGATAAACATTTATTCAGGGTTTGTTTGAAAGAATGGAAGTCGAATGTCCGTTTTCTTCTATTTATCATAGTGGGCAGACCTTGATTCATTAATTCTTTTTCACTGATTCCAGTAAACATATCCTGTTGATGGAGGTATTCTGCTAAATAGATTTGTTCGGGCTGGCCTGGTGTGGGAACTAAAATTGCTTCTGCACCTATGCATACCCAGTCCATTATGCTGGAATAGCCAGAACGACTGATTACAATTGACGATTGATTTATATATTTTAGCAATTCCTCAGTTCCCGCAATATCTATAACGGTTATGTGGGGCGAAGATGTAATGGCTCTTGTTTTGTCTGTTCCCCGAATAATCAAACATGGTAGATTTGTTTTTTTTGCAATATATAGGCAAATATTTTCAAATTTGCTTCGCTTGGGTTCAGGTCCTGAAATTATAAAACAATATCTATATGTTTTTGTATTTACAGGGTTTATATCGTTATCATAGAATCTGGATAATGGGCCTAGATAGGTTGTTTTTATTCCTTTTAATGGAGGATGAGCTAATTTACCAGATAAACCGTTTATCTCAGGTGAGTCGGGAATCCATACTTCATTAAATGCTGATAGGAATCGATGATTGATTCTTCTGGCTAATATATTGAAGAGTGAAAAAATACGTGAAGGAATGTGTAGTTGGTGGGTGATTAAAATACTTTTGATTTGAGCATGATGCAATCCATACCGATTGTCTGAAATTATTAAATCAATTTTTTGGTTTTGGATAAAACTATTCAACCATTTTTTTTCAAAATGGATGGATCGAATGAAAGGTTTAATTTGCATAGCGATGGATAACCAAGCCGGTAATCTCTCATCGTAACGCATATGGTAGGATGGGATTTGAACTGTTCGTAAGTGAGGGAATTCGTTAGCCAACCATTTGCCAGAAGAACCTGATATGCCAAGAATAACTTCATGTCCCATTCTTTCAATTTCTTGAATAATAGGGTAGCAACGGGTTGCATGCCCCAAGCCCCAGTCGAGAGGCGCAATCAGCACCGTTACGGGATGGGTAAGCACGTTTATAGGTTCCTGGTAAGGGTTCGTACTATTTTGAAATTGGTTAGAAATTGGCGCGCAATGATACGAAGGAATGTATAACCAGGTACAGCGAATATCATGCCCGGTATGCCGGCCAAGCTGCCGGCTACAATGATGATGATGAGAATTTCAAGCGGATGGGCGTTTACACTATTGGAAAAAATTAGTGGTTGGAAAAGAACATTATCCATTATTTGAACGATGGAGAACACAATAACCATTTTGCCCATGATAGGAACAATTTGAGTAGCAAAATCCAAATCAATGTAGTTGGCTACACCCAGAATAAGTCCGACAGCAGCTCCAATCAATGGCCCGAGATATGGAATAATGTTAAAAAATCCGCATAAAAAACCAATAGTAAGTGCTGTTCGAAAATCAAATTGAATAATGACTAAACCAACTGTTACGCATGTCATGATCAAAATGATTTGAATACAAAGCCCAATGAAATACCTTGATAATAGTCGCCTGCTATCATGAAGTATAATGACGGTTTGTTTTTCATATTTTTCAGGAATGACTGCTAAAACCATATTGTAAAATAAATTTTTATCGCGAAGAAAGAAGAAAGCAACAAATGTGGAAGTGAAAATAGCAGCAAGCAGATTAGTGAGAATAGAAAGTACGGATTCAAATATGTTTCCTACTTTGGTATAGTTGAAAAACTTTTGTAGTCGTTCTGTCAGCATGATTTCAAGCTGGGCTCTGTGCCTGATACCTGTTTTTGGGATTGTATCGTTGGGCTTTTCAAGATATGGTTGTATAGATTTTCGATTGATGGTGTCGAGCGTTACGTAATATACAGAGTCGGGGTTTAAAGAATCTTTTCTGGCTTCTATAATGATAGTTTTTTCAATACGTTCAAGCAGCATTTGTTGTTCGGTTGTATCCACAAAACTCAATACGCCGTATTTTTCCAAAAAATCTATTGTTTGATTAACCGGCTGTTCAAGCCCGTCTAATACAGTGTTGGGACTCAATTTTGACAACTTAGAACCTTCGTTGATAAGCAATGGAACCAATACTGAAAAGAATGCAAATATTACAGCCCAAATCGCAAGGAGTGAAATGATTGCTGAAAGAGGATTGGGAATCTTGAATCTTCCTATCTGAATTTTTTCGAGTAGCATATATAACGGACGGGCAATAAGTGATAGCACAACACCCATTAATATGTATATGGCTATGGTTTTGAAATACCAAAGGATGAAGAGAACAACCGCTAAAGTTATCAGCGTAATTCCGATGCGGATATAGCGATTTATTTGCAGGATGGGTTTGTCTTCCATGCAGTTATTTTGGGAGTAAATCTATTGATTCCTTATTTCATTAGCAAGAGTCAGCAAAGTATTTTCATCTAATGAATGCCCACCACTGAATGTAAAAGTTCTGAAAGGGATTTGTAATGCATGCAAGCAATCTATTGTTTGGTTTTTATGCTCGGTTGTTACGATAGCATCATGATTCCCAAATACAGTAAACAATTTTTTTTGTGCATGGCGTAAGAGATTAGGTGCGGATATTATTTCGGGTGGAATGGTTCCGGCCCATGCTACAACTGTATCTGCTTGTATGCCTGAATTGGTCAACCATCGAAAAAGTGTTGCTACACCTTGCGAAAATCCAAATACAATAAGTTTATGATTGTAGATTTTCTGTGTGTTGCAAACATCCTGATATACCTGAGAGATATAATTAATATAATCTGAAATTTCCTGATCTCTGAATTCACTCGTCATCCAGGATGCACCAATTCTTTTTTTATCATGTTGTATGTAAAATCTTGATAGGGCCTCTGGCGCTACAATGCAAACCCCTGGCCGTAGCAGTGGTTCGAAATGTTGTAAAAAAAAACGGGCCAATTGACCATAGCCATGAAGAACAATCCATAACTCCGATACGGGTGTATCTTCGTTCTTTACGAGATAGTATCTGGCAGTTCGGCTGATGGTAATCTGATATTCTTGCATAATATAAGTGAAAAGGCCATCAAAGCTACATAGTTTTTTGGTTAAGGCGCATGATACGATGAACAGAAAAATTGTGTACTTTCGAGCAAAAATCAGTCAACATGGTTCATGTTTTAAATCGCGACCATTCTATAATTCAACAATATCTTTCAGAGATAAGAGATAAAAATGTGCAGAAAGATAGAATGCGTTTCAGGCGCAATATGGAGCGCATGGGAGAGGCAATTGCATATGAAATCAGCAAGCACTTATCATTTCACGAGGTTGAAGTGGAAACCCCATTAGGCATGGCCTCTTGTCTTAAACTACATAACAATATTGTGCTAGGCACTATTTTGAGAGCTGGTTTGCCTTTGCATCATGGGATGCTGAATGTGTTTGATGGTGCCGATAATGCCATCATATCAGCATATCGCAAACATTCATCTGATGTAGAGTTTGAAATTGAGATTGAGTATATGTCTTCGCCATCACTTGAAGACAAAACACTCATCCTCTCTGATCCGATGCTAGCTACAGGTATGTCAATGGTTTCTGCATATAAGGTACTAACCGGTCAGCGTGGCACGCCACAACATACGCATATTGTATCAGTAATAGCTAGTGAGCAGGGCTTAGAATATACGCGTAAGCATTTGCCAGCTAATATTACTTATTGGATTGTTGCACTCGATCCTGAAATGAATGCTAAATCATATATTGTGCCCGGTATAGGCGATGCCGGTGATTTATCATTTGGAGAGAAATTAGAATGACAGCCGGCTGGGGAGAAACATTACTTTTCGTTTTGTTGGCGTCTGTTAAGTTTGCCATTGCAACGCCTTTTTATATTCTTGAAAACAAGCTTGGTTTCGGAGAAGCCCTTTTGTTTGGCATCAGTTCGGGAGCATTTGGTATTCTTACTTTTATGTTTCTGAGCACAGCTCTTCTTAAAGCATGGGAGTGGTTGATGAAAAAGCTTGGATTTAGGAAGCACCCCAAACCAAAGAAAATTTTCACAAAAAAAAATCGCATGCTTGTGAGAATGAAAAACAAATATGGTTTGCCCGGAATTGCATTGTTAAGCCCAATAATTATTTCTATTCCTGTGGGTACATTTTTGGCTGTGCGGTATTTTAGAAATAAGAAAAAAGTATTTGCTTTTCTGTTGGGAGGTGTCATATTTTGGTCGCTGATTTTTTCGAGTTCGGCTTCGGCAATCATAAAAATTATGCAAAAACTCGGAATTGCGTAAAGATGGAAAATGTTAAGCATGTTTTTTTTGATTTAGATAAAACATTGTGGGATTTTGAAACCAACTCACGTGCAGCATTGTTAGAGATTTTTGAATTGAATAAAATCAATCAAAAAGGTATAGATGATTTTGATTCATTCTATCAAACTTATGCAATCATTAATGAACAATGTTGGGATTTGTATAGAAGAAATCTTATGCATAAAGAGTATCTGCGACATCAGCGTTTTTATCTTACTCTAAAACAGTTTAACATTGATGATCGGCGGTTAGCTAAAGTAATTGGAGCCGAATATGTTGTTCTTAGCCCCTCAAAAACGGCTTTGATGGATGGGGCAGTAGATGTGTTAGAACATTTGTCAAAACGCTTTCCTTTGCATATCATCACCAATGGATTTGAAGAAGTACAATATCAGAAGATGCGTAATACGGGTATTGACAAGTATTTTAAGCATGTGATTACTTCTGAAAAAGCAGGAAGGCGCAAGCCGGATCCAGCAATATTTCGTTTTGCATTGCAGCGTGCCGGTACACAAGCCCAACAATCGGTCATGATTGGGGATGATTTGGATATTGACATTAAGGGAGCTGCTGTAAACGGTATGCGTGCCATATGGTACAACCCCACTTCAAAGCAAGCCGATGTTCATCACTCACCTACGATTACCCATCTTCATACTTTATGTGACCTTTTTCCTTAGTTATATTTTCGAGAAATATGTTGAGGTAATTCATCAATGTATTAAGTTTGTGCCGATGAATTTTTTATATGAGTCAGAATAATAAGGATGATATTGCCCAGCAGTTGACCGCTTTATATCGTCAGAGTATTGAATTGCTCGGCGAAGACCCTAATAGGCAGGGATTGCAGAAAACACCTGCCAGGGTAGCAAATGCAATGCAATATCTCACTAAGGGTTATCAGGAGCATCCACATGAAATACTTTGTACTGCTCTCTTTCAGGAAGATTATAGCGAAATGGTTGTACTGAAGGATATAGAAGTGTATTCGATGTGCGAACATCATCTTTTACCATTTTTCGGTAAAGCTCATATAGCTTATATCCCTAATGGTACTATCTGTGGATTGAGTAAGTTTCCACGTATGGTGGATGCCTTTTCACGTCGCTTGCAAGTGCAGGAACGTCTTACTATGGAAATTCGAGATTGTATTCAGGATGTTCTCAAACCTATGGGAGCAGCCGTTGTGCTTGAATGTCAGCATTTGTGTATGCAAATGAGAGGAGTGCAAAAGCAAAATTCAGTAACAACCACTTCTGCATTTACAGGTGTATTCGGAAATAGCACAACTCGACAAGAGTTTTTTTCTCTCTTGTCGGCAAGGTTGATATGATAAAACTTTTTATATTCGTTTGGATAAAACATATACTATGAAAGCATTAATTTTTCCAGGTCAGGGTTCTCAGTTTCCGGGCATGGGTAAAATGTTGTATGAAAACTCGAATCAGGCACGAAAATTTTTTGACCAGTCAAATGAGATTTTGGGATTCAGAATAACCGATGTCATGTTTGATGGAACGGAGGATGAGTTGAGACAAACCAATGTAACACAACCCGCTATTTTTATTCATTCTGTTGTGCAGGCCATGGTAGCCGAATTACATGCTGATATGATGGCAGGCCATTCGCTTGGCGAGTTTTCTGCACTTGTGGCTGCAGGGGCTCTCCGATTTGAAGACGGCTTGCAACTGGTAGCTCAACGGGCCAATGCGATGCAAAAGGCATGCGAGATGCATCCATCAACTATGGCAGCTGTTTTAGGGTTAGACGACGAAGTTGTTGAACGTATATGTGCTTCTGTACCTGATGTTGTTGTGCCTGCTAATTATAATTGTCCGGGTCAATTGGTTATCTCCGGCTCACATGATGGTGTAACCCGTGCCTGTGAATTGTTGAAAGAAGCAGGCGCTAAACGTGCCATTCTGTTGAGTGTGGCAGGCGCATTTCATTCGCCGTTAATGGAGCCGGCTCAGCAGGACTTATCAATGGCGATTCATCAAACCCCATTTCATCACCCAAGGTCACCTGTTTATCAAAATATCAATGCCATGCCTTTTACCGACCCCGACCTAATCAAGCAAAATCTTATTGATCAGCTGACCGGCCCTGTTCGTTGGACACAAACCATTCGCAATATGATAGCTGATGGCGCCAATGAGTTTATTGAAGTTGGCCCGGGAAAGGTTCTTCAAGGGTTGGTGAAAAAGATCAACCAATCAGTACAAGCCGAAAGTTTTGCTTAGCTTGTATATTTTACAAATCCCCCAAACATTTTTCTAATCTCTCTGTTTCTGATTTTTTAGGTTTTTAAATAAGTTTTTAAAAACCTGATAAATATCATTTTTTATCATTTTTAATTATATTCACTTTGTGTCCTAAATTGAACCTCGTGATGAAAAGAAAACTCTTACTCCTTTTTGCCGGATTGTTGTTTCAAATTTCTGAAGCCCAGCCACCTATAGGTAACCCACCCAATTGTGGCTCTAGTGTGCCCTACTTTTATATTGATATGACAGGATCTCCTGACAGTATTTGGCTTTCTCCATCCAATGTGGTGCGAAATGGACTCTGTTGTGGTGGCTCAAATCCTGATAGATATGTGTATTTTGAGATTCTGCTAGATGCCAATACAGCTATGGTAGAAGTGGATATTTTTACAGGAGCTGAACCTCCCGGTTCTGGAAGGTATAAGGTGGATTGCGGTCCCGAGATTATCGCAGGTCAACCTGTATGTATTGCCGGGCCAGGTTTGCATCATATAGTTTTTTACAAGCCAGGAGGTAATGCCAACCAATATTATGTAAGAGCTATTCCCAAGCCAACTTTTCCTAATGATGATACTTTACGTATGGGCTGCTCCATGCCAGTCGAGGTTTTAGGGCTAGAAAATGGCTCTATTTCGTGGAGCTCAATTTATCCCGGTGCGACTGATGATTATAACTCATATCTCAGTTGTACGGACTGCGCAATCCCCACTTATACTCCCGGACCGAATGCGCCCAACTATGTTGATTACAGGATTTGTGGCAATCCCATAGCTGATGAATGTGGATACGTTGCCATCTGTGATACAGTACGTCTTTATAATTTTGATTCATTGAGTGTAACAGTAACGCCTAATCCTGCTTCATTTTGCAGCCCGGGCTCAGTTCTCCTCTCTTCAACGGTAGTCGGTGGCGATACCCCTTATCAATATACATGGCGAGACCCCTCTAGTAGCATAATAAGTACAAGTTCAACAGCTACTGCTACTACAGGAGGCACACATTTGTTGGAAGTTCGCGACAGATTTTATGCTCCAGGCAGTTGTCCTGCCGTGTTTGTGCCTGTATCGGTAAGCGCCGTTGCCCCGCCAACTATTGATGCAGGTTTAGATCAGACGTTATGTCCCGAATCGCCCAGCGCATTTCTTACAGCTAATTATAGCAATGCTACAGGTGTGATTTGGACAGGAGGTGCCGGCACTTATAATCCAAGTAATACATCGCCTGTTATCATATATACACCTACTGCCGGTGAAATCGCAAGCGGAAGTGTAACACTTACAGCTACTGTGACTGGATATGGCGCTGGCTGTTCAGTAGCTGATGATCAAGTGACAATTACTTTCCCTCCACCAATCATTGTTACCATGTTAAATGATACGGTTTTATGTTTTGGAGATATGGGAACCCTAACACCCGTTGTTACCAATGGTACCGGCTCATTAACCTATGCATGGAATACAGGAGCTACTTCAGCTACCCTCAATGCATCAGCCGGAAATTATTGTGTTAACGTAACGGATGATTTAGGTTGTGTTGGTAGTAGTTGTGCCAATATTATTGCACCATCAGCACTAACGCTTATCATGAGTAGTACGGATGTGTCCTCAGATTTAGCTTTAGACGGAACAGCTACAGGTACTCCGGGTGGAGGCACCGCTCCCTATACATATTTATGGAATAACGGACAGACAACTCAGACCGCTACTGGATTGGGTTATGGTATCTATACTGTTACGGTTACAGATGCCAATGGCTGTACCATCAGTTCAAGTGTGGTCGTTAATAAACCTTCATGTATAGCATTTCAGGCATCTGTTACAACATCTGATGTAACTTGTTTTGGTGCTGGTGATGGTACTGCTAGCGTAAATATTCTTGGCGGAGGTTCGGGTAATTATTCTTATTCATGGAGCCCTCCAATCGTTTCAGTATCCAGTTCTGTCTCAGGTTTGGATGCAGGGGCCTATTTAGTTACCGTAACTGATAATATTTTTGGTTGCTTGGAAGTAGTTTCATTTGTGATATTAGAGCCGACCGCGCTTACTAATACTATGAACTCAACCAATGTGACAACTATTGGAGGTAATGATGGGACAGCAACAGCCAACCCTTTGGGTGGAACGCCTGGATATTCATACCTATGGAGTACGGGTGCTACTACACAAGGCATTACTGGTTTGGTGGCAGGAACTTATACGGTAACGATTATAGATTTGAACTTTTGTAGCTTAATTGATAGTGTAAAAATCAATCAGCCCCCTTGTGATAATCTAATGATAACCTCTACCACTACATCCGTTAGCTGTAACGGAGGAACTGATGGTTCTGCTACTGCTTTTGTTCTTTTTGGTAACGCTCCTTTTGCCTATCTATGGAATACCGGTGCTACTACACAGGGTATTTCAGGTGTAGCAGCTGGCACTTACACTGTAACCATTACTGATGATTTGAATTGTACAGCATTCTTAAATATTAATATTATTGAACCTTCAATTCTTTCTGCAGCAGCGGCCCCTACTAATCCACAATGTTTTGACACATTTGATGGTACTATTGAGTTGAACGTTGTGGGAGGAACTTACCCATATTCCTATCAATGGTCGAATGGTATTATGGTAGAGGACCTATATAATTTGGGAGCCGGAACATTCACCGTTACTGTTTCAGACGCTAAGGGTTGTTTCACAAATGCCCAAGCTACCTTGACAGCTCCTCTGCCTATTGATGCTAATGCACTTGTAACCAATATTACTTGTTTTAATGGTAGCGATGGGGAAATTGATTTGACTGTATCTGGAGGAGTGCTGCCTTATTTCTACAATTGGAATACCGGTGCTACTACTGAAGATATAGTTGGCATTGACGCTGGTACTTATACGGTAACAGTAACTGATGGAAATGGCTGTGTGAATGGAACTGTTTTACAATTTTATGTTAATCAACCGGCTGATCTGATTACGGATACTGTTATTGTTGATTGCCCAATACCCGGCGCTTCTACTGCGCTGGTTACAGTTGTTCCATCCGGCGGTTCTGGTGGTAGCTTTTTTGTGTCTTTTGATAATGGATCTACATTCCTGCCTCAAGGTGATTATGATGCGTATTTGCCTACCGGCAACACGTATCAGATTGTTGTAAAAGATAGTAACGATTGCGTGTCTTCAGTCAGCTCATCTATATATGTGTATCCAACTTTAGTGATTGACAGCACGGACTTTAATCCATGTTTTGCTACAGCACAGACAACAACAGAAATAACAGTTTATGTTTCCGGAGGAAGAGGTGGTGCATATCAATTATCTTTTGATAATGGAGGAACTTATAATGCTTATGGCGATTATACACATGATTTATCACCAGGCCAAACATATTATATCATTGCACGTGATTCAAGTGGATGTCAATCTGATACTCTTGTGCTTGCAATAGCTGATTCAGTTCATGTTACTTACACAGTTTCTAATTTCAATGGCTATAATATCTCTTGTTACAATGCCGAAGATGCTTGGATTGATCTTACCGTTACCGGTGGATTACAACCCTACACATATGTTTGGAGTGACGCTAGTACAACTCAGGATTTGGGCTCTCTTAAACCTGGATTCTACTATGTATATATATATGATTCTAACGGATGTAAAGATTCTTTGGGATTCAATATCACAGAACCGCCTTTATTGACCTTCTCTTCCTTTAATCCTTCTATCTATGCCGGTGGTTATAATATCTCTTGTAATGGTGAAACCGATGGTAGTATTGATATACAGCTTTCTGGCGGTGTTCCTTCATATACCTATCAGTGGAACACCGGTGCAACATCTGAGGATATTAATAATATTCCTGCCGGAACTTATACAATATCAGTGCTTGACCAAAATGGTTGTTCGATTGATTCGACCATTACCTTGACTGAACCACCTGTATTATCTATCACCTCCATGGTGCCATCATTATATGCCGGAGGATATAATATTACTTGT
>JACSSC010000035.1 GCA_014879445.1 Candidatus Competibacteraceae bacterium
CGTTAATCATGATTAACGCAAAAACCGATAAAATTTGTTTTACATACATCGCTCATATTTCTTTCTGCAAATATAGTTTAATGATAAGGATGGCTTTATTAGGGTTGTTAATTTTGTATGAGATTTTGTTTTAAAATGATGATTTTTTTGTTGAGATAAGTGAAACAGGCAAAACCTTCTTATCTTTGAACGCTTTAAGTTATAAAATGACGAACATATATTTTTATTTTGGAGATAACAATGCCTTCAATTAAATGAAAATCGCCTTATACGGTCGTAATATCAATGAAGATCATCTCCCATTCATGCATCAACTGATTGCTTGTTTGGATCAAAAACCTGTTTTGGTTAGTATTTACCAACCTTTTTTATCCCATTTGCAACAATCATTTGGATTGAACTTGCCTTATTCATCATTTGCAGATGCTCAGGAGTTGGATGCAGATACCGATTGCTTATTTAGCTTAGGCGGCGATGGGGCCATTTTGGATACCATATTATTGGTGCAAGACAAGGGGATTCCTGTTTTGGGTATCAACTTTGGTCGGCTCGGGTTTCTTTCTTCTGTGCAACATGCTGATGTGAATTGGGCCATCAATGCTATGATAGAAAAGAAATATTCCATTGACAAACGCACTTTACTGCAAGTGCATAGCCCTGCATCTATTTTTGACCATAATCATCATATCGCTTTAAATGATGTTACTATTTTAAAAAAGGATTCTTCGTCCATGATTCAAATTCATACCTGGGTGAATCATGATTTTTTTAACACGTATTGGGCGGATGGGTTGATTATTGCTACGCCTACCGGCTCTACCGGTTATTCGATGAGTTGTAATGGGCCTATCATTATGCCCGATACGCCCAGTTTGGCTTTGACGCCCATTGCACCACACAATCTGACTATGCGTCCTGTTATTATTTCTGATACTACTGAGATTAAACTGAAAGTGGAATCACGCGATTCCACTTATCTACTCTCACTCGATTCAAGAAATTACTCATTAAGTCATGCTGATGAAATTGTTATCAGAAAGTGTCCTTTTCAGATAAATTTTATTAAGCTGCATGGAATGAGTCATATACAGTCATTGAGGAATAAATTATTATGGGGGGTAGATAAAAGAAATTAATAGAATGATTGTGATTAATTATAAAAATTATACTTTTGCCCTAAACAGAACCCGGTATTTAATATTATGAAAAAACTAACTTTAGTATTATTTGTAACTCTAACAGCAATTCCTTTTGTGTATTCCCAAAAGCGTTATGGAGGTAAATATACAGGAGGTCGCTATCGAACCACATGGAAAGCTAATTTAGGCGATCGTTTTGAATTGGTTGGTGGTGTTGGGATGATAAACTTCTTAGGCGAGTTAGGTGGTGCAAATGATATTGGTACCAATTTTTTGGCTGACTTTGATTTTGAAGCACTTCGACCTAACTTGACATTGGGTGTTCGGTATCGCTACAATCGTTTTTTGGCTCAAAAAATTAATTTTAGTTTTGGGTGGATTAAAGGAGCTGACAGATACACCGAGGAGCCGGCTCGTCGAAACAGGAATCTTGAATTTCGGTCACAATTAATGGAATGGGGCACGGCCTTAGAGTTCTACTTTTTGCCAGAGAAGAATGTAGGGAATCGTTATCGCAATCGTGGGCTGAAGGGCAGCAAAGGTAGGCCGGTATTAGGATATATTTCAACGGGTATTAATGGATTTTGGTTTGATCCTACTGCCGATGGCCCCGATGGAGAGGCCTATCCGCTTCAACCACTTAGTACCGAAGGTCAGGGATTGATTCCTGGCCGTGAGCCATACAGTCGTTGGGAGTTTAATATTCCTGTAAATTTAGGTTTCATATTTAAAATTAATCCTGCTTTGGCTATTAATGTTGAATTTGGCTATCGCAAAACATTTACCGATTATATGGATGACGTAAGTACAACTTATGCCAATCCGGCCGTATTTACCAATCCACTATCTGCTTATTTTGCTGATCATTCGTTGGCCACGCTTGACCCATCCAGTCCGTATGCTATTCCTGGTGCTTCAAGTCCGGGTCAGCAGCGAGGCGACCCGCGTGATAACGACTCATATATGGTAATGTTTGTGAGCGTTACATACAAATTCAGCTACTTCGGGAAGTCCATACCCAAGTATTATTAATTGTACGCATGCAATAAATGAGACGATGTATCGTTTCAGCATGGCTTGATATTGTTTCATGAGAACCTGGGTTTTTAGTTTTGTATTTCTTTTTTCAGTCACTATTCAGGGATGGTCTCAAACTTGGGAGGTTGGATTATCAGGAGGCGTAACGCATTATGTTGGTGATTTGAATCCTACATTTCATTTTCGATTTCCACATCCTGCCGGTTCGGTATTTGGTAAACGTAATTTTGGCAAACACTGGTCGGTTCGTGCTGCTTTTACTTATGGTCGCGTTAGCGCCGATGATGCCGACGGATTATTCGATCATCAGCTCGTTAGAAATCTTCGATTTCAGTCCGACATTTTTGAAATGCATGCCGCAGTTGAGTTTAATTTCTTTCCTTATAGACCTGGAGATCCTGAAACCAAGAAATTTACACCGTATTTATTTCTAGGAGTAGGTGGCTTTTATTTTAATCCACAAACATATTTTAATGATGAGTTGGTTAATCTTCAACCTTTAGGTACAGAAGGCCAGCAAACGGTTTCGAAAGCAGACCAATATCCTTATTCTCTTTTTCAGCCCTGTATCCCTTTTGGAATGGGAATTAAATGGTCGTTTCACGAACGCTTTTCGCTTGGTTTGGAATGGGGCATGCGGCTATTGTTTACTGATTATCTTGATGATGTTAGTGGAACATACGGCGACGAGGGGCAAATCTATACTATTCGTGGATTAACGGCTGCCGAGCTCTCAGACCTTTCACAAAGTCCGTATCACGAAATACCCAATACGGGTTTTCAGCGAGGAACGCCAACAGATAATGACTGGTATTCATATTTAGGATTATCTTTGTCGTATAATATTAAAGATCCATCGTCTTGTTATTCATATAAACGTAACTGGACCAGGAAGAGAAAACAATAAATAATGGGCTGGAGGGATAAGATTGACATGAAACGTTTGCCACAACACATTGCCATCATCATGGATGGAAATGGCAGATGGGCAAAAAAGCAAGGTCAGATTCGTACGTTTGGCCATCAGGTAGGAGTAAAAGCCGTTAAAGATGTTGTGGAGGGCGCAGCCGAACTCGGTATTTCATTCCTAACGCTTTATACTTTTTCTACCGAAAACTGGAACAGACCGGCCAGTGAAGTTACGGCTCTAATGGAGTTGTTGGTTGATACCATGCATGAAGAAACGCCTACATTGATTAAAAATAATGTAAAACTTGCTGCGATTGGCGATATATCATCGCTGCCTGAAAAATGCCAGAACAAACTTGCCGATACAATTCAGGTTACAGCAGCTCATACTGGACTTACACTGGTATTGGCCCTGAGCTACAGCTCAAGGTGGGAAATACTCTCCGCCGTGAATCAAATAATCGAAAAAGTTAAAAAGGGTGAAACATTACCTGTCGAGATAAACGAGCATTACTTTAAAAACTTTCTTTGTACAGCCATTATGCCCGATCCTGAATTGCTGATAAGAACAAGTGGCGAAAAACGCATCAGCAATTTTTTATTGTGGCAGATTGCTTATACCGAATTGTTTTTTTCGGAAGTGTTGTGGCCTGATTTTACTCGGAATGATTTGTTTCAGGCCATAGTGGATTATCAGCAAAGAGAAAGACGATTTGGTGTTATAAGTGAGCAGTTGGCCTAAAATAAATGAAAAGTAAAATGCGGCATATATTTATTTTGTTAGGCGTTTTGTGCGGAGGGTTGCTCACAAATATGCATGCACAAGAAACAATTGATTATTCATCCCCTCGTGAGTATATTATTTCTTCACTTGAAGTAGAAAGTAATTCACCACGTATCGATAAACAATTTGTAAAGATTCTCTCAGGTCTTGAAGTCGGACGCCGGATTAAAGTGCCCGGTGATGATATTTCTCAAGCCATCCAAAAATTATGGAAAGAAAAAGTATTTTCCAACATCAAAATATATCATACCAAAGCTGAGAGCGGTAAGATAGATTTGGTGATATACGTGGAAGAGCGCCCTCGCCTTTCAAAATTCAGTATTCGCGGGGTTCGCAAATCTGAAGCAGATGATATTCGTGAACGTGTTAAATTATATAGAGGAGAAGTCGTTACAGAGTATCTACTCAAAATAACTGAATATAAAATCAAGGATTTTTATTCCGAAAAGGGTTTTTTGGATACTGAAGTGAAATTTACAATGGAAGATGATACTACATTTTCTTCCAATGCTGTCATCATGCGTATTGAAATTAATAAGAATGAAAAGGTAAAAGTAGAACGCATTACGGTTGAAGGAAATAAAAACATTAAACTATCAAAGATAAGGCGTAAGATGAAAGATGCCCTTATTGAAAAATCGCGTGTTGATGTTGGTCGTGATATATTGAATCTGCTGAAAGGAAAAGTTAAGTGGAAAGATGTGGATAGTGTAATCCTTGAGGATAATCTGTATTTAGCCGCAGCCGAATATTTCACCAATTCTGTTCGTATTAATTTGTTTCGTAAATCGAAATATGTGAAAGAAGAGGTGCCAGCGGCAAAAGATGCCGTTATTGCCATGTACAATGCGAAGGGATACCGAGATGCCAAATTCGTCAAAGATTCTATTTACTTAAAAGACGGTAGCATTCATGCTGAATTTATCATTGAAGAAGGAAGAAAATATTATGTTCGACATATCAATTGGGTGGGGAACAAGCGTTATCGCTCAGGTCAGCTAGACACCCTGCTTGCAGTAAAACGAGGTGATGTATATAATCGCGAAAAGATTGAGCAGTCTTTGCGATTTAATCCCAGCGGCATGGACATTTCGGCACTATATCAAGACATAGGTTACCTTTTCTTTAATGTTGAGCCATACGAGATTTTGATTGAGGGCGACTCGGTTGATTTAGAGATGAGAATATATGAGGGCAAGCAGGCGCGAATCAATAAAATTATCATTACTGGAAATAGTAAGACGAGCGATCACGTCATTCTTAGGGAAATTAGATGTAATCCGGGAGATCTCTTTAGCCGATCCGATATTGTTAGATCACAGCAGGCATTAGCCCAACTTGGCTTTTTCGATGCCCAAGCCATGGACGTACGGCCCATTCCGAACCCGGCAGATGGAACAGTTGATTTGGAATTTGTGGTAGCCGAAGCACCGTCCGACCAAATTGAACTTTCGGGCGGATGGGGCGCAGGGCAGTTGATAGGCACATTAGGTCTTACATTTAATAATTTTTCGTTACGAAATATTTTCAAAAAGAAAGCATGGACGCCACTTCCAAGCGGAGATGGCCAGCGTTTGCAAATTAGAGCACAGTCGAATGGCCCCAGATATCAATCATATAATTTCTCTTTTACAGAACCCTGGCTAGGAGGAAAAAACCCCATTTCATTTAGTTTGTTTGTCAATCATACTGCTTTTGAATATGGCGTTGACCCCAACATTACCAACCTAAAAAATACAGCTGCAGGTATAAGCATTGGCCGGCAATTAAAATGGCCTGATGACTATTTCAGTGTTTTGTTTTCTTTGACCTATCAGCGCTATGATGCTACTAACTATCGCTTGTTTACCGGATCAACCGAAAACTTTACAGGTTCGGCCAATAATTTAACACTCTCTCTTCAATTGCAACGTAACTCTGTTGATGACTGGATTTACCCAACATCAGGATCCACAATTATTGCCTCTGCTGAGATTACGCCCCCATATTCATCAATAGCACAGTGGGATTTGACCAATGCAACATTGCATTCCAAATATGAATGGCTGGAATATCATAAATGGAAACTGCAAGGAAAGTTTTTTGTGCCGCTAACGCGTAATAAAAAGTTTGTTATGATGGCACGTGGCGAATTAGGTTTTCTTGGATATTACAACAGCCAATTGGGGCTTACGCCCTTTGAGCGTTTTTTTCTGGGAGGGGATGGTTTATCTGGTTTTAATATTGATGGTCGTGACATTATTTCGCTTCGTGGCTATCAAAACATGTCGCTTACTCCGGGTTACGATGGGAATGCTGCCAATGCTGTTGGCGGTGCTGTGTATAGCAAATATACCGTTGAGTTTCGTTATTTGATTTCGCCTAACCCACAGGCCAAAATTTTTGCGCTTGCATTTTTGGAAGCCGGTAATGCATGGGATGATATCCGTTCTTTTACCCCATTTAAGTTGAATCGATCGGCGGGTGTGGGTGTGCGTATTTTTCTTCCTATGTTTGGTTTATTGGGTGTTGATTATGGATGGGGATTTGATCCGGTGAGAGGTGTTAATGAATCACAACGACAGAAAGGTGTATTCCATTTTATGATTGGGCAGCAATTCTAAACAAACATATACATGAAATTTTGGTATCTTTGATTTGTATTTGTTTGTAAATTGGTTTGCTTTTTGTACAAATAAAAATAAAAACATGAAAAAGCTCTTTTTTATCATACTAATTCTCATTGCCGGTGTATCAAATGCACAAAAATTTGCCTATGTGGATACTGATTACGTGTTGGCCAACTTGCCTGAATATACAGGTGCACAGAAGCAAATTAATGATATCTCGGTGAAGTGGCAGAAAGAAATAGAAGAAAAACTGTCTGAGGTTGACAAGATGTATCGCGATTATCAGGTCGAAAAAATACTGATGAGCGAAGAAATGCGTATCAAAAAAGAAGAAGAAATCATCAAGAAGGAGAAAGAAGCCAAAGAACTTCAAAAAAAACGCTTTGGCCAGGATGGTGATCTTTTTAAAAAACAACAAGAACTGATAAAACCTATTCAGGATAAAGTGTATAATGCAATCGTTGAAATTGCTGAAACAAAAGGATATGCTATGGTCTTTGATAAATCAGGCAGTACAACCGTATTGTATTCTCAGAAAAGATACGATATCAGCAATGATGTTATCAAACAATTAGGGTATGAGCCAGGCATGAATGATGATAACGACGACGAAGATGAGGAGGAAATATCAACTCCTAATGATAGAAAAAATCAGAAATAACAAACAACTTGGTTCAATTGGTA
Organism: Candidatus Competibacteraceae bacterium; assembly: GCA_014879445.1. GTDB lineage: Bacteria > Bacteroidota > Bacteroidia > CAIKAF01 > CAIKAF01 > BA4. The sequence continues at coordinate 7,164 of JACSSC010000035.1, forward strand.
TTTTCGACTCAGGAGTAGGAGGGCTTTCTATCCTGAAAGAAATTAGAAACCTGCTTCCTCATTATGATTATTTGTATTTAGGAGATAATGCCAGAGCTCCTTATGGAACCCGCTCATTTGATAGCGTTTATCAATACACATTAGAGGCAGTAACCTGGATGTTTGGTATGGGCTGTCCGCTAGTTATCTTAGCATGTAACACCGCTTCGGCCAAAGCATTGCGTACTATACAGCAAAAGGATTTAGCTAAGATCGCATCCAACAATAGAGTTTTGGGTGTAATCAGGCCAACTACTGAATCCATTTCTCAATATACAAAGTCACGCCATATTGGAATTCTTGCTACGTCGGGGACTGTAAAATCAGATTCTTATCTCATAGAAATTGCCCGATATTCACCCGATATTCAAATTGTTCAGCAGGCCTGCCCAATGTGGGTACCTCTTATCGAAAATAATGAGCATTTGTCAGAGGGAGGGTTTTTCTTTATCGAAAAGTATATTCGGCAAATCCTTCTTAAAGATGATAAAATTGATGCCCTTCTACTGGCATGCACCCATTATCCATTACTTATTCCAGCTATATCAAGTATTATTCCACCACATATTCGTTTGATATCTCAGGGTACGCTGGTAGCAGAGAAATTGAAAGATTATCTTCTTCGTCATTCTGATATCGAGCAGAGATGCTCAAAAGGCAATCTAGTGCGCTATTTTACAACAGAAGATAAAAATGATTTTTCTGAAAAAGCACGGTTATTTATGGATGAACCTGTTGCCGCTCAAACCATTCAGCTTAGCCGGTTGGATAATTCAACAGGTTGCAAGGATTGAAATGTTTTTTTAAATACACCAGTCAGCATGCCGACTGTAACAACTATTGTCATGGTTAAAGTTAGGCATGTATTAGCTAAAAGTTGATTCTGAATTACTACAAAAAATGCCAATGCGGCTGATGCATTGTTAAAAGTAATGTGAGCCAATGCAGCAATCCATATACTTTTTGTGCGAACCAAAATAAAACTAAAATAAATATGAGAGCATATGGTGCCTGTAAGTGTGATAATCCCATTTAGCAAATGTTGTGAAGGCGTGAATTGATGTGTTGATGGTAAGACAAACATGAGCGGAACATGCCATAAAAACCAGATTGCGCCTCCACCGATTAAAGCATAGAAAATGTTTTTTTTTGACCATAGCCAAAACATCATGCCACGATGACCAAACTCTTCTCCCATACCTGTAATCAAACCTGGAAATATGTTGAAAAGAGTAAGATTGCCTAAAAAGAATATTGTGAGCATTTGATGTGCTGTTAGGTTTCCTGGTAATGAATCTTCCATAGATTGTCCACTTAAAGCAAATTGTTTTTCAAGATTGTTCAGAAATGAGGTTCCACTTATATCCCATGATATAGCACCTGTAATTGTAAAAAGAGAAAAAGATAGCAATGTGAGCAATAACGATAGCGCCCAAAACTGACCTATATGTTTTAAGCGTGGCATTTGTAAAAATGCATCCGAAAATCCTGTGCTATAAAAAAAAAGCCGTGTGAGTATGGCAGCAATGGCCGGAGCCAGCATGTATAGTTGAGCTAAATAGATAGCTTTAGGACCTAAAAAATACATTACAAGAATAATGGATGCTGAAATAGATGCCAAAAGTATCAAGTAAATGGCTAATGAATTTTTTTTCATAGCTTATAATTAGATTAACTAAGATATATACATTTTCATACAAATCACACTCATTTTCAAAATGAACATTTTGTGGATTGGATTATTCTGTAATGCACTTATTTTTGTATATAATTAGAATATTTATGCAAGATAATCTTGGCAAAAAAAAGGCCTTAATATTAGGTGCAACGGGTTTGGTGGGCGGTCAGCTTTTAGATTTATTGCTTAATGATAATCATTATGAAGAGGTTCGTTTGCTAACTCGCAGACCTGTTGCGATTGAGCATAGTAAACTTCGTCAAAAGACGATAGATTTTAAATCGATGAATGAAGAGTTGACTTGGTTTGAAGTTGACGATGTTTTTTGTTGTTTGGGCACTACCATGGCTAAGGCAGGCACAAAAGAGCAGTTTTACTATGTAGATCATGATATACCCGTACAGGCAGCAAACATGGCTCAGTGGCACGCAAACAGCTTTATTCTGATTTCCTCAATTGGCGCAAGTCGGGCAAGTCCTTTTTATTATTTGCGTGTTAAAGGAGAAACAGAACATGATATACTTAAAACAACGATTTCACATATCTGCATTCTAAGACCATCAATGCTCTTGGGAGTTCGTTCGGAGATAAGAACTGCCGAGCAGGTTGGAGGCAAAGTACTAAACACGTTTTCGGGACTGATGTGGGGAGGATTGAAAAAGTATCGCCCAATAAGGGCTGAAGTTGTAGCAAAGGCCATGCAAATATTGGCGCATACTTCCCAAAAGGGGAAATATCTTTACGAATCTCAGCATATTAAAGATTTAGTGAGAGGAAATTCACATTCTACGCCAATAGTGCCAACAATCTGATTACATATTTTCAGCTCGTCGTTGTTTATAAAAACTACAGGAAGATTAGTTGAATCCTTGTACTTTTGAAAAAAAAAGGGTGGAGTATTTACAAGAATTGAATGAAGAGCAAATGCATGCAGTACTGGCTACTGAAGGCCCAGTAATGATTATAGCAGGTGCCGGCTCAGGCAAAACCAGGGTGCTTACCTATAGGATTGCTCATATTATTCGTCAGGGAGTAGACCCATATAACATTTTAGCACTTACCTTCACCAATAAAGCTGCCCGGGAAATGAAAAACCGCATTGCAAATGTTGTAGGTGATGCAGAAGCAAGTGCTATTTGGATGGGAACTTTTCACTCTGTTTTTTCACGCATTTTGCGTTTCGAATCAGAAAGAATCGGCTTCCCTTCTAATTTTACAATTTATGATACCGATGATGCTAAAAATTTAATAAAATCCATCATCTCTGAAATGAAGCTGAATGATAAACAATACGTTGCTTCACAAGTATATAATCGTATTTCGTGGGCGAAGAACCAACTGGTATCTGCTGCTCGTTATGCACAAAGTCCTGAATGGATTGAGGGAGATAAGCTTTCAAACAGGCCATACATATCTGAAATTTATCAGAAATATGCCAGACGTTGCACACGTTCAGGTGCTATGGATTTTGATGATTTGTTATTACGCACTTATCAACTTTTTACATCTCATCCTGATATTCTAGAAAAATATCAGCGCCGTTTTAAATATATCTTGGTTGATGAGTTTCAAGACACGAATGCAGCACAATATGCAATTATTCGCCAGTTGTCAATCACACATCAAAATGTTTGTGTTGTGGGTGATGATGCACAAAGTATTTATGCATTCAGAGGAGCCAATATTGACAATATCCTGAACTTTGAGGATGATTTTCCCAGTTTACGAAAATTCTTTCTTGAACAAAATTACAGATCCACACAGAACATTGTTCATACGGCAAATAGTATCATCGAAAAAAACACACGCCAGCATAAAAAGAATGTATGGACAGATAATCAGGAAGGAGCAAAGGTTAAGCTGTTTAAAGCTACAACCGATAATGAAGAAGGTTTTGTCATTGCACAACAGATATTTGAGAACAAGATGAATTTTCATCTTTCTTATACCGATTTTGCTATTCTATATCGCACCAATGCGCAATCGCGTTCAATAGAAGAGGCATTACGTCGCTTGAACATACCATACAGAATTTATGGAGGTACTTCATTTTATCAACGTAAGGAAATCAAAGACCTCATTGCATATTTTCGTGTAATCATCAATCCACACGATGACGAAGCGTTAAAACGTATCATTAATTATCCGGTAAGAGGTATTGGCAAAACAACGCTTGATAAATTATTTGCTGCAGCATCTGATAATGACGTTAGTGTTTGGACTATGATAGAAAACTTGCAGAATGTGTCATTATCCATATCACCGGCTACATTGAATAAAATTAGAGAATTCAGCAACATGATATCTGAATTTTCCAACCAAATGAATCTAACACATGCTTTTAATTTGGCAACAATGGTCGCTTCGCAAAGCGGATTACTGAAAGAGTTATATTCAGACAAATCGCCTGAAGGTGTTTCGAGATATGAAAACGTGCAGGAGCTCATGAATGCTGTTAAAGAATTTTCCGAAAGCTCTGGTACTGAAACGAATGGCACTTCGCTTGCCGGTTTTATGGAAGAAATTGCATTGATGACGGATGCAGATAATGATAAAGAAACTCAAACCGAAAAAGTTGTATTGATGACGGTGCATGCTTCCAAAGGATTAGAGTTCCCCTTTGTTTATGTTACGGGAATGGAAGAGGGTTTATTTCCTTCTAATTTATCAACTGAATCGCGTGACAAAATGGAGGAGGAACGTCGTTTGTTTTATGTTGCTATTACAAGGGCCATGCAACAACTTACACTCTCTTATGCCAGGAATCGTTTTAAATATGGTGAGCTATCATATTCTGAACCCAGTCGTTTTTTATCTGAACTGAATACTGATTATGTAGAATCTCAAATAACCAAACAGCAGAGCGAAGATAATCGTCAGCGTTCCGGACATACAGGAATCAGAGCCAATCGGTATATTATCCCTGCAGGTTCGATATTAAAAAAACAGTCACCCAAATCTTCAACAAGTTTTGGAACGATGATTCCGATTGCTGAAATTCAATCAGGGATGCAAGTGTATCACGAAAGATTTGGCGAAGGTGTTGTATTAGAAATGGAAGGGAATTTGCCAAATTTAACAGCAAAAGTTCGTTTTAAAAGCGGAGAAAAAAAATTGTTGCTTAAGTATGCTAAACTTTCTTTAGTCAAGAAAGATTAACTACTTGTGTTTCATTGAAACAATTATTCTAAAGTATTTTTTGAGGAGCAGTTCTTATTCTAAAAGTCGAAGCAAATCATCTACCTGTTTTCTCAACAAAGCAATTTCTACTTCGAGTGCTGAAACGCGTTGTGACAATGGTTGAGCCATTGTCGCCATTTCAGAAGAATTTGCAGAGAGATCATCATGGATTTCGCCTCCAAGCAGATGTGCAAATCTAGCTTCTTTTTGACCGGGCTGGCGAGCCAGTTGTGAAGCAAGTGGAGATTCTTGTTGCATTAGGCAGTTGAGGGATTCAATAACTGAATCGAGATTTGCAAAAGCAAAGAGGCGACCTGCATTAGATTTGATTTCGCCCGGGGTGAGAGGCCCACGAAGTAAGAGCAAGCATAGTGTTGCTTCCTCTCTATCGTTCAGGTCAAAAGCGATTGATGCATTATGTTTGTATTTAAGAGTACGGCTTCCACCTCCTGTTACGGTATTGCATAGCCCATTTCGTTTTAGTTCTTCAATGGCCGACAAAACAGTTTCTTCGTCATATTGAACTACAGGATTGCGTGATGATTTCTGATTGCATGCATTTATAATGCTGTTTGGTGTCATAGGATAATATTCGGGTGTTGCTTTTTCTTTTTCGAGTAGTACACCCAATACTCTTATAGCTTCAGGCGAAAGAATAACAGTATGGCTCATAATTATGCGGAATTATAAAATTTTTGGGATGAATCTTCCTGTTTTTTTTATGTAATCAACGTAAGCTGGGTATTTGGAAGATGAAATTTTTTCACTAAAATCAGAACTGCCTTGAAATAATATAATCAGTAAAAGAAATCCCGCCATTGACCAGTTAAACCATTGTCCTGTAGCTGAAACGCTGAAAAAGTAAAATACAATCCATACGGCTTGTTCGGCCATATAATTAGGATGTCGGCTCCACTTCCATAATCCGGATTGAACGAAACCGGCAGAATAAGGAGGGGGTAAGTTTTGTCCTGATTGTAGAATCTTGTGTTTTTGTTTTTGAAAATTCCATTGTTGCTGGTCGGCGATAGTTTCGATAATGATAAATCCTAGCATGACAGCTGCAATGATATAGTCGAAAATGGAGAGTGGTGTGCCAGCTGATTTAAGTGCAACCAAAGCAGGCAAAGAGAAAAGCAGAATCAAACCTTGCTGATAGAAAGAAATAAAAATCAGGTTGAATAATCCCCATCTTACCGGCCCTTTAAGTGCAGGATTTTTACGTAGCACTTCCCAGCGATAATCTTCTTCACCAGCCCATATTCGCCATGTATATCCTCCTTTTCTGCCAAAATTAAAGGTTAATCTTGCCCCCCATAATGTAACCATAACAGCCATTAAAACCAAACGATTGTCAAATCCTGATTGGGATGCAATATACCAAACATAAACTAATGGCATTATACTCCACAACTTATCCACTTGGCTGCAATTACGTGTAATTTCTGCCACGACAAAACAAAGCAGCGATACGGAAGCGTACATAATAAGGCAGACCTGTAACGCCTGCAACTGCTCAGCGGTAAGAGGGTCATCAAGATAAAAAGTGGCAATAGGAAGTAGAATAAGCGTAAGAATGAGGACAATGATGGTTTTAATCATATGATTGAATTAATAATCAAAGATAGATAGAAAGGCGATAAATAAAAGAAAAAGGGATGTGTTATGGCATCCCCTTCCCAAAATCAGAAACAAAAAATTATTTTGCCGGAGCACTAAGAACTTCGTTGATTACATGAATAATACCATTTGAAGCCGGAATGGAAGCGCCAATTTCAGCAACGTCATTCAAATAAACTTTATCCCCCTTTCTTGAGATTTTTACCTTCTGGCCGCTAACCATCTCATACTCTTGCCCTTCTTTAAGATAATCTGTTTTTAGAACACCAACATAAGTATGATATTCTAAGATGCTTGCTAAGTCGCCCTTTTTAGCGGGTTTCAGAAGATCGTCAAGTGTGCCGGGAGGTAGTTTGTCGAAAGCGGCATTGGTGGGTGCAAATACAGTGAAAGGACCTGCATTACTTAAAGCATCAACCAATTCAGCAGCAATAATTGCTGTTACCAATGTGGTGTGATCTGGGCTGCTTTGAGCAACTTGTACAACATTGGGGTTTGAAATGTCATCCTGAACACCAGATTGACCTGTAGAGACACGATTAGCATTTTCAGTAGTACCCGTATCAGCCGTTCCGGCAGGGGTATTAGTTTGATTACATGAAAACAGGAAAAATGCTGTTACGGAAACTAGAACTAATGTTAACTTTTTCATAAGATGTGTTTTTTATGGTTCAAAATTAGATACAAAACAATTGATAGCCATATTTGTTTGACACTTTTTTGCAATTTGTGATAACTCTCTTGTCGTAGTGTGATAGTAATCACGAAGAATACTGACAAAAGTCATGTTTTACTATAATCAAGTGATTTTTATACGCTTAACCGTATCCGCTTCTTGTGGAATATCGCCTGGTCCGGTATTGCTTTCTTTCCAAAATTCCAATTCAAGCGTGCGTTTTCCTAGATGCCATATTACTCGGTAAATATCAGTCGAAACATCTTCACTCAATATTTCTTTTCCCCATATTTTACGGCATTTAGGCAAAGTGTCACCTAATGAGATACCATAGATTTTTCCACGAAAATGATGATTGTTTTCAAACCAGGATGCAACGATGGCTGTTACTACCATTTGTTTGGCATCTGTATAAACAATAATGCCAGGATTGAAAAAAGTAAACATGTTGTTAGCGGTAAGGTTAGGGCTTCCTAGCGTTAATTTCTTATCCGCCCAATGATCGCCAATGCTAATCGGTAAAGTGTATTGCGATTCGCTCTGCATCCATCGGGTTGGAGTACAGCCGATGCATAAAAGCAACAAGAGGAATAAGTGAGATTTCATCCTTGTTTGAATTTTTGCATAATACGAACAGCAAATTCAGAAAGCGCTAAGTGGCCGCTGATGGATGCTCTTTCTTCAAGAAGTGCTTCCCAATGTCTGGTATCTTGCCAAAATATATTTTTTAGTTCTTTCATGGCCGCGGGATTGCTTTGTGCAAGTTGAATACTAAGTTTATTGACGGCATTATCTAATTCGAATATATCTTTATATACCTCAGCAAACAGCCCTTTTTCCTGAGCCCAGGAAGCGCTGCGCCAATCTGTAGCATTAATTGAAAGCGTTTGAAATGCAGTTATCCCAATTCTTCTTTCAACAACAGGTCCAATAACAAACGGGCCAAAACCAACCGACAATTCGCTTAGTTTAACGGATGCAGATTGTGTAGCTATCGCATAATCTGCGGCACAGGCAATGCCGACACCTCCACCTACCGCTTTGCCTTGAACCCTCGCAATTACAAATTTGGGAGCATTGCGCATGGCTAATATCACACGTGCAAATCCAAGAAAGAAATTGCGTGCAGTTTCTGTATCTTGTATGCTTAATAATTCATCGAATGATGCGCCGGCACAGAATGCACCATCACCTTCACTTTGTATTACAATAACTTTTACATTTGCCGATTGGCTAAAGTCATTGATAGCATTTGTAAGCTTTTGCAACAGACGGGCAGGAAGTGAATTGCTCTTGGGGTGATAAAATGTGATAAAACCTACTTCGTTCTCAATTTTGCTGATAACATCTCCTAATTCTTTCTGTTGTTCCATGATGATAATTTGATTGTGACTGTCATATAACATATATGAAACGCCATATTATATGTTATTTATTACAAATGTATGAAAAGCATGGACTATACTCATCATTGGACACTATCTTATACACATCATGACTTGTAATTTTAAGATTTTTGTAGAGTTTCATTTTTTCTTACGGGTAATTAATTGTACGATTGATAATAGAGCTATGAGTGCCCAAATGGAGTTTACCGTAGCCGGTGGGTAGGCCTGTTTGTAAACGGTAAAAACAATTAGCATTGCGCTACCAACCAGATTGCAAAATTGATATTTCAAATGAGAAGCATCCCATTTTCTAGCCGAAATCATGGCATATGCCAACACTACAAAAGCTGAACCGCTCCAGCCAATAATATCCATCAACAGGACTTCTTTCATGATGATTACTCAAAATCGGTATATAGTAAATATTTTTTCCTGATTTTTTTGAACCGATCAATCCCTTCTTTCCAACTGTGTCTGATTTGTTCTTCAGATTTGCCGGCTATAATATCAGATTTGAGTTTGTCTGTACCAGCTAGTGTATTGAAGTAGCTGGTAAAAAATTCAGATTTATTCTCGTATCGTTGATATAAGTCAATAAGCCAAAACAAGTAAATTGTGCCTAAGTCACGAATATAAGCTTCGCCAAAAGTGGAAAGGTCGTATCCGTAGCATGTTTTGCCTTCATATTTAGGATTTTTGGCGGCACCTGGAATACTTCGAGGGGTAAAAGAAAAGGGTGTTTCTTTGAGTGAGGGATGCCCTACTACCTGAAATGGTTTGTCTGTGCCTCGTCCTACACTCATTACAGTTCCTTCAAAAAAACATAATGATGGATAAAGATAAATGGCGGGCATTGCGCCAAGGTTTGGGGATGGTTTGACAGGAAGTTCATAAAGTGTTTTATGGTCGTATTTTTCACACTCAATAATAGTAAGGTCGCACTTTTTCCCACTTTCGAGCCAACCTTCTTCGCTAACCATGCAAGCATATTCACCAATGGTCATACCATGCACAACCGGTACGGGGTGTAGCCCAACAAAGGACTTATATTTTTCTTCAAGAATAGGGCCATCAATATAATGACCGTTAGGATTTGGACGATCCAATATGATAACTTTTTTTCCTAATCGAGAACAAGCATCCATTATATATGTCATTGTGGATATGTAAGTATAAAATCTGGCACCCACATCTTGCATGTCGAAAACTACGATATCGATATCTGCAAGTTGTGCATCTGTTGGTTTCTTATTTTTACCGTAGAGTGAAATAATGGGAATACCTGTTTGGGCATCAGTAGTGGTGGTAACATGCTCGCCGGCATCTGCGTCACCCCTAAATCCATGTTCAGGGCTGAATACTTTTTTTATTTGAACACCCAAAAGAAGCAGTGAATCAACTAGGTGTTTATGACCGATAAGGGATGTGTGGTTACCGGCAATTGCCACTTTTTTATTTGCTAACATCGGCATATAGAGAGCGGTTCGTTGAGCGCCAACTATAACTTCATCAGATTTTTTAACAACGAGCTCTGACTTTAGTATAGGTTGAGACCATGCGCCGACAAATGCTATCTGCCCACATAGTAAAAATACTACATGCAATATGTTTTTTCTGTTTAAACTCATGATGCAAAAATAACGGCGACAATGATTACTTTTGTTGTGTTGGCCTTTAATATTCATTTTTTACTTCTTGTTTTTAAAGCGTTAACATACAAAAAATAAATCAACGGATATTGAAAGTTGAATTTTTTATTACACGACGTTTGTTACAAAACCGCAAAACGGGGTTTTCTACTCCGGTTGTTCGTATTGCCATTCTCAGTATAGGTTTGGGCTTATGTGTGATGATTATTGCCGTTTCGGTTGTTGCCGGCTTCAAAAAGGGTATTACCGAAAAGCTTTCTGGTATTGCTTCGCATATTCAGGTGGCAAAGCTTTCGTCCTCATCATCTCTCGAAACAGAACCTATCCCTAGTATGCCTGACTTTTATCAGGATATTAAGAACATTCAGGGTGTTACTCATATACAAACTTTTTGCATTAAGCATGCGATCTTAAAAACACAAAAGGAAATTCAAGGGGTTGTTGTAAAAGGAGTAGGTAGTGATTTTGATTGGACTTTTTTTCAGCAACACCTCACAACGGGCTCAATCATTCAACCCATTTCGGATAATTACCTGCACAGAGGTGTTTTGATATCGGAGATTGTTGCTCAACGACTTCAGGTGAAGCCAGGCGATAGTTTATATGTGTATTACATGAGTCAGGTAAAGCGCTCTGCTTATTTGTCTGATGGCTCGTATGATAGACGGGATAGCATTATGGAAACTAAACCTTATGCTATGAAAGTAGGTGTGCAGGGCATATATGAAACTGGAATGTATGAAATGGATAACCAGCTTATTCTTGCCGACTTGTCGCTGGTACAAAGTATGTACCGATGGAATGCAAATCAGGTTAGTGGTTTTGAAATCAACATTAATGATTATGCTCAAATTGATGAATTGACATTTGAGATTGACGACATGGTGCCCGTTGATATGTATGTGAGCAATATCAGAGAGAATTATCCGGAGATATTTGAATGGCTGCCAACAATAGACATTAATAGTATCATAATTGTTGTATTAATGGTGTTAGTTTCAATCATGGCCATGATTTCTACTCTGCTGATTCTTATCCTCGAAAAAACTAATCTTATTGGTGTATTAAAATCTATGGGTATGAATAATCCAACACTTCGTAAAATATTCATTTATCATGCGGCTTATATTATTTTTCAAGGAATGATATTAGGTAATGTGTTGGGTATTGGAACAGCTTATTTGCAAATGAAGTTTGGCATCATTCAACTCGATCAACAATCTTATTATCTCTCCGAAGTGCCGGTTATGCTTAATGGATATTATGTTATTTTTCTCAACTTGATATGCTTTCTTTCATGCTTGTTGGTTATGATATTTCCGTCCTATCTTGTTACACGAATTAGTCCTATTCAGGCCATTCGAGTTGATTAGTGAGTTAAACTATATCAATTACTTCCTATACTGACTAATTTGAGACCTTATCAAAATATGTGTGTTCGCCAATGGCTATTCTCGGCATATCTGCTCTGTTCTGCTCTAACCATTAAGCAATGTTTTACATTACAAGGGTTGGGCATCAGAAGATATCTTCAGTATAACCAGAATTTCAATTTATTGAAAAGCTGAGATGCCGGTAATATCCATCCCTGTAATGAGTAAATGAATATCGTGAGTGCCTTCGTATGTTACAACAGATTCGAGGTTCATGCTGTGGCGCATAATGGAGTATTCTCCAGTAATACCCATGGCTCCGAGAATCTGTCTGGCTTCTCTGGCAATATGAAGTGCCATGGCAACATTGTTTCTTTTTGCCATTGAGATTTGAGCAGGAGTAGCACGATTCTCATTTTTTAGAACACCCAGTCGCCAGGTGAGCAATTGTGCTTTAGTAATTTCGGTAATCATTTCAGCTAGCTTTTTTTGTTGAAGCTGGAAAGAAGCTAATGGTTTATTGAATTGTATACGCTCTTTAGCATATCGTAGAGCTGTGTCGTAGCAGTCGAGGGCTGCACCAATAGCGCCCCAAGCAATGCCGTATCTGGCTGAGTTCAAGCAACTAAGTGGGCCTTTCAATCCGCGAATATCAGGGAAGAGATTTTCTTTTGGCACTTTTACGTTATCAAAAACGAGTTCACCTGTAGCGGATGCTCTAAGCGACCATTTGTTATGGGTTTCGGGTGTTGAGAAACCTTCCATGCCACGTTCAACAACCATTCCACGAATGACACCATTTTCATCTTTTGCCCAAACGACAGCCAAATTGCAAAATGGGGCATTAGAAATCCACATTTTTGCACCATTAAGTAATACATAGTCGCCCATGTCTTTGATATGAGTTACCATACTACCTGGATCTGAGCCATGGCTGGGTTCGGTAAGTCCGAAGCTTCCAATCCATTCTCCGGTTGCTAATTTGGGCAGATATTTTTGTCTTTGCTCTTCGCTGCCGAAAGTATAAATGGGGTACATCACCAAACTTGACTGAACAGAAGCCGTTGAGCGAATCCCCGAATCACCGCGTTCTAATTCCTGCATGATGATTCCGTAGGATATTTGGTCAAGTCCCTGGCCTCCATAATCTGTTGGGATATATGGACCAAATGCGCCAATATCAGCCAGCCCATTAACCAATTGTTTAGGGAATTCAGCACGTTGTGCATAATCTTCAATGATGGGGCTAAGCTCCTTTTTAACCCAAGATCTAACTGTTTCTCTAATGAGTTTATGCTCATCAGTAAGCAATTCGTCCATTAGGTAGTAGTCGTGGTGCTGGTACTTGTCGGTATGCATAAAAAATTGTGTTACTGGTTATACATTCATGAATGATTATAAAATCAGCATGGCATCGCCATAAGATAGAAAGCGATATTTTTCTTTGATAGCTTCTTTGTATGCTTCCTGCAAAAGATCAAGTCCGGCAAATGCAGCTACCATCATAAAGAGTGTAGATTCAGAGCGATGAAAGTTAGTGATCATACTATTTGCTACACTAAAGTCGTATGGTGGGAAAATAAACTTATTTGTCCATCCGTTAAAAGGTTTAAGCATACCTTCGGTAGATACAGATGTTTCAATAGCTCTCATTACAGAAGTATCAACAGCACAGATTTTGTTTTTGCGTTCTTTGGCTGCATTCACAATATCAGCAGTTTTGGCAGAAATATTAACTTCTTCTGAATCCATTTTGTGCTTGGTAAGATCTTCAACTTCTACCGGACGAAATGCCCCCAGACCAATGTGAAGGGTTAATTCGGCAAAAGTAATGCCTTTAATTTCGAGTCGTTTCATAAGCTCTCGGCTGAAATGTAATCCTCCCGTTGGGGCAGCTACTGCACCTTCGTGTTGTGCATATATGGTTTGATAACGCTCACGATCAAGTGGTGCGGCTTCTCTTTTAATGTATTTGGGCAAAGGGGTTTGACCAAGCTGGTCGAGCATTTTTTTAAATTCATCGTATGGCCCGTCGAAGAGAAAACGTACTGTACGCCCTCGTGATGTGGTGTTGTCAATTACTTCTGCAACCAACAGATCGTTGTCTCCAAAATACAATTTGTTACCAATTCGAATCTTTCGTGCCGGGTCAACTAGTACGTCCCACAATTTACTATCCCTGTCTAATTCTCTAAGCAGAAAAACTTCAATTCTGGCACCTGTTTTTTCTTTGTTGCCGTAAAGCCGAGCAGGAAAGACACGGGTGTTGTTTATTATCATTACATCTCCATCATCAAAGTATTTGATAATATCTTTGAATGATTTGTGTTCTATCTTACCTTTTTTGCGGTTTAATACCATGAGTCGCGACTCATCACGATTGGCAATAGGTTGTTGAGCAATTAAATCGGCTGGTTCTTTGTAGCGGAATTGTGATAACTTCATAACCTTACGGGGTTTATCGTATTAATTTTGGCTTGCAAAAGTAATCTTTAAAATCAATTATTGAAACTTAATTTTAAAAATCATTTAAATCGTACTAAATTAAATAGGTCGCAATGTGTTTATGATAGAAATGTGATGCGAATACAAATATTTAATTTGGGCTGTCTCCTTAAACTATGTTCCTTTGCAGATAAAATAAATGATAATGGAATTACAATTTCATGAAATAAAGCTGGGAGATGTGTTTGATTTTGGAAGCATAGTTTTAACCGAAGAGGAGATTATTGAATTTGCTCGTAATAATGATCCTATCCCCTTTCATCTGGATCGGGATGTGGCTATGCAAAGTCCATTTAAAGGGCTTATTGCCAGTGGTATTCATTTATTTCATCATTTTTATAATAAAGAATGGGTGCCAAGGTTCAAAAATTCTGTTTATGCAGGGAAAGGAATTACCGATTGGATACTTCATCGTCCAGTGTATGCCAACAGGCGTTCTTTTTGCAAGGTTGAAATTGCCGAATGGGATCCTAAACCCGAACGTGGCTATGGTTCTATTGTTTGGCACTTCAGATTTACCGACGAGAAAGAACAATTACTGCAACACATGGATTTGATAGTGTTTCATAAATTAATAGCATCATGACCAATAAAATTGTGTTGATATCAGGTGCCACTTCAGGTATTGGATTGCAAACAGCCATACAATTGGCTCGCCTTTCATATGATATTTATATTACTGGCAGAAACAAAGAGCGTGCTGAGGAAGCGCTTAGCATTATTAATGCTGCCCGCCCCGGAGCAGCTAAGGGATATTTTATTTGTGATTATGCCTCACAATTCTCCATTCGGGAGGTTTCGCAACAAATATCATCTTCCCTCCAAAGATTAGATGTATTGATTAATAACGCAGGTGCTGTTTTTAGTCGTAAAGTTTTGACGAATGAAGGAATTGAATCTACTTTTGCTGTTAATCACCTGGGATACTTCCTTTTTACTCATTGCCTTTTACCTATAATGCTTGATAACAAGGCAGCCCGCATAGTGAATGTTTCGTCAGCAGCTCATTATTCAGCAAAACTATCTATTCCAGAGGTGCATAATCCCAAGAATTATTACGCACTGGCCGCCTACGCAACATCAAAATTGGCCAATGTTTTGTTTACTTACAAACTTTCAACTTTGCTTCAGCATAAAGGAATAACTGTTAATTGCTTGCATCCGGGTGTAGTGAAAACGGATATTGGAAACAAACGAACGGGCTTTTTTATCGGATCAGCATGGTCGTTATTTACATTTGTAAAGGGCATATCAGTAGAAAAAGGTGCAGAACCATCTGTCTTTTTGGCATCTTCGCCGCAAGCATCAGCATTTAGCGGTAAGTATATTCATAGACAAACACCGCGTTCTTCATCTGTATTGTCATATGATACGTTTTTGCAGGATGCATTATGGGAGTACAGCGAGAAACTTACATCCATTCAACAATATATTTAATTCAAACTTATGAACGAATTGCTATCATTCGGAATATTGTGTTTTACTACTTTTATTACCATTATTAATCCACTCAGCACATTGCCGGTATTTCTTACCATGACTAATTCGCTGGACGATGCACAGAGAAAACAAGTAGCTGTTAAAGCTGTCATTACTGCATTTATCGCATTGGTTTTATTTGCATTTACAGGCCAGTTTATATTCGATTTCTTTAATATTACAGCCAATGGATTTAGAGTGGCTGGTGGTATTTTGTTTTTTATGATGGGCTATGATATGCTTAATGCACGTATCACCCGAATTAAAATTAGTAAGGCAGAGGTTAAAGAATATACAACAGATATCTCCATCACCCCACTTGGTATTCCTATGATATGTGGGCCAGGGGCTATTACAAATGCAATTTTAATGATGGGTGAGAGCAAAACTGTATCACAAAAAGGGGTTTTGATAGCAACCATGTTGATTGTTTGCCTTATCATGCTTGTTACACTTTATGGAGGCGCTCGTTTGATAAAATTAATGGGGCAGACAACCATGAAGGTGCTTATGCGCATCATGGGATTAATACTAATGGTTATTGCTGTCGAGTTTTTCTTCGCCGGTCTTAAACCTATTGTACAAGATATATTGCAAATACAATGAAGATTGAATCATGGAAATTAATGGGTGATGACGGCTCTGGACCTTATCCACTATCTAGAGCTGGTCATGCAGATGCCCTCAATCCATTGTTGAAACTTCATGCTTCTCATTCTTTTTCTATTTCTGATATACATTCAGATGTGCATGGTCTTTGGCGTTATGCTGCTATGCTGCCACTTCATTCTTTCGAAAATAGAGTAAGTTTTTGTGAAGGGTTTACACCTTTGATTCAAGAATCTTTTGGAGGTACTAATCTCATTTTCAAATTGGAATACCTTTTCCCAAGTGGGTCATTTAAAGACAGAGGGGCAACGGTAGCAATCAGTCAAATGAAGGAACAGGGAGTGGATTGTTTTGTTGAGGACTCTTCAGGTAATGCAGGCGCAGCATTAGCTACGTATGCAGCAAAAGCAGGAATGCAATGCGAAATTTATATCTCAGATCGCACCTCTATTTCTAAAATTAAGCAATTGACCTGGCTGGGAGCAAAGGTTGTGCAAGTGAGTGGAACACGCGAAGATGTTGCAAATGCTGCACAACTCAGAGCCAAAGAAATTTATTATGCTTCTCATGTGTTTAATCCTCTTTTTCTAGCTGGCACCAAAACTTTTGCATACGAAGTTTGGGAACAATCAAAAGGAAGCTTGCCTAAAGAAATTTTATTTCCTGTTGGGAATGGAACACTACTACTTGGTGCTTGGATTGGTTTTGAAGAATTGAGAAAAGCCGGATTGATATCTTTCATTCCTCGTCTTTCTGCAGTTCAAGCTCAAAATTGTTCCCCGCTACTTAATGGCCAGTATTCTTATGCTGCTACTATGGCTGAAGGGATTGCTATACAGAAACCAGCTCGTAAATCTCAAATACTTGAAATAATAGAGCAAACTGCTGGCAGCATCATTAGTGTTTCTGAAAGTGATATAAATGAAGCATGGTCATGGCTTTCTTCTAAAGGATATTTTGTTGAAAAAACGTCAGCGGTGCCTCTAGCCGGTTGGATAAAAATCAAAAAACCAGAAAATACTTTAATTCCTTTAACAGGGCATGGCTTGAAATCAATTTAAAATTATGTATATTTGCTAATTAAGTCAACAGAATCCATGAAACTATGAAAAAAATCTTTCTCGCTAGTTTTACATTATTCTTTGTAGTGGGTGTGCATGCTCAGTTAGTTTTTCAGAAATATTATGGTGGCGCATCTAATGATGAAGCCGTTGGTGTTATTGCCGAATCTGATCATAGTTTTTTTATCATTGCTAATACTATTAGCTATGGACAGGGAGGTGGAGAGGAAGATGCTATGCACATTAAAGTAGATGCTGCAGGCAATATCGTTTCATCTACAACTTACGGCACATCGCCGCTTCGAGAACGGGTTAGGGCAGTTCAAAAAACAAGTGATGGGGGTTATCTGGCAATTGGTGATAAAAAATATTCAGGCGCATCAGATGATGTGTACGTGCAAAAACTCAACAGCGCAGCTACTCAAACATCTTTATATTTCTATGGTGATAATAATACGGGTGATGAGGAAATTTTTGCTGCCCAGGAGGTAACAGCAGTAGGTTATTATATTATGTTTGGCTTCGATAATTATCATGGTAGTCCGGGTGGCCAAGATGCTTTTTTTAAAATAATAAATGCGGGAACAGGAACACATGTTGCATCTAGATATTATGGAGGACTAGGGTGGGCCGATGCGGCCTTCGATGGATTTTGGAGCAATGCGAATGGGATTTTCTTTGCAGGTCGAACAAACTCTATTGGTGCAGGAGGTTTTGATGGACTCGTTGTAAGAACTTCTAATATTTCTCCATACAATATAACATGGCAGAGAGCTATAGGTGGAGCAGGTGATGATGAATTTCTTTCCATGAAAGAAGTTTCCGGCTCGGGTGTGATTTGTGCTGGTTATACTACAAACTTTGGAGCAGTTGGTGAAGATATTTTTGTTACAAGAATTGATTTGAATGGTAATTTATTATGGTCTCGAAGAATCGGCGGCGCAGGAAATGAAAGGGCTCGTTGCATTTTGCCAACTGCTGATGGTGGTTTTATCATTGCCGGCCATACCAATTCAGCTGGCGCTGGGGGCGAAGATGCTTTCCTTATCAAACTGGCCTCTGATGGAAGTACCCAATGGGCACGATTATATGGTGGACCTGCAAATGATGGATTCCTTTCTTTAGCAATTCGTCCAACTTCTTTTGGATATGCTGCTGTGGGTTATACGAACTCTTTTACAAGTGGAGGTAGTGATATGTATTTTGTTGCAGTTGACAATACGGGTGCATCATCTTGTAATCAATCCAACTGGAATCCTACCAATGTAACAGTTACCCCTACTGTTACAACTTCAGGTTTGGCTGTGGTTACAACTGGTCACAACTCTTTTGCTCAAGCGCTTCTTACAACGACTCCTGTATTGGCTACAAACTGTAATTGTATTGAAGAAAGACCTAGGGTGGATATTGCCGGGCCTACTCAAGTTTGTCGCAATCAAACCAATGTTTCATTTTCAATTCCGGCCATTACAGGCGTAACTACTTACAACTGGACAGCTACTAATGCTACTATCACCTCACCTCTTAACAGTACTTCTGTAAATATTAATTTTGGAACTAATAATTCTCAGATTATTGTACAGGCCATTTATGGCAATTGCTCTACTTTTAATATTGATACTATCAATGTTACTATTGATCCTGTTACAGCCAATATTCCAGCTGTTGCACCTATTTGTATAGGACAATCAGTTACTCTAAATGCAAATGCTATTGCGCCTGTTAGTGGGGTCTCAGGTTACTTATGGAATACCGGCGCTTCAACTTCCTCTATTAATGTTACTCCTGCTGTTGGAAATACAGTTTATACAGTTACAATTACAGATGGACTCGGTTGCACGGCTACAGCTACTCAAACGGTGGTGGTTAATCCTTTGCCCATTCCAACAGCATCCAGCAATAGCCCTGTATGTGCAGGCAATACGATTAAT
>JACSSC010000027.1 GCA_014879445.1 Candidatus Competibacteraceae bacterium
AGATGTGTATAAGAGACAGAAACAAAATCGGGCTGCACCTTTTCCATCAACAGCTCCAAGCGACATTGCAATATACTCAGATATATATCATCATTTGTTCCATCACAAAGTTCAACATCCATATCTGAACATACTTTATGAAATGGATAATTATGTTTGGCATGCATAGAGAATGTAAACACACGATTATCATCTGAAAATATCTGAGCAGTTCCATTGCCTTGATGCACATCAAGATCTATAATCAAAACTTTAGACGCGATACCTTTACTCAGCAAAATCCGCGAAGCAATAGCCATGTCATTCAACAAACAAAACCCCTCCCCTTTTGAAGAAAATGCATGATGTGTACCTCCTGCTATATTCATTCCAATACCAAATTGTAATGCATACATAGCCGCATCAACCGTTCCTTGCATGATTTTCTTTTCGCGATGCAATAACTGAGATGAAAACGGAAACCCGATTCTTCTGATTTCACTTGATGTTAAGGTTCCGAAGTTCAACTTATCCAGATAATCTACTTTATGAGCATACAAAATGTCATTATCGGATATTTCAGAAGGGCAAAACAAATGCGAAGGAGAAATGGTTCCTTCATGCATTAACTGTTCGGGCAACAGCTGATACTTCAACATTGGAAACCTATGGCCATCAGGAAGCGGATGTATGTATGCTTCATCCCACGCAATGTAAAGCATATAATAATGCTAAATTTTTTTGTTAAAAATACATCATTTTATATAACACATATACATAAGTGAAATCCCCTTGCGTTTTCTTTTAAAATAAAACGATGCGTCATTTTACTCGCTGTTACAACATCTCAAAAAATTACAGATATGAAACGCATTGGTTTTTTCATTTTCGTTATGCCATCGCTGCTTATACTTTCAGTATCATCTGAAGCGCAGGTTTTAGAGCCCATTCCTCTTTCTAATCATGGATCATTTACAGGAGATCAAACTGGCAAACGAGCAGTACCCTATGCTCATATACGTGAAGCCGACATGATGTGGGCAAAACGAATTTGGCACATCATTGACTTCAGGCAAAAAATCAATCAAATGTATTTTTATCCGCTTATGCCCAACAACGACCGGATGAACTTAATCACTATTCTAAGAAAAGGAATTGAAGACAGATTACTCACGCCTTATGATCCAGCCATGGGAGATGATTTGCTGCATACAATGAGTACAGAACAGGCGCTAAGTATTGGAGTATTTGCTGATACTGTAATGATACCTGATGCCCATCCACCTTATACCGAAAGACCTATATTGATAAAGGAAGATTTCGATCCGTTTCATGTGAAGCAAATCAAAGTGAAGGAAGATTGGGTTTTTGACCGCAATCGTGGTGTCATGGAAGTGCGCATTTTGGCTATATGTCCGGTAATCGAAATATATGACAGAAATACAGGCGACCTGAGAGGTCTTCAGGATATGTTTTGGCTGAATTTTGAAGAAGCAAGAAATTTACTTGCCACATACAAACTATACAACCCATACAATTTTGCACAACGCATGAGCTACGATGATGCATTCAGAAAAAGGTTTTTTATCAGCACCGTTTACAAAGAAGATAACACACATGACCGATTTATAAAAGATTATCTGTCATCAACCGATGCATTACATGAAGCCGAAGCCATCAAAAACAAAATGATGGAATTTGAGCATAGCTTATGGGAATATTAATATGCTGTAAATCACCAAAAACAGCCAAAATAACAGAGCAGGATGAAGTCCTGCTTTGTTATTTAAACATGTCTTAAATTACAGGAAGAAAGCACAACCCATGATTTAAAAACAATACAAATGTATAAGCATCCAACATGTGGAACATCATTTTTTTTTGGAGAATAATATAGTTTTACTACATTTATTTTCAAAATGTATAATCATGAAATATTTTTTCTCCTCACTACTCTTTCTTATTGTTACCCCATTTCTTTTTTCACAAGAAGAATCATATGTTGAAAATGAATTAATTGTGTGGTTGAAGAAAAACCAAAAAGTTGAATCTTTGATTGAAGATATAAATCAGGTCAATTCGAACATTCATTTATCGGCGAAAGAATGTCTATCCGCTGATTATAACATCTGGCTTATCAATCAACTATCCGGAGGCATGCACACATTGGCATTATTGGATGAAGTAAGAAAGCATCCACTAGTTGCATTGGCTCAGGTTAATCATTATGTTTACAATCGAGTTACACCCAACGATGCATCATTTGCTCAGCAGTGGAGTTTAAATAATACAGGGCAATCAGGAGGCACTGTTGATGCCGACATTGACGCAGTAGAAGCATGGGATATAACTACCGGCGGTTTAACTGCATTGGGTGACACGATTGTAGTTGCGGTAATAGATGGTGGATATCAGCTTAATCACCCTGATCTGCAAGCAAACATTTTTAAAAACTATCAGGAAATACCAGGTAATGGCATTGATGATGATGGCAATGGATACATTGATGATGTAAATGGATGGAATGCATATAACAACAACGGCACAATACCATCAGATAATCATGGAACGCATGTGTCTGGCATAATCGGAGCCCGTGGTAATAACTCCACCGGTGTGGCTGGGGTAAACTGGCGTGTAAAGATATTGCCTATTGCCGGATCAAGTGGAACAGAGTCGGTTGTTGTTGCTGCATACGCCTATGCCGCCAAGATGCGTAAAATGTACAATCAAACCAATGGCGCCAAAGGGGCTTTTGTGGTTTCAACCAATTCCTCATTTGGTGTGGACTATGGCAATGCGTCCAGTTTCCCGATATGGTGCGCATTCTATGATACGCTTGGTGCACTTGGTATTCTTAGTGCTGCAGCGGGCCCCAACCTCAATATCAATGTTGATTCTCAGGGCGATATACCTACCACCTGCCCCAGTATGTTCTTAATTGGTGTAACCAACACTACGCATACAGATACAAGAAATTCAGGTGCCGGATATGGTGTAATTAATATTGATTTGGGAGCACCAGGCACTAACATATACAATACAGTTACAGGCAGCACATATAGCAATTTGACCGGTACTTCTATGGCTACGCCACATGTTGCCGGTGCCATTGCGTTGCTATATAGTGGCGCATGCACGCAATTCATTTCAGATTACAAACAAAATCCTTCTGCCCTTGCCTTACAAATGCGCACTTATCTACTTACGGGTGTGGATTCTATTTCTTCCATGCAAAGTATTACAAGTAGTTATGGCAGATTAAATGTTTATAAATCTCTTCTCAAAGTACAGACATACGTTTGTAATCCTAACTCACCTCCATCTGCCGCATTCAACGCATCAAATCTGAGCGGATGTCCGGGTCTCAGTGTTACATTTAATAATAATTCCATTGGTCAAACGGACTCTATTCGCTGGTATTTTCCGGGTGGTGTTCCCAATACTTCTACAGCTAATAACCCCACAGTTGTATATAACTCTTTAGGCATGTATAATGTAACACTCATTGCATACAACAGCTTTGGCAGCGATACAGAAGTACTGAATAATTATATTGATATCAATAATACATCCACTACCACCATTTTTACCGAAGATTTTGAATCGGGAAACTTTACAACAAACGGATGGACTATAGTCAATCCAGATGGGCTGAACACCTGGCAAGTTTATACAGTAAGCGGGAACTCTCCAGGCACAAAAGCAGCCGGCGTTAATATCTTCAACAATCAAGCCAATGCACCGGCTATTGATGCACTGATTTCGCCTTCACTAAACTTATCAAATTACACATCCATACAATTGAATTTCGAGCATGCACACCGTCGTCGTGTTACCAGCATCCGCGATTCATTATGGGTTTCTGTATCAAGCGACGGCGGCACTAATTGGACTAGCATGTTGCGTGCAGGCGAAAATGGTACTGGCACATTTGCCACTAACTCAGTTACAACCAACAATTTTGTTCCCTCATCGGCAAACGATTGGTGTTTTATTGATCAAACACCCGGTTGCTTTACCATAAACCTCTCTGCCTTAGATGGCCAAGCAGATGTACGCATCAAATTTGAAGTACAAAACAACGGAGGAAATAATGTTTACATTGATAATATCCGAATTTCAGGTGTATGTTCAATCATTCCATCACTGCCCCCCGTTGCAGCATTTACTGCTAACACAACCACTATATGCGAAGGGCAAACCGTTAATTTTATAGACCTTTCAACACAATCTCCAACTGCTCATCAATGGGTATTTGCAGGAGGAACGCCGGCCAGCTCAACACTTATTGCACCTTCTGTAACATACAATACCGCGGGCTTGTATGATGTTACGCTGCAAGTTTCAAACTCATCGGGCAATGATGCCATTACCCAAGCAAATTATATTCAGGTATTCGCCAATCCTGCTCAACCAGGTATTAATGAGTCAGGAGGTACATTTACATCTTCGTATGCCGGCGCAGGCAATCAATGGTATGATGCCTCGGGCCCAATTGCAGGCGAAACTAATTCCTCTTTCACACCGATATCAGGTGGCAGTTACTGGGTAGTTTATACTGATGCCAATGGATGTCAATCCACATCTAATACCGTAATATCCACACTAAGCCAGGAATCTTTGATTAATGCATCTATTACCATGTATCCGAATCCGGCTTCTGACGTTGTATTTATATCATCAGCATTGTCCATTCAGCAACTTCAATTGATAGATATTGCGGGTCGTGTTGTATATACGCAATATCAACCGGAAGAAAGTCCTGCCAGATTGGTGATAGATGAATTACCGGCCGGTGTGTATATTGTACAAATCGAATGTCAGGGTTGGACCGTACAACGTCCATTGATTAAAAAATAAATCAAAGCATTATTTACTTTTGCAAAAAATCAAGCAATGAAAACATATTCATTTTTCTCTTTACTTACCCTACTTTTGGTGGTTGGCTGTGGGCAATCAAAAACCGTTACGTTTGAGCATACATTTTCTGATGTGCCTGTACAAATTTCCCCACCCGTGCCTCAAGGGCCTAATACCTTTCAGGCAGAAATTACTCTTGACCTTGATCCGATCTTCGTTTCAAACCATGCAGATAGAAAAAAAATAAAAGATGTTAGCATCTCTTCGATGAACTTTATCATGCTGAATGAAAGAAACTATGACAATTTTGAGACATTTGTAGTGAATTTCTTTACCGACTCTCAAGACATGACAAAACTCGCATCCATCTCTCCCGTTCCTAAAAACAGCACCGAACTTACCGTTCATGTTACAGAAAAAGCCGAATTGCAGAAATTTTTTGCCGACCCTACTTTATTTGTAATTGTTGACGCCAACATGTCGGCGTTAGATACAAATGGCTATGACTTGCTAATGAATATGAAAATATCGTTTACCGCTGCCGAGTTGAAAAAATAATTCAAATGAAAAAATCACTGTTTTTCTTCCTGATTTTTATTAGTGGATCAATCTGGTCGCAAGGCATTGATAATCCCGATTTGATTTTGGGCACATGGATACCCAAAGACGGAAAGTCGCATGTGAAAATTGAAAAAATAGGAAATAAATATTTTGGCAAAGTAGTTTGGCTAAAAGAGCCATTAGATAAAGAAACCGGCAAACCACCACTCGATAAAAAAAATCCCGATCAGCAGTTGAGAAATCAGCCCATCATGGGTTTGCGCATCATGAAAGATTTTACATATACCGGCAAGGGCATTTTCAAAGAAGGAAGAGTATATGACCCCAATGATGGAAAAACATATTGTGGCAAAATAACCATCATTTCCGACGATGAAATTGACTTACGTGGTAGCATTTGCGGCTTCTCAATCTTAGGACGCACTGAAACATGGAAAAGGCACAAACCATAAATTCTAAAACCTACTAATCAAGAGGTTCGTATTATAT
>JACSSC010000005.1 GCA_014879445.1 Candidatus Competibacteraceae bacterium
TCAACAGATATTGCAAGACCTTGGAATTTCGTCAACAGAACGTCAACAGGAATTGAGGGCAAAGACAGGCCCCATTCAAGCACCAGGCAAAACCAATCCGAATTGGGCACAAGACCTTGCCAATATACTTTTAAATATTACCGGAGGCAATCTGAATAAGCTGAATCCTAACAGCCTTCCGTACAATGAGTACTACAATTTGATGATGAAAGTGGCAAGTAGGGAGGTAGATAGAGTATGGAGTGATGTTATGATTAATAATGATAATGGTGACGACCGCTATATTGAATCAGATTCATTTAAAAATACTCCTAAAAATAGGAATTCGCTTGAACTATGGAAAAAAACAAATGCAGCACAAAATTTTCTTGATCGTTGGAGTAAATCAGGAAAATTAGGCAAACATGTTTTGGAATTTGATACCAAAACCTCCGAACAAGGTCTGACAGAACTATGGGTTAAAACAGGGACAGATAAAAAAGGAAATCCAGAGTACAAAAATTTTAGAAAGATGAATAAAAAACTCCGTGATGAGTTCATTAAACCTGGAGTGGAATTCAAGCTTTCTATAAACCTAAGCCTACCTGCTACATCCAATGAGGGTGGAGGTGCGGTTATTTTAAATCATGAGACATTTTTATGGGCAGATCAAATTACTGAAATTATAGAACAATATGAGAATGGTGATTTAAATGATCAACAGTTAATTGACAAATTGGATGACACTGAATCTTGGGATAATATCGAGAAACAATATAAAACAGTATTGAATGAAAATAGTAAGGTGAATCAAGCTAATCAAGAACTTCTTGATGCCATTGAGAAAATACAAGATCAAAATGAGCGGAAAAATATTAAAAAGGATGCGGAAAAACAAATAGAACAAGATAAAGAGATTGTAAAGACAGACTGGGGAGATGAGTAGGACTATTCTTTTTATAACGATCATTTTCATAAGCCACTCTCAATTATGGGCTCAACAATCAAACATATTTTACCTTGTTGAGATACAAAGGCTAGGTGAAAATACAACTGAGTATAAAACCTCCATTTTAACAAAAAGAGGGAGGTGGTTTAATTGGAGGCATTGTGATACCGTTGTGAGCATTAACAATTCCAACAAAAATGAACATTATGAGAACTCATATTGCTCTTATTTCTACCCCCCTTTTCATTTCAGAATAAAAAACAATGTTGTTCAAATTTTGATTAAAGATGTTGGGAACGGGTATTATGATGTTTTTCCATTAACTAGTGGGGATACCATTCTTGCACCGAATCCGATATATTTATCCAGCTCATCTGTGGATATGGGGATACAAACCGTATTTGTCCAAAAGAATAAAGAGGGATTCTGGTTTAAATATTTTTCCGGTAGAGATTTAATTATCAATGAAAAAAAAATGGCCCAAATTGAGACACATATACATTATGATAGACACTTCATACCAAGATCCATTGTTATAATAAATACCAATCCATACTCTAAGTTAATTACCCAAATATCAACTTTTACAAGATGTAATTAAGTATGAAGCCATATAAAGCAGCCCCTAACTTTGTTTCTGCCCTCATTGCCTTCATTCCGATTTAATTTAAGCTTCCCTGCTACTAACCCGCCTGGCCGTATTATAATAATTTACGGCCGATAGTCTTTTCGGATATGATTTAAGTTTTGTATTTTTAAAGTCCGGCAACTTTATAAAATTTGGGGCCGTTAGGTAATATAGCAAAAAAAGATAATGTACAGAATAATTTGATAATATTGAATTAGTTTTCAACAAACATACCAGACCTATATTTACCCCGTTCTTTCAGACTCAAAATTAATTTATTAACCCAAAATCATTTAACTATTATGCCTTCAACCTCATGTAATCCGGCAAATCCAATAGTAAATTGGCAATCTGGCGGAGTTGGCCCAACCCCAAGTATAATTTACCACAGGGTACGACACTAACACCAATCGCAAGAATCCCTTTAGGAATTGATGTTACAAAATTCAAACCGGATGCCACTAAAGTTCCCGATAACAATTTTTGGGACAACGTAGCCACCTTGCAAATTGATAATCTTGGTCGTGACATAGTAACGGATATTATTCAGAACGTAAATAATTCAAGATACATCACAAATATTAAAGCCGTTACACTTAGCCCTATTAAGAATACTGATGGCAAAACTGTAATGAAGATTGAGGGAGGCGGTGGTATTAAAAGTACAGCTAAACCAAACCCTGTGAAACAATCGAAATTCACCAAATTAAACTTTCCAGAAGAAGGTGAATTGCCAACAATTGAGATGGGTGGTAAGGAAATTAGTGTGGATTTCCTCGTGAGAGCCATTAAAGAAGGATTGCAACCCGTGGCAAGAAGAACTTTTTCTGGCAGTACAAGATTAGAATTTGTCAATAAACCATCAATTCCCGTTCCAAGGCTATATTTTATTGAAGAATACAGAATAAACTCATATTTGGGAGACTATGGTGCTGGTAAAATCTTAAAAACATTTACCCTTCTACCTGGTGAAAAGACGACCATAACAATGAGAACCTTTAAACAGATTACCAGTAAACAGGTGGTTGCTCAAAATGTACTGGAATCTGTGAGTGAAGAAGTGGTTGATAGCCTTGAAGCATTCGTTCAGGATGAAAGACAAAATTCATCAAGCTCAAGTTCTTCAACATCTGAATCAGTTAGTGTTGATGTAAGTGTAGGTTGTGATTTTGGATTTGCCTCTGCTAGCGTTGATGTTGGATATGCTAGCAGTAGTTCATCAGATCAAGCAAGAACAGATGCGGTTAATTCATTGAGCAACTCAATGGATAGACATACTGCTCAAAGCAACACAAATAGGGAAATCAATGTAAACAGCAGCACAGAAGATTCTTCAACCGAGGAACAAGAAGAAACTATTGTTAGAGAACTTGAGAATATAAACTACAGCAGGGTATTGAACTTCATCTTTCGACAGATGCAACAACAATACATTTCCGTTACCACATTAAATAACATCAAAATTCTTTTCACAAATGGATACCCAGAAAGTGTAAGAATGGTGAACGTGGAAAAACTGAAAGAACTTTTAGAAGAAGTATTGAATGCATCTGAGGTAGATGGTGTTTATGAGCAAATCATCAATGAATATTGCCAAGTGCGAAACTATCAAGGGAACTTTAAGCAATTTTTAACCAATGAAGTATATACTAAAAATGGCTCTATAACAGGCGGAACACCCATTGATATAGATTTTTGGACAGCAAAAAATGCTACCGATAGTTTTGATTTTTTAGGAGCACCTTTCGAAGTTCCGGGAATAATCCTTGAAGTTAAAGAAAAAACGTTACAAACTGATTCGGCTGTTTGCGATGCTCTTTTAGGTCAGATGGATGCTTTAGATTGCTTCAACATGCAAAAACAAGAAGCAGATGCTGAGAAAACCAAGACTGAATCAGAAATGTTGGCTATTCTTAAATCTGCATTTGAAACAGCAACAGGTCAAAACAAAATTGAATATGCCAGAATCATTGGCAGGTTGATGACCAATTGTTGTGATGTGCCTCAATCATCGTGTGGTTGTGGAGATACACCACCTACACCACCAACTCCATAATAATATAATTCATGAAGATGAAACCGATAACCTTGTCGGTTTCATCTTTTATTATTAACTCTTTAAAATAAATCACGATGGCAGAAAAATGGAAAGACAATACCAAAAAATGGCAACAAGCATCAGAAAAGTGGAAGAATCCACTGCAAAAAATGAAAGACAAGTTAGACTCAGGCAAAAGTGCAATTGTGAAGCCAACAGAAGCCAAAATTTTAGCTAGTGCATTTAATCGTGTTGATAGTGATAATGAAACATTTTATCGGGCTGGAAGTGACTACAAGGCAGAGTATGAAGCGAAGGGTATAGTCACTCGTATAGTTCAGGTTTATAATGGTCGAGATATAGTTGAGGAAATCAACAACCTATCAAATGATGGCAAACTAAAGCGGTTGGATCTATTGGGTCATGCAAGCAGCCAAGGACTATTCTTTAAGGAGGATATTAATTTAGGTCTTGATATACGAAAAGTTAACCTTTATTCTAACAAGCAGGTAATCCAAGATGTTGAAACTGCTGAAAATCTAAAAATATCCAGCCCAGATGCTGCCGTTTTATCAGATATTAATTTTGCAAAATTTGATTATGCTTGTCGCATTGAGATTCATGGCTGTGCTGCTGCGGGTGATGTTTTTGGAGATGGTTTAGATTTATTCGTCAAAGAATTCTCGATTCTTCTATTTAACGCTGGAAAATCAGCTGGAGTAGTTATTGTCCATATAGGAGCATGTAAAGACATTTCGCAATATGGTTACCGTCATGGTACAAGAGTAGCATATAATAATGGCAAAATACTATCAATCAATGGTCAATATATATATGAAGAAAAGGGAGATATCCCTGACATTGTTATTAAAACAGCTTTGAAACAAAAGTATAATATTCAAGAATAAAATGAGAACAACAATAACATGCATATTTTTATTATCCATAATATACTCCTGTAGCAATAAGACGGATACAAAAACGAGAAATAATAACGGTAAGGTGTGGTATAAATACACCGAAAAATCTAACTTTTGGGTTGACTCTACTGAATTATTTAACAAGGCTAATGAATTCAAAATTACCACAGCCATGAATATCCCATATGCAATTTGGTCTTGGGATATCAAAAATCAATTGAATCCAGAAATACTTTTGGTTGAACTTGAATATTATGCTTATGCATGTGCATGTCCAAGATGGCATATTTCGCAGTCGGGTGAATACAAAACATCAACAGAATCCAAAGAAGCAATATATATTGAAGCAATGGATAGTACAATCGATCTAGAAGCGAATTTTTCAAATATCCTTAATGATGGAAATAGATTTATTTTATTAGGGAGATTTTATAGTGATGCAGGATATCCAAATAGCTTTATTCCAGAAACACCAAATGCAAAAAAGGCTCGTGTTTTTAGATACTATTCGTTTAAAATTTTAGACCCATTTTTAGCAATTGGTCCCAAAATCAAAGTTTATGACAACCAAGATGTGGATTCAATATCAATATTAACAAAATGTATCAAAAATGTTAGAACCATTGATATAGATCCACTAAAATAATTCCATTGCTACATTACCTAACTACGCATCTTACCCCATTACCGTATCCTTCATAGTAATTAATTTTCAGGAAGTTAAACCGCTTAGCCGTATAAGTTAAAAATATACGGCTTGCTATCATTAAGGTTATTATTAAAGTTCCTATATTTATAAAACGGTAACAGTGTAAATGCGTTATCCGTTATATACAAGCCGCCAAGCATTCGTATCGTTTTTAATTAACAGTTATTTTTCAACGCAGAAACATTTTTGCGTTTGCTCTGAATACAAAAATCATTCTGCCAAGGCCAAACAAGTTTATTCTCGTTTGACTTATTTCGTTTCTTCTCGAAGATTTCAGTTTACTTCTAAGTTCTCGTTAATGGCACATAAACATTCTTCAACGGCTGACTGTTCTCGGCGCTGTATTGAAGTGACTTTGGCTCCGAGCTCCCTTCAAACGAATGGGAATCATCTTAGCTTTGTAACAAGCTCCATGAAACCTTTCGGTGTTTTCGTTTTCAAATAAACAATGTCGCTTCGCACCTTTTCGCCGGTTGACTTGTCTCGGCTCCGTCTCGAAGATTTGTTATCGGGAGGCGGCCAGTAAATAACTACGGGCTGCCGTAATGTTGGTATGCTTGTATGAGGAAGTAATTTTTGTAAATTAGCTTACCTTTAATTATTATGATTAAAAGAAATTATATTTACACCCCTTATTTAAAAATTTAAATCAAGAAATTATGGCGGTACCAGCAGCGGCAGTAGCAAGTTCGTCAGCAAGTT
>JACSSC010000004.1 GCA_014879445.1 Candidatus Competibacteraceae bacterium
TCCTTTTTTATTTAGACCTTAGGCCATCCCAATCGGATCAAGAATTAATGCTTTTGGCAGATAATTTCAGCTTTAGTGAAGTATTTTTTTGATGATGATGTATGGGCCGATTCGACTTTGGGCATAATCCGGATCATCTTTGCAGATATCCCATGCCCCATTTCTAATCTCATATTCTACTGTTATTCCCTTATTAATGAAAGGTTTTAACTCTTCATATCCTACATCGCTTTCACATAGTTTGATAAAATAATCCTGAACAGAGCATCGCATATACAATTCCTGAATTTCATGATGCGTTTTGCCTATTTTATTTACAAATTCAGACAATATCAACTGACAGGTTAAACTTGACCCATCACCAGGAATCTTTTCTTGTGCGGAAACAGGTATTGCAGAGATTGTTAATAATAAAAAGCATAATACAAGAATCTGTTTCATAAGTAATATATTTAATGTATTTGATTTATAAAATTACAAATAATAAGCCAGAAAGAAGAAAAAGGTAAAATTTGATAACAAATATCAGTTGATGATTGTTTCTAACTTATATCCTCTACTTCCTTTTAGTAGAATGTGCCATCCTGAGAAGTCCTGTTCTTTAAACCAATCTGTAGCTGATGCCGTATTATTGAAATGCAAACATTGGAGAAGGTGTGCAAATTGACCGAATGCTGGGCCGATTAGAATAATTTGTTGCAGTGGAAGTGTTGAAAGCAGTTTGACTATTCGTAAATGCTCTTCCTGGGTATATGGGCCTAATTCCAGCATGTCGGCAAGAATTACAGCTTTATTATTGCCTGTCATTTGGGCATAACTTTGTAATGCCAGCTCCATGCTGCTTGGATTGGCATTGTATGCATCCATTATAATAGTTGCACCCTTGTATTCAATAATTTGAGAACGGTTAAGGCGTGGAGAATAATTTTTTATGGCATGAGCCATTTCATTTTCATCAATACCGAAATGATGGCCGACAGCAGCAGCCAATGCTATATTTACAGCATTAAAATTTCCAGCTAGTTGAGATTTTACGAGGATGCCACCAGGCAATAATATGGATGCAAAATGATCTTTGGATACTATACAACAGCAATAGTCGGAGGGTGTTGAAAGAGAATAAGTAAAGCGTCTGATATCTTTTGAATCGAGCATTAAATCTGCCTGATCTGCATTAACAAAAGCAAATCCGTTTTGGGATTTCAGATATTCAAACAATTCGGCGTTGGCTTTTCTAACGCCTTCTATACTTCCAAACCCTTCAAGATGGTCTTTCCCGTTGTTGGTTACAACGCCCATAGTTGGTTCTGCAATATGGCACAATTGCATGGTTTCGTGAAGATGATTAGCACCCATTTCAATCACGGCGATTTGGTGATGTGCTTTGATTCGTAATATTGTCAATGCTACACCAATGTGATTATTTAAATTGCCCGAGGTGGATAATGTATCATATTTTAATGAAAGAACGGCATGCAATAGCTCTTTGGATGTGGTTTTTCCGTTTGAACCACCAACAGCTAATATAGGAATCTGAATTTGTTTGCGATGAAAGTTTGCCAGTTGTTGCAATGTAGTGAGCACATCAACTACTAGAATAATACGTGATGAAGTAGCAAAAGCTGGTTCATCAACCACAGCATATGCTGCACCTGATTGTATGGCTTGATGTGCGTATGCATTACCGTTAAATCGCTCGCCTTTTAAAGCAAAAAACAATGATCCAACCGAAATATGTCTGCTATCTGTACATATTTCAGGATGTTGCTTATAAATCTGATATAATTCAGGAATATTCATTTTTTTTGCAAAAACATTTTTAACCTGATACGAAAGTATCGTATTTTATCTAAAATTTGATGTTTATCCCTGAAATTGATATGCAGCAATACTTATATGACTTACCTGAGTCATGTATAGCACCTTTTCCTGTATCGCCTCGTGATGCATCTCGGTTGTTGTATTATGATGGTGGCGTAGTGTCACATCATCATTTCTATGAATTGCCTGATATCCTTTCAGATTCCTGTATGTTTATAGCCAATCAATCTCGTGTTATTCCTGCACGAATTATTTTACACAAATCTACCGGTGCCAAAGTTGAAATCTTTCTTCTCGAACCTGCCAACGGAAAAACATTGGAAGAGGCCTTGCATTCTTATTCTCAGGTTGAGTGGAAAGTGATGGTAGGCAATAAAAAGAAATGGCATGAGGGTGAACGATTATTCTTTACTAATGGATATGTGCAATGGATTAATCGTGATACTGATATAGTAAGGTTCATTTGGTCTGATGCTCCCAATTTTGCAACTCTGCTCGATTTAACCGGAACCACGCCTATCCCGCCGTATATCAAAAGAGATTCTTCAGAATCCGATCGTGATTTTTATCAAACTGTCTATGCACAGGAAAAGGGTTCGGTTGCTGCACCTACTGCAGGGTTGCATTTTACATCCAAAGTGCTTCAACATCTCCAAAATCAAGGCCATAGCATCTATTATATCACCCTACATGTTGGTGCCGGAACATTCAAACCTGTATCTGCTACATATGCATCTCAACATATAATGCATAGTGAACCGATTCGTTTTAGTCGCGATTTAATTGAGCAAATCATGCATAATAAGCGCCCTGTTATGGCTGTAGGTACAACATCTTTACGTAGTTTGGAAAGCTTATATTGGTTTGGTGTTGGTTTGTTTTCAGGTCGCCTTTCATCTTTTGATATTCCGCAATTCTTTCCTTATGATTCACATCCAGAGATATCTATTAAACAGTCATTGCAAGTTGTTTTAAATTTTATGCATCATCATTCATTGAATGATCTGGATGGAAAAACATCCCTTTTTATTATGCCGGGCTATCGTTTTAAAATGATAAACGGATTGATTACTAATTTTCATCAACCTGGTTCTACATTGTTGTTGCTTATTGCTGCATTAATCGGAGATGATTGGAAAAATGTATATGCCCAAGCTATGCATCATGGCTATCGATTTTTAAGTTATGGCGACAGTTCTTTGCTTTTACCTAAAAAATAACGACCTTTCTCCTCTATGATGTTCAGATGTTTTTTATATCTATTATGGTTTTGTATTTTTTTTGCTCAGCAAGTATATTCACAAAACTTGCCATCTGATAGCTTGGCAGAAGTATATAAGCAACGTCTATATAATCATTTTGTTTTTGTTGATACATCAGCAGGTGGTTCGATTCCCGCTGCTCGTGTATGGCCACTTCTGCATTGTGACGATCCCTGGCTTATGCAGCATCTGTGTAAAGGTAATGGTATGGTTGCAGGCAAAACAGGTATTATGGAATGGATGGATGGAACGATTCATTTAGCATATTATTTGGCTTGGGTTTGTTCCGACTATTATCTTGAAAGTAAAGCTGGAAACAATGTGGATAAGCAACGCAAGGAATTATCATACATTTTTCATGCATTAAATCGTCTTGATTATGCAGCAGATCGTAAATATTCACGAGATCCTCAACTGGATGGTTTTTTGCTAAGAGATGACGTTCCTATAACCCTTTCTTTAATGTTTCAAGATATGAACTGTGTTAAGTCGGGTCCCGTCTGTCGGCCAGGTATTGAAGATGGAAATATGATGAGCCAGGATCAAGTTATTTATTTATTATGGGCATTTTCTATGGGTATGAAGTTATTACCTGATACTACAACATCAATTTTGCAGAATAGTACATTACATCATCTTATTAAAGAACAAGCTCATAGAATGGTTACTTCGTTTAGTAAAAATGATTGGATACTTACAGACCCCAATGGTACCCGAGTTCCTTTAGGATTTTCAGCGGTTGCCTATTCTAACGCCATAGCACGCGTTGCTAAAAGAATTACCGGTAAATATTATCAAAACTGGACATCTATCACAACCGGTAAGTCCGTTTGGACTGCCTTGATGAGTATTGATTTTAGCCATCGAAATCCAACCCAAACAGAAGTAAATATGGGTATGCAATTGGCATTAAGCAGCATCATCGGCTCACCTGATTATGACCGTTTCATCCAATGGTGTACGGGTGCCGGGATGGAGATCTATATACTCTGTGATGCTTTATTTAGAAAAAGAGATATTTTGAAATGGGAGCCGATTTTTAGGCAAATGTTGATGGATGCGCCAAATCATGGACCCTGCCATCAAACCCCTCACTGTACTAATGCACCTGGTTGGAGTAGCGAAAATAGATGGTTCCATCCGGATAATCGAAATGGTGCTTGGGATCAAAAAGGTGCTATGTACAATGGATTGGATTATTTACTTCTGTTTAATTTATACAGAATACATTTTAGTCATTAGTTCCTATCTTTTTTTTCGGCGAAGTGATTTCCTTTCAAAAGAAACCCATAACCCTCCTACAATAAGCCAGTATGCCAAGTAAGATAATACTTCCACTAAACTCGGATTGCCATTATATCCGAATAATGCTTTTAAAAAACTTCCAATAATCCCTTTTTCGTGCAATATGGGATATGGTGCGCCTTCTTCAACTTTTGGATTTAAGTCCCAGACATGTTCAATAACTTCAGGCACCCATTTGGCCTCATGCAATTCGTGTATGCCATGTGCCATCAGTCCGGCTGCAATCATCAGCAATATAAAGGTTGTGATATTGAAAAATAAGCTAAAATTCATACGTATGGCACCGGCAAATATTAAATAACAGAGGATAAATGCTAATGATATTCCCATTATCCCACCAGCAAGTACATCCCAACTTGCATCTAATTTTAGCCCAATAAAGAACAAAACCGTTTCAACGCCTTCACGAAAAATTGAAAAGAAAATGAGTAAGAAAATTCCAAGCGATTTTTTAGCATTTACGTGTGACCTTATTTCGTCTTTAATTTTGCTGGCATTTGTTTTAAATCGAACCAGCCAAAGTATCATAAAACCTAAAAGAATGGATGTAACAATCATCGTGATGCCTTCAAATACATATTCGGTATGACCGGTAAATTCAATTTTAATGAGCCGAAACACATAAGCCAATGCGATGCTCGCAAGTATAGCAGTTGATGCTGCCAAACAAACGGTCTTGTTATATGCACGTGCACCAGATTGTTCTAATACGCCTAAAACGATAAACATGATTAGAAATGCTTCAAACCCTTCTCTAAATAAGATAATAAAACTTTCAAGCATTTGTAATAAGTTTAGTAAATCTGATTTGTAAATACAGGAACATCTGGAATCTTTATTTTAATAAATGGATGTTGAGCATCCTCATGGCACTTGTTGCAGGATAAAATCAAATTATCGTATGCAGGAAAAAATCCTTGAGCATTTTTAGAATTAACTTCTTCTTCTATTTTTTCGATGGATGGAGTTCCATGTACTTTCATTAATTGATCAATTCGAACGCCATCTTCCTCAATCGGATTTTTTGCAATTTCTTCCATCGTTTCCTCTAATTCTTCAACATAAAATGCCGCCAAATCCCAATTGTTGTTTTTCCCTGCAAACCATAGTTTATTCATAAACAACTGTAATCTGTTCATATAAACGGCCAATTCAATTTCTTCTTCCGAATTACTATGATGAATGATTTTCTCTGATTTTAGCTTTTCTACATCTTTATGTAAGTTATATTGATTCAATCCCAAATATATAC
>JACSSC010000045.1 GCA_014879445.1 Candidatus Competibacteraceae bacterium
GCACCGCTGCCTCTGGGCAGCGCCCTTCCTATCCCTGCCGCATAACAGCCAACACCATCCCCCTCCTCCATTTTTTTTGCATCTCCTAAACTATACAATGGGGGGCTAAGACAAAACAATCATATCGCTCCTACGGAGCTTAATCAAACGTTTATCCAAAATCCTATGACTATTACGCTCCTACGGAGCTGTGCTTCAATTTTATTAACCAATCGGCTTATCAATGTATGCCTAGTCCAAAAAAAAAATAATTGTAGGAGGGATAATGATAGAAGCCCGCAGAGGAAACATCATAATAAACAATCAAAATCAACAATAAATAGCCCCATAGGGGCGGCATCTTAATAGAGAAAATGAATACATCAAGCAATCCAGCTCCAGAGGAGCGAAATAAATAACACAATCAAATGAAACTCTAAAGTTCAAATCTAAACAACGAGAAGCATTAAATCTATTTAATAATTTCAAAAAAAGTGCAAAACATAATTAAGATATATTTGCACAAATTCAAACAAAAACCATGACTATCCACAAGCGGCTTTTAATATTATTGTATTCGCTAACCATCCCTATGCAAATTTTCTCACAGGAATGTGAGTGCAATGTTCACCCCAAAACAATTGCAGGGGCCATAGATTATGCGATGGAAATGCCGGAAGAATCTCCGAATAAGATAAAAATGATGAGCGAAGAAAAAAGCAGTTTTTGCAAATCATTAGGACTATTAATGGATATACGCTTATCGTTAAACGAAGACAACTTGGATAGTTTGGAATTAAAATTGGCTTCATTAAAAAACGAAATTTCAAAAACCAACTGCAAGGATTCGCTCAATCTTAATTATTATAGATATTATGCAGAGTATTATTTTTTGAAAGCTAAATATGGAAATGCACTTATCTATACCCAAAAATATCAGCAATTAGCCGGAGAACTGGGTGATTATCATGTGCAGTTCAATGGACTACGAAATATGGCCATGTTGCTGAACAGAATAGACCAGCCACAAGATGGAATTAAATATTCAGACAAGGCATATAATATTCTTACAAAACATCAAACACTTTTTAGTGCACGTGACATTCAGATGTTAGCGCAAAACTATCTATGGTACTATCAGGATTATGATTCATTGCGCTTCAAACAGCGTTGCGATGTACTGATTGCACTAGGAACTAAAATCGCAAAGGATGCGTCAGATTATACCATCTTATCACGATTTGCTGCCATTCAAGCAGGGTTGATGGCGCATTCAAATGATTATAAAAGTGCACTTACCTTAGCTCAAACTGCTATTAACTATAGCAGAGCTGCAGGGCACAAAGGTTCCTCTGTTCCCAATTTATATCGAGATTTTGCCAGTTACAGTTTTAAAATGGGTAATTACAATTTAGCACGAAAATACATGGACTCATGTTATTATTACTATGCCAATAATAATGGAGGTCCTGTTTTAGGAAACTTTCTTGAATTAAGTTATCTAATAGAAAAAAATGCAGGCAATCACAATGCTGCATTGAGTTATCTAGAAAGATTAACCGCATACAAAGACAGTGTAAAATCTGTTGAGCAAATGGGAATCATAAATGATTACGAGCAAAAATATAATAAAGCAGAAAATGAATTAGAAATTCAGAAACTTGCTTCAGAAAAGCAACAATTAGAACAGGAAAAGAAAATAGATAACTTACAGATTAGATCGCTCATAGGTATTATAACTGCAGCCATTCTTGGATTGATTATATTGTTTTATTATTTTAAAAGATTACAAGAAAAAGCAAGATTTAAAATAACAGAAATAGAACAACGTCTAAACCGTAGCAGAATGAATCCACATTTCTTTTTTAATGCACTAACTTCATTACAAGGATTAGCGATCAAAGAAAATGATGGTAAAAAAGTAGCGCTCAACCTTTACAAGTTTTCCAGTTTAATGCGAAAAACACTCGAAAGCTCATACAACGATTATGAATACATTGAACAGGAAATTGAATTTATCAACCAATATATTGAACTACAAAAACTAAAAGACCCCGACCTATTTGATTTTGAAATCCATGTTGATGAAAATATAGAAACAGATTTGGTCTTAATTCCTTCCATGCTCATTCAACCATTTTTAGAAAATTCAATAGAGCATGGCTTCAAAGACATAAAGCATAAAGGGCTAATAACTATTGAGCTGAAATGTGATGAAAAAAATTTGATGATTAAAATTAAAGACAATGGAAGTGGAATGAAAAAGACAGCATCAGACAACAGGCATATTTCTAGAGCTACTCAGATAACTTCAGACAGATTATACCTTCTTAAAAAGGGGAAAAATAACAATGTAAGATTTGATGTAACAGAATTAGCTGAAGGCGGAGTCATTGTAAATATTATTTTACCTTTAATGTTTAAATGAGAGCATTAGTCATAGACAACGAAACAGAAATTCGCAGTAGTGTGGTTGATTTAATTACTGCATTTTGTACGGACATTAAAGAAATTGGCCAAGCAGATGGCGTTGAAAATGGCATACAAAAAATCAAAGATTTTGTGCCTGATATTGTTTTTTTGGATGTAGAACTGGGTGATGGAACAGGAATGGATTTGCTCACCCGTTTGGGCAAGGTTGATTTTTATGTGGTTTTTATAACGGCATATCACAAATATGCAGTGGATGCATTTCGATTTAGTGCTATTGATTTTTTGTTAAAACCCATCAATCCTGAAGATCTGATGCGAAGTGTCGAACGGATTAATTCACAGAACAATGCACGAATTATAGACCAAATCAAGGTTTTAAAAGAAATTATTTCTAATACCCTAAATCACGATAAGAAAATCGTCCTTCGCGATAATGCATCAATATATTTTGTGAAAATTTCTGATATAATTCGCTGCGAATCGGATAGATCTTACACAAGTTTTATCATCAAAGAGCAAAAGAGCATTATTGTTTCAAAAGGCATAAAGGATTATGAAGAATTATTATCACCCCATGGTTTCATTCGAACCCATCAATCGCACTTAGTAAATGTGTCAAAAATTGTACGTTTCGACAAACATGAAGGGGGGTATCTAGTGATGGAGAATGGACACCATGTTCCAGTTTCTCAACGCAAAAAAGAAGAAGTTATTGAATTACTAAGTGGGCATAATAATTCCCATTAATCCGACTGAATTTGCATGAAAATGCACTGATTCTCTTCTAAAGAAAAGCTAAGAGAACTATAAATATTGTAATGTTTCGACAATTTGTGATGATTAAATATGTGGCAATTCATTTGAATCATATTTCAATAAAACACTATCGAATTTCAAGATTTTTGCATCACAATTACATGTAGCAAAGAGAACCTTCAGATCAGAAGTAAGTTTGAATTAAATTTAAAATCGCTGTGATATGAAGAAAAAAGTTGCAACAAGCATTTACATGCTATTTTTAAGCTCATTATTAATGAGCCAAACTCCAATAATGATTAAAGATATTAACCCGGGTTCACAAGGATGCATGGCAGGATTTTATACAAAATCCGGAGATAAGTTTTTTTTCTTGGCTGATGATGGGACTCATGGACAAGAACTTTGGGTTTCAGATGGAACAGAATCTGGGACAGAATTGGTCCTTGACTTTATTCCAGGAAGTACATCAAGTTGGGTGAATAGCTTAATGGATGTAAATGGAACACTTTTCTTTCAAGGAATTGACACATCTGGAAACGATAACGAATTATACAAAAGTGACGGAACTTTAGCCGGTACAGTACTGGTAAAAGATATTAATCCAATGGGGAGTTCTTGGCTCGGGGATATCATAGAATTTAATGGTTATGCCATTTTTTCAGCAGATAATGGAAGCAATGGTCATGAACTTTGGAAAAGCGATGGTACAGAAGCAGGAACAGTAATGATTAAGGACATTAATATCGGTGGTGATTCTTATGTTTCTTCAAAACATGTATGGAATGGATTCGTTTATTTTTGTGCCACAGATGGTATTAATGGTAGAGAGTTATGGAAAACTGACGGGACTGAAGTTGGTACTACATTAGTAAAAGATATTTGGCCCGGTAATGATAATGCCTATCCAGATAAATTTCAAAGTGCAGGATCATATCTGTTTTTTGTAGCAGATAATGGATTATATGGTCAGGAGTTATGGAGAACCGATGGTACAGAAATGGGTACACTTCTCGTAAAGGATATCTATCCTGGCTCCTTTCCATCAAATATTAATCACATGGTTGAATTCAATGGTGAACTTTATTTTTCAGCCGACGACGGAATCAATGGTCAGGAATTATGGAGAACCGACGGGACACTCGCTGGTACCATAATGATTAAAGATATTTACGATACTCCCGGACAAGGATTAGTCGATAATTTATTTGTTCATGACGGGATGCTTTATTTTTCTGCTCGCGATTTTGACCACGGAAAAGAGCTATGGAAATCTGACGGAACAGAAATCGGAACTGTAATGGTTAAAGATATACGTCCTGGTGATAATGGAAGTACTCCAGTTAACTTTGCTACAGTAGACGGCAAATTGTATTTTAGTGCTTATGATGATATTTACGGAACAGAACTCTGGGTTACAGATGGCACAGAAGTGGGTACCCTGTTGGTTGCTGATATCCACCCTACAGGCGAAGGTTCTCCTTCTATGCTTACAAACATGAATGAGGTCTTGGTATTTTTTGCTTACAATAGTGATGATAACGGAGAGCCCTATAAGCTATGTCCACAAAATAATGCAGTATCTGTGAATGGGGCTACAATTACAGCAACTGCAACAAATGTCTCCTATCAGTGGCTTGATTGTGATAATGGGAATACGCCCATATTAGGTGAAACAAATCAAAGTTACACGCCCTCTGTGAGCGGAAATTATGCAGTAGAAATTTCAACCCCATTTGGAGGATGTTCAATTGTTTCGACATGTTCTTTTATAGATTATTCTGGAATTGAAGAAAATCAATTATCACAGATTAAACTATACCCAAATCCTTCGAATGGCGATTTGAATCTTATATCATCCTCAATCATACAAGAAATAAGCATCCTTGACCTCACAGGGAAAATAATAAGCAACATCAACGGCGAAAGCAGATCTATTCTTTCATTGAATATAGATGTGAAATCCGGTGTTTACCTTATACGCATCACAGATGTTGACGGAAAAACTGTCACTTCACAATGGATTAAATCATAATAAAAACTACCATCTAACGAAAAATCCCGCTTTGTTGCGGGATTTTTCGTTTTTCAATCTTTTGCTATCGAATTTAAAAAGGTTTTGAGCGGTTATATAAATACCCCATGAGATCAAAAATCATCATCATAAGTTTGATAAAAATTAAAAGCCGTTGTGATATGAAAAAAATTTCAATATTATTTGTAGCAATGTGTATCAATGCATTGTCTTATTCGCAAACCTATGAATGGGTACAGCAAATAGGTTCAAACGCGAACACCTCTCAATTTGGCTTTCTGACGCTGTCTGATCAGAATGGATATTTGTACGTTATTACTGACTTCATGGATACCATTGATGCCGATCCGGGACCAGGGGTATTAGTAATGTCTGCCAATGGAAGTGTGGCTTCAGACAAATGTATTCAAAAACTGAATTTGGACGGAACATTGGTCTGGGCAAAACAATTTGGTGGTGATTTAGCGGAAAACTTGAATTCCTTTGATATTGATGCAAACAGTGATTTGTATATGACAGGAACTTTCTCGGGAACGGTTGATTTCGATATGGGTACAGGAATAAATATGCAAACAGCCGATAATCCAAGATCTGCCTTTATTACAAAGTTTGATGATAACGGAGATTTAATCTGGGTGAAGACGATGCGAGCAAAAGGAAACGTGTATTACGGGGCTTTGGATTTTGATGCATCCAATAATCTATATCATTCTTTCATCTTTAGCGATTCGTTGGATGTTGATCCTAATCCTTTAATCTTTAATTACGAATATAGCACTCCTAACTACAGAAGCATCATTATGAAATTAGACAATAATGGTATCTATCAATGGCATAAAATGCTGGATTCTGCCTACGTATACTACCATGACATTGCTTTACGCGATAATTCAATTTATTTCGTTGGAGAAATAGGAGAAAATACCGTTGACGTGGATCCGGGACCAGGCATTACCTTATTAACACCAATCAACAATGACTGGGATGCCATCTACGGTCAATTAGATATGAACGGGAATTTGCAGTGGGTGAAGCAAGCTGGAAGTACAGCCGGGGATTTTATGGAGAAGCTAGCAGTTGATGCAGATGGAAATTTAATTATCGTTGGTCAATATGGAGCTAACTTTGATTTCAATTACGGAGGCACCCCTTTTACCATTTCAAATTTGGCTTCAGATGATGCCTTTGTTTATAAATGCACGAATCAAGGCGACCCAATCTGGGCAAATCCAATTTCAGGAAATAACCAGCAGCAAGCAAGTAGTATTGCTCTTGACAATTATGGAAATATTTATGTTGCGGGGATGTACGATAGTTCCGTGGATTTAGATCCTGGATCTGGCACCTTTACAATAACAAGTTTAGGAGGGTATGATGGGTACATTGCAAAATACCACAACAGCGGTTCCTTTATTTATGGTTGGTCGATTGGTAGCAATTTTGGTATAGATAGAATATTATCCGTGACCACAGATGAAGAAAACAATTTCTATGCAACCGGTTGGTTCGGAAACACAATGAGTTTTAATACAGGCAGTGGGAGTGTGAATTTAACCAGCACCGGAGGAATTGATGGCTTCACGGTAAAATTGTCTTGTGCTCCTATTGAAACAAGTGTTAATGTTAGCGGAAACGAATTTTCTGCCGTTGAAACAGGTGCCGTTGCATATCAATGGTATAATTGCAACACAGAATTAGCTATTCCTGGTGAAACTTCGTCAACTTATATAGCTGATTCAATATTACATGTGAATGTTACAATATTTATGGATAATAATGGGTGTGCTGCAGTATCAAATTGTATTAATATTCTTGGAATAGACAATCTGGAAACTTCTGTATTGTCCATCTATCCCAATCCATCAACAAATATGTTAAATATCGACATAGCAACTGGTATACAATCTGTAAAAATTTATAATATGAATGGCTCCGTTATGGATCAGTATGATTTCTCAAGTTGTAGTACAATTAAACTCACCCCGCAACTCAAAGCAGGAGTATATTATATAAAAGTGATCGATTCTGATGGCAATCTTCATATCACAAAATGGATTAAGCAGTAGGAGCTCTCACTTTTTAACAAAATCCGGTTTCAAAGCGGGATTTTTAAATGTGTAACAGATTCAAAGCAGTTTATAGTTCTAAAAAAAAACAATCAATAAAAATTAAAATCATGAAGCAGATTCTATTAGTAGCGATTCTTATTACGATTAGCATTTTCTCCTATTCGCAAGAGCCAGCATCTTCTCAAGGTAAACAAGCGTTTACCACATTGAATGCAACATTGGAAAAATTAAAAACAATGGATCCAACTTCATTTTCCTATCAAAGCGAAATCGACAAAGCAACAAAACGAATCCAAACAATTAAACAGTATGATCCGACATTTGATCTGAGTGCAAAAGAGCAACAATTACAAGCATTCATTAATATCCAGAAAGAAGCTGTTTCAGCAAAGGAAGCAAATAAAGCTGCGGCAGATGCTGCCGGAACCGCTTCAGGAAACTTGTATTCGGAAATGGAAGAACTATACCAAGCCCCCTCTACATCTGATTTTCAAGAGCAGGGTGGTACAAAGATTGCTTCTGATGCCGAAAGCATATTAAATGATTTTCGCACCAGAACAGATGCGTTTATTGCAAATGATGCAGCCGGAAGAATTAAGCAAGCTAAAGATTAC
This sequence comes from Candidatus Competibacteraceae bacterium, assembly GCA_014879445.1. Lineage (GTDB taxonomy): Bacteria > Bacteroidota > Bacteroidia > CAIKAF01 > CAIKAF01 > BA4. The sequence continues at coordinate 7,887 of JACSSC010000045.1, forward strand.
AACCGATACATAGAACCAAAGAGTATTAGCTACGAAAAAAGTGGATTAGAAGATATCTTGAAAAAAATAGATGAATACATTAAAAATTCTAATGATCTGGATGGCGCTTTGGTGAACTACTACTTGGTTAAGAAATATGAAATCTATTGGAACTCTTTAGAAAAAGCGATGCCAGATGACGCAGAGATAAAAGCAAATGCTGTATTAGCAAGAAAATACGCTGCCGGCTTGTCTTCAATTAGTGAGATAAAAACTTCTGTTGATAAAAACAAAAAAGCTTCACTTGCCAATGTTAAAGTACCTAATGCAGTACGAAAAGATGCTAATACTGAAGCATTATTTAGAAATGCATTTAATGCAACAGGATGGAATGAGACCATTTTTAAAATTAATCTACTTGATTCAGATTGGCACATTGAACGCAATAGCTTAACTGGAGTGATTACCGGACGCCATCAAACTGCCGCAATTACAGCAAAAAATAGGAATGGTGATTGTATATTATATACATTTACAATCATACAAGAGTACAATGGATCAAGTTATCAATCAACGGCTAAACGATATGGGCATCTATCTTCATACATGTCATGTGATAATGCTCAATAAATATAGTAAATCAATTTTTTTCTATAATATTGATTAAGCATTAGGTTCATATCTGAACCTAATAACACAAACCTAAACCGGTTGTTATCTCAGTAATATTAAAAATCTAACAGCCGGTTTAAAATTTAAAAAAACTTATAGGATTTGACGTATAATATCGTCGGTTTTATATCCCTCAGCTTCTGCCTTATAGTTTCGAATCACACGATGACGCAATACATTAAAGGCAACTGCTTTAACATCTTCAATATCGGGGGCATACTTACCCAATACAGCAGCATGACATTTAGCACCTACAATCAGATTTTGTGAAGCACGCGGCCCTGCGCCCCATGAGAGATATTCATTCACAATTTTGGGAGCATCAGATAATCCAGGGCGAGTACGCATGGTCAGTTTTACGGCATATTCATATACATAATCTGTTACCGGAATTTTTCGAACCAATTCCTGAAAAAATAAGATTTCATCACGACTCAATATTTTATTCAATGAAATATTCTGATGGCCTGTCGTGCGTTTCACAATATTCAGTTCTTCTTCAAAACTGGGGTAATCTAGCCAAAGATTAAACATAAATCGGTCGAGCTGTGCCTCTGGCAAAGGATAAGTGCCTTCCTGCTCAATAGGATTTTGTGTAGCCAATACAAAAAAGGGCTCGTCGAGTAGATAGCGTTTACCGGCAGCTGTTACCGACTTCTCCTGCATGGCTTCTAGCAGTGCGGACTGTGTTTTAGGAGGCGTTCTGTTAATTTCATCTGCTAGAATGATATGAGCAAAGATAGGGCCTTTGACAAATTTGAATTGTCGGGTGTCGTCAAGAATTTCAGAACCGATAATATCAGATGGCATCAGGTCGGGGGTAAATTGAATCCGATTAAAAGACAATCCCAATACATCGGCAATCGTATTTACAAGCAAAGTTTTAGCTAATCCTGGCACACCAACCAACAAACAATGACCTTTGCTAAAAACAGAAAGCAAAACATTATGAACTGTATCTTGTTGCCCAACGATGACTTTGCCAATCTCTATCTTCAAGTCCTGAAACTTGTGGGATAATGCATCAACGGCTTCTTTATCTGACTGATATGGCCTCATATTTATAAGCTATTAATAATTATTTTTCTTATCGAACCATCGAACTTTAAATGTGCAATTTTTGAATGTCTCATCAATTCTAACATAAAGTTCGTCTTGTTTGGAAAACACCCATGCCTCCATAGCTTTATTTTGCTTAAAGGCAAGAGCAGCATTCATAATGCGTTGATAATCGGTTGTAAGAGATGCCACATGAGGTTCGATACGGGTAAGTAGATACAAGACACGAACTGCTTTTTTGCCACCATGCATTTCATACGCAACAGGTTTTGTCATATCTCCAGCTTTGAGGCCAGAAACATACTGATATGTGTATGCATCTAGATCGTCAAGCGAAAAGCGAGTTCCGCCATCAGAAGGATTAATAAGCAATCCCCCGTTATTTCGTGTATCTTCATCCATGCTATATTGTTCGGCTGCTTTTTGAAAACTGATTTCACCCAACTTTATTGCACGATAAATGCTATCCAATCTAATTTCTGCTTTCAGCAAATCAGCAGAGTTTACTTTAGGTTTCATAAGAATATGTCGAAAATTAGCAAGTTCTCCTCTTTTTTCAATTAACTGGATGATATGGAATCCATATTCGGTTTCAACAACTTCAGACACATCACCTTCTTTCAAAGAAAAAGCAGCACCTGCGAAATCAGGAACTAGATCTTCGCGTCGCAAGAATCCTAGCTCTCCACCTTTTTCAGCGCTCCCAGGGTCTTCGCTATAGATACGAGCTTTAAGGGAGAACTTCGAGCCAGCTAAAATTTGTTCTCTAATTTCATTTAGCTCTTTTTTAATTCTTATTTTTTCATCATCTTTTATAGGAGGGATAATCACAATTTGACCGATTTGTACTTCGGCAGGCACATACGGCAAGCTATCAGTCGGGATCCCGTTATAAAAATCTTTCACTTCACTGGGAGTAACTTTGATATTACCAATAATTTTTTGCTGCATTTGATTAACAAGCAACTGGTTTTTGATAGATTCTCGAAAATCAGCTTTCATCTGTTCTATAGATTTACCAAGGTATTGCTCTAACTTTTCGCGACTGCCAATTTGCTGAATAAAATACTGCACCCTACGATTGAGCTCCTGCTCAACCTGTTCATCATCAACTTTCAAACTATCAAATTGTGCCTGGCTCAACATCATTTTCTGATAAATAATATCCTCTAAAACAGTACAGATAGCGTTGGTGTCATTTTTTTCGATATAGCCCTGAACATACATTTGTTGTGCTTGCTGCTCAACTTCAGAGCGGAGGATAACTTCGGTACCCACTACAGCTACTATTTCATCAACTATCGTTCGCTGGGCTTGCAAAAGACCTGTAAAAAAAAGCAAGCAAAGCATGATAACATTTTTCATTGGATAAAAATTTCAAATTTATTTTTTTGTAGTGCATCCTGAAATAAATCTTCTTCCATTTTTTCTAACATCTTTATCTTACGAATATTTAAAATAATGGATCGGATTCTGTTTTTCTCAAATGCTAACGGCGACAATGATTCTTTTATTTTGTATTCCTTTATATGCACTAAATATTGCCATAGAGAATCTTCAAGTTCAACATATTTGCGTGATGAAAGAAACAATTCCTGATTATCAGCCGGCAAAGGTATTATTTTCAAAAGCTCATCAAATCGCATCCAATTGGTATCTCCCAAGCTAAAAGCAGAGGAAGATGAAAGACAAAAATCATTCAGCTTTTTTCTGGCATCGTCTTGCTCGCTGCGAAACCAATTTTTCACCTTTTGGGATTCTTTAAGATTACGCCTAAACACAAGATAATCAGCTTTGAGAATATTCTCACGAAGCTCAAAGTCAGCTGGATTTTGATTATAATAATCAAAGATTTGTTCATCGCTAACGATGGTATCAAGCGACTGCTCGATAAGTCGTTGTTGATAGGTATAGATAATGAGTGATTTTCGGTATTCTTCAAGTTGTTGCTCAAAATTTTTCATATCCTTATCCAGGTTCATCTCAGCGCGTTGCAATAAAAGTTGTTCACGTATCCAACTATTCACAAACTGCGTAATAAGGGCAATACTATCATTTGGTTCAGTTCCTTTCGGCACTATACCAACTATATCTTCACGCATCAGATAAGTATCGCCCACTCTGGCAACAACATCTTCCTTATTCGATTTCGGCTTAATAAACTGACAGGCCGGAAATAAAACAGCAATGAGGAGTATAAAAAAGGGTTTATGCATCCATCATTATTTTGATATCAGCGAGTATAACACGTCATAATTAACCGAAACGGGATATTTCTTTCTAAGTTCTCTCACCCAGTCCTGTTCAAGATAAGCTTGATAATCGGATATCACAACTCCTTTGGTTTCTTTAAGTGATTTGGGCTGCGGAGATAGAATTTCTGTAATAACTGCAAATCGAATTTTATTGTCTTTACGTACGGTTTCGCCAATTCGTTTTTCAAAAGTGCCATCAATAAGTGCATATTTATCTTCACGTGAATATAAACCATCGAGAAGAATCACATTATCTTTTACTTTTTTGTTCAGTTTTGCAGCAAAAGCATCTTTAGATAATTTACCTGAGAGCAATTGAGGAGCTAATTTACGTGCTTCCGCTTCTACCTTATCGTCTTTACAATCAACGGTAATCACACGGGCTCTTTCAGGCCACATATATTGCTGCTTATTCAAATCATGAAATGCCTTTAATCCAACGGTATCCTTCATAGATTTACCCCATACCATCAAATCCATAAGATTAAAAAGAAGAATACCGTCACGATATTCATTAACCAGCATCTTGAAATCGACGAACTCGTTGGGGAGATTCTCCTCTTTATAGTCCATGATTTTGGTATCAATGTATGGGTAATAATAATTTTTCTTGAGCAAACAAAATTCGATAGGCCTGTCGGATGCAATTTTACCCGACATGTTTTCGATAAAATCTTTAGATGTGTATGAAACACCTTTCATTTCGAACAACTTGACATCGGGTAATGACATAATAAAATCGCGGGTAAGTTTTTGATTATTGCGATTGGCTTCTTGTTCGATGAGTTTCAAGAATGTCTTATCCTCAATAAAATTATATTCTTTCTTAAGTTTTGCAATCAGAGATTGACGTGTTTCCTCCCACCTTTTTTGTTTTTGTAGTGTTTTGGTAAGCTCTGTTTTGTAGTCATCAAAAGATGGGCGTGTCGATTTCTCAATAAGTTTAATGATATGGAATCCATATTTTGTCTGAAAAGGTTTAGAATAGTCACCTGGCTTTTGAAGGGAGAATGCGGCTTCTTCAAACTCTGTTACCATTTGATTAATACCAAAAGCAGGCAATTCGCCACCTTTAGAAGCAGTGTTGTAATCTTCGGAATAAGTTTTTACTACATTTTCAAACAATTCACCTTCTTGCAGACGAGCATAAGCTTCATTGGCACGCTTTAAAACTAAATCCGTTTGCGCCTGATTTGATTCATCAGCCCTAAGAAATATATGAGCAATCTTGACTTTGCCACGAGCAGGACGAATATCATCAATTTGAATCAGGTGGTAGCCATAATTAGTTCGAACAATGCGAGACAACTCACCCACTTTAAGACGATAGGCCTCATTCTCAAAAGCATAAACCAAAGACAGTGCTGAGAAATATCCAATCAATCCGCCGTTTTTAGCAGAATTGGTATCTTGAGAATAGGCCATGGCTGCCTGTTCAAAGGATTTCTTCTTTGCAACAATCTCTTTGCGAATAGCATTAATCTTATTGAAAGCAGCCAAGGTATCAGCAGGCAAATCGCAATCCTTAGTTGTAATAAGTATATGACGAATTTTTAGATCTTTGCCCATTCGTTCATATGTTTCATTAATCATTTTAGATTCTGCTTCGCGATCTTTCAGATACGGAACAGCAAGTTGTTTTACATATCCATTCAATTCATTAATGAAAGCTCGTGATGTATCCATTTTAAGTTCTTTCGCTTCTTTTACTTTGAGTCGGAATACGGTAAAAAGTTCCAAATATTCATCAATGGCCTTTTTGGTAACAGTTCCTTCCGAATTATTCTTTCTGAAAATAAAATCAAATTCAGATAAGTAAACAGATTCGTCACCAATGGTTAAAACCACTTTATCGTTGACTTGGGCAAAAAGCGATAATGAAAGCAAACAAATAGCTGTGAACAGGATTCCTTTTTTCATACAACTGAGATTTATTACAAGTTACTTTAATGATTCTCTACTATAATTGGGCGCTTCGCGGGTAATAACAATATTATGCGGATGACTTTCAATGACACCGGCATTGGTAATGCGCATAAATTTGGCATTTTTTAGGTCGGGAATAGTAGCAGCACCACAATATCCCATACCAGCTCTCAACCCACCAATAAGTTGATACAGTACTTCGGACAATGTACCTTTGTATGGAACGCGGCCAACAATGCCTTCGGGTACCAGTTTTTTATCATCCGTTTCTTCGGCCTGAAAATATCTGTCTTTACTCCCTTTTTGCATAGATTCGATAGAGCCCATGCCTCTGTATGTTTTAAATTTACGACCTTCAAATATAATGGTTTCTCCAGGCGATTCTTCCGTACCGGCAAACATTGAGCCCATCATAACAGCATCTGCACCGGCGGCAATAGCTTTAACTATATCTCCTGAAAAGCGAATGCCCCCATCTGCAATAACAGGAATATCAAATCCATTATTTTTTAAAGCTGTTGACACATTCATAATGGCAGAAAGTTGAGGCACTCCAATACCAGCCACGATACGGGTTGTGCAGATTGAGCCAGGCCCGATGCCCACTTTTACAGCATCTACACCAGCTTGCACTAAGGCCAGTGCGGCATCACCAGTAGCAATATTTCCCGCTACAATTTGCAAATCAGGAAATCTGCTTCTTGTTTGTTTAACATATTCAATCACACCATGTGAATGACCGTGAGCAGTGTCAATCACAATGGCATCAACACCAACCGAAACCAATGCCTCTATGCGCTGTAATGTATCTTTCCCAATCCCAACAGCAGCTGCTACTCTCAGTCGCCCCAGCTCGTCTTTAGATGCATTGGGGCGTTCTTTCATTTTGATAATATCCTTATATGTAATCAGGCCGATGAGTTTATCATTGGCATCTACCACAGGTAATTTTTCAATTTTATAATGCTGTAAAATATCCTCGGCTTTTGCCAAATCTGGAGCTTCTTTGGTAGAGATCAGATTATCCTTGGTCATAATTTCCTCTACTGGACGTCGAATATCTTTTTCAAATCGCAAATCACGATTGGTAACAATACCCACTAATTTGCCATTCTCATCCACAACCGGAATGCCACCAATTTTATTCTCTTTCATCAAAAGCAAGGCATCCTGTACAACGGCTGTGATGGGAATGGTGACGGGGTCAATGATCATACCACTTTCGGCACGTTTTACTTTCCTAACCATTCGTGCCTGGTCGTCAATGCTCATATTTTTATGCAATACAGCAATGCCCCCTTCTTGCGCTATGGCAATGGCCAAATCGGCTTCCGATACGGTATCCATGGCTGCTGAACAAACCGGCACATTGATTTTAATATTCCGGCTAAAGCGTGACGCTACACTTACCTGATTAGGTAATACCTTCGAATAAGCAGGCACCACAAGAACATCGTCAAATGTGAGGCCTTCCCCTACAAACTTATCATCTGTTGGATTCATAGTTGATGCAATTCTTAAAATTGCGAGCAAATATAGTAATAATAAGCAGCTTTTAACAAGAAAGAATAGAGCTGAGTTTGATTAACATTTTTTTCATTTCTTTCAGCGGAATCATATTAGGGCCGTCGCTAAGGGCCTGATCGGGAGAAGGATGCGTTTCAATAAAAAACCCATCAGCACCAACGGCTGCGGCAGCACGGGCTAAAACAGGTGCCATAAGCCGATTCCCTCCGCTTCGTTCGCCAAGCCCCCCCGGTTGTTGCACACTATGCGTTACATCAAAAATTACGGGTGCAAAAGATTGCATCAAAGGAATAGATCGCATATCCACAACCAAATCACTATATCCGAAAAATGTACCTCTCTCTGTCAATAATACTTGATCGTTTCCCGTTGACTTTACCTTGTCAACAGCAAACTGCATCTGATTCGGTGCCATAAATTGTCCCTTCTTTATATTGACAGGTTTACCGGTTTGTCCACAAGCAATCAGCAATTCGGTTTGGCGACACAAAAATGCAGGAACCTGAAGTAAATCAACAGCTTGAGATACAGAAGGCAAATCAGTTGTTTCGTGTACATCTGTTATCACAGGCACTGAAAGTTGTTGACGTAAATCATCGAGTATGCGTAATGATTCATCAATGCCCAATCCTGTAAAAGAATGTAGAGATGTGCGGTTGGCTTTCTTATATGATGCCTTAAATACGTAATCCCACCCAATCTGTTGGCATAATTGCTGCATATGTGAAGCCACCTGAAAACAAAGTTCAGCATTTTCAACAACACATGGTCCGGCAATCAGCAAAGGACGCGTACGATTCCATGATAATTTATCATTCATTTTCATCTAACAATGATACAAAATCTGATTATAAATCCATACCAAGCACAAAACGTCTAAACCTAAATAATGCTTCTTGAGCTGTACGCTGAATGGTTGCCTGCCGATTTTTGCCCCAAACAAATTTACGTGCAACAGTTTGTTCGTCACTAGCCCAAGCAATCCAAACCGTACCAACGGGTTTTTCGGGGCTTCCTCCTTCCGGGCCTGCAATGCCGGAAACGGCGATGGCATAATCTGCCTTCATGATTCTTCGAGCACTCACAGCCATTTGGATTACGGTTTGTTCGCTTACCGCACCAAATTCAAGAAGTATATCAGAAGGAACATCAAGCAAACTTTCTTTAATTGTATTATGATAAGCTACAATACTGCCTTTGAAATATTTTGATGCTCCGGGTATCATGGTCAGTTGATGCGCAATAAATCCGCCTGTACAGCTTTCTGCTGTTACCAATGTTTTGCCATGTTGAATGCATAATTGCTGAACAACAGATGCAATGCTATCTTCGTCATAACCAACAATTTCATTATCAAGTATCAAGTGAAGATAACGACTTGCATTCTCAATTCGTTCAAGCGCATTACCGTCTTCGTTATTAGAAGTAAGTCGCAAACGAACTTGACCTCCTGAAGGCAAGTAAGCCAACTTCAGGTCGGCTGGCAAATCATTTTCCCAATCAAACAACCTAATCATTAATTCGGATTCAGGAATACCGCCGGTTAAGAAAGTGCGATGCAAGATAGGCGGCATTTGAAAATGTTGTCGCAGATATGGAAACAATTCCCCCTCTGCCATAGCTTCCATTTCGTAGGGTACACCCGGCATTGACGCAACTATTTTATGATTTTCATGAAACAACATGCCAGGTGCAGTACCTTTGTAGTTCATCATCACTTTACATGATTCAGGCACATAGCATTGTGTTTTGTTGGGTTCATTGAACGACATGCCTCTGCTCGTAAAAAAAGTATTCAGCAAATCATATACTTGCTGATTAAATACCAAACGTGTATGAAAGAAATGCGTAAGAACATCCTTTGTTAAATCATCACGCGTTGGCCCCAGCCCTCCGGTAATAATAATAATTTCACTTTTGCTTAACGATTCTTTAAGTGCATCCACAATGGCAGTTTCGTCGTCGCCTACTGTCATCATTTCTACAACATGCACACCTATACGGTTCAGCTGAGAAGCGAGCCAAACCGAATTTGTGTTTGTTATCTGTCCGATGAGAATTTCATCCCCAATACTTAATAATACCGCTTTCATGATGCTGAATAAGACAGTAAAAATAAGCGAAAACAATCAATAGAAACATGTTTGGCATATTTGGTTAAAAAAATAAAAACCTCATGTAAGGAATGAAAACATGGAACAATAATCTTTATTTTTAGGCCATGGAAATCATTTACCTTCTCATTGGGCTTTCTACCGGTGCTATGATTGGCTATCTTGCCAGTCGATTGATACGCCAAAAAGGTGAATCTAATGGCGACACAACACATTTCTTAATTGAGAAAAGTGTGTTGGAGGAGCGTATTTCAACACTAAACAGCGAGCATCATAGGAGAGAAAATGCATGGGAGTTGGAGAAGAAAAAACTAAATGATGAACTCAGCAATGAGAAAGAGCTCATGCTGCAAGTCAGAACCAAATTGGCTCAACAAGAAGAATCCATGCGAAACATGGAAAGGAAGATGGCCGAAGAAAAGGAAACAATAGAAAAAATTCAGCAACGATTTGTACATGAATTTGATGCCCTTTCTCAAAAAATATTAGATGAGAAATCAAAAAAATTTACTGAACAGAACAAAGAGCAAATCGAGCATGTTCTCAATCCGCTGAAAGAAAAAATCTCTGTATTTGAAAAACAAGTAAAAGACGCATACGAGCATGAGGTACGCGATAAAATCAGTTTGCGTGAAGAGGTTAAGAAGCTGATTGAGCTTAACAAAAAAGTAAGTGAAGAGGCCAATAATCTGGCACATGCATTAAAAGGCGACAGCAAAACACAAGGGAATTGGGGTGAACTGGTGTTAGAAAAAGTACTAGAACGAAGTGGGTTAAAAAAAGACATAGAATACAAAACACAGGTAAGCGGTACTGATGATGAATTAAAGCGAGTACAACCGGATGTGGTTGTATTTCTTCCAGATGAAAAACATATTATCATTGACTCAAAAGTTTCGATGGTGGCATACGAACGTATGGTTAACGCTGCCGAAGAACAGGAAAGAAAACTCAGTGCAAAAGCACACGTAGAATCTGTCCGAAATCACATCAAGCAACTGGGGGAAAAAGATTATACCCGTATAACATCATTACACACGCCAGATTTTGTTTTACTTTTTATGCCTATAGAAGCGGCATTCAGTGCTGCTATTCAGGAGGACGCTGAACTTTTTAATTTAGCTTGGGACAAAAAGATTGTGATTGTAAGCCCCACTACGCTTTTGGCTACACTAAAAACCATATCAAGCATGTGGAAGCAAGAACGTCAGGTGCAAAATGCTTTAGAAATTGCCAAAGCGGCAGGCGATATGTACGACAAATTTGTGGGCTTCACAGAAGATTTAAAGCATATCGGAAAAACGATTGACGACTCAAAAAAGTCGTACGATAATGCTCTAAACAAACTCACCACAGGCAAAGGGAATCTTATATCACGAGCAGAGAAACTCAAAGCGCTTGGCGCAAAGGCCGACAAACAAATCAACCAAACACTAATTGACAAATCTAACTTTACAGAAGACAATCATGATGAATAAACTCATCTTACCAACTTATCTAGCAGTTTGTACCATCTTTCATCTGCATGGCCAACAAACCTACTGGCAACAAAAAGTATCCTATACAATGCATATTGATATGGATGTAAATAACCATACTTTTAAAGGCAAACAGACGCTAACATACACCAACAACTCGCCCGACACAATAGATCAGGTTTTTTATCATTTATACTACAATGCATTTCAGCCGGGAAGCGAAATGGATATTCGTTCAAGAAATTTACCCGACCCCGACCGTCGTGTAGGTTCACGCATTTCCCAACTTAAGCCCGACCAAACCGGATATCATCAAATTAAGATCCTTCAACAAGATGGTCAGCCCATCAATTATAAAACAAAGGGCACGATTCTTCAAGCAAAACTAAATCAACCACTCCCACCCGGAAAATCAACCGTATTGTATATGGAATTTGACAGTCAGGTGCCCATTCAAATTCGTCGAACCGGAAGAAATAGCATAGAAGGTGTTGATTATTCAATGGCACAGTGGTATCCCAAACTTTGTGAATATGACTATCAAGGATGGCATTCTCATCCATATATAGGCAGAGAATTTTATGGTGTTTGGGGTGATTTTGATGTTACTATTCATATTGATAGTCGCTACACACTTGGAGCAACCGGATATCTCCAAAATCCTGATGAAGCACGGCATGGCTATCAAACCAGCGGCACACCACAAACTGAGAGCAAAAAAACAATCTGGCATTTTATAGCGCCCAACGTACACGATTTTGTATGGGCTGCCGACCGAGATTATGTTGTAGATTATGCACAGGTACCTGATGGCCCAAAACTTTACTTTGTATATCAAGGCGACACCTTGGTTGAGTATTGGAAAAATCTTGCTCCATACATGGTTAAATTCTTTCAAATTATGGAGAAAAAATTTGGGAAATATCCTTATGATGTATTCTCATTTATTCAAGGGGGAGATGGGGGAATGGAATATCCGATGGCAACATTAATCACTGCACGCGGTTCATTTCACGGACTGGTAAGCGTTTCCGTTCATGAAGCAGCACATAATTGGTTCTATGGCGTACTGGCCACACATGAACTCCTGTACCCATGGATGGACGAAGGATTTACAACCTATGCACAGGACTATGTTTTGAATTTGTTATTCGATGCAAAATCATCTAATCCATTTGAGGATAATTATAAATCTTATCTATTCTTAGCCCAATCACCCGACAGAGAACCACTCTCCACACATGGCGACTTCTATAAAAAGAATATGACCTATGGAATTTCATCATATTCTGCAGGCGCTGTATTTCTTCATCAACTCAGTTATATTATCGGACAAGATGTATTTGACAAAGGGATGTTACGCTATTTCAACGAATGGAAATTCAAGCATCCAACACCAAATGATTTTATTCGTGTAATGGAAAAAACATCCGGAATCGAACTAAATTGGTATCTCGAACAATTTGTTTATACTACAAATAACATTGATTACGGGATACAATCAGTAATTGAATCGAATCAAAAAACAACCATAAATCTTCAACGAATCGGTGCCTTTCCTATGCCTGTTGATTTAATAATTAAGTTAGAAAATGGCAAACATCTATTTTATCATATTCCACTCGACCTGATGCGAGGCGTAAAAAATGAAATTTTATATAATGAAAAACCAGTCGTTGCCGATTCCTGGTTTTGGGTTGATCCCAATTATACACTTACAATACCATATGCCATGAATAAAATCAAATCCATCACTATTAATCCCGACCTTCGAATGGCAGATATTGATTTGAAAAACAATGCATGGAGCTTAAAACCTTAACTTATATTTAAAATGAAATCAATTTATTTATCCATTCTCTCATTCATTTTTGCAGGCATTTCATTATTTGCCAATACCAATTCATTAGGCCAACTTCAATCGTTTGAGTTAAAGAAGACATATTCAAAAGAAGAGCTAAAATCAACGTGGAAAAAATATAAAATACCCAAATCTGTTGTGCCTATTAGATATGAAGTAGATGTTTATGAAGTTCTCTACACTACTCAATGGCATGATGGTACTGAAATCAATGCATCAGGCGTTGTATTTGTTCCTCGTAACACAAAGAAAGATTCACCAATGATTTGTTATAATCACGGTACCCGAATTAAGAAAACAAGAGGGCTGGGAATTGAAGATGGCGAACAAGCTATTTGTATAGGATTTGCTGTTGACGGATATATTGTTGCTTTCCCCGATTATATCGGGTTGGGCAAAGGTGAAAAATTCCATCTTTATCAACATGCAGATACAGAAGCCAAAGCATCCGTTGATATGATTCGTGCTACCAAATCACTCCTTGAAAAAATATCTGTGTCAACCAATGGTCAATTATATCTTACCGGATATTCACAAGGTGGGCATGCTTCCATGGCAACTCACAGATATATTCAGGAACAATTATCGGAAGAGATGAAGGTAACTGCATCTTCTCCCATGTCGGGTGCGTACGACTTATCAGGTGCACAAAGCCATGTTATGTTTAATACTTATACCCATCCCGGCTATCTCCCCTATCTGCTCAATTCATATCATGAAGTTTATGATTTATTACCTGGTGATATTTATCAGATTTATAAATTTCCTTACGATACTGTTATTCGACATTTTTACAACGGGCAATACGAAATGGGAGAAATTAATCCATACCTTCCGGCTGTGCCGATTGAGATGATTAAAGAAGAATTTGTTACAGAATTTACCACAAATCCTGATTTCCCATTCTTTGAAGCCATTCGTCAAAACAACTTGTACGACTGGAAACCTGAGAGCCCAATGCAACTTTGTTTCTGCAAAGGCGATGAACAGGTTACATATAAAAATGCCATAGTAGCATATGAAACAATGAAAAAAAATGGAAGTAAATATGTCAAACTTCGTCACGCCGGAAAAAAGTTCAATCACTACAAATGTGCTATCTATACATCCATGTACAGCAAACTTTTTTTTGACAGTATCAGAAATGGAAGCAAAAAAGGCACACGTGGCAATGCATTCAAACGCATGCTGATAGGAATGGGGAAAATGGTTGATTCTGGGAAATAATCAATCCAATTGACTAAATTTAGTTTCATTATACTTGTCGGATTCAGAGAATAAATACATTTGCATTTAAATTGATTGTATAATGAGATTTCGCTTTCTAAGTATTCTATGCAGTATATCATTTGTATTATTAATACAGTCGTGTACAAGTCCAAATAAAGCACCAGACATATCACATAATAAACTCACAATTCCAATATACCGGTTTGATCAGGAATTCTTCTCTAATTCTACTCCTTCGCCAACAGACATTGCTTTACTAAAACAAAAGCATCCACTATTCTTTACTCTTTATTTAGAAAAAATCACAGCTATTTCATCTGCTTCCGATACCGGCTCACAAACATATATACAGCATTTTATCAATGATCCAGATATGAAGTCAATATATCAAGAAACTCAAAACACATTTACTTCGTTTGATAATTATGCTGAAAAAATCAATAAAGGGTTTAGATACTACCAACATTATTTCCCTAACAATTACATCCCATACGTAATCACTTATTTCTTTGGATTCAATTATTCTGTAGTTGCAACTGACAGCGCCGTATGTATCGCACTTGATCAATATTTAGGAAAAGATTATAAATATTATGCTCATCTTCCAGATTATATAAGAGCGAGAAAGGACAAATCATACCTAATTGCTGATTTGATGAAAGGTTGGGCTATTACTGAATTTGAACGAACAGAACCGCGAACTGATTTACTGGATGAGATTATTTTTCAAGGTAAAATTATTTATCTGCTTGATCATATATTGCCCTTCGAGCATGATACTATATTGATGGGATATAGCGCATCTCAATTGGAATTTTGCAAAAAAAATGAATGGAATATTTGGAGTTATTTTATTGAAAATAAACTTCTGTATTCACAAAACATTACAGACATCAGTAAATACACAGGCGAAGCACCCTTTAGTGCAGGCATGCCAAAAGAAGCACCTGGAAGAACCGGCATTTGGCTAGGATGGCAAATCATAAGGGCTTACGCTAAAAAGAATCCCAAACTCACTTTGCCTCAAATCATGAATGAACATGATTACAAAAAGATCATGAATAAATCCAATTATAAACCTAAAAGATAATGATGGATAATACTATTGTAAAACAATCACTCATACAAATAAATGTCGGTCTTGACTCACAAAACAATCCTCAACATATTACATGGAGCGCTACTGATAGCGGCATGGAAGAGAATAGAGAGGTGAAAGCTTTTATACTTTCACTATGGGATAAAAAAGAAAACAATTCCATGCGATTGGAATTGTGGAATAAAGAAATGATGGTTGATGAGATGAAAACTTTCATCTACCAATCCATCATTTCTATGTCTGATCTGCTGAATCGCTCTACCGGAGAGTCGGAACTTAGTGAAGACATGAAGGACTTTGCAGCATATTTCGCTAAAAAAGCCGACTTATTGAAATAACTTTTATCTCAATAAATTAACCTGCCCGATGATTTCATGGTATTGCCCATCAAAAAATGTAGCTTCTATTCTGAAAACATACACATCCTGTTTGGCTTCAACATCCATATAGGTGCCATCCCATCCGGCATCAATTTTTTCCGTTTCAAAAATCTTATCACCCCAACGATTAAATATGAACATCCTGTATTCTTTACATGAGTTTGATACGGCTGTAAAGAAATCGTTCTTACCATCTCCGTTGGGTGTAAATGTATTGGGTACAAAAATATTATGTAGTACAATAACTGTTGTGGTGCCAATAGCGGTACAACCATTTTGATCTGCCACCATCAATACATATTCAGTTGTTACCAGTGGCGATGCAATTGGCTGTTGACATTGTTGACAATCTAAATAATCAGGTGGACTCCAAAGATAATTAAAGCTACCGGAACCGCCAGAAACATTGGCATTCAACTGAACCTCATCGCCAACATATATCGTTATAACGGAATCTGTTTGAATAGTTATTTGATCTGCATTGTTTATTTCCCAACTTCCAGATATTGCACACATATTGGCATCTGTCACATGCAATGCATAAATGCCAGGTGTTAGCAATTGCAAATCTTGATTCATTGAACCATTACTCCAATTATACTGATATGGCAACGTGCCTCCATTTACAGTTACATCAATACTGCCATTGTTAAATCCATAACAAAGTATATCATTGACAACTGCATCAAGCGTTAAAGGCATCGGTTCAGTAATTATATAAATTTCCTGCATCTGACAACCCAATGCATCTGTTACAATTAATTGGTAAATCCCTGCTGTGATGTTTTGAATGTCGTCAACTTGCTGACCATTCGACCAATTGTATTGATAAGGCGCTGTTCCACCGACTACATTGGTTTGAATAGCACCATCTGTATATCCATTACAAGTAATGTTCGTTACGTTACCTTGCACCGAAAGCGCTGCTACAGGTTGAGTGATGTTTACAATTTCTTGATCGGTACAGCCGTTGGCATCTATCACTTCG
>JACSSC010000022.1 GCA_014879445.1 Candidatus Competibacteraceae bacterium
GGAGGAGGGGGATGGTGTTGGCTGTTATGCGGCAGGGATAGGAAGGGCGCTGCCCAGAGGCAGCGGTGCAAAGCACCGGAGCGAAGCGCAGCCCTGTATAGCCCGGCGACCCGCTGCTGCAAGCGCGGGGTGGGCGCCCAAACTTGCATTATGATTTTACATACAGAATGGTTGTTGGCATAAAATTAAAAAGCCCCGAATGTGGGGACTTTTTAATTCATAAGTGCGTGCAGAGGTATGAGAATTTACTTGTTTTTCTTTTTTGACCATTCCAGGATAGAGGCGTCATTCATTTTCACATAGGTGTCGTCGCCATCTTTTTGTGCCATCTCGGATGATTTGCGTGCTGTTTCGATGGCACCTGTATAGTCGCCAATTTCGGCTTGTATCAGGGCTTTGGTACGTAATACCCAATAACGCTCGTATCCGCCGTCAATGGCTGCATTGATCCAGCTTAATGCTTTGCTCATATCTTTATTATTTTCTAAATAATAGGTAGCGGCCTGATAGTAATTACGAGCTGGAATTTGCAGTGCGGCATCAATGTTTTTCATCACTTGTTTATCGGGATTGGTAGCTACCGAAAATTTGATGGCGGTAGTTTCCCAAAGGATTTCAATATCGGCAGATTGAATAGTTAGATTGCTGAAACCGATTGTAAAAGTTTCGACTGCAGGCACTGTATAAGGTTTGATTTTGAAGCGACAAGCGTCTTCACTTTCTTTGTATCCGCTAGTGCCTGAGAGTTCGGACTGTTTGCTGATGATGATGGTCCATTCTGATTTACCGGGAATTGCAAACAATGCGTAGTCGCCTTTAGGTACAGGATGGCCTGCAATGCTTACCGAATCGGAGAATGTAAGTTTGGTGGCTTTGTTGGCCCCTGTTCGCCACATTTTATCATAAGGCACCAAGTCGCCGAAAATTTTGCGACCTTTTGCACTGGGTCTGGAATACACTATGGAGGCGTCAACCAATCCAATTTTTTGTGTTATTGTAGAGAGTGGGCTGGGTTGTGGCATAGCAATTTGAGCATACATAAAATGAGTGGCGAGCATTACTACAAACATTATACTTGTTTTTTTCATCATCTTACAGTCGTTTTTAATCTTGTTATATCTTTGTTATGTGTGGCAATATAACCAAATATTGAGAAAAAGGTTTGCAAGGGCTCGATATAATATGTCAGAAAAGGTAAAAATGAATCGTTGTTTGTTGCCCATTTTGGCGTTATTCTTTTTTACTTTTCAATCAGATGTATTGGCGCAGAAATATACGCAGACGATTCGTGGACGTATATTAGATAGAGACAATCAGATGCCTTTATTTGGTGCTTCTGTGGTGCTTGATGGTACCAATCCTTTACTGGGGTCGGTTGCCGATGAGCAGGGTTATTTTATTTTGCAACAGGTACCTGTTGGGCGATACAATATACGTGTGTCGTATTTGGGATATGAAGATATAATGTTGCAGCAGGTACAGGTATTGGCGGGAAAGGAATTGGTACTAAACATAGAAATGATAGAGCGTATCAGAGAAATTGAAGCCATTGCAATACAAGGCAATCATGAGAAAGATAAGCCCCTGAATGAGATGGCAACAGTGAGTGTACGCACATTTCATGTAGAGGAAACGCAGCGTTATGCAGCCAGTTTTAATGATCCGGCGAGGATGGCAGTTTCGTTTGCCGGTGTGAGTACCAGCAATGATGCCAGTAATGAAATTATCGTGAGGGGTAATTCGGCACGTGGAATGTTGTGGCGTGTTGAGGGTGTTGAAATTCCTAATCCTAATCATTTCAGCAATGGTGAAGGTGGCTCGGGAGGAGGTATTAGCATTCTCAGCAGTCAAGTTTTGGGTTCGAGTGATTTTTTTACGGGGGCCTTTCCGGCCGAATATGGAAATGCATTGTCGGGTGTGTTTGATATTCGTTTCAGAAAGGGCAATTATGATAAAAGAGAGTATTCGGTTCAACTGGGGGTATTGGGTTTGCAGGCATCACTGGAAGGGCCGTTTACTAAAAAATATAATGGTTCGTATTTGTTGAATTATCGTTATTCAACATTGGTTTTGCTAAATGCAATCGGTTTGAAAATTGTGAATAATGCATTAGTGCCAGAATTTCAGGACCTGAGTTTTGTTTTCCATTTTCCAACTCGTAAAGCGGGCTCGTTTACTTTTTGGGGGATGGGTGGATTATCAAAGGCCGGCGAAATAGCTATTAAGGATTCCACAAAGTGGGAGCGACGTTCAGACCGATTTGAAGATTATAACAATCAAGCTGTTGGTGTAGCAGGTTTGACTTATACGTATGCTTTTCGCAATCAAAAAACGTATCTAAAAAATGTATTATCCTTTTCGGCTGATCATTTGGGATATCGATTAGATTCCTTGGACCAGCAATATGAAAGCCATACTGCCTACAAAGATGAATTTACTTATTATACTGCCCGAACACATTTTTTTGTGAATCATAAATTCAATCCGCGACACATTTTGCGTGCCGGATTTTTTTACAATCATTATTTCTATCAGCTGTATTCACAAGGGTTGATTTTTGATAGCGGGCAGCAAGGTGTTTTTGTGAATGAGAATGGTCATACGGGCTTACTGCAATCTTATGCACAGTGGAAGTTTCGTATTTCGGATCGTTTAGAGTTGAATACGGGATTTCATCAATTGATTTTTTTACTCAATAAACAATTTTCCTTTGAGCCACGCATTGGCATGCAATGGAAGCCGGCGCAACGACATGCCCTAAATCTTGGGGCAGGTATGCACAGCCGTATGGAACCCGTTTCGAATTATTTAAGTCGGATGTATCTTGACAGTTTACATTATGTGCAGGCCAATCGTAATCTTGACCTTACTCGTTCGGTGCATGTGGTGGCCGGTTACGATTGGGCATTTTGGGAGCAGATGCGATTAAAAGCAGAAGTGTATTTTCAATATATCTATTCAGTTCCTGTAGATACAATTACAGGCAGCACTGAATGTATGCTAAATTTGAGTGCTGGTACTGTACGGTCGCCTTATCATAATGAAGGGTTGGGCAGAAACTACGGACTGGAGATTACATTAGAAAAATTTTTTTCCAAAAATTATTTCTTTTTGCTAACTGGTTCTGTTTTTCAAAGTGAATACAATATGGGCGATGGCATTTGGTATAGTACTCGATTTAATGGGAATTATATGCTGAATGCGTTAGGTGGTTATGAATTGAGATTTGGAAAAAGTAAACAAAGCAGTTGGGGTATTAATGCACGAATTATATGGCGTGGTGGCAATCGCTATTCTCCGATTGACACGATAGCTTCAATAGCAGCGGGCAGAGAAATTAGCATACAGGGATTGACATACAGTGAGCGGGTACCTGATTATTTTAGAATGGATGTGTCAACACATCTCCGGTTTAATTTCAAAAAATGGGCATTTAGTATTGCTGCTGAGGTGCAGAATGTTACCAATCGCTTAAATGTGAATCGTTATTTTTATGATCCTTACACAAAGGAAGTGAGGGCGGCCACAATGTTTGGCATTATGCCGGTTTTTAATTTTAAGTTCGAATTTTAATTCTCAAGCTACTTCATCGTATCAGTGTAATGTGTCCCTTGTATCGGAATACTTTGCCTTTCTCATTAGTGAATGTTACACTATAGGCATAGATGCCCTGAGGGCAAATATCGCCATCGGGACCGTTGGTAGCATACCAGGGTTTGGCAACATCGTTGCTTTCAAACACAATTTGCCCCCAGCGATTGAATACCTGAACATCAATAGAAACGACTTGATTATGCAAATTTCGACCAATAGGAAACCAGCTTTCATTTTTTCCGTCACCATTGGGGGTGAAACTGTTGGGGATGAACACCTGACTGATATCGTCAATAATAACGGGGCTAATTACGGTATCAGAGCAGCCGTGTATAGTTGTAGCAATTAAGGTAATCATAAAGGTATCGGCAAAACCAAACTCGTAGGATGGATTGGTTGCACTTGTGTAATACAGCCCATCCATGTCCCACTGAAAATAGATGGCATTGGGGGTAGATGTATTGGTAAAGGTAATGAGCGAATAATCGGTTGTGGCTGGTTGTGGATTGGCATAGAATCCGGCAATAGGGACGCTATAAACTTCGAGATAACCTGCCGCAAAAGCCGTATCGGCGCAGCCGTGATCGCTGCTTACAATCAATTGTACATCATAAGTACCAGGGGTATTGATGCTGAAAGTGGGATTGGATTGGGTGTATATATTGTTATTTATCACATTCCATTGATAAGCGACAATACTGCCTGAGCTTATGCTGCTAAGGTCGTTGAGTGTAAAAGCAACGGGTGCGCATCCGTTTAGTATGGGTGCCGAGAATGCTGCTTGTGGAATAGGGTAGGCCAGTAGGGTGATGGAGGCCGTATCTTGACAGCCGTTCACATCTGTGCCTACCACATCCCATGTTTGCGTTTGCGTGATGGTAGCGGTTGGGTTGCTGATTTGAGCATCATTCAGGCCTGTGGGAGGTAACCACGAGTAACTGGCAGCGCCATTGGCCTGAAGTTGCGTTGAGAATCCTGAGCATACACCAGGGGTAGCACTAGTTACTAACACAGAGGGTGCAGGGTAAACGTGTACTGTGTTGGTAATGCTATCGGTGCAGCCGAATGCGTCGGTGCCAATAATAGTATATTGAATGTCGGATGGTGGTGAGGCATGCACCGTTGCACTGCTACTGTTGTCTAAATAAATCGCTGGTGTCCAAGTATATGTTTGTGCCCCCGAAGCTGTAAGCTGTACGGACTCGCCAGGGCAAATGTATGGGTCAACGGGGTTGACTTGAATCAAGGGATTGGGAAGCATGTTTAGCACAGCATTCGCAGTTCCTGTGCATCCGTTGAAATCAACTACCGAAACCGATACAGGTCCAGGGGTTGAGGTAGAAAAAGTTGGCAGGGTACTTCCATCACTCCATTGATAGCTCATGTAGGGCTGATCAGTAGATACTGTAATGGATGTATTTGGGCAGAAATCGTAAGGGCCGGTAATCAAGGGCGTGATGAAGGGAGGACCAGGCATGACGAAAACAGTGTCGGGGCCATTGCTTCCTGTGTATCCCATGCATGTATTATAGCCCTGATAGCAGGCGCCATATTCTAAATGACAAGTATAACTTGCTCCGGCAGATGGCGGAGTAACAGTAATAGAGTTACCAGTACCAATGGGTATAGGATTGCCTACCTGATACCATGTAAGTGTGCCTGATACAGGAGGGCCGCTAGGTGTATAACGAACAGCATGGTTAGTGGCTGTCCATTGAGTGGAGTTTCTGCCTGGTACAACAATTGCCGTTGTGCCTGTTTGGTTGTGCAAACCCTGAACGGCTGTTCCACCAGCCCACGATATGCAATTGGGCTTGTTGGTCAGATGATTTTCAATTTCGTTTGTGCTTTCGTATAAAATAATTTGAAAAGTCCCCAACGTGCTGGTACAACTAAACATGGGTACGTTGGTCCAACTAACCACTAATTTTCTGCACGGAGCAGTACCTAGTGTTTGATAACGAATATACGGACTACCTGATCCTGTACCCGGATGCCAATCCTGCCATGGACCCATCACACAATTTTTGGGAAAGGAGGCACCTGCGTTTGGTATGGGTGATGATGTAAAAGTAGTAGGTTGACCGGCACTAAAAGATATCCATCCATTTGAGCCGATGTAAAATTGAGTGTAGGTATTGCCAAAGAAGCAAAAGCTGAAACCAATCGGAAAAGGACCCTGCTGAGAGTCATCACTCATCGTTAAGGGTGTGCCTCCAACCGGAACAGGGTTAAATGGAATGTTAGCTACTGTATAGGTTGAAGTTGAATTAGGTGCCGGTCCGCCGCCAGGGCAGTTGCTGAAATCGGCAGTTAGTGTAGTAGAACCTACTGCACAGGGTAAAAACTGGTCAGGTCCGAGATACGGACACAGCCCTTGTGATTTCGTTGAAAATATTGTGGTGAGGGTGATAAAAACTAAAAGGTAAATCTTCTTCATGGGTTTTGTTTCAAAGAATGTATCAACCCAAATGCATAGAAAGGAAAAAGGGTTGCACTAAGTTTAAAAAAAAATGAAGAAAATGTTATTGAATGAATTAAATATGAAAAATAAGTCAGGATTTTTCTGTCATCAAGCCCTGTGTGTATGCATAATTAATTAACTCAGTGGCGCTTTTGCAAGAAAGTTTTTTGAGAATATTTTTTCGATGGGTGTAAACGGTATGTGTGCTAAGAAATAACTCTTCGGCAATCTCTTTTGTTGATTTTCCGAGTGTTACTAATCTAAAAATTTCCATTTCCCTTTCAGACAAATCGTTGTGTAAGTTTTTTTCGGACGAAGGTTGCTTAAAGCTCAGCTGAATAAGCACTTCAACCACTTTGGAGCTAAAAAATTTTCCACCAGAGACGATCGTTCGAATGGCTGCAACTAACTCATCAGGTGTAGAAACCGTAGTGATAAACCCTTGAATTTTTAGCTTATGTAGTTTGTAAATTTCTTCTTTGTTCATATCCGACAGCAGCAATACACGATATTGCTCCATGAATTCATCATTTTGGGCTAAGTTTTCTTCATCAAAAAAACTTTCTAAAGAGCGATCAATAATCAAAATATCAGGGCTAAGCACGGGGGCAAGCTGTATGAGGGATAGGGTATCAGTAGCTTCACCACAAACGGCAATACCTCGACATTTTTCAAGCAATGCCTTCAGGCCACTAAGTAAAAGGGGCTGACTGCCGGCAATTAATACTTGCGTAGATGAAGCAACTGGTTGCATAATTAAAAGCAAATGTACATACTAAATGAATAACCCGTATCAATCCATATTGTTTTCCTTTTTTACAGAATTGTTCATTTGTGTGTTAATCATTATCTTTGCCGCCCTTAGAATGGTAGCATGATACAAATACAATTTCCCGATCAGTCAGTTCGATCATTTTCGAAAGGCATTACTCCTATAGATATTGCTAAATCTATCAGTCATGGCTTGGCAAAAAAAGTATTGGCTGCTGAGATTGATGGTGTTCTTAGAGATGCTACGATACCTTTAACGCAGGATTGTTCTTTGCGATTGTTGACATGGGATGATGAAAATGGCAAGGCCAGTTTTTGGCATTCGTCTGCACACTTAATGGCCGAAGCGATTCAAGCATTTTATCCTCAAGCCAAATTTACAATAGGGCCGCCTATCGAAAACGGGTTTTATTATGATGTAGATTTTGGTGATGAAAGTTTTACTGCCGACCAAATTCCGGCAATAGAAAAGAAGATGATGGCCTTGGCGCAACAAGATAATCCGTTTGAGCTTTATCCAATGTCGAAAGAGGAAGCACTTGCATATTACAAGGAAAGAAGCAATGAGTACAAAATTGAACTAATAGAGAATTTGACAGATGGCGAAATTACATTTTGTCGTCAGGGCGAATTTGTGGATTTGTGTCGTGGAGGTCATGTGCCTTCAACCGGTTATATCAAGGCCATTAAGTTACTCAATGTGGCCGGCGCATATTGGCGTGGTGATGAAAAAAACAAGCAGTTGACACGTATTTATGGCATTTCATTTCCACAACAAAAGATGCTTGATGAATATCTTGTAATGCTCGAAGAAGCCAAAAAGCGCGATCACCGCAAATTAGGTCAGGAGCTAGGTTTGTTTACATTCAGCCAACGAGTTGGAAAGGGTTTGCCATTATGGTTACCCAAGGGAGCTGACCTTCGTGAGCGTCTTGAACGGTTTATGCGTGATGCTCAAAAGAAAGCCGGCTATCAGCAAGTCGTTACACCGCATATTGGCAGCAAATCATTGTACGAAACCAGCGGCCACTGGGATAAATACGGAAAAGACAGCTTTCAACCCATTCATACGCCAGAAGAGGATGAGTTGTTTATGCTCAAACCAATGAATTGTCCGCATCATTGTGAAATATTCAAGGCAGAGCCCCGCTCATATAAAGATTTGCCACTTCGTTTGGCTGAGTTTGGCACGGTTTACAGATATGAGCAGAGTGGTGAGTTGCACGGGCTTACACGTGTACGAGGGTTTACACAAGATGATGCCCACATTTTTTGTATGGCTTCACAGGTAAAAGAGGAGTTTGTGAAGGTAATAGATCTTGTATTACATGTATTCAAATCGCTTGATTTTACTGATTTTACAGCGCAGGTATCCCTTCGCAGTAAAGAGGATAGAGAAAAATATATTGGCTCAGATGAAAACTGGGATCGGGCCGAACGCGAAATACAGGAGGCAGCTTCCGAACGCGGGCTCAATACCAAAGTCGTGTATGGCGAAGCTGCATTTTATGGGCCTAAGCTCGATTTTATGGTGAAAGATGCTTTAGGTAGGTCGTGGCAGTTGGGAACAATTCAGGTAGATTACAATCTCCCCGAGCGTTTTGAACTAGAATATACCGGAGCCGACAACCAGAAGCATCGTCCGGTTATGATACACCGTGCGCCATTTGGCTCGATGGAGCGTTTTATAGCGGTGCTTACCGAGCATTGTGCCGGAAATTTTCCGGTTTGGCTGGCTCCCATTCAGGTTGCCGTATTGCCCATCAGCGATAAATTCAATGATTATGCAAAAAAAGTTGTTGAATTGTTGAAAAATAACGAAATTCGCACCCTATTTGACGATCGGTCAGAAAAAATTGGGAAAAAAATTCGCGATAGCGAAGTGATGAAAGTACCGTATATGCTGATTGTTGGAGAGAAAGAAGAAGCGCAGAATCAGGTCGCAGTCAGAAAGCATGGCAGCGGAGATTTGGGTGTGATGAGTACCGAAAATATGATGTCGCTTGTTCAAAATCAGATAGATGAAATGTTAAACTAAACAAAGGAGGTAGATATTTTACAGCAGAACAGGCCGGGTAATCCTCGATTTCCAAGACAAAAGGAGCCGGAACACAAAATTAACGAACGCATTCGCGCCCCACGTATCCGCGTGGTAGGAGAGGGGATAGAATCTCAAGTTGTTTCATTGCAGGATGCAATACGTATGGCTGAAAATGCCGGATTGGATTTGGTGGAAATTTCACCTAATGCCGAGCCACCTGTCTGTAAAATTATTGATTACAAAAAATTTCTGTACGAACTTAAAAGAAAACAGAAAGAAATAAAGGCCAAGGCATCTAAAATCGTGGTGAAAGAAATTCGATTTGGGCCACAAACCGATGATCATGACTTTAATTTTAAATTAAACCATGCCAAAAAGTTTCTTTCAGAAGGCGCAAAAGTAAAGGCCTATGTTTTTTTTAAAGGTCGTTCTATCATTTTCAAAGAGCAAGGCGAAGTGCTTTTATTGCGTTTTGCCAACGAACTCGAAGAGTATGGAAAGGTAGAATCGCTCCCTGTACTCGAAGGTAAGAGAATGATTATGCTTATATCTCCAAAAAAGAAAAAATAATATTAGGTAACCTAAAACAGATAAGTTATGCCAAAAATGAAGAGAAATTCCAGCGCCAAAAAAAGATTCGAAGTTACCGGCTCTGGCAAAATTAAACGTAAACATGCCTACAAAAGGCATATACTCACTAAAAAGTCAACCAAACGTAAACGTGCATTGACGCATTTTACATTGGTGAGCAAACCCGATGAAAACAACGTGAAACTCATGTTGTTGAGCTGATAAATTTTTGTTTAATCTTTAATACCAAAGTAACATGCCACGTTCGCAAAACAAGGTAGCCTCTAGAGCAAGAAAAAAGAAAGTGCTGAAATTAGCCAAAGGTAGTTTCGGTCGCAGAAAAAACGTGTGGACAGTTGCGAAGAACTCTGTTGAAAAGGGCTTGGGCTACGCCTACAGAGACAGGAAGGCCAAGAAACGTACGTTCAGGGCCCTCTGGATCCAAAGGATCAATGCAGCTGCTAGAGAACACGGAATGAGTTATTCCGAATTCATGGGCAAAATTCACCAAAACGGCGTAGAGCTGAATCGCAAAGCACTCGCCGACCTTGCCATGAATAATCCTGATGCTTTCAAAGCTATTGCGGAGAAAGTGAAGTAATTAAACTTATCTGTCTTTTTATCTAAGCCATCTCAAATGATGGCTTTTTTTTGTTCCGTGATGTTTGATTTATGGATTCTGATTTTGCTGTCAATTTTTATATTTTTTTTAATTTTCAATCGGAATCTTTTTCTTTGATTTCATCAGATTTTTATTGCAAAATCAATTATTTTTTTCAAGATAGATTGCTTCGCTGTATCTCTGTTTTTTTTTAAGTTTGTGCCCTTATGGAAGTATCATTTAGCAACACCGAAATTGCATTTCAAACACGTACCAATCAGGATTTGAAATGGGCGCATCGTTTGTTTAAAGTTATGGCATCGCCTTTTATGGTAAACATAGGGAAATGGGGCGCCAGCGTTGCCTTTGCTCTTCGACTACCGGTAGAAGGCATGATTCGCAAAACCCTTTATCGTCATTTTGTGGGCGGTGATGATATTTCTACCTGCGAAACTACAATAGCAACCCTCTGGAATCATAGAATAGGAACCATTCTTGATTATTCGGTTGAAGGGAAAGAGAATGACAGCAGCTTCGATGCATCACTGGATGAGATATTGCGTACTTTTGATAAGGCAAAAGGTGATGAGCGTATTCCATTTTGCGTGTTTAAGATGACCGGATTTGCCCGTCAGAAGCTTCTTGAAAAAGTAAGTAGTCAAACGGCTTTGACAGAAGATGAAACGGCAGAGTGGGAACGCGTTAAAAACCGGGTATTGCAAATCTGTCAGCGCGCCTTCGACTACCAGCAGCCCGTATTTATTGATGCTGAAGAAACTTGGTTGCAGCCGGCCATTGATCAGTTGGCCGAAGAAATGATGTTTAAATTTAATCATTCCGAAATTATAGTTTTTACAACACTTCAACTCTACAGGCATGACCGACTTGATTATTTGCGTAATCTGCACAGGCGTGCCTGTGAAAAAAATGTTAGAATTGGCGTAAAATTGGTTCGCGGAGCATACATGGAGAAAGAGCGTGAACGAGCAGCTCAATATCATTATCCAGACCCTATTCAGCCCGATAAATCAGCAACCGACCGTGATTATAACGCCTGTCTGCAATATTGTATTGAGCATATACACGAAATTGCAGTATGTGCCGGTACTCACAATGAAGAAAGCAGCTATACCCTCATATCACTTTTGAAAGAACACGGACTGCCAAACAACCATTCGCATGTATATTTCTCACAATTGCTTGGTATGGGAGACCACATCAGTTATAACTTAGCTAATGCCGGCTATCTTGTGGTTAAGTATGTGCCCTATGGCCCTGTTAGGGAAGTAACGCCTTATCTGATGCGCAGAGCTGAAGAAAATACTGCCATGCGTGGGCAAACAGGCCGCGAATTGGCCTTGATAACGGCAGAGTTGCAAAGACGAAAAATATGAGATTGATTCCCTTTAAATACAAGCAACCTTTCATCCGGTTATTTGTTAATTACTAAATTCGCCTAAAAATATTTGAATATCATGTTGACGTTAGAAAGTGCAGTTATCAAATTTGCCGGAGATTCGGGTGATGGCATGCAGTTGGTCGGTTCTTTGTTTACCGATACTACAGCCATTTTGGGAAATGACATTGCTACCTTTCCTGATTTTCCATCCGAAATTCGAGCACCTCAAGGCACAGTAGCCGGCGTGTCGGGCTTTCAGATTCATTTCGGCACTTCAGGTGTACATAGCCCCGGCGATGCAGCCGATGTGTTAGTGGCAATGAATCCCGCTGCCCTTAAAGCCAACCTTCACACTCTCAAACCCTCATGTTTGATTATTATTGATGCTGATTCCTTTTCACGCAAAGATTTAGATAAGGCCGGTTTTGAAACCAATCCGCTCGACGACCATACTTTACACGGTCATAAACTGATTCCAGCTCCAATTACATCTTTAACCAAATCAAGCATTGCTGATTTAGGCCTGGATAACAAATCAGCCGAGCGGTGTAAAAATATGTTTACCCTCGGCATGATTTTCTGGCTTTTTTCTGAACCACTAGATACAACGATTGAGTTTTTTGAGCAGAAATTCAAAAAACAACCCTCATTAGCCCAGGCCAACATCAAAGCATTGAAGGCAGGTCACCATTATGCCCTTACTATCGAAGCAATATTGCCGCATTTTTCGGTTTTGCCTGCTCAAAAAAAACCGGGTATTTATCGAAATATCAATGGTAATCAGGCCACGGCTTGGGGATTGATGGCTGCCGCTCAAAAAGTAGGTAGAGATTTGTTTTTGGGCTCTTATCCCATAACACCTGCTACTGATATTATGCAAGAACTGACCCGTCATAAATGGGCAGGTGTAAAAGTTTTTCAAGCCGAAGACGAAATTGCAGGAATTTGTTCGGCTATTGGTGCTTCATTTGCAGGTGATGTGGCGGTTACTACAACTTCGGGGCCAGGTATGGCGCTAAAAACTGAAGCACTGGGGCTAGCTGTAATGACGGAATTGCCATTGGTTATTGTGAATGTGCAGCGCGGTGGCCCATCAACTGGACTTCCTACCAAAACAGAGCAGAGTGATCTGTTGCAGGCCGTCTGGGGCAGAAACGGGGAAAGTCCTATTGTCGTGTTGGCTGCCAGTACGCCAGGCAATTGTTTTGATATGGCTTTCGAAGCCGTTAAAATTGCTGTAGAACACATGACACCTGTAATCCTCCTTACTGAATCATACATCGCCAATGGCGCTGAGCCATGGAAAATAAAAAAACCCGATGAACTGCCTAATATTCAAGTTAACTCGTTGAATGATCCTAATCCTAACTGGCGACCTTATCTTCGTGATGATCAAACATTGGCTCGAAAATGGGTGATTCCAGGAACACCCCAACTGCAACATCGCATCGGCGGTTTGGAGAAAGATGATTGCACCGGATGTGTGTCCCACAATCCGCAAAACCATGAATTTATGGTTGGAATTCGCCAAAATAAAGTTAATCTAGTAACAAAAGATATCCCTTTGCAGCGAGTTAAAGGCAAAAATGCAAATAAGCTTTTAGTGGTTGGTTGGGGCGGACAATTCGGAATTTTGTTTGGCGCTGTAAGTGATTTGCAAAAGGAAGGTAAGAACATTGCTTTTACGCATTTCAATTATATCCATCCCCTACCATCTAATACCGCAGATATTTTTGCACAGTTCGATATGATTTTGGTTTGCGAACTCAATAACGGCCAGTTTGCCAAGTATCTGCGTGCAACATTACCACAGTTTACATATCATCAATTTAATAAAATTCAGGGATTGCCATTTATGGTGTCGGAACTGAAGGATAAATTCAATCAAATACTCGAAAGCTAATGGAGATACAACTTATGCGCAAACCTAAAGATTATGCCAGCGACCAAGAAGTGAAATGGTGCCCAGGATGTGGTGACTACGCCATTCTGAATGCCGTTCAGCGCGCTTTAGCTGAGTTGAATATAGATAAAAAAGATGTAGTGTTTGTTTCAGGAATTGGTTGCTCGTCGCGATTCCCTTATTACATGGATACATACGGTTTTCATACCATTCATGGCAGAGCTGCAGCTGTAGCAACAGGTGTTAAGTTGGCCAATCCTGCTCTTAGCGTTTGGATTGTATCTGGTGATGGCGACTCGCTGGCCATCGGGGGAAATCACTTTATTCATGCCATACGCCGTAATCTGAATATGAATCTGATTGTATTTAATAACCAGATTTATGGTCTCACCAAAGGACAGTTTTCGCCTACTTCCGAACGAGGTAAAATCACCAAGTCATCACCTCACGGCACCCTCGAAACGCCTTTTAATACAGGAGAATTGGCTCTAGGTGCTAAAAGTACTTTCTTTGCCCGTGTACCGGATACTGATATTAAACTTATGACACAAGTAATGATTGAAGCTGAAAATCATAATGGATTCTCGCTTGTGGAAGTGTACCAAAATTGCGTTATCTTCAATGATAAAGCACATGCAGCTATTACGGCTAAAGAAAATAAAGCAAATGCTCAATTGATACTAGAACATGGCAAACCTATGCTTTTTGGCCTTGATAATCAGTTTGGAATTCGTCTGAATGGCTTGGAATTGGAAGTGGTGAAATTAGGTGAAAATGACATTACCATCAACGATATTTTAGTGCATGATGCATATACCCCTTCATCGGCCTTACATTATATGTTAATTCAAATGAGTGCTCCCGATTTTCCGGTTGCTATGGGAGTGATTCGCAATGTGTCAGGCCCAGTATTTGACCAAGATCTTCACCAACAAATTGAGCATCAAAAACAAAGCAGTAAATTTAACTCTTTGAACGAATTGTTTTTATCTGGTAATACTTTTAATATTCAATAAATGAACATACAGAACTTCGTTTCTGTACCTATATGTCAAATCCAGAGTAATTGGAAAGAACTTAATAACCTGAGTCCAACACATCAATTGCAATGAATTTAGTCCAAATCTCTTGCTTATTTTGCCTGTATGTAGGCCGGTTTATTTTATAAATACACCTAAAACTTATTAACAATATGCAACAAAATCACTGGCGAAGCGTTTGCTCAACCATACTTCCTTTTCAAACTTGGGTTCTGAGAATGCGGATACCACCACAATAGCCACGGTGTATCCGCGTTTTCTTTTTCATATTATCTTATCACCAACCCAAAATGTAGGCAAAAATTAATGGAGCAACAATGGTAGCATCGCTTTCTATTACATATTTAGGCGTTTCAATGCCCAATTTTCCCCATGTTATTTTTTCGTTAGGTACAGCACCGCTATAGCTGCCATACGAGGTAGTTGAGTCGGATATTTGACAAAAATATGCCCAAAATGGAATATCATGCATTTCCATATCTTGATAAAGCATGGGAACAACACAAATTGGAAAATCGCCTGCAATGCCACCACCTATCTGGAAAAAACCTACTCCTTTACCTCTACAATTATGAGTGTACCAGTCGGCTAACCACATCATATATTCTATACCACTTTTCATGGTGGTGGGTTTGAATTCGCCTTTTATGCAATAAGAAGCAAAGATGTTGCCCATGGTGCTGTCTTCCCAACCAGGCACGATGATGGGTACGTTTTTCTCGGCTGCAGCTACCATCCAACTGTCGCTTGGATCAATTTCATAATACTGCTTCAGAACGCCTGAATTGATTAATTGATACATGAATTCGTGAGGGAAAAAGCGTTGATTGGATTTATCAGCATCGTTCCAAATTTGAAAAAGATGTTTTTGCAAACGCCTGAAGGCCTCTTCTTCGGGTATGCAGGTGTCAGTTACACGGTTGTAATGGTTTTCAAGTAAATCCCATTCGTCTTGAGGGCTTAAATCACGGTAATGGGGCACACGTTTGTATGAGTTGTGAGCTACTAAATTCATGATATCCTCTTCTAAGTTTGCACCGGTGCATGAAATGATATGCACTTTGTCCTGACGAATCATTTCAGCAAGCGATTTGCCTAATTCTGCGGTACTCATGGCACCGGCAAGTGTTATCATCATTTTGCCATTATCAAGCAAATGTGCTTCGTATCCTTTGGCTGCATCAACCAATGCTGCCGAGTTAAAGTGCAGGTAGTGTTTCTGAATGAATGATGATATGGGACCTTTCATAATGTTTATCTTTTTGGTTTCTTTATTGTTTTCTGTGTTTTTGTATTGATTAATAGTTGATTGGCGATTTGATAAATGAGTCGTGCACCTGTATTTGCATCCCATTCGTCACTACGAGGCGATACCTCTACCACATCAAATCCTATAATCTGTTTCCCGCTCTTTCTGATTTTTTTAATGAGATACAGGGCTTCATAAAACTCTAACCCTCCTGGTACAGGTGTGCCGGTTCCAGGGCAAAGTTTGGGGTCTAATCCATCAATGTCAAATGTAATGTAAACCTTGTCGGTGAGATTGGCAATAATTTTATCGGTAATCTGATGCCAGGGTATCCCACTGTATTGTTCATTTTTTATATTCTCGTCAGTAAAGAGTACAATTCTTCCTTTCGATTGATCAATGATTTTTTGTTCGGCCTGACACCAGTCGCGAATCCCAACTTGAACAATACGTTTAATGTTTTTGATAGGTAAAGTATTATATATAATACTGGCATGACTGTAGGTGAAATTTTCGTAGGCCTGACGCAAATCTGCATGAGCATCAATGTGCAATATACTGAAGGTTTCTTTCTCGGCTAATGCTTTGATTAGACCTAATGGCGTGGAGTGGTCGCCACCAATCAATGCTACTTTTTTTCCTGTTTGAAGCAATGTCGTTGCTTGTGTTTGTACCCAGTTGTTCATGAACGCACACTCCGCATTGATATATGCGAGCATTTGTTTGTATTTATCACTTTGAATTTTATCTGGTTCTTTAGTCAGCACGTCTATATACTCCTGGGCATATTTTCTAGCTTTTTTTCCTCGTTTTTTTAATTCTATAGGTGTGGAAAGCATGAAGATTTTATGATCCCATGCTTGAGCTACATCTTGCAAAAATAAATCAACCTGTGCGCTGGCACGTCGTATAGCGTCTGGACCTTTGGCTGTGCCGGCTGCGTAGCTGACAGTTACATCCCATGGTACTGGAATCAAAACCAGGGCGGCTTCTTCGAGTGTGTATGGAAGCCCAAAAATCCCGCTTTCAGCACTAGCAGGTGCATCTGGGTTAAAATCGAGTTTTTGTTTTGATGCCATTTCTTGAATTTGATGGCAAAGATACAATTTACTATTACAGGAAAAGCCGAAGAAGTTTATTGAATCCGTTGGTCGTATTGTTCTCCCATACTGGATGATTGATGCAAATGATTCATCATTTCTTTTTTTATGATGTTGAATACAACCATATGCACGTCTTCAGCAATTTCCATATCCATGGCTTTGGCATGAATAACTATATCAGCCATGCGACTGATTTCTCCTCCTTTATAACCACAAAATGCAATCGTCTGTACACCTAAATCTTTTGCATATTGCAGACCCTTTACTACATTTCTGCTATTACCGCTCCCCGAAATACCTATAACCAGATCGTGAGGATGTAAAAAGTTTTTTAACGGCTCAATAAAGATATCATCCCATCCAATATCATTTGCAATGGCCATCATGGAAGGAATGTTGTCATTTAAACATATTACTTTGAACCTTTTTTTTAGTCCATATGAAGCTCCTTTCAGAAAATCTCCGGCGGCGTGTGATGCTGTTGCGCCACTTCCTCCATTGCCAAAGATGTAGATGGTTGCATCTTCGTTATGTACTCTAAAAAATGCCTGAATTGCTTGTCCTACCTGATTGCTGTCGAGTGAATCAAGGGTTTCTTTGAGCAACTGTATGTATGATTGTTGTATTTGCATATATTGGCATTAATGTACAAAGATAGGAAGATTGACCTTTGTTTTGTTAGATTATCTACAATGGTTGATAATGTTATGATGTATAGAAACAACTTGCCTGATTAAGGGTTGTGACCCGTCATTATGAATAATGTAATCGGCGTTTGCTATTTTTTCGTCTTCTGGCATTTGAACATTCATGCGCATCCTCACATCGTTAGGGCTAATTCCATCGCGCTGTACTACACGTCTGATACGTTCTTCTTCTGGTGCAGTTACTACAATCACACGAAAACAATCTGCATGACTTCCTGATTCAAATAAAATGGCAGCTTCACGAATGCAATATAATGCCTCTCTAACGTATTCGGTCTTCCATTGCTCATATCGCTCGGCAACTAAAGGATGAATGTAGGTGTTGATGGCAGCTAGTTTTTGGGGATATGCAAAAAGAATATCGGCTAATGCTTTTCTATTGAGTGTGCCATCTGAATGGCATATGGGCATGCCTGCAATCTGTTCTACTTTGGCTAATACATCCGGATCTGAATAAAGTTTTTTTGCTTCGGTGTCGGCATAGAAAACGGGTACACTTAGCGCTTCAAAAATATGGCAAACGGTTGTTTTTCCGCTACCAATCCCACCTGTCAATCCCACTGTTTTCATGGCATTTTGATTAAATATTCAACGGCTGCTGGCTGTATGTCGAGTATTGTACATCCATCTGGAATTTTATCATTTTTAATGATTAGTAGTGGTACATGCTCGGATGCTTCTTTGGCATCAACGATAAATGTAAAATCTGATGAAGATAGGGTTTGAAATTTATTTTCAGGAATTCGAGCAGTTATTTCTATCTGATGACGCACTAATTGTATTTGTTCGTCCGGATTATTTCTAACCTGAATATAGCATGTAAATTGGCGTTGTACCATTCTACTAATGGGTATCATTACATCAGCCAAAGTTAGCTGCGAACTAACTCCATCAGGCAACATAAATGGTACTTTTTTGCGAATATCTTCAGAAACATTTCTCATGGTGATAACTTGCGTAAAAATACTGTCGGTTTTTTCGAGTGTATGTTGATTGCCTGTTAGCAGAATTGAATCTGGGATAGTGCTTACTTTTCCGCTTATCGCATATCCTTTGGCAAATTCGAGCTGAAGAGGAACATGAACTTTTACCCTGCGTGTTGCTTTGATATCGAAATGAAATACAAGAGTGTCGGGAGATATGGATAAAATCTGATATTCTTCACCGATTTGTTTATTTAATTCCTGAATTTTTTGTCGAAGTGGAATTGTAAGTAGTGTGCGATTGGATGCTGACAACTCTTTTGAGAGGTCTATCTGCAATGCGTTTTTTTTCCAGCGATTGAGAAGGTGGCGAATAAGAAGACGATATCCTGTTGATTGGATTTGTAGCGATAATGATGAGGGAAGGGGTTGCATGGAAATCATATGTGCAGGTATGCCTGTAATTTCTAACGGAATGGCTACCATGTCTTTTTGTATCTGATTCATGGTTGTAAGCAGCCATAGCACAATGCTAAGAACCATGCAATTTACAAAAACAAACAGATTCTTTCGTATGTTAGTTTTGGCTGCCGACATGTCAAACCCTTTCTACAAATTTAGTAAAATGAGGGTTTGCTTTTCAGCTGATTAAAAATTATTTGCCGTTTTCTTTGGATAAGGCCATGGTGCTTTCCATTGAAATGGCTGATTTCTCAACCTTGATGCGGGTTTTGTCAATCATTTCGAGAATGAGTGCATTATCTTCCATATCAAGAATTTTTCCGTGTATACCACCAATTGTAACAACCTTATCGCCTTTGGCAAGCGATTCACGGTATTTTTTTTGATCTTTGGTTTTTCGCATCTGAGGGCGAATCATGAAGAAGTAGAATACGACAAAAATCAGCACCAATGGGATCATCTGCTCCCATCCGCCACCCTGTCCGCCTTGTCCGCCGGCCATTCCAAAAATAATTAATAGATTCATTGTTGTGTTTTATTTATCTGAAGGTTTTACAAATCCTTTGATGGTTAATGTGGTTACATTGGGTTGAGTGTTGGCTGTTAACGTAACCGTTTTTTCTTGTCTTTCTTTTTTTCCGTTGGTGTCAAATTTAACCTTGATTTCGCCTTCACTACCTGGTTTGATTGGCGCTTTCGGATATTCAGGTACGGTACATCCGCAACTGCCTTTGGCATCAAAAATTATCAAGTCGTTTTCTCCTGTGTTTTTAAAACGATACACATGCTCTACAATTTGCCCTTCAATTACTTCACCGAAGTCATATGTTGTCTCTGTAAATGTTAATGCTGCTACTTTTCCTGATACCTCGCCATTGGCTGTTTGGCTGTTGGTTATTAAATCTGTAGTTACTTGATTATCTTTTCTTCCACCACAGGCAAATAGAGTTAGTGTAAGAAATCCGGCTAATACATGTATGCTTTTCATATTTATACGGTTTTTATAATGGGTATTAATTTTCTATCAAACCTCGCACGGTTTTTATAATCTTATTCTCTTTTTTTAAATCGGCCACTAATTTATCCAAAATTCCATTAATAAAGGCATTACTCTTGGGCGTGCTGAATAATTTTGAGATCTCGATATACTCATTGAGCGATACTTTAACGGGTATGGATTCCATACTCATAATCTCCGTAAGTGCCATTTTCATCAGTAATATATCCATCAGTGCAATGCGTTCTATCTCCCAATTTTGTGCCTTATTCCTGATTAATGTTTCATAGGGTTCATAATGCATAATCGTCTTTCTGAACAAATCAAAAGCAAATTGCATATCTTCTTCTTTGTCGTGCAGCAAATGAGGTAGTTTGAGTGGTTTGTTTTCTTCGACCGATTTAATTGTTTTATGCACAGCTGCATTGATTATATATATATCGTCGGCCCAATGAATATTAAGTTCTTCGTAATAGCTTTCAATTACTTCATCATTAAAAACAAACGTGTCGAAACAATAGATGATGAATTCTTTATCATCTTTGATACTGCTTTTCTCATTCTGAAAATAGGTTTTATATGCTTCAGAAAATCTTATTTTACGAAAGATTTTTTGCGGTATATCCTGACGACGTTGCCAGGAGATTTTATTACTCTTTAATTTTTTTTGCAAATCTTCGCTATTAGCTAATATGTTGAGTATGCGATTTTGTGTGAATGGTGTTTCAGATTTTAAATCATCGGGAGTAGGGAAGTACTTGTTGCGGGCATCTTCTCGTTCTCTGTAAGATTCGTGTAATAATTCAATGGCCAATGCCAATTGCATCAGATACAAATCATATATCCTTTCAATAGAGAGTTTGAGATGGTCTTCTCCTACTTTCAGGTCGGAACTGCCTGCCTGAATGAAACCATAAATGGCTTGTAGAACTTTAATTCGAATATGCCTTCGGTTAATCATAAACAATGGAGCATTTACCCTTCATAATAAAAGAACGAGAATTAGCGTGTCTGGTTAATTTTAGCTATGGCGTTGATACGGTTCTGTGCAAATTGCATGGCTGCTTCTTGACTTGTAATACCTTGTATAGATGCACTATTCAGTACTTCGCGTGTTACTTCATAAATAAATTCTGCTTTCTGCATGGCGGTTTTTCGATCATAGCCCGATAATTCGCCATATACATTAATGATACCCCCTGAGTTGATTAGAAAATCGGGCGCATACACGATGTTGCGTTCAATTAGTTGGCGACCATGTACCAGTTCATTTTTCAACTGGTTGTTGGCTCCTCCTGCTACTATGGCACATTTTAAGCGGGGTATGGTGTTATCGTTTAATGTACCTCCTAGTGCACATGGGGCATAAATATCCATTTCAAGATCATAGATATTGTTGGCATCAACTACTTCAACCGGATATTGTTCAATACATTCTTTTAGACGGTCTTCAAAAATATCGGCTACCATCACTTGCGCTTCTTCTTTTACTAAATGCCCTATCAAGTATTGTCCAACGTGTCCAGTACCTTGAACGGCAATTTTTTTTCCTTTCAAACTGTCTGATCCCCACAAGTATTTAGCTGTGGCTTTGATTCCCATATACACTCCATAGGCCGTTACCGGCGAAGGGTCGCCTGATCCTCCCATATATTCAGGTAATCCTGTAACGTGAGTGGTCTCCATATGTATGTACTCCATGTCTCGAGTTCCCATGCCCACATCTTCGGCAGTAATGTATTTGCCTCCTAAGCTTTCTACAAATTTCCCAAATCGGCGCAACAAGGCCTCGCTTTTCTGCTTACGCGAATCACCAATGATAACGGCTTTTCCTCCACCCAAATTCAACCCTGCTATGGCCGACTTAAAAGTCATGCCTCGTGAAAGTCGCAATACATCTTCTAATGCTTCTGCTTCTGAATTGTAATGCCACATTCGTGTGCCTCCTAGCGCAGGTCCCAACACAGTATTATGAATGCCTATGATGGATTTTAATCCTGTGGCTTCATCCTGACAAAATACAACTTGCTCATGTCCCATGCGATTCATATCTGTCAGTACGCCTGTTATCTCAGTTGCTGTCTTAGTTGCAGTATCCATAGATTTTACGAAATTTTGCTTTTTCTTCCTCTTTTACCCTACTTTTGTTGCCGTTCGGATGGGCGCAAACATACATATTTTTTTCATGCCATTTTATTTGTTGCCTGTTTTTGACTTGGATACATTCATATTCAATCGAATCATAGTATTGTGAAAGCGCTTGGTGTTTTAAATAAATATTTTTTTAGGTACAAATACCGATTGTTATTGGGTATTGTTTTTATTACAATTTCTAATGTTTTTGCTATTTATCCGGCTACTGTCATTCGCCAAGCACTCGACGATGTGATTTTGGGAATTGAAACACTGCCCATTTTTGTTAATTCTGCACTTTACCCCGATGTAATGCACGAAATGGGTAAAGGGCTTCTATTTTTCTCCATCATTATTATCAGTATGGCTTTGCTTAAAGGCCTGTTTATGTTTTTCATGCGACAAACCATCATCGTCATGTCACGTCTTATTGAGTTTGATATGAAAAATGAAATTTTTAATCATTACCAACAGCTCAGTATTTCTTTCTATAAGCGAAATAATACCGGCGACCTTATGAATCGCATTAGTGAGGACGTTAGTCGTGTGCGTATGTATATTGGGCCTGCTTTGATGTATAGTATCAATCTGATTGTTTTGTTCGTATTGGTGATATCTTCCATGTTAAGCGTACATCCTCGTCTTACTTTTTTTGTTTTGCTTCCTCTTCCTGTTCTATCATTAGCGGTCTATTTGGTGAATTCTACAATTTTACGCAAAAGTGAAAAAGTGCAGCAGCGGCTTTCGGATTTAAGTTCTTTTGTGCAGGAAACTTTTTCAGGAATTCGTATTCTAAAAGCATATGCTCGCATTATAACTATGGGTATTCGATTCGAAAAAGATGCGGATGACTATAAGTCGAAAAATCTTGACCTGGTTCAGTATAATGCTGTCTTTTTTCCGCTTATTATGTTATTGATTGGCATTAGTACGCTTGTTGTTATATTAATGGGTGGCTATGAAGTGTATAATGGAACTATCTCCCCTGGTGTGATTGCTGAATTTATTATTTATGTAAATATGCTTACTTGGCCTGTCGCTTCCATTGGATGGGTTACTTCTATCATTCAGCGTGCTGCTGCTTCTCAAAAACGCATCAACGAATTTCTGCAAACACAACCGGATATTCTTTATCCTGACAATGGTCTTGTTCATTTGGAAGGAATGGTTTGTTTTCGGAATGTTTCTTTTATATATCCTGATACCGGCATTCAGGCATTATCGGATGTCTCTTTTTGTATTCATCCTGGGCAAACTCTTGGTATTTTAGGCCATACCGGCTCGGGAAAAACTACAATTGCTCAACTTTTATTACGTTATTATGATACATCAAATGGGCAGATTCTAATTGATGAACAACCAATTCAGGCATTTCATCTTCCTTCTTTGCGAAACCATATTGGTTATGTGCCTCAAGATGTTTTTTTGTTTTCCGATTCGATTCAAAATAATATACTCTTTGGGTTGGATGAAGAGTTGAGTGATCTCGAACGTATGGAAAGGGTTGTGAATGCCGCATCAATAGCTAATATTCATCATAATATCGTTGACTTCCCAGATGCTTACCTAACTCGTATCGGTGAACGTGGAATTACATTGTCGGGTGGGCAAAAACAACGTATTTCTATTGCCAGAGCCATAATCCGAAATCCACATATCCTAATTTTTGATGATTGCCTCTCTGCCGTTGACGCAGAAACAGAAGAAAGAATTCTTACGAATTTGCAGGTAGTGATGAAAGGCAAAACTTCTCTATTGATTTCGCATCGCATTTCTTCTCTCAAATTTGCCAATCATATTATTGTTTTGGAAAATGGACGTATAGTAGAAGAAGGGGCTCACGATGCGTTATTAAATATAAAAGGACAGTATTTTGAACTTTATAAGCAACAGAATAAAGACAAAGTTGACAATTATCAATCATGATTTTTTTTTTAAGGGGGCTGTTTTTTAGTATTTTATTATATTTGCTTAGGGTAATACCAATACTAATTTAAATTTTGTATATGGAAGACAAGTACAATCGGGCAAAATCAGATCGTTATTCTAAATCAGTTAAGGCAGGTAAACGTACCTACTTTTTTGATGTGAAATCAACTAAAGACGATAACCTTTACATTACGATTACAGAAAGTAAGCGAAAGCACCGTCCTGATGGAGATGGATTTTATTATGAAAAACACAAAATCTTTCTCTATAAGGAGGATTTGGTTAAGTTTTCTGACGGATTATCAGAAGTGGTTGATTATGTCAGAAAAAATAATCCTACTCCGGTTGTTGAACAAACTTATACGCCCAATGAATCTGAAGAAAGTGCATCTCAGGGATCTTCTTATTCTGATGTTGATTTTGATGATTTAGGGAATTAATGCTTTCCTGAGTTTTTCTTTTCATCAGGATCTTTAAATCGGTTTTTTAGTAAAGCTACTTCATTTTTTAGCTCGGCTAATGCCTTGCTTACATCGTCTGTTTCGTTTGACAACTCAGGTAGTTCGGGACTAATATAATGTACAAATTTCCATACCTCTATCACTTCACTAATATTGACTTCGTATGGTGCATAAAATTGGTTTGTGGAGGTCAGCAATAATGACTGATTTTCTTTCACTTTATTATATACAATTTTAAATACAACACCTTCATCTGTTGTAACTATAATGTAGGGCTCTCCATTTCGAATATGATTCCAGTTTTGTACATATTCGCCTGTTACCCATGCCCTATCAGATACCGGTGGCATGGAGTCGCCACTGATCTGAAAAGTGCGATATTTTTTTTCACGGCTTAGAAAAGGCATGTGGAAACACGGTAACACT
This sequence comes from Candidatus Competibacteraceae bacterium, assembly GCA_014879445.1. Taxonomy (GTDB): domain Bacteria; phylum Bacteroidota; class Bacteroidia; order CAIKAF01; family CAIKAF01; genus BA4. The sequence continues at coordinate 24,774 of JACSSC010000022.1, forward strand.
CTTAAATATTCAGGATCAGCATATCCAGATGTATAGCCCGCTTTGGCTTTTAGAGGAACTACTTCAATGTTGTCTTCATTTTGCTCGTTAACGGTTGTGGCTAAAATGCGTATTTTTTTGCCGGTAATGTCGCTGTCTAATCCTTTTTCGAGTTCGCTCAAATACATCTCTGATATCGTGCTTAGGTCCATCAAAAGCAACTTGTCAATAGATATTTTAAAAAATCGAGAAAATCGAACTAAGGTATCTAGGTTGGGTTCTGCTATTCCTTGTTCGTATGCGCTCAGGGTAGTGCGTTTCAAACCTAACGCACCTGCTAATTCCTCTTGCGATCTTTTCTTCCTTTTTCGAAGAAGTTGAATATTGTTGGCAAAAAACATGGCAAAACTTTTGACGTAAAATATGGAGCAAAGACAATAAATCCAAATTTTTTGTCAAAAAAATCGAAAGTAATAACTAAGAAAATTGATTAATAGGTGATTACCCCTGCACAAATGGATGGTATTCCGATCGGAGATATTTTCTAATTAGGAAATTTAGTTTGGCCACGTACCCCATTCGTAGTTCTGAATAGTTAATTAATCCCTTTGATAAATGTTGAGCCGTAAGAGGCCATTCATTTTTTCTATATAGAGCACGCATTTCTCTAAAAACTCGATATGAGTTGCGAGTATTAAGTACCCATAGATAATGCTCAACACCTTCATTAATGCTAGCATATTCGCGTAAAAAATAAGTACGTGTTGTACTTTGTGTAACCTTTCGACCTCCAGAACCATATTGGGTTATGCCAAAATAATTATGGGTTGATTGAGCCGCCTTCGACTTCCCCCAGCCCGTTTCAATGATGGCCTGTGCCAATACCAATTTCAGAGGCACAACATCTACCCTTATCCATAACTCATCTAAAACCGCACTTGCAATTTCATCAAAACTACCATTTTCTAAACTCCATTCAACTTCATACTCAGCAGCTATGGTTTGTATCCAATTTCGTGATTCAATGGTCATATATCCGGTTCGGTTGTAATATTCAGTAATCCCGAAAAGTTTTGTGCGTTGTTGATGAATCTTAAGATTGGCCGATGCAATATAGGGTGTAAATGAGCGGATAAACGCTGCACGTCTTCCACTTAACACATGTTTGCCTTGTTGGGTGGCTCCTGCGCTTAATATAAGCATAAAAATGCCTGCTAATACAGCAATTACCTTTTTTGTTAACATAATAATAGATTTACATTTGGCTGTATTCTTCCTTTTGGGCGAAGAACAACTACGGATATGTAATAAAAAACTGTGTGCCTAGTTTTTTGTTTATTTGGTTTGCGCTGCAAATATACACCCTTCACTCTATATCCTCCAAATTATTCCTTGTTATTCGAGTGTTAATAAGTTTCTACATTCGGTTATATGTATATATTTGTGGGCTTTTCACATATCATTTGTTTGTTTATAAATATGGCTACGAACCTTGAATTTAACAAAAACGATGACGCTATGCGTCTTTTACTCTCTGAAATGGAGCAGAAGTTGCAGAAAATCAGGCAGGGAGGAGGTAAATCACGTATCGCCAAGCTTCATGCACAAGGGAAGCTAACTGCACGCGAACGCATTGAATTTCTGATAGATAAGAATACAACTTTTTATGAGCTTGGCGCTTTTGCTGGATACGAAATGTATGAGTCCGAAGGCGGATGTCCAGCCGGTGGCACTGTGATGGGTGTTGGTTCGGTGAAAGGTCGTTTATGCCTTATTCTTGCCAATGATGCTACCGTAAAGGCAGGCGCTTGGTTTCCGATAACTGCTAAAAAGAGTTTGAGGGCTCAAGAAATCAGTATGGAAAATAGATTGCCTATCATTTATTTGGTTGATAGTGCTGGGGTGTATTTACCAATGCAGGATGAGGTTTTTCCAGATAAAGAACATTTTGGAAGAATATTTCGTAATAATTCCATCCTTTCGTCAATGGGTATTGTTCAAATTGCTGCGGTTATGGGAAGTTGTGTGGCTGGTGGTGCATATTTGCCTATACTGAGCGATGAGGCCATGATTGTTGATAAAACAGGATCCATCTTCTTGGCTGGTTCTTATTTGGTTAAAGCCGCTATTGGCGAAGATATTGATAACGAAACACTCGGCGGCGCAACTACTCATTGTGAAGTAAGTGGCGTTACTGATTATAAATGCTCCGACGACAAGGATTGCCTTACTCGTATTCGAAATATTATTGATAAAATAGGAGGGTTTGAAACAGCCGGTTTTAATCGCATAGCTTCTGTTCCGCCTAAACGTAGTTCACATGACTTGTACGGAATTATCCCTGATAGTAGAGACAAAGCGTATGATGTGAAAGATGTTCTGTCCTGTATTGTTGATGATTCGGAATGGGAAGAGTATAAAGAAAAATACGGGCAAAGTATTGTTTGCGCTTACGCTCGTATTGATGGATGGGCTGTGGGCATTGTGGCTAATCAGCGAAAAGTCGTTAAATCGAAAAAGGGGGAGATGCAATTCGGTGGTGTAGTGTATTCTGATTCTGCTGATAAGGCAGCGCGTTTTATTATGAACTGTAATCAGAAGCGAATTCCGTTACTTTTTCTTCAAGATGTAACCGGATTTATGGTGGGTAGTCGTAGCGAACATGGCGGAATTATTAAGGATGGCGCTAAAATGGTGAATGCAGTTTCTAATTCCGTTGTGCCTAAGATTACTGTCATAATGGGCAATTCGTATGGCGCCGGGAACTATGCTATGTGTGGAAAAGCTTACGACCCTCGGTTTATTTACTCATGGCCTACGGCTCAGCTTGCAGTAATGGGTGGCGCGCAGGCCGCCAAAACATTGTTGCAGATTCAAACGGCTAATCTTAAAGCTGATGGAAAACAGATTTCACCAGAAGAAGAAGCTGCCTTGCTTCAGCAAATTACAGCGCGTTATCACAAACAAATGAAACCTTGGTATGCAGCTGCTCGCTTGTGGGTTGACGAAATTATTGACCCTGCCCGTACACGCGAATATATTTCTATGAGTATTGCCGTAGCTAACCTTTCTCCTATAACCAAATCTTTTAATACAGGGATTATTCAAACCTGATTGTATGAAACCTACAGTTCGTATATCGGCTGTTATATGTACGTATAATCGCGAAAAGTATATTCGTCAAGCACTTGACAGCTTAGCTGATCAAACACTCAATTCGAACAACTTTGAGGTGATTGTGGTAAACAACAATAGTACAGACAACACAACTACTATCGTGCACGATTTTATCCAAACACACCCCAATTTACATATCGTTTTTTGTAATGAATCTAATCAGGGATTGTCTTATGCACGCAATCGAGGAATAAGCGAATCAAAAGGCGAATTGATTACATTTTTGGATGATGACGCCATTGCTCCAGTCGGATTTCTCGAAAATGTATTGAAGCTGTTTTATCTGTATCCTGAAACACTGGCTATCGGTGGTAAAATTATTCCTGGATTCGTGGATGGGAAACCCAACTGGTATTCAAAATTTTTTTGGGGCGTTACCGGTCAGTTCGACCCTGGTAATAAAATCGGAAATCTGCTTTTTTGGGGAAAATTTCCTTGTGGAAGTAATATGACTTTCCATAAACATTTCTTTAATCAATTCGGATTGTTTAATCCCAATCTTGGGCGCAAAGGCACTATTTTGCTGGCAGGAGAGGAAAAAGAATTGTTTTCTAGGGTGAAATCAGATTCGGATAAAAAAAAGGTTTGGTATTTCCCCGAATTGGTCGTATATCACATGGTTGACAATACCAAACTCAATTCCGATTATCTTCGCAAATTTTCTTATGGCTTTGCTCAAGGCGAAAAATTAGAGGTGGAACATGCTCCATTTTTCAAAAAAATTGCCCGTTATGCCGAATATACATTGAAACCAATAGGTGCAACAGTTGTTTCCTTTTTTTATCTTATTACAGGAAGAATAGCTAAAGCTGTTATGCTTTTTCGATTTGCCTGGTGGATTGCCTGTGGATTATGGTGTAATAAAAAAGTGTAATGTTAAGCTATACCTGATATTGATGATGATATACTTTCTTTCTCTCAAGTAATTCGTCATACATTTGCCTAACATCAGATACTAATCGTGTGTAATGATAGTTTTGTCGCACATGTTCCCATCCATGAGAGGCCAAATGAGTGCGCAAATCGTCATCATTAACTAATCTCAACATAGATGCCATATATGCTTCATTTGTTTGAGCTAAAAGCCCGGTATAATGATTGCTGACTACATTTTCTACTCCTCCAACTTGTGTGCTAAGTACACAGCGACTTGTTGCCTGTGCCTCAATTAAGCTGACTGGTGTGCCTTCATTTAATGATGTTAAGCATACTAAATCTAACCCAGCCATCGCATAATCTACCTCTTTTATCCAGGATGTAAATGTTACATCAGCTTTGCTCTGGCTTGGAAATACACTAACCGTAAGCCCACATTCCAAACATTTACGGATTAATTCATCTCTTCGTTCTCCATCACCTATAACAAAAGCCCTAATCGGCTTTTTTGTATGTTGTTTTACATGGCGTATGGATTGAATAAATAATTCATGGTTTTTAATGGAAACCAACCGGCCTACGATCCCAACAGCAATTTCATGTTCATCAATGCGGTAATGTATGCGGAACTTATCTCGTTTTTCTTCTGTATCTTCCCTAAATCTTGAAAGATCAAATCCTAAAGGAATTACTGAGATTTTTTCTGCTTCACAAATATGATGTATATCAGATAATTCATATTTCTGCATATCGCTGAGTGCAATAATCTTTGTAGAAACTGCGGCCATTCGACGTTCGGCCTGCTTTACTAATTCCGTTTTTAACCGATTGAAATAGGAATGAAAAACATGCCCGTGAAAAGTATGTACAATAACCGGAACACCACATTTGTAAGCAGCCCACCTACCCAACGCCCCCGGCTTTGATGCATGTGTATGCACAATGTCTGGTTTAAATCGCTTGATGATTTCCTTGAGTTTGTAATATGCAATCCAATCTCCGTTATATTTTACAGATCGCTGCATCTCAGGTATCAAAAGTGGCCTAATACCTAAATCATGTAATATATAATCTGACGATTCCTCTCCTTCATCTATCGAACCTCCAACTAGCAAAGTTTTATAGTCGGGCAATAAATGCTTGGTGAGATATGCTGCATTGTATGTAGGTCCACCTATATTAAACCTATTAATGATTCTTAGCACTCTTGGCATGCCGGGTTCGTTTTTTTTCTTTTTAGAGGATAAATGTACGTATATGGTTGCTTTTTCCAACATTATTCTATATTAATTCATAATTTCATCACATGTCTCTTTATTTTTTTTGGATGCGTTTGAATCTTTTTTACTTTTGTTTTTTCTTTTATTTAGAACAATTCTAAACAAAGTAAACAAATACCATGTTCATGTGTTATTGAAATGAATGTAGTATCTATATTATCAAACATTATCCAAAGCATGGAAGCATTATGATGAGTACAGAAGAAAAGGATAAAAACGAACAGGATAAGTTGTTGCATGACGTAGTTTCTGGTACCTATAAATATGGTTTTTATACCGATATTGAAACAGAAATGGCGCCTCCGGGGCTTACCGAAGATACTATACGATTTATTTCTGCTAAGAAAAACGAGCCGGAATGGATGCTTGAGTGGCGCTTGAAAGCATTTGGTCAGTGGAAAGAAATGGATGAACCACATTGGGCTCATATTTCTTATAAACCGGTCTCTTATCAAGACATTAGTTATTATGCTGCACCTCAGCAAAAACCTAAGTATAATTCATTGGACGAAGTTGATCCGCGTTTGCTTGAAACATTCAATAAACTCGGTATATCATTGCAGGAACAAAAGGTTTTGGCCGGTGTGGCAGTGGATGTTGTTGTGGATAGCGTATCGGTGAAAACTACATTTCGTGAAAAATTGGCTGAAATGGGTGTGATTTTTTGCTCAATAAGTGAAGCCATTCGCGAATACCCTGATTTAGTGAAGAAATATATGGGCTCTGTTGTCCCTGTGCAGGACAACTTCTTTGCTGCCTTAAATTCAGCAGTTTTTTCCGATGGGTCTTTTGTCTATATACCCAAAGGTGTTCGTTGCCCTATGGAATTATCTACTTATTTTAGAATTAATGCCATTAATACAGGTCAGTTTGAACGTACGTTGATTATTGCGGATGATGATAGTTATGTGAGTTATTTGGAGGGGTGCACAGCTCCCATGCGAGACGAAAATCAGCTTCATGCCGCCGTGGTTGAATTGATAGCCATGAATCGTGCCGAAATTAAGTATTCAACGGTGCAAAACTGGTATCCGGGCGATGAAAATGGACAAGGTGGCATTTTCAATTTTGTTACCAAACGTGGAATTTGTCTTGGAAATGAAGCTAAAATTAGTTGGACTCAGGTGGAAACGGGCTCGGCTGTCACATGGAAATACCCCTCCGTGATTCTTAAAGGGGATGCTACTGTGGGTGAGTTTTACTCTGTAGCAGTTACAGGCAATCATCAACAAGCAGATACAGGAACAAAAATGGTGCATATAGGTAAAAATACTCGTAGCACGATTGTGTCGAAAGGAATTTCTTCCGGGCAAAGTAATAATGCATACCGTGGATTGGTTAAAATCTCTCGTGGTGCAGCCAATGCACGAAATTTTAGCCAATGTGATTCTCTGCTTATCGGCTCTCATTGTGGCGCTCATACTTTTCCTTATATCGAAGTAAATAATCCATCTGCCATTGTTGAGCATGAGGCCACAACATCCAAAATAGCTGAAGACCAACTCTTTTATTGCAACCAGCGTGGAATTGATACTGAAAAAGCGGTGGCATTAATTGTTAATGGATATTGTAAAGAAGTGTTTAATCAACTTCCTATGGAGTTTGCCGTGGAAGCTCAAAAATTACTAGCTATCAGTTTGGAAGGGTCAGTCGGTTAAAATTTTATATCAATTAATTAGAATCATCATAATATGTTACGTATAAAAAATCTTCACGCTTCGATTAACGGAAAAGAAATTTTGAAGGGATTGGATTTGGAAATTAAACCAGGCGAAGTACATGCCATTATGGGGCCGAACGGATCTGGTAAATCTACGCTTGCATCGGTTTTGGCCGGCAGAGAAGAATATGAGGTTACTGAGGGCGAAGTATGGCTTGAGCATAAAAATTTGCTTGATTTTTCTCCCGAACAGCGAGCCGGAGAGGGCTTGTTTTTGGCCTTTCAATATCCGGTTGAAATTCCGGGCGTCAGCATGATGAATTTTATGAAAACTGCCGTGCAGGAAGTCCGAAATTATCGCGGATTACCTCCTCTTGACGCAAAATCGTTTCTATCAATGGTGAAAGAAAAACAGGCATTGGTAGAATTAGATAAAAAATTAGCTAATCGCTCTGTGAACGAAGGATTCTCCGGCGGTGAGAAAAAACGCAACGAGATTTTTCAAATGGCCATGCTTGAACCCCGGGTAGCTGTATTGGACGAAACCGACTCAGGTCTTGATATTGATGCCCTGCGAATCGTGGCGCAAGGTGTCAACAAACTTAAAAGTAATGACAACTGCTTTGTCGTAATTACCCACTATCAACGATTGCTTGATTACATCGTGCCGGATTTTGTTCATGTTCTGTATAAGGGTAAAATCGTTAAAACAGGCGACAAATCCTTAGCATTGGAATTAGAAGAAAAAGGATATGACTGGATTAAAGAGCAAGTAGAACATTCCTCATTATGAGTACAAATACAGCAGTAAAAGATATTTCCCCCTCTCTGACTGAAAAAATTCTTTCAGGGTTGCCCAATCATTTGGCTACCCGCATTTTTTCATCTTGTCCATCTTCTCGTAATGAGTCGTGGAAATATACACCCCTTCATAATTGGATCGAACCTATACTCGAAACACCCACTCACGATGGACTTATCCCTCAGGTCAAGGAAGGCCAAAATATGTTGTACTTTTTTAATGGAAAGTTGATTCATATTCATCTTTCTTCTGAATTGGAAAATTGTATTGAAGTTCATCCAGGCCAAACAGATATACAACCTGATTTTCCTTTATTACCAGAGAAAGATAACAATCACTTTTTTACCGAACTCGCCTCTTTAGCTCCTCATGCGGGCTATTTGATTCGTGTAAAAGCCGAAACACGACCTGCCGCCAATTTGCATATTCTTTATGATTGGGATGGCGCTCATCATGTACTTAATACACTTAATCACATTGTTGTTGAAAAAAATGCCTCACTTCAGTTGTTAGTGGAATCTAAATCATCAGCCACTACTTCTGTTTTACATAATCAGCTAACTCGTATTTGGCTTCATGAAGATGCCTCCCTTACTTTATACAGAATGCACAATACATCATCCGGCTTTTCGTTGATTGATGAGTTGTCTTGTACAGTTGAGTATCGTGCCCGTTTCCATGCTTGTCAGGTTACTGCCGGTGGCGGATTGATTCGGAATAATTATAAGGTATGTCTCAACGGCGAATCAGCAGACGCCAATCTTAGAGCACTTAATATACTTTCTGGAAATACTCATGCAGATTCACATGTTACTATGATTCATCAAAGCCCATCTTGCACAAGCAATCAAACTTTCAAATCCATCGTTTCGCAAGAGGCAACGGCTGTGTTTAGTGGCACCATTCATGTGGAACGAGATGCTCAGAAAACCAATGCATTTCAGTCATCTCGAAGTATATTGCTTGGAGATAAGTCCAGAAGCTATGCCAAACCTCGCCTCGAGATTTATGCCGATGACGTAAAATGTAGTCATGGCGCTACTACTGGACAAATCAATCAGGAAGCTTTATTTTATCTTCAATCTAGAGGTATATCATTGCCAACAGCTCGTAATATGCTAATAGCAGCATTTGCTTCTGATGTATTGACTGGGATAGAAAATGAAGATTATTTGCAAAAGGCACAAGCCCTCATTGAAAACTTTACCGGTGTGCATGAAATTGAATAATAAGATACTATTACCCGATGCCTCCGAATGGGAAAGATATCGAAACGATTTCCCAATTCTGAAAAAAAGGATTAACGGCTATCCGTTAGTATATTTAGATAATGCTGCCACTTCTCAAAAGCCCAGACAGGTTATTCAAACCATTGTTGATTATTACGAAACCCTCAATGCCAATGTACATAGAGGCGTTCATACACTAAGCCAAATTAGTACAGATGCATTTGAGCAAGCACGAATCAAAGCACAGGCATTTATTAATGCCGAATCACATCGAGAAATTATTTTTACTAAAGGCACATCCAATGCGATTAATTTAGTGGCATATTCTTTTTCACGTGCATTCTTATCACCTGGCGATGAAGTGTTGGTTTCGGCTCTTGAGCATCATTCTAATATAGTGCCTTGGCAGATTGTAACGAAAGAGAGAGGTGCACATCTTCGCATCTTGCCCATGAATGAAAAAGGCGAATTATTAATTGGCCAATTTTCAAATCTTATAAGTGATAAAACCAAAATTATTGCCATTTCACATGTTTCTAATTCATTGGGCACAGTTAATCCGATTTCCGAATTGACTCGAATAGCTCGTCAGCATGGTATTCCGGTATTGATAGATGGCGCTCAGGCAGTACCACATTTGAAGGTTGACGTTCAAGCGCTGGATTGTGATTTTTATTGCTTTTCAGGACATAAGATGCTTGGACCAACCGGAATTGGTATTTTGTTTGGCAAAGAAGAATGGCTAAATAAAATGCCTCCTTTTGAGGGAGGTGGAGAAATGATTCAGTCGGTCAATTATAATGATTCAACTTATAATGAACTTCCATTCAAATTTGAAGCAGGTACACCACATATTGAAGGAGCGCTCGGACTTGCTACAGCCATAGATTATTTGCTCCATATTGGCATGGACTCAATTCATCAGCGTGAAATGTTTTTGTATAAATTAGCATTAAATCGGTTATCTGATTTGCCTGGATTTAAATTGGTAGGTTCGGCTTCTGATAAATCACCCGTGCTTTCTTTTTTGATTGATGGGTTACACCCATATGATGTAGGTGTGTTGCTCGATAAACAAGGCGTGGCTGTTCGAACAGGCCACCATTGCACTCAACCTGTCATGGATTTTATGCAAATTCCGGGTACCATTCGTGCTTCTTTCTCTTTTTATAATAATGAAGATGACGTTTTGCAACTTGAGGCAGCACTTAAAAAAGCTATTCAAATATTATCTTAATCAACATGAATATCAGCATTGATACACTCCAAAATGAAATTATTGAAGAATTCGAACTCTTCGACGACTGGATGGATAAATATGAGCATATCGTTGAAATGGGAAAGAATCTTCCAGTCATTAATACAGAGATGAAAACCGACGAACATTTGATTGACGGCTGCCAAAGTAAAGTTTGGCTGGCAGCACGATTGGAAGACGGAAAAGTACATTTTACCGCAGATAGTGATGCCATCATAACAAAAGGTATTGTTTCACTCCTTATTAGAGTGTTATCAAACCATTCACCTGCCGAAATTCTCAATACCGACCTATATATGATAGATCGTATAGGATTAGCCACACATCTTTCGCCAACTCGTAGCAACGGATTATTAAGCATGATTAATAAAATGAAATCGTATGCTAAGGCATTTATACATTAATGATTATAGAAATGGAAAATAATATATCAAAACAAGATGAAATCATCTCAGCCATTAAAAATGTATATGACCCCGAAATTCCGGTTGATATTTATGAATTAGGGCTTATCTACGATGTTGAGGTTGGCGAAGAAGGTAAGGTGCATATTGTCATGACATTAACAACACCAAATTGCCCGGCTGCAGAAGATATCCCTATGCAGGTTGAGCAGGAAGTAAAAAATGTGGAAGGAGTAACAGAAGTAAAAGTACAAATTACTTTTGACCCACCCTGGAACAAGGAGATGATGAGTGAAGAAGCCCGGCTAGAATTGGGTTTTCTTTGATTTGCAAATTGCTAATATCTAGTGTTTTATGTTTTTTATCTTTACCAATTCCTCATTTAATAGGTGAGTATTGGCAAAGAATTTTTTTCTTTGTACCAACCTAACATCATGAAATATACAAAATAAAGCAATCTGAATATGCCTAAAAATCTGGTAATTGTAGAATCTCCGGCTAAGGCCAAAACCATCGAAACATACCTTGGGAAGGATTATGTTGTCAAATCAAGTTTCGGCCATGTAAGGGATTTGTCAGAAAAAGGTATTTCTGTTGATGTTGAAAATCATTTTGCTCCTGAATATGTTGTACCATCAGACAAGAAGAAGGTTTTGTCTGAATTAAAAAAGATTGCACAGTCGGCTGAATTGGTTTGGCTTGCATCTGATGAGGACCGAGAAGGGGAGGCCATTGCCTGGCATTTGGCGGAGGCATTGGAACTAAAGAAAGAGAAAACACGTCGTATTGTTTTCAACGAGATTACTAAAACGGCAATAATGAAGGCCATCGAAAATCCTCGTGGAATTGATTATAACTTAGTGAATGCCCAACAAGCAAGACGAATACTCGACCGTTTGGTAGGATACGAATTGTCGCCGATTTTGTGGAAAAAAATCAAGCCCTCTCTTTCTGCTGGCAGGGTACAATCAGTTGCTGTTCGGTTAATTGTTGAACGCGAACGAGAACGCACGGCCTTTCAGGTACTGTCGTATTACCGTGTTGTAGGTGTTTTCTTGGCCGGAGAAAAAACCTTTAAGGCAGAACTTAGTCAACGATTTGATAATAAGCAGCAAGCACTTGATTTTCTTAACGATTGCTTAGGCGCAACTTTTCCAGTACATCAAATTGAAAAGAAACCCGGTATAAAAACGCCGGCAGCGCCTTTTACAACTAGTACTTTACAGCAAGAAGCAAGTCGAAAATTAGGATATTCTGTTGCACGTACCATGCAGTTGGCTCAACGCCTTTACGAAAGCGGTAAGATTACTTATATGCGAACCGACTCTGTTAATATGTCAGATTTTGCACTGCAATCAGCGTCGCAGGCCATTCAAAGTATGTTCGGAGAAAAATACCACAAACGCCGGCAGTTTGCTACTAAGTCGAAAGGAGCTCAGGAAGCTCATGAATGTATCCGTCCTGTTGATATGAATATTACTTCTGCCGGATCCGATAATGCAGAATTGAAATTATATGATTTGATTTGGAAACGTAGCATTGCTTCTCAAATGAGTGATGCCCAACTCGAAAAAACAATTATTACAATTAAAACCCCCCGTACGGATTTACATTTTGTGGCTCGTGGAGAGGTTATTACTTTTGATGGTTTCCTTAAAGTATATATGGAAGGCAACGACGAGGATGAAGAAGAATCGGATGACCAAAATTTACCTGTAGTGCGTACGGGCGATTTAGTACAAGCTCGTGAAATTGTAGCAACTGAAAGATTTTCCCAACCACCGTCACGCTATACCGAAGCCAGCTTGGTGAAAAAGTTAGAAGAATTGGGTATAGGTCGTCCATCAACCTATGCACCAACCATTTCTATAATTCAAAATCGTGGATATGTTGTTAAGGAAGAACGCCCAGGAACCACTCGTTCATATCATGTTATTACTTGTGCTTCCTCACAGGTGAAAGAGGTAATTCGCGAAGAAGTTACAGGTGCCGAAAAAAATAAGCTCTTTCCAACTGATATAGGCGCATTGGTGAATGATTTCCTGGTTGAACATTTTAAAAATGTACTTGATTATCATTTTACGGCTTCGGTTGAAAAGGAATTTGATGAAATTGCTTCGGGAAACCTGAAATGGGAAAAAATGATTGGTGCTTTTTATAATCCCTTTCATCAGATTGTGGAAATTACTGAGAAAACATCATCCAAGGTTACTGGAAAACGTGAATTAGGTATTCATCCTGCTGACGGAAAACCTGTTTATGCCTTAATCGGACGCTTTGGCCCCATGATACAGATTGGCGACATGAACGAAGAAGAAAAACCACGCTATGCCAGCTTGCGTAATGGCCAAAGTATAGAGAGCATCTCCTTAGATGAAGCATTGGAATTGTTTAATTTACCTCGTAAGGCCGGTATTTATGAAGGGAAGGAAATCACTATCGGTATTGGCCGATTCGGTCCCTATGTAAAGCATGACAATGTTTTTGCATCCATTCCGGCAGGATTGGACCCATTGGAAATTACAACAGAACAAGCCATTGATTTTATCATTCAAAAACGTGAAGCCGTGCAAAACAGAATCATTCACCAATTTGTAGGAACAGATATTCAGGTTTTGAAAGGTCGTTTTGGCCCATACATTGTTCAGGGTAAACTCAATTACCGCATTCCTAAAGGCACAGATGCACAATCCCTTACCATAGAAGAAGTTCAATCCATCATTTCTCAATCACAACCTACCGGTAGGTCAGCCAAAAAAGAAGCAGCTAAAAAAGAAAAATCTGTAAAGAAATCTGACACAAAAAAGAAGGTGAAAAATAAAACAGGTTCAGCCAAACCCAAATCGGCTGCCAAAGAATCAACCCCAAAACCGGCTGCTAAGAAAAAATCAGCGAAGTAATTAAGAACAGTATGTAAATATCTTATTACCCTCAGACCCTTTTTTATTTCTAATTTGCGCTATTATTGCAACTGATAGCAATAATATGAGTTGGGAAAATTATTTTGAACCCGTGTCCGGTTATGTGATGTCGGAAGATTACAACAGCAGTCGTTATTCATCCAATATCCTTTCGTATGAAGCAGGCAAACCATTTCCAGATATCGAAAATCAGCCCATTGATATTGTAATCATCGGCGCAGGTTACGATCAATATGATTTGTCATGTAGCATAACCCAAACCCCTGATAATGTTAGATATTGGCTTTATCGGCTTTATAAAGGAAATTATGATGTGCGAATTGCCGATTTCGGAAACCTCTCTATCCGAAATTCTTTAGATAAAGTCGTAGAGATTCTATCTGAAATACTCGCCGATTTAATGAATAGAGGAATCACTCCCATCGTCATTGGCGGAGGTAAAGAGCTTACTTATGCACACTACTTAGCATATAAAATAAGAGGCAAATACTGCAATTTGCTGAACATAAGCTCAACACTCAATTTTAATGAAGCCACAGACGAACTCACTGCAGAGAATTTTTTAAGTAAAATTTTGGCTGATAAAGACAATCATCTTTTTAATTATTGCCAATTGGCTTATCAAACCTATCTCAATTCGGCTGAAATGATTGATATGTTTAATCGTTTTGACTTTGATTTGTTGCGATTGGGCGAAGTGCGTGCTCATATTGCCGAATCAGAACCCCTCATTCGAGATGTTGACTTTGCATCGGTAGATCTCGGGTCGGTTAAATATGCCGATGCGCCCCATACTTTGTTTGTCAGCCCCAACGGACTTACAAGTGATGAAATTTGTCGCTTGGTTCGATATGCCGGCCTCAGTTCCAAACTATCTTCTATTGGATTTTATGGCATTACACCAGGCGGAAAGTTAGAGTGGACAGACCATCATCTGATGGCTCAGGTTATTTGGCATTTTATTGAAGGATTTTATTTGCGCAAACCTGAAAGTTTGCATCTTGACGATCCGCTTTATATCCGATATCACGTTGCATACAGTAGCTCGCCCGACGAAATCATCTTTTATCATAACACATTCACAGAAAAATGGTGGATGAATGTGCCTGTAAGTATCGAAAAACAGGGCAAATATCAAATTCATAATTATCTGATCCCTTGTTCATCAAGAGATTATCAAACCGCTGCCAAAAACGAAGTCCCAGACCGTTGGCTTAAAATATTCAGAAAATTAAATGATTAAATTTAATTACCTGATATTGTAGTATTTAGCCATTAGTATTAAAATTTCTTAAACAAATGTTTGGAAGAAATAAGAAAAATTTTTCTTACATTTACGTTTTGAACAGTGTGTGTAATGACGAAAGCAGATATAGACAACGTATGAAAAAACTTGTATTCTCAACCCTTTTAATTGGAATGACAGTAATTGCGAATGCCCAGCAGGATCCGCAGTTTACACAATTTTTTAATAATAAATTGATTATGAATCCCGGATACGCAGGCGCCAAAGATGCGATTTGTATAACCATGTTAAGCCGCTTTCAGTGGGTGGGCTTTGATGGTGCGCCTACATCTGCATTGCTTTCAGGTGATGCTCCGGTTTGGAATAAAGGTAACAACCAAATAGCTGTTGGACTTACAACCTATTTAGATTATATTGGTTTTGAGAAAAATTATGCCATGCGAATTGCAGGTACTTATCGTCGCAAAAACTTAGGACCCGGCCATTTAGCGGTTGGTTTTGACGTTGGATTTTCTAACAAAGGTATATCGAATCCTACATGGATTTATCCAAGTGGTATGCCTGATCCCAATATTCCGGCATCCGGCTCTTCATTAAACAACTTTGGTTTAGATTTAGGTTTGGGTGTGTATTATCATACAGATACTTGGTATGCAGGTATTTCAGCATTGCATCTTACCGGATCAGAGTTCACAGATATTAATATACGTCAGGCCCGTCATATGTTCTTTATGGGCGGTTATACATTCAAAAGCATAGCAGGTTCTGATTTCGATTTGAATCCCAATGTGTTGATAAAGACAGAATTTGCTACTGCACAATTTGATGCCAACTTAAATGTAATTTGGCGTGAATTCTACTGGGGCGGTCTTACTTATCGTATTCAGGATGCCATTGCGATTAATTTGGGGATGAATTTTGGAGCGATTACCCCCAAGCTTAATGGATTGCAAATTGGTTATTCATACGATATAAATACATCACGATTGAGTTCATTTAATACAGGAAGCCATGAGATTATGCTTCGTTACTGCTTCAGTTTGAAGAAAGAACAAGAAATTATCCGCCGTTACAATGTGCGTTTTATGGATTATAACAAAGACCGTTTCTAAAATCAATACCTAATATACAGAATTACAGATTAAAAATAAAAATCATAAAATAATATAAATGAGGAATCGTTTATATACAGAAGATAAATTCGCCAAAAACAACAAGAACATGAGAAAACTAGTGTTAATCACCGGAGTAATTTGGTTTCTGGGTAGCTGTAGCGGAGGTTACAACGGCCAGCTAATCGGAGTACAAGGCCGTCCTAAATGGTATCAGGCCGACCCATTCGGAATGGTCTATCTTCCCATGGGTAGCTACAATATGGGTGATAGTGATCAAGAAGTGCCTCAGGCATTCCTTTCTCCCAGTAAAACAGTTTCAGTTCAGGCATTCTACATGGACCAAACTGAAATTTCAAACAACGAGTACCGCCAGTTTGTGAATTATGTTAGGGACTCTTTGGCTCGTACAATTTTAGGAGAAAACTATGACGAAGAGCGATTCTTTATTTCCGAAAATGATTATGAGGAGGAAATAGATCCACCTTTGTTGAATTGGAAAACTAAAATTAAATGGGATGATCAGGAACAGCGCGAAGCGCTTGAGGAATTGTATTATCCGGAAGATCAACGCTATATGAGAAAGCGTGAAATTGACGTTAATAAGCTAGTATATACTTATTGGTGGATTGACCTCGTTGAAGCTTCTAAATACAAGTATCGTGATACCCGTTATGAATCGGAAAAAGGCATCAATGGGAAAGACGATAAAACTTATTATAATCAATACACTGGGCCTGCTTCGGGTTCGCCTACTCGTCAGGATCGTCGTACATTCATCCGCAAAGAAATGGTGAATATCTATCCTGATACCTTGGTTTGGATAGCAGATTTTGAATATTCTTATAATGAGCCCATGACTAAAATGTATTTTTGGCATCCTGCTTATGATAACTATCCTGTCGTAGGAGTAAACTGGCATCAAGCTAATGCATTTTCTCATTGGAGAACGGAGTTGATGAATAATTATTTGGTGTCTAACGACGATTTTCCTGTACATGATTTTCGTTTGCCTACCGAAGCTGAATGGGAATATGCTGCTCGCGGAGGTTTGGATTTAAGCCCATATCCTTGGGGAGGCCCTTACATCCGTAATTCAAGAGGATGTTTCCTTGGCAACTTTAAACCAATGCGTGGTAATTATATTGACGATGGAGGTTTTCATACGCTGCCCGTTGATTCATACAATCCCAACGATTATGGATTGTATTGTATGGCAGGAAATGTGTCAGAATGGACAGCCGTAGCCTTTGAAGAGTCGGGTTATTCCTTTTCTCATGACCTAAATCCAGACCTTAAATACGAAGCCAAAGCTTCTGACCCTCCCGTTCTTAAACGTAAAGTTATACGTGGCGGCTCGTGGAAAGATGTAGGATATTATTTACAAGTGAATAGTCGCTTGTTTGAATATCAAGATACATCAAAAAGTTACATAGGATTTCGTTGCGTACAAACCTTTATGGGGCGTGATAAATCCGACTTTAATTAATGTTTCATGAATATATTTGCTGAAAAGCTTCAATATATTAATCCTTAACAACTTGGTTTTTTTATTTCTTAACCTAATTTAATCTTTCAACAACATGAAATTTTTGTTTAAAAGCAAGACGGGCAAACAGATTATGGGAATGGTTTATGGTCTGGGCGCCGCAGTGGTTATTGTAGGAGCATGGGCAAAAATCCTCCACCTCCCCATTGCCAACATTATGATTACGGTAGGTCTTCTTACCGAAGCGTTTATTTTTGCCATTTCGGCATTCGAACCCCCACATGAGGACTTAGATTGGTCATTAGTGTATCCTGAATTAGCCGGTGACAAATCAACCGACAAAAAGGATAAGAAAAAAGGCATTGTTAAAGATCCGGTAGCACAAGAATTGGATAAGCTTTTGACCGATGCTAAAATTGGTCCGGATTTAATTCAGAGTTTGGGTGATGGTATGCGTAAACTAAGCGAAAGTACAAGCAGTTTAGGTCAGGTTGTTGACGCCGGCTCTGCAAATAATGAATTTGTAACGAACATCAAATCTGCTGCTACAAATGTTAGCAAATTATCAGAATCGTATGTAAAAGCTTCTGAATCGCTTACAGCTATTTCGAATGCAGATGGCCAAAACTATGGAGAACAATTACAGCGTGTTTCTAAAAATCTTTCTACGTTGAATTCTGTATATGAATTGCAGATTCAGGGAACTAAAGAATATGTTGAATCAAGTTCCAAAGCATACAGCAATATTACTGAATTACTGGGGCATCTTAATGCCTCTGTTGAAGACACCAAACGCTACAAAGAAGAAATTCATGTATTAGGTCAAAACTTGTCTGCATTGAATACAGTATATGGTAATATGTTGTCAGCCATGAATGTTAACCGTTAAGGTATATTTTAAATTATTAATCCTTAAATGAGTTAAAAACATGGCATCAGGTAAACAAACACCACGGCAAAAGATGATCAACATGATGTATCTCGTGTTGACGGCTCTTTTGGCTTTGAACGTATCTAAAGAAATCCTCGATGCATTTGTGGTTGTAAACATTGGGTTATTACAACAAAAACAAAACATCGAGCAGAAAAATGGCAGTTGGTATGCAGAATTTCATAACCAGGATGAAATCGTTAATAAAGGGAAAAATCCCCGCGTTAAGGATTTGAATGAAAGGGCTAAGAAAGTACGCACCTATGCTGATGATATCAGTGCATTTATTTATTCCATGAAAAGGGATTTGGTTAAACAGGTTGATGGCGCTCCTACCGATGATGAGGCCGACAATCGTATTGCCAATCCTGGATTAGTGAGTAAAAAAGATGACTACGATAAACCTACACACTACTTTGGCGCCGAACCAGATAGAATTGACAAAGGCAAAGCCAGGGAATTGAAGAATAAATTGAACGATTACAAATCCGCTTTACTCTCTTTAGTTGACGAGAAGCACAAAGCTATCATGGAAGAACGATTGGCGCTTTTAAACACGCCTGATCCAACCCCCGATGATCCGGCATACAAGAAAGACGGAAAGAAAACATGGGAGATGAAATATTTCTATCACTTACCTCTTTCGGCTGCATTGGTTGAGCTAACCAAATGGGAAAACATTGTGAAAGGTGCTGAATCTGAAATGTTGACACATTTTTGGGATCAGATTTCCGCCACAGCGTTTAAGTTTGATGCGGTTGAAGCTAAAGTGATACCTAAATCAAACTTTGTTATTTCCGGTTCTAATTTTGAAGCCGAAGTGTTTTTGGCAGCTTATAGCACATCGTTCAAACCTACTATAATTTATGGTACTGCTGTTGATTCTTTAACGATGAATGTGGCAGGTGCTACGCAATTAGATTCTACTCTTATTGTTAATGGCAAAGGTTTGGTTTCTATTCCTGCTTCCGGCCAAGGTGAACGAACTTTTGCCGGTGTTATCAAGATGATAGATCCGAAAACACAGAAGGAAACATCTTATCCATATTCTACAATGTATAATGTATCACCACCTTCAGCTACTGTTTCGCCAACTAAGATGAATGTGTTTTATCGTGGATTGGATAACCCCATTTCTGTTAGTGTACCTGGTGTCGCACCTAACAATATTGTTGTAAGCGGAACCGGAATTTCTGGATCAAATGGTAATTACATTGTTAGGCCAGGAGCCGGCAACGAAATGACCATTACAGTTTCAGCAAAAATGCCTGATGGCAAGACCGCCAGTATGGGTAGTTTTAAATTCCGTGTAAAACGTGTACCCACACCTACTGTTATTTGGGCTAATCAGGCAAATGGAGGAAAAGTAGCTGCCAATGCAGGTGCTGCTTCTCCACTGATTCCACGTATGGACGATTTCGATTTTGATGTATATTCTACTATTCGCTCTTTTGATGTTGCCTTTAATCTGAATGGTTCTTACTATTCCAAATCATGTCAGGGTAACACCATACCGGGCGAAGTAAGTGATAAGATTCGCAGATTACCTAAAGGGACTAAGGTATATTTTGATAATATCAAGATGTCTATTCCGGGTAATGAAACCCGAACAGCAAACGCAGTATTCACTATAAACTAAAACAATATGAAGAAGCCGGCATTTATCATCATCTTTGCAGTTGTACTACTTGCTTTGGGCTGGCAGTCATCCCAGGCACAGGTTTTATCACCCACGCCACGCGATGGCGTGTATGACAAAATACATTATCCCAATCGTAGGGTAGTGCCTTATTCTTTTCTTAGAGAAGCTGACGTAATGTTTGCAAGGCGTATTTGGCGTAAGATTGATCTTCGTGAAAAAATCAATCAGCCATTATATTATCCAACTGTGCCAACCAATCAGCGTAAAAACCTGATTACGTTACTTATGGATGCTCTTCTTACAGAGCAATCTATTAAGGCATATACCACTGATTTGGATGATTTTAGGGCTGAAATGACTTCTGCTGAGGTTGCCAATATTGGGGTAAGTCGCGATTCGCAACAGCTTCAACGGCCATATCCACCATACGACTGGTATGATACAGTACTTGTTACCACATTTGATCCAACAAACGTAAAAACGTATAAAATCAAAGAGGACTGGATATTTGATAAACAACGCTCTGTATTAGAACCTCGCATCATTGGTATTTGTCCGGTTATGAATGTTTATGACAAAAATACTGGTGAGTTTAGAGGGTTTCAGGATATGTACTGGCTATATTTCCCAGAGGTTAGAAAAGTTCTGATTAATGAAGAAGTGTATAATCCCTACAACTTTGGTCAGCGTCTTACTTATGATGATGTATTTATGAAACGTCAGTTTAGCAGTTTGATTTATAAAGTGGATAACACTTACGACCGCCGTATTGATGAATATATCAAAGGTATAGATGCCCTGCTTGAAGCTGAAGATATTAAAACACAACTTAAAGATTTTGAACATAATTTATGGGAGCAGTAATGCTATCAGAATGTTTTATTTAAAAAAGCCCCTTCATTGGGGCTTTTTTATTTGATTTAGAATAATGAAAAAGCTTTTACCTCTTATCATTTGTATGTTGTTTGCTAGATTATCAGTTCAGTCACAGGATTGGTTAGGTTATCATTCCAGCACATATGCAGGCATTCAGGGGGTACATGTCAACCCTGCACTAATTACTGGTTCGAATTATAAAAAGTTTGACATCAGCATTGTGGCAGCTCATGCCAATTTTTCCAATGATTTTTTATTTTTTGATGCAGCAACAATTACTGATTTTTCTTTGTTTGGCGCATCCGATTTCATGAATTTGTATGTACGACAAAATCTCAACGGTGCACAAAAGAATGCTATGCTAAATGCCCAGGTGCAAGGGCTGGCATTTCTTTATCAATTTACGATATATGATGCCATAGGATTTTCTCCAAGAGCCCGTTTTTTTGCCAATATTGATAGAGTTGAACAACACATGGCCCAACTGATGTAGAAGAATTAGATTTTCCACCTAACTGGCATCAAACCATTGAAGCCGATTTTATGAGTGCAACGGCACATGCATGGATGGAGTATGCCGTATCGTATGCACGTATTATTTATTCTGATGAGCATCATTCTTTCAAAGGAGGAATAACCGCCAAGCTATTGCAAGGACTTGGTGCCGGTTATCTTACATTTAATGATTATCGCTATCAATTTCATAATGATGAATGGATGGGGGTTTATGATAGTTATGGGCAATTCGGCATGAGCCAAAATCTTGAGGATGGTGAGTTTGTTTTTGATTTTGTGGGCGGCCCGGGCTTTGGTGTAGATATTGGTTTTACATATGAATATCGAGAGCCCGAAATAAATCGAAAAGGCCTTTATGGCACACGTCGCAAAGATCAGGTTAAAAATTTCGGCATCTTAGCAGGCGATGAAACCAAATACAAGTTAAAGGCAGGTATTTCATTCAATGATATCGGAGGAATGTCATATAATAAGTCACAAAACAGTCGTGATTTTTATGCGAACAATGACTCGCTAAATCTGCATGCATTCAATCCCGTAAATTCACCCGGAACATTTGCACAAACCCTACAAACTGTATTTTTTTCTTCAGCATCCAACCAATCCTCATATTTTATGGATTTGCCTACACATATCCATTTGTTTTTTGATTATCGTTTTAGAAAAGGGTTTGCTCTACATACCTCGCTGATGTTGTCTTTTAATCATGGAACCATTGATCCTACCAAAAATCATTATCTGTATCAGTTAGCCATCACGCCCAGATGGGAGTCAAAATGGTTTGGCGTTTATATGCCCTTGTCATTTAACGAATATCTGCTTTATAATCTGGGTATCTCATTCAGATTGGGGCTTTGGTTGTTGGCACAGGAGATATTTTGGGTACGCTCATGAAAAGAGAGTATGCTAGCTTAGATTTGCACATGGGATTACGCTTGATTATTCCCAAGAAAGCACCAAAATCAAACCGATCAAAGTGTCCAGCATATTTGTAAAGAAATAAGAGCAGGCAGATTTGGAATTATTAACGATTTATTTACTTTTGGGCACAAAATGTACCCACAATGACAACAATAATCGTAGTAATTTTTATCCTTGGCTATTTGGCCATTACACTTGAGCATCCGTTAAAGATAAACAAAACAGCTCCTGCTTTGTTGACTGGGGTTTTGGTTTGGACAGTGTATGCAGTTTTTAATCCAACTGAGGGAATTTTGGCTTCAGAAGGGTTTCAGCATTTTCTATACAATTTTCAGATAGAAAGTCCGAATTTATTTAATGGGGCTAGCCCGCATGATTTATATGTGCATTATGTGGGGCATCAATTAAGTCACCATTTAGGCAAAATATCTGAGATTTTGTTTTTTCTTCTAGGCGCAATGACCATTGTAGAGTTGATTGATTCGCATCAGGGATTCAAGGTGATTACAAACCGAATTACGACTACCGATACACGTAAGTTGCTATGGATTCTTTCAATCATTACATTCTTTATGTCTGCTGCACTAGATAACCTTACAACCTCCATAGTAATGGTTTCTTTGCTCAGAAGGTTGGTTCATAATGTTGACCAGCGAAAATTTTTTGCCGGAGTTGTTATTATTGCAGCCAATGCTGGAGGGGCATGGAGCCCTATTGGCGACGTAACGACCACGATGCTTTGGATTGGCGGGCAAATATCAGCTGGTAATATTATTGTTACACTTATTATTCCAAGCTTGATATGCTTGATAGTTCCTTTGGTTTTTTTGTCATTCAGATTACGGGGTAAGGTTGAGCGTGCAGAATATGATTATGAAGGCCAGCGCAAAGTTGAAAAAGTAAAAGGAAGTCGTATCATGTTTTTTGCCGGGCTGGGAGCATTGCTTTTTGTGCCCGTATTTAAAACACTTACTCATTTGCCACCCTATTTAGGGATGTTACTTGGATTGGGTGTGTTGTGGGTGTTATCTGAAATCATACATAAAGACGAAGATGAAGAGGAAAAGAAACATTATACAGCGATTCATGCCTTAACACGCATTGACGTGCCCAGTGTTTTGTTTTTCCTTGGCATTTTGGTAGCAATCAGCGCACTTGAATCAACACATATATTAACTCATTTGGCAGAATGGATGGATCATACCATAGGTAATGAGGATGTTATTGCAATTGCCATTGGTTTAGCATCATCTGTAGTAGATAATGTGCCGTTGGTTGCTGCTGCGCAGGGTATGTATGATATGTCGGTATATCATATGGATCATAAACTTTGGGAGTTTATTGCCTATACAGCCGGAACGGGTGGTAGTGTTTTGATAATTGGGTCAGCAGCAGGAGTAGCTGTAATGGGTATGGAAAAGATTGATTTTTTCTGGTATATCAAACGCATCAGCTTACTAGCTTTGCTAGGTTTTTTTGCCGGCGCTGCAGCATATATGGTCATTCATCCTTTATTTGCAGTTGCACATTAGGAGGATAGCAATACATTAAAACAATATTTCATACATCAAAATTCAATATATTTGTAGATTGATGTATGAACCTTAGGATATCCATTTTAATAATCATTTTTAATCCTTTCCTGTGTGAGGCGCAGGTAAACAAGTATGCGAATGCCTTTTTGGACATAGGGATTGGAGCCAGGTCGTTGGGAATGTCGAATGCGGTTTCGGCATCGTTGGAAGATGTTAGCTGCGGATACTGGAATCCTGCGGGTTTACCATATATGCAACGCGATATTCAGGTTGGTTTTATGCATAATGAGCATTTTGCCGGTATCGTTAAGTTTGATTATGGCGGTGTGGCTGTTAAGTTTAATGAGAAAAGCGCAGGGGCCTTTACATTTATTCGTAGTGGGGTTGACGATATCCCCAACACACTCGAACTAGTTGATGCCAATGGTAATGTAGATTATGACAGAGTGAAGAGTTTTTCGGCAGCCGATTATGCATTTATGCTTAGTTATGCACGCACAATACCCAAAGTAAAAGGATTAAGTTATGGAGGTACCCTTAAGGTGATTTACCGCCATATTGGAGAATTTGGAAGTGGATGGGGTTTTGGTTTCGATTTTGGTGCCCGATATAAACTAAAAACCTGGACTTTTGCTGCTACGCTTCGCGATGCTACTTCTACCATTACAAACTTTAGCTATAATACCGAAAAATTTCGTCTAGTTTTTACGGCTACCGGCAATGAAGTTATATCAAGTTCTACCGAAATTGCGGTACCTAAATTAGTATTGGCAACATCCAAACATTTTAATTTGCCCAAGAAATTCAGAATTCTTACAGAAATTGATATTGCCATGACAACAGATGGACGTCGTAATGTGCTGATACCGGCAGGTCCAGTGAGTTTCGACCCCTGTGCAGGGGTCGAATTTGAATATAACGATTTAGTATTTATTCGTGCCGGCGTAGGACGTTTTCAATATTTGAAAGATCCTGAAGGTGGAAAAAATCTGACAGCCCTGCCAACGATTGGGTTGGGATTTAAATATTGGGGTATTAGTGTAGATTATACACTTGCTAATTTTGGCAATAGTATTGTGGGAATGTCGCACGTTTTTTCTCTGCGTGTTGATTTTAATAAAAAGAAAAAAGATGATGCACCTGAAGCGAAACCATAACATCATCACACAAACGATTTTATGTTTATCGTTGTTTTTTGCGATATCAGCCAGTCGTGTGAATGCACAATACGCCAATTCATGGATTCAATACAATCAGTCGTATTACAAGTTTGCTATTGCACAGGATGGCGTATATCGTATTCCGTACACTTCATTGCAAAATGCAGGAGTTCCGGTTGGAAGTATTAATCCACGCAATATTCAGGTTTTTGGGCGCGGACAGGAAATTCCGATATTTATTCAGGGCGAAGGCGACGGAATATTTGACCCTACTGATTATATTGAATTTGTTGGTCTGAGAAATAATGCTTGGCTCGATACTGCATTATATCTCAATGTAGAGCATCATATTGCCAAAGGCCGCAGCTTGTTTTCTGATACATCTTATTATTTTATTACTTGGAATTCTTCAATCGGTAATTTGCGATATACATCCGAAACGGATAATGCATTTTCTTCTTTCACACCGGCCATTTTTTATTATGCCGATATTGAACAGGAATATTCTTCTTCATATTACGAAGGCCCGATATATGGGGGCGGTAAACTTAACCCAGATTTCGATATTGGCGAAGGATGGGCGCAATTATACAATTCAGCAACTACCGTATCTCCGGGTTGGATAGCGCCATTTCTTGCTTACCGAGCAACCACTTATGCTGGAGCAAATGCGACACTTTGGATTCATGCCATTACAGGAAACAATCCCTTAGGTACGGCAGAACACCGACACCAACTTACGTTTGGCGGCTCAGTAGTTATGGATACAATTCTTGACGGTTATCATGCATACAAAAAAACGACAAGCATGCCTGCCGGTCTTGTGTCAGCGGCTTCTTCGCCCTTCACCCTCGACTTTATGTCCACATTTACTTCTTCGGTTCGCTCTGGTATATCATATGTTAAGATTCGTTTGCCACAGGTCTATAATTTGGGTGGACGAAGCAAGCAGTTTTTACTTATTCCTGACGAAACCTCGCAATCTAAAGCACGGCTTGATATCAGCAATTTCAACCCTGGCGGAGGAAATGTTTGGTTATATGATTTGACCAATCGAAGGCGAATTCATGTGTATAGCGGCGGCCCCGGATATCAATCATTGATACCCAACGGATCGGGTATTAAAACCTGTTATATTTCAGCCGAATCTCAAATCCAGTCGGTAGCAGTGCTGCGACCTGTTAGTGCTTATCCGTCATCTTATGCACGATTTTTAGATTATCAAAACACATTTCGTGATTTTGACTATCTTATTGTATCTCCTTCGGTATTGCGGTCTTCAGCATTAGCATACAAAAATTACAGACAACAAACAGGGTTTCATTCGTTGCAAATTGATATTGAGGAATTATACGATCAATTTGCGTATGGCATACCTAAACATCCGATGGCCATTCGGAATTTTCTTCAGATGACATTGAATGAGTGGACATTGAAACCCGAACATTTGTTTTTAATAGGCAAAGGCATTCGCAACACCCTTGTCAATCCCAATGCAGGCAATTATGCCACACAATATCAATCTAATTTACTTCCTCCTATTGGAGTTCCTCCGGTTGATCATCTATACGGATTTAGGATATTGGATATGGATGGAGAGAGTATTGCCATTGGGCGATTGGCTGCCAACAACAACCAGCAGGTATTCGATTATCTCAATAAAGTGCAACAACAAGAAGGAAATATTCCGGCGCTTTGGATGAAGAATATTCTGCATTTGGGCGGTGGAGGAACCCTTTCAGAGCAATTGCAACTCGAAGGTTATCTCAATGGATTTAAATCTATTATCGAAGATTCGCTTTTTGCCGGCAAAGTATATACCATTCTTAAACAAAGTTCGCAGCCCATGCAATTGGCATTGGCCGATTCAGTTCGAAAACTCATCAACGAAAATGGCGTATCTCTCATCACCATTTTTGGTCATGGTAGCGGGCAGGGATTTGATCAAAATATAGATGAACCACAGAATTATTACAATATAGGCAAGTATCCTGTGATCATTGCCAATTCATGTCTTTCAGGAGATATATTTCAAACCGTTCCGCTCATTAGCGAAAAGTTTGTATTTGAACCGAACAAAGCGGCTATTGCTTTTATTGCATCACCTGCACTGGGCATTTCTTCATTAATGAAAATACTTGCAGATTCGATTTATACCAATTTATCGCTGCATGATTATGGACAAACCATAGGTTTTGCTATTCGAAATGCGATATCAGAAGTAGCACAGGGAACATCTTTTAACTCCATTTTGCGATTTACGGCATTAGAGCCGCAAATACACGGAGATCCTGGGCTACGCCTCAATAGCTGGATAAAGCCCGATATTGCCATTACTCAACCCGATGTGCGTTTTATTCCGGCTTTGGTTACCAGTGAATTGGATTCTTTTGAGATGGAAATTGTTATGCATAATCTAGGGCGTTATGTATCATCGCCTGTTTTGTTAAGCGTGCGACGTGATTTTCCACGTCAAGGCGTACCGGATACGGTTTATTATTTTACGCGTACCGGATTATTTTATTCTGACACCATTCGATTTAAGCTGCCTGTAAACATTGTTAATAGCTTTGGCGAAAATATCTTTACCGTTACGGCCGATCCGTTTGCTCAGATTATCGAAATGAATGAAATGAATAATGAAGTGGTTGCGAAACTAAATATTCTTTCATCAGAAATTGTTCCCGTGTATCCTTTCAAATTTCAGGTTGTACCTGCTTCTTCTCTTTTTCTTAAAGCATCAACCGGCGATCCGTTTGCTGCTTTGAAGAAATACAAAATACAGATTGATACAACAGATTTGTTTAACAGCCCATTTCTTCGCGATACGATTATCGAACAAACGGGCGGTGTCGTTAAATGGAAACCGCCATTTTCGTTTACCGATAGCACAGTGTATTTTTGGCGTACCGGCGTTGATTCAGCGCAAACCGGTAGTTTCTACCGTTGGAAAGAAAGTTCTTTTCAGTATATCATTGGAAAGTATGGATGGGGGCAAGATCATTTTTTCCAATTTAAAGATGATGCCTACCTCTATATTGAAGACAATCGTAGTACACGTACTTTTGAATTTGTTCCCAACATCAAACAACTGAAATGCATTACATATCCGGTATTGCAGCCCGGTGATTGTTGCCAGTTCAATTCAGAATATAGCATTGACGGGGCTGTGCAGGAGGAAGGAACCGGCCCTGCGCCATGTGGCTTTAATCCCGGACTTTATCTGGCAGTAATTGACCCTATCACGCTTGAGCCATGGGGGACACGATGTGCCGGACAAAATCCCCTCAATAGTTTTGGTAATGCCAACGACAACTGCCAGTGCTATGCCCGCGTTTCCAAGTATTTCTTTTATAATCTGAATGACGGAATACAGCGCGCTGCATTAGAAAATTTTATAACCAACATTGTGCCGGATGGCCATTTCCTTCTTGCATACACTAATCATACACCTCCATTTTATAATCCATCTTTTTGGCCTAATTCTTTAGTTACCGCATTTGAAAATATGGGTGCCGACACACTACGCACTTTGGTTGATAGTGCATATTCACGTTCTTATATCTTTTTTACACGCAAGGGAGATAATAGCACAACCTTGGAAGCTGTTGGACCAACAGCAACCCAGCCGGCCGAGCTGATTGCATATTTGCAAAATGATTGGATGTATGGAACCATTACATCGCCACTGATAGGTCCGGCCAGTAGATGGGGATCTTTTCACTGGAATACATTCAGCATTGATGCCAATCCGTTCAACGATTCTGCATTTGTAAATATTATTGGTGTAAAACCCGACGGGCAGCAGGATATTTTATACAGTCAGGTACAGCCCAATGTTACTTCAATACCTGATTTATACAACAATATTGATGCATCGGTTTATCCGTATCTGAAACTTTTTATGTTTACTCGCGATGATGCCACGCTTACACCCACACAATTAGATAGCTGGCATGTATTGTACGAAGGTGTACCCGAAGCGGCACTAAATCCTTCCATTCAGTATAGCTTTTATCAGGATACCTTGCAGCAGGGTGACGATTTACGATTGATTACAGCACTTGAAAATATTGGAGATTATCCGATGGATAGTTTATGGATGCATTATTTTATTATTGATAAAAATAATCAGATACACCATTACTATCAGAAAAATGATTCGTTGAGAGTAGGCGCATTTATTGTTGATACGTTCAAAACATCTACGGTTTCGTATCCCGGCTTGAATAGCTTATGGATAGAAGCAAATCCAATTAATCATCCTTCGCACCAACTTGAACAGACACACTTTAATAATATTGGTCAGAAACTTTTTATGGTTGGTACCGATAAAGCCAACCCGTTGCTTGATGTTACATTTGATGGGGTGCATATTATGAATGGCGACATCGTTTCAGCTAAGCCCGATATTTTGATTCAGCTTAAAGACGAAAATCAATTACTTTGGATGGATGATACCTCAGATGTTGAGATATATTTGCGAAAACCCGGTGTTTCAACTCCCGTTAAATTACATTTTTCTGGCTCTGATTTAATTTTTCATCCAGCCACCAATAGCGAAAACTATTGTCGCATTGAGTATCGTCCCGACTTTACCAATCAAGATGGTATGTATGAGTTGCTGCTTCGTGCTACCGACAAATCCGGCAACATGTCGGGCATAGGTAATGGGTCGTATGATTACAATATACAATTTGAAGTTATCAATCAATCAACTATTACACACGTTTTGAATTATCCTAATCCTTTTTCCACCTCTACACAATTTGTTTTTACACTTACCGGTTCGGAATTGCCTACAGAATTTACGATTCAGATATTAACCATCAGTGGCATTGTGGTGAGGGAAATTACACTTAATGAGTTAGGACCTATTCATATCGGGCGCAATATCACATCATTTCGTTGGGACGGTACCGATGAGTATGGCGATAAGCTGGCAACAGGCGTCTATATTTATCGCGTGATAGCAAGGTTAAACGGTGAATCAATTGAGCGAAAACAAACTACAGCCGACAAGTATTTCAAAAACGGATTCGGCAAAATGTATATTATGCGATAATATGAGGTTTATTATTTGCCTTACTTTCCCGTTTGCCTCAGACATCATCTTTATTTCTATAATAATGATATAGAAAATCAATATAGACAAGTGTGAAATTATATATAGTGAAAGAGCTATATGCACAAAGTGAGAGGCAACAATTCGATTAAGAAAATTGCAAAGTATATATTATGCAAACATAAAACATCTATAACCAAGCAGAATAAAATAACACCTTGAAACGGCAATGAATTGGCCTAGTTACCTATCTGCAATTTTCGTCCATTAATGATCTGTAATGTTCCGCCACAAAGAATTTCTACATCGCGAGCAGAGGCATCGGCATTGCTGATGATTGGGGTAAATGTGTTAACCCATGGAATGATAACATAGTCGGATGCGTTGGGAATTTGACCGCTGCTCCAATTGAGGGGATGATGCCAATCCTGATTATGATTGCCTGTCCAAGTATTAAAACGGGAATGGTGAGTTGTCCAAGTATCTCCGGCTAATGATATGAGTTCGGATTGTGATTTTGCAATGAGCAGAGCAAACCAAACTACATCACATGTTTGGGGTGGAAGAGTGTCAATGCGGCATCCAATGAATTGAGAAACATCGGTCAGGTCGGATATCGGTCTGGCAATACCATTACTAATCATCGAAAATTTTTCGGATTGAGAGAATCCGTTATAAATATTAATACTACCATTGCTACCATCTGAGTTGTTGGCAAAATAACTGACAGGTTTTTGGCTTAATAGTTGAATACCGCACCACGTATTTCCAATAGGATTATACACAACACCGAGTTGTCTTAATGTATCGAAATAAGCTATATTAGGGGAAAAGCCCAAAATTGAATCCAAGACATCAAAATCGGAGAAAATACCGGCAAACAAATTTTTCTTTCCCAGAGTGCCCTGATTATGCATTTCATATCGTAAGAAAATGCGAAGTGAGTCGAAGTAATTGTTATGATAAAAATAATCGGTTTGTGTAATGCTGATATATTGTTGAGCTATACCTGCATTTGCATCTGTGTATGTGCGTTTGTATTCAGCTTGGGCAATAACAGGTGGCAATATACGGTGTAGGGGTTGGGTGGCTACAAAGTGGCTATCATTGTTAAATGGGCAACAGGCGCCTAATGGGTCTGTAAGGGTTTGGTTTGATACGTTGTTTTCGGCACCAATCCAAAATCCCATAGGGTTAAAATATAATTGCAAAAGTTGGTTGGGCTCTTGTTTCAAGCGATATCCACTTCCTTGTCCTGAGTTATTACTGTTAAATCCGATTCGCCCT
Source organism: Candidatus Competibacteraceae bacterium (assembly GCA_014879445.1). Classification (GTDB taxonomy): domain Bacteria; phylum Bacteroidota; class Bacteroidia; order CAIKAF01; family CAIKAF01; genus BA4. Next base: position 56,140 of record JACSSC010000022.1, read on the forward strand.
GTTGATGTAAGTGTGGTTACTAAGCCATGTTGTAGGGATGAATAGAACGTAGGATTGAGAAAGACGGTTAGATACTGGCGGTTGAGAAATCCATTGTCATCATATTCGATAAGAAAAGTAGCTAAATGATTTACAGGGCACGATGGGTGAATGGCAAAAGAGAATGAAGCTGCAGGCACAACCGATTGCAATGCAGGTAAAACGCCCAGTTGTATGATACTGTCAATTATAGTAACATAAGGCGTTTGGCTGATAAGGCGAGCATATAGATTAGGCGAGCTGCCGGCAAGTGTATTGATAAAACTACCCGACAATTGAACCGTATCACCAGAGAAAAAGAGGTCGTCGAAGTTGTCGGTATAATGTCTGTTATTCATGTGAATAAAAGCCCTTGGTGATTGTGTAATGGCCCGCCAAACATCAATGCGTCCATAGCCGAGTTGATTAATGTAAGGTGCATTAGCAGGTATAGTGTCAATCAGATAAGCGGTTTGTTGAAGTAGTGATCCAATTTGCCAAGGGACTAGAGTGTCGAAAAAGGATTGAATGAGGGCAGCGCTACCTGATGCTAATGCAGTAGCATCTGATGTGCCGTTTCCCCATCCCCATCCGGTTGCATAAGTATTGAAAATGGATTGCCCGGGTGAAGCAATATCTACAAATGGATAATAGGATGAATTGGCCGATTTATAATCGTTTTGTTCAGTACCACCTACTGCAATTACATACTCATATGATGCAGGGTAGAAGGGAACAGTATTGTTAGAATTTCCTGCAGCGGCGAAGATGATTTTTTGTTTATTAACAGCGGCGTATCGAATTACATCTTGCCCGTATGGTCCAGGAGTGGTGCCTCCCCAAGAGCAGCTGATGATATGAGCGCCATGATCGGCAGCGTACACAATACCCGGATAGCCGGCTATCCATCCCTGCGTTGAGTGCACCATTTTAACGGGCATATAGCGGCTGTTGAAACCAACACCTGCCATTGCAGTTGTGTTATGGGTAGATGCAGCGGCTATTCCACACATCGAAGTGCCATGAGCGCTGTTGAATACACCTACATATTGTGGGTTTTTGTCCTTGTCGCCAACATCCCAACCTCTGAAATTATCAATGTATCCGTCATTATCGTCATCGAGACCATTAATTGGGTCGGCCCAATTGTAATATACGTTTGCCATTAGGTCGGGATGTGTGAAGTTAGTGCCTCCATCAACTATACCAATTACTACGTTGGTATCTCCCTGCGTGCTGTCCCACACCTGAAGCGCGCCAATTTTGGAGAGATACCATTGCAAGTGAATGCTGGTATCGTTGGGCGTAAGCTGAGTTTGTAAATCGGTCAATGGTTGATCAATAAACCAGGGCTGTGCATATTCTACCCATCCGCTGCCGGATAGTTCGTTTACGATTCTTAATACCGGCAGATTGGATTCATAGTTAAGTACATAAATTAGGGATAAGTCAGATAGTGATTGGCCGAACTCATCTACAGTTGATTGGGGAGCGCGATGATGTGGATGCATTTTACGGATACTTACAGGTTGAATGCGGTTTTTGAGTGCAACAAATGCCGGTAAATGAATATCATGAGCATCGCAGTATAATCGGTATGCAGGTTTTATTTTGAAAATAACGGTCGCCGGCAGCATATCACGACCTTCTTTTAATGTGTCAGCCCATGTATGGTATGATGGGTGATAATTGTCGGGCCAAGATGTTATTTGGGCATCAACATAAAAGAAGCTTGACGAGAAAAGAAATTGAAAAAAAAGAAATACCTTTTTCAAAACCTGATTTTTTATGCAAGTTAATAAAAAGAGCAAAACGAATAACGGCTTTAAGCAGAATTCACATCAGATATTAGAATTTATCTGTGTTTTAAAAAATGGAAGAAGAAGTAGAAATGTAGGTGTTAGGTGCTAAAATTCAAAATTCAGCCCGAAGTTATACAGTATTGGTAATTGATTGATGCGTTGATAAGTAACCCTATCCATGTAAAAAATATTTTCACGGTTGTATAAGTTCGATGCGCCGGCAGAGATTTCGAGTTTCAGGTTTTTGCCGAAAGTAAATATTTTTTTCACGCTGATATCAAGACGATGATACCAAGGCAAGGTACCTTTGTTGATATCGGCATACTGAATGCCTAGAGTGCCATTGGTAGTAGTGTAATCGGTATTGATGCCTTGTTGGAAGTCAATGAACTCATAGAATCCCTGTGTTTGAGTAAACGGAAATCCAGATCCGAGGTTCCATCGAGCACTCACTTCCCATCCTTTCTTTTTGCCAAAGCGATAATTGGCTACCAAATTTATGTTATGCCGACGGTCGAAGTGAGGTGCATAGGTTTGCACTTCATCGGTACGTTCTGTTTTCATAAGAGAATATACCATCCAGATATAAAGATTTTTCCACTCAAACTTAGCCGTAAAATCTACACCCCACGAATAGCCGGATTCAACAATAAAATCCTTTTTGAGGTATTCGGGTTTGGTGGCATTTTCGCCGTTGTCGTCATATAGTTTGTTGCGGTTGATATTTATGATTTGCTCAAAGTTCATATAATATCCTTCTACATTGAGGGTAAGAAGTTTGGTTACGTCAAACTCCATTCCCATAATGGCATGTTGAGATTTTTGAAGTTTAGAACCTACTTCATCGCCGTGATAGTATTTAGGAAGGTTGTCAGAGCCGGAGAGGAATCCGTAAAAAAGGTTTACGACATCGCGGTCGGAGTTGGCTGCAACAAGGTTTTGTGAATACATGCCACCGGCAGCTTTAATGCGCCACCAGTCGAAAATGTTGTATTTAACACCCAGACGTGGTTCAAAAGAGATGTTATTGAGTGATGCGTAGTACTGTATTCTAAAACTGGGATCAAGCACTAAGCCCCATTTACTGAATTTATATTTCACATAAGTGGCAACTTCGGTTGTGTTTTCTGTTTGGTAAATTGTGCGATTGGAAGCATTTACAAACCTAAAATCGGTAGTGAATCCTAATGCTTCGATACCATATGATAATTTATCGGTACCGAAGAACTGATGAAAATTCAGGCCGATATTGAAACCATTTACCAGACTGGAGCGAGGAGGGGAAACGGATTCAGTCATATCAATTTTATAACTTGAATAACTGATGATTCCTTCGATGCGCACATTGGTTTGCCCCGGAACAAATGCAAAATTCAAACCGCCACCACCGGCTCGCCATCCGAGTTTTGTTATATTATTAAAGTTTACTTGGTCGTTGTAAGAGAATCCGAACAAGCTGATTTTGCTTCCCATACCAGCATAAATGCTTATTTTTCCATAGATGTCGTAGAAGTTGTAAGGCAATCCGTTTTCATCTGCATAAGTGTAAAATGCTCTTGAGGAGTGTTCTAGGAATGATCCTTTAGCACTGAGCAGGAAAGAGGCCGATACCTTTGAGTCGTCTTTCATTTTGGCAAACGGTCCTTCAAACAGTCCTTTGGCAGTAAATGTATTACCACCAATTTTTCCTGAAAAGCGTTTGCGGTTTCCATCTCTTGTTGTGATATCCATGATAGATGAGATTCTCCCTCCAAATTGAGCACCAAACCCACCTGTATAAACATCTACATTACGAATAATGTCGGTTTCAAAAACAGAAAACAATCCAATGGAATGAAATGGGTTGTAAATGACAGCGCCATCAAGCAACACTTTATTTTGAATAGGTGGTCCGCCACGAATATATAACTGCCCGCCTTGGTCGCCGCTGGATACAACACCTGGCAATACTTGTAGATATTGAGCGATATCGGGTTCGCCACCTACACTTGGCATTTTTTTGATGGTTTCGGCAGTTACACTGATTTGAGAAATCTTAACTTCTTCACGCGCTTCTTGCTTTTCTTGAGTAATTTCAACGCCCGACAGCTCAATAGCCGTTTCGTCCAACTGAAATTTTTCATTGAGTGTTTTACCTTCTGTTACTTGCAATGTTTTAGTGAATTTGTCGTATCCCAACACTTTAATAACAATGGTATAACTGCCTGGCATGAGTCGAGTGATGCTGAAGAATCCATTGTTATCGGTGGTAGTACCTATTTTGGTTCCTTCCAGTAAAATATTGGCCATTGGTATAGGGTCACCTGTGCCTTTGTCAAATACAGTGCCTCGAATACTGCCAAATTTATCCTGAGCATATAGCCCCATGCTGAGCCATGTTAACAAGCCGAAAACCTGAAGAACTTTTTTCATACACATATTAATTCGGGTACAAATATATCGGATTCATGGAAGTTTGGGCGAACAAAAAATGGGGATTATCAACAAAAATCAGGAATTAACACCTTTCACCACATATTCCGAAAGCTGATTGAGTGGAAGATATTGTTGCATACAAGCTTGTATTTGCTGAGATGTAGCGGTTTTGATAATGTGTAGATAGTTGTCGTAATAGTTGAAAGGAAGTTGATTGAGCACTAATGTTTTTATGCGGTCGGATTGAGCAAAAAATCCATCTACAGATTTAAGGAAGTTGCCTGATATGAAGTTTTTTACTATGTTGAGTTCGTCGGCTGTGACGGGTTCATCTAACATGCGCTTTATTTCTTTATAAACTTCGTCTTTGAGCATATATAAGTATTCAGTGCCGGCCTCTGTGCTAATCAAGAATGTGCCACTAAGTTGATTAGAATTGATGCCAGAGCCAATGCCATACGTGTATCCCTTTTCTTCGCGTATGTTTTTCATGAGTCGTGATCCAAAATATCCACCCAAAATCATGTTGCCCAAACTTAGGATTGGGTAATCAGGATGGGTATGAGATATGGTTGGAGTTCCGATGCGAATTGCCGACTGAATGGCATTCTGAAATTCAATCTCGGTTTGTTGCGGTGTGTAGGGTAGCAGGGGAGGAGCTGCTGATTTTGTTTGGGGTTGAAGCCAGTCATGCAATGAGGATTCAATTTGATTGCGAACCTCCGATGAAGTGTTGCCAGCAACCATGATTACGCTTGGGCCTGAAAGGTAGTAATGGCGATAAAATGCCTGCAAATCATCGCTAGTAACATTTTCAAAATCTTCGGGCCGAGCGGATTGCCCGTATGGATGTTCGCCATATATGAGCTTAGCAAAGCCGTTTCGGCAAACGTATTCTACTTTTTTGAGATTGTGCAGCAGGGTTTCTTTTCGGTTGGTCAGATTGATTTGTAATTCGTGTTCGGGGAAAATGGAATCCATTAGATATTCTCTGAAAAGTGGCAGCACTTGATTCAGATAACGTGTTACAGTAAATAAGCTAACGGCTGCATGATCGTGAGATATGTCTTTGGTTACATATGCACCAAAATAATCAAGCTTTTCACTAAGTTGAGCGGATGTGTATTTTGATGTGCCTTCGCCGAGCATATCGTTAGTGGTGGAGGCAATGAGGGGCTGAGTTTGATAAATGCTTCCTGCATTAAAAATCAATTCAATGCGAACCAATTCAGGTGAGTGATTTCCGATGTAATAAATAGGAATTTCGTGATGTTTTACTACGTCAGGATGGATGAGCGAAAACTTAAAATCGGTATTGATGGCGGGTGCTGTATGTCTATCAAGCATCATCCTTAATGATTTATGGCTTTGTATTCAAGAATGGTAGAATTATCGGAGCAAAATGCCTCGCATGCTACGCGTTGTATGTCGTTGGCGCTGACGGCATGATACATAGACGGCTCGGTGTTTACTAAGCCGACATTTCCCATATGTGCTGCAAAGGCAAGCTTCATGGCCTTATTTAATATATTCATCAAAGAAAATTGTTCGGCGGTTTCAAAGCGGTTTTTTACTTTTTGCAAGGCCTGTTCTGTTAAGCCATTTTGTTTGATTTCGTTGAGAATTTGCCAAACAGCTTGCTCTCCTTTTTCTAACGAATGGTTTTTGTTCATTCTCCCTGATATCATGAACAAACCAGGGTCAATGCTGCCGAGCACATAAGCATTGATTTCGGAAAACAGGTTGTTTTCTTTTACTAACCTTTGGTATAGCAGGGATGATTTTCCGTTGCTCATGATATCACTCAGCAGGTCGTATGCATAATAATCGGGATGAGTTCGGTGAGGCATGTGAAAAGCCATCAGCAACAAGTCAGCCGGTACCTCTCGTTCAACAGAGAGCCGTTTTTCTTGTTTTTGTCGTGGCTCTATAGGAAGGTTTCTTTTTTTTATCTGCCGTTGCGGAATGGGACCAAACCATTTTTCAGACAGTTGGATAATTTCTGGCGTATGCACATGACCACTTACAACCAATATGGCATTATTGGGAGCGTAATGTGCATAAAAAAAAGATTCAACTTGATTGAGCGTAGCATTTTCTATATGCGATAGATCTTTGCCAATGGTGGCCCATCGGTATGGATGTTGATCGTATATGAGTGGACGAATCAGTAGCCATAAATCACCGTAAGGTTGATTCAGATATCGTTGCTTAAACTCTTCACTAACTACCTTTTTCTGTATATCTAATTTTTCTTGTGAAAATGCGAGTTGAAGCATGCGGTCGCTTTCGAGCCAAAAACCTGTTTCGATATTGGCAGCAGGCAGTGTCAGATAATAGTTTGTAATGTCGTTTGATGTAAAAGCATTGTTGTTGCCACCTGCAAGTTGTAATGGTGTGTCGTAATGCGGAATATTTGCAGAACCCTCAAACATAAGATGTTCAAAGAGGTGAGCAAATCCGGTTTGTTCTGGATGTTCGTCACGAGCACCTACGTCATACAGCAGATTTAAAGCAGCCAGTGGCGTACTATGGTCTTCATGAATAATAATTCTTAATCCGTTTTCTAATGTATGTTCGGAGAATGTAATCAAGAGAAAGAGTGTACTAATGTTTTATTTGTCGTCCACCAATTCAAGACGAAATTTCTTGGCAAATGCTTCTTGAGAGGAAATCAGCAAATCGTTGGCCTGCTTTTCCTTTTGGTCGAATTGATTAGCTATTTCGTCAATTCTTTTTTGATCTTCCTCTGTCATGAGGGTGTCTTTGGCAAACAAATCCATCATTTCTTTGAGGTCGGTTTCGCATTGCGATACATAAAAATCAAATAGTGCTTTGCCCTGATCTCTGAACGCTGTATTTTTTTTGTAATCGGCTAATTTGCTCATTTTCTCGGATGCTTCTTTTGATCTTGTATGAAGCGTAGAAAGTGATGAGTTAGCGGCTTCTAATGTGCCGGATTCAATTTCATTGATAAATTGATCAAATACGTCAAAAACAGCTATTTGCTCTTGAATGATATAATCGTTGTAATCCTCGGGCTTATCAAAATAGGTAAGATTGGGGTCGCGTTTATTACCACAGGCAATCAGCAACATGGCAATCATGAAAATGCTAATTTTATTTATCATATTGAATGTCTTTAATTGATACAAAAATAATAATTCTTTCGATTAGTCGTCTTCATCTATCACATCGCTTTTGATTTTGCGTTCTTTTGTTTTTTTCTCTTTCACAGGGCGTTGATCTTTTGGTAATGGTTTTTGAAGTCGAAAGGCATATTGCAAGCTAAGTGAGATAACAGAATGCACTTCACCAATTCGTATAATTCCCCAAAGGGGCAATATGGCTGTTTGCCCACTGGCATAGGGCTTGATAGGAATGATAGAATTTTGGAATCGAAACTGGAAGGCCCAGTTGTGATTAATATGATATGCAGCACCAATGGCCAGTCCGAGTTCGAAGATTTGAAACCCGCGTCCTTGTGTCAACTCTCCACCATTTTGAGTAACGCGCTGCCGAATTAAAAAACCAAAGGTTGCACCAAAATCTAATGTAAATCTGTCTTTTTTATCAATATGCCAGCTAAACATGGCGGGTATTTCAATATAGTCGGTTTCGATGGTGTATGATGAGTAGTCGCCGTTGTCGGGGTCGGGATTGCGTCGCGCTCCTTTCATAGAATAAACGATTTCGGGTTCGAAAGAAAATCGGGGTTTGAATCGCCATGAAACACCTAAGCCGCCTATTGCCCCAAACTTGTTGAATCCTTGCATACCTACTCCCGAAATCTGAGCAAAATTCATTCCTGCACGAAACGTCATTCGGACTGGTGTTTGAGTGTATGACACAAATGATAAACAGATTGTGAAGAGAAACAGAAGAAATGGTTTCATGGCTTAAAAATAAAAAATAAACAGCAATTTGATGCAGATGGATTGTTGATTTGTCTGTTCGGGCTTAGTTTTGTACTTTTAGCACCGCATGGAAAATCTACGCATTCAAACCACACAGAATGTCGGCATAGATCACGAGCTTGCCACTTTGGGCGATCGTTCGCTGGCTTGGCTTATTGATAAGCTTATATCCATTGCATGGATTATTATTCTTTGGCAGTTTAGAGATGTATTCGGCCCTACGCATGAAATTGAAAGCAATATCTTGTTTATGGTGATTGCATTGCTTCCAATTGGATTGTATCATTTATTATTTGAGCTTTTTGCCAATGGACAAAGTATTGGTAAAATGGTGTTGCGGATTAAAGTCATTCGAACAGATGGCGCTCAACCTACCGTTGGTAATTATCTTATTCGTTGGTTGGTTCGTATTATTGAATTTCTGCTATTTAACGGACTGGCTTTGTTGGCATTTTTAATTATAGGTAAAGGCCAACGGCTGGGCGATTTGTTTGCCGGCACTACGGTTATTCGTATCCGTCGTCGTGTAACATTGGAAGAAACGGCTTATAAACAATTGGATCCAAGTTATATACCCACATATCCTCAAGCATCGAATCTCACTTATCGTGATGTTGAAACTATAAAAGAATCATTGTTTTTTGCCGAAAAAAGTAAAAATTATTTAGTGCTGGCTGAAGCTTTTGTAAAAGTGCAGGAAGTGCTGAGTATTGATAATAAAAGCATTCCTCACCGTGATTTCCTTCAAACCATTGTCAACGATTTTAATTATTATAAACTGGCAGAATATTATAACGAATGATCAAACGGGGCATTTTAAAACATCTACTAATAGGCGTACTGTGCATTAACCTTTTTTTTATACAAGGGTGCGACAACAACTCATCTCATGATTCGCTTTATGGAGAAATGGGCGGATTGGATAGTATCTCAGGGGTAGTGGATCAATGGTTGCTGAATATGGAAGCAGATACAGTCATTTATCCTCGATTCGAACCTGTAATGACGGATTCCATAATGCGACTGAATATGCGCAACCATATGGTGGATCAGTTTTGTATGCTGGCCGGAGGACCGTGTATTTATAAAGGACGTACGATGCGAAATGCACATGCGGGGATGATGATCACATCAGACGAATTTGACCTTGCCATGTTGGCACTTTCGGATGCACTGCTTGCCAAAGGTATTTCAGGTTCAGTTCGCGACAGATTTATGGCGCGAATTCAGGCCATACAGCTCGAAATTGTTAATCAATAATTATTATACAAATTATATGGAGTATAAACATGCTGCCAAAATTCAGCTTCGATTTGTGGATACTGATATGCTAGGCCATATCAATAATGCATATTTTCTGACATACATGGAAGTGGCTCGGATGAGCTATCTCACAGAAGTTTTAGGCGATTCGGTTGATTGGAAAAGAGAGGGAATTATTTTGGCCAAAGCTGAGGTGGAATATAAAATTCCCGTTTTTATTGAAGATGATTTATATGTAGAAATAAGGGTTGAACAAATCAGTTCAAAGAGCTTTTTGATTACTTACCGGTTTGTAAAACGCAACTTACCCCATCACCCGGTCGCCGCCACCGGAAGCACACTCATGGTTTGCTACGATTATGCTGAAAACAAATCCATTGTTATGCCTCAGGCGTGGCGGGAACGAATCGTTCATTACGAGCCCCATCTTTCAGCATCCATCTAAGTATAGGTAAGATGGTAACGGCTCTTGAACGTGGTTTAGCGAAGATACGGCTTGGCATAACCCCGGGCGTATTTGGCTGTAGATGTTTGGTTGCCTGCAATCATTCTTGAGAAGTATTGCCTAACACTGGTTCGTGTGTGATGGGCTTTTGTTTGTCCCAAACTTGATAATTGTATCGTAGTCATATCTTTTAATTTTTTGATGAATTATTTTAATCCCAATCTTCATCTATTTGATGCCTGTTCTTTGAATTAATGATGTCTGATGGACAATTTATACAGTTTAATCCTTTCTTCTCCATTATCCATGTGTAACCTACCATGTCTTTATCCCATACATTTAATACATTTTTTACGTCATAAAGTATTGCTTCCATGCCGGGAGCAATGTACACCTTTTGCTTTTCTGGAATCTTTAGTGTAATTTGTACACGTTGATCTCTGAAACGATCTGCATAGGTCATCAACAAAACGGGTTCAAAAATTAATGTTGTGTCGGTTTGCAATACATCATATTGAATTTTTTTTGCATACATTCCGGCTTCGTCTCTTGTTCTTCCCCTCGAAAATCGCATAATATCTAATTTGCTGATACTGTCGTTATCCTGATTGCGAATAATGTTGAGTTTGATATCACCCACAGGGAATGGTTTTCCGTTTTCATCCACCCCAATAAAATCTTCTATTTGCTTATAATCATCATGTGCTTCGAGAACTAATGTTTGATTGCGTCCAATCAGGATTTCTTTTTCAATGGTGTCGGAATAGCTTTGCTTAAATTCAGAAGCTACATTAAACGCAACGTATCCAGCCAAAATCAGCCCGCATACCCAAAGTATAAGCCCTGAAATGTTAAGCCATTTGTTTTTGTAATTTAAATTAAATAACATTTTTATTCCGGCATAAATAATCATAAGCAAGGGTACTGCTATTAGTAGGCATAAGGCAATAATGCTAATAAATGATATCATTGGATTACCACTGAAAACATTCATTAATTCAGTTGTGGATACATGATAGGTTATGCCGTTGATATTAATTAGAGAACTGCGCCCCATTACAACGATTGAAAAAAGCAAGGCGAGAATGATAACACCTACTACAATAAAAATTCCGGCTAATACTTTGCCACCAATGCGCACCAATCTGAGCAGAATATCAGCTAATGCCTGAAAAAAATTCTGCACACCACTACCAATACGCGTTGAACTCGGAGAATTCCTGAATTTATTAAACTCTTTTTTTACACCATCAACTTCGTCTTTAACTTGTTTTTCAATGTTACTGACATTGATACGCTCACCACGCATTTCTAATTTTTCGACAGTAGTTTTGGCTTTTGGCATGGCTATCCACAATAGTATATATACCATAACACCCGTGCCCCAAGCTATAAACATCACACCAAAAAGCACCCTGAAAATAACAGGGTCAATGCCGAAATACGCGCCTAATCCACCACATACACCTCCAAAAACTTTATTGTCGGGATCGCGATATAGTCGTTTATTACCAGAAGGGCGTACGGGGTTGTCTTTTTCGGTTTTCTTTTCAGCGTGATCTTCTTCTGATATCATTTCTGGCTGACCCATGATGCCAATCATGTGGTCAACGTCGGGCTGTGTAATGACTTCACGGCTGTTTTTTAATGTGTCTTTAAAAATCTCAGCAATGCGTAGTTCAATATCCTCCATGATTTCTTCCGAACTTTCGTCGGCACTGAAGTGCTGTTTTAATGCATTCAAATAATGTTCGGTAGCTACGTATGCATCTTCATCCATGTTGAATACAAATCCGCCGATGTTTGTCTGAATTGTCTTTTTCATTTTACTTTTTTTTCAATGGGTTTAGTTGTTCTTGCTAATATGGTCAACGGCTATGGTTAATTCTTCCCAGGTGCTTTTTAAAGCTACCAAAAAATTTCGCCCTTCTTCAGTAAGCGCATAGTATTTCCTTGGCGGACCCTGCGTGCTTTCTTCCCAACGGTAGGTGAGCAATCCTCCGTTTTTAAGCCGGGTCAGCAAAGGATACAAGGTGCCTTCCACCACTATTAGCTGTGCTTTTTTTAGCTCGGCAATAATGTCGGAAGTGTAGGCATCGTTTCGTGCCAGCACGGACAGGATTACAAATTCTAGTATCCCCTTCCTCATTTGCTGTTGCGTGTTTTCTAAATTTACTTGTGTTGACATGGTAACATTTATGGCACAAATCTATGCACAAATCAGTACTATGCAATACAAAGTACTGGAAAAAATGTTAAAAATAAGCTAAAATATTGATTATGTTTAGTTTAAAATTCTGAAGAAAATAATCCTTCTTTTAGAATTGACATACAATTATCAATTAAACATCCTCAGTTGCAAACGAGGATGAGTTGACAAAGCAGATGCATGGGTTATTTTTACCAAGGATTTGCGGAGTAGAATTTCATATCTTCTCCATTTTTTCTGCAGATAATTTTGTATTTCTGAACAAATTCTTTTCCCTCCATCTGATAGGTTACAATGCTAAAAAACTCGGTTGCAGCTCTATTAAATCCGGGAAATTCCTGATCTTCGGGTATCGAAAAATATAATACTTTGATATTAGATTCGTAATCGTAGGTATTGCCTTTATTGAAAAAGGATGCCGGCTTATTTTTTAATCCATCTTCTACGATGGCTTTCATCTTATTTATGTCTGATTCGGCTAACTTTTTCTGACTGAGTGCCGCAATAGGCAAAAGCAAAAAAAGGAGAATAATTAATCGCTTTATCATGATTTTAGTTTATTTTTTTTTCTTCAGCAAATATATGATTTTTTGATGAAAT
>JACSSC010000049.1 GCA_014879445.1 Candidatus Competibacteraceae bacterium
TTTTTATGCTAATATTTGCTCCAATCTTTTGAATGTATAGTTAATCATGAGAAAACATCATCTTAACTTTTTACTAACATCAGAGAGTTGAAGAAAATAATATAATGTACTAACAATATAAAACCAAAAAACCGATATGCCTAAAGACCTCCAAGTATTATGGGAGAACTGCCTAAGTGTAATCAGAGACAATGTTAGCCCGCAAAGCTTCAAAACTTGGTTTGAACCTATCAAACCATTGAAGATTGCTGACAACACACTCACACTGCAAGTTCCCTCTCAGTTTTTCTTTGAGTGGCTCGAAGAGCACTACATTACCCTGCTAAAAAAAGTCATTCTTAAAGAAATGGGCCCCGAAGGAAAGCTGGAGTACAGTATCATCATGGAAAATAATTTCAATTCATCCAAACCCTATGCTGTAAAAGTTCCAACCACAAACAAAAAAGAATTACTGAACCCTAGTGTGCATATGCCTATTGATTTAGGTAAAAATAAATCAATCCCCAATCCTTTCATCATACCCGGACTGAAAAAAATCAACATCGAATCAAACCTAATGCCTAATTATACCTTCGAAAATTTTGTGGAAGGCGATTGCAACAGGTTGGCTCGGGCTGCCGGATATGCGGTTTCTAAAAATCCCGGTGGAACATCTTTTAACCCATTGTTGGTTTACAGCGCTACAGGACTTGGGAAAACCCATTTGATTCATGCTATTGGTATTGAAATAAAGAAAAATTTCCCTAACAAAACTGTTCTTTACGTTCCTGCCGACCGCTTTGCCAATCAATTTATTGACGCCGTAAAAAACAACAGCCAAAACGACTTCATCAATTTTTATCAACTCGTTGATGTCTTGATTTTAGACGATATTCACTTGTTGGCCGGCAAAGAAAAAACACAGGATGTCTTCTTCCAAATCTTTAATCACCTGCACCAAAACGCCAAACAAATTATTCTTACTTCCGACAAACCTCCGGTTGAATTACAAGGCATGGAGCAACGACTCCTTTCTCGTTTCAAATGGGGACTCTCTGCCGACCTACAGGTACCCGAATTAGAAACGCGTATCGCTATTCTAGAAAAAAAGATTTACAACGATGGCATCGAACTGCCAAAAGATGTAGTTGAATACCTGGCTTATAGCATCACTACCAATATCCGTGAAATGGAAGGCGCCCTCATCTCTTTGATTGCACAATCTTCTCTCAACAAAAAAGAAATTACCATCGATCTGGCAAAGAGAATGATTGATAAGTTTGTCAAAAACAATGCCCGTGAGGTTTCCATTGATTACATCCAAAAAGTAGTTTGCGATTATTTCGACCTGCCTATCGAATTGATGAAATCTAAAACCAGAAAACGCGAAGTAGTGCAAGCTCGTCAAATTGCAATGTTCTTTGCTAAACAATATACCAAATCGTCTTTGGCTACCATCGGATCTCACTGCGGAGGCAAAGACCACGCAACCGTTTTACATGCTTGTAAAACAGTAAACAATCTCATGGAAACCGACAAACGATTCCGTGCATATGTTGAAGAACTCGAAAAGAAAATTAATATCTGATATGAAACCCGGATAATCCGGGTTTTTTTATTTCAATACATCTTTTATCATGAAACAGGCATACATCATAGATGGCGTTCGAACAGGAATTGCCAACTTCGCCGGAACACTTAGCACCGAACGCCCTGACGATTTATTTGCTGCCGTTTTGAACCAACTTATGGCCCGAAATACGCATCTCGATCCTTCAGCTATTGAAGATGTTATTGCAGGTTGCGCAAATCAGGCCGGCGAAGACAACCGCAATGTGGCTCGCATGGCTCTGCTCTTGGCCGGCTTGCCGGTTAGCGTTCCTGGCGAAACTGTAAACCGACTCTGCGCTTCTGGCATGTCTGCCGTCATTTCTGCTGCCAGAGGTATTCAAACTAATAACGGTGATGTTTTTTTGGCCGGTGGCGTCGAAAGTATGACACGTGCCCCCTGGGTCATCTCTAAATCCGCCACACCTTTTGGTCGAGACGCCCAAATGCACGACTCCAGCTTTGGTTGGCGTTTTGTTAATCCAAAAATGCAACAAACGTTTGGTACTGATGGCATGGGATTAACTGCCGAAAACCTCATCGAATTATTCCCAGATATTTCTCGTGAAGCACAAGACCGATTCGCACTGCATTCCCAAAAAAAAGCTAACGATGCTTGGTTGTCTGGGCGTATGAATCTAGAAATTATGCCATATACCATCTCTCCCAAAAAAGGAGACCCTATTGTTTTTGCCCATGACGAATTCCGAAAACCCAAAACTACCATCGAAGCGCTTGCCACCCTAAAACCCGCTTTTAAAACCAACGGCTCTGTTACTGCCGGCAACTCCTCCGGTTTAAATGATGGCGCAGCTGCTCTCCTTCTCGCCTCTGATGAAGGTATTAAAAATTTCAATCTCACACCACGTGCCCGCATCGTCGCTTCTGCTGCATCAGGTGTCGAACCACGAATCATGGGTATCGGCCCCGTTGAAGCCACTCGTAAAGCACTGCTTCGCGCTCAACTATCTCTCGACCAAATTGATATTATTGAAATTAATGAAGCATTTGCCGCTCAGGTGCTCGCTTGCACACGCAGCTTAGGTATTGATGATAATGATCCACGCATCAACCCAAACGGTGGTGCTATAGCTCTCGGTCATCCACTAGGCATGTCAGGCGCCAGAATCATACTTTCTGCCGCTATCGATTTATCCCTCTCCAACAAAAAATATGCACTCTGCACCATGTGTGTAGGTGTAGGTCAGGGTTTTGCAGTAATCCTCGAAAAGGCCTGACAAAAACATACACTTAACATCTATCCCTTTTACTTATTTCAAATCCCTCACATAGGACAAAACAAGCATATATATTAAAAAGAAAAACGTGTGCAAACAGCTAAGGTTTATCTTCGATGATAATTCACGGTCATTATGCGCTAAGCGCAATCAATTGCATTAACCCCAAACTATAGTCCAACTTACTTTATATATGCTTGCATGCTCACAACAGTATATAAAAAAAGGGCTGCTTTATCGGCAGCCCTTTAGAAGCAATAGTGGAGAATAGAATACTATTTATTCTTCTTTTCTTCTTCTTCCATTTTGGTTTTAAGGTCTCCTAAAACACCCAAATCACCTAATGTAGTTTTTTCCACATTTTTGTTTACCTGCTTCACGGCCTTGCGAGTACTTTTTTCTTCTGCTTTTTGAGCATCTTCTTTTACAGCTTCCCAAGTACGTGTATGCGAAATCAGGATTTTTTTATCTTCCTTAGAAAACTCGAGGATGGCAAACAAAAGTTTTTCATCTAACTGTACTTTAGATCCGTCCTCCTTCTTCAAATACTTCATGGGGGCGAATGCTTCGATACCATATGCCAAAGAAACAACAGCACCTTTATCATTCAACTCAATAACCGTTCCTTCATGATTCTCATCTTTATCGAATACCGTACTGAATACTTCCCATGGATCTTGCTCTAATTGTTTATGACCTAAACTGAGACGACGATTTTCGGGATCAATTTCCAAAACCTTCACATCAATCTTATCTTCTAACTTACAGAACTCGGAAGGATGTTTGAATTTACGTGTCCAAGATAAATCAGAAATATGAATCAATCCATCTACACCTTCTTCCAGTTCAACAAAAATACCGTAGTTCGTAAAGTTTTTTACAGTAGCTGTATGTTGCGTCCCTGATGCATATTTTGTAGGTACTTCAGTCCATGGATCTGGACGAAGCTGCTTAATACCTAACGACATTTTACGTTCGTCACGATCTAGGGTAAGCACAACGGCTTCAACCTCATCACCAACTTTAAGAAAATCCTGAGCCGAACGTAAGTGCTGACTCCAACTCATTTCAGAAACGTGGATTAAACCTTCAACACCGGTGGCTATTTCAACAAATGCACCGTAATCAGCCAATACAACTACTTTGCCTTTTACTTTGTCGCCGGGGGCCAAATTGACATCCAATTGCTCCCAAGGATGAGCAGTAAGCTGTTTTAGTCCAAGAGCAATGCGCTTTTTCTCTTCATCATAATCCAATACAACCACCTTAATCTTTTCGTCAAGCTGTACAATCTCCTCTGGATGATTAATACGACCCCAACTCAAATCGGTAATATGAATCAATCCATCAACGCCACCTAAATCAATAAATACACCATAAGATGTGATATTCTTAACCACACCTTCGAGTACCTGACCTTTTTCAAGCTGCGACATGATGGCCTTTTTCTGCTCTTCCAATTCCTCTTCAAGCAATATCTTATGTGAAACCACAATGTTTTTAAATTCATGATTGATTTTCACAACCTTAAATTCCATGTTTTTGCCAACATAAACATCATAATCTCGAATGGGCTTCACGTCAATCTGTGAGCCAGGTAAAAATGCCTCAATCCCAAATACATCGGCAATTAAACCACCTTTAGTGCGACATTTAATCAATCCGGTTATCACCAAATCTTTGGCATGAACTTCTTGTACACGATCCCATGCACGAATAGCACGGGCTTTCTTGTGCGACAAAAGCAACTGTCCGTTTTTGTCTTCCAGTTTATCAATATAAACTTCAACCAAATCGTCAATCTTTAAATCATTGTTGTATCGAAATTCGGTACGAGGAACAATACCTTCCGACTTGTATCCGATGTTAATCAATACATCTTTGTTGGTAAGCCCAACCACTTTACCGTCCATGATTTCATGTTCAGCAACAGAACTCATGGTCTCTTCATACATTTTTTCAAATTGCTCCCTATCGGCAGCATTGTATGTTTTACCTTTCTTTCCTAATTCATCCCAGTTAAACTCTTCACGATTTACAACTGAAACTTCTTGTTCGTTTGTTTCTTCAGACATATGTCTATTTTTCATTCCGGCGTTACACCTGCTGCTCACTACTTTTGGATGCCCGTAGTTTACAATAGGGCTTGGCCATTGGTTTTACATTCGTTTTAAATTCCGGCATCCAACCTCAAAAAGGATTGCAAAGGTACAAGCATTATCTCATTTATACAAGACAATTTCGTATTTTTCATTATAAATCAAAAATTCATGATTTAAAACCTGATAAAACATTGTTTATCAAGCATTCAAGTTACTAAAAATGAAAATTATTTTATTAGATGCAATGCGCCTCGAAAAGAATATTCATGGCCTTCGTCATCTACAATTTCGATGCGATACACATAGGTGCCGGTAGTAAAATCACCTCCATTCCATCCCGATTCTTTATCGGTTGTGTAAAACAAATTACGTCCCCAACGATCAAAAATCCACATTTCCATGGTTTCGATATTGTTTCCGTATGGAATAAAAAATTCATTATGCCCGTCTAAATTGGGTGTAAAACTATTAGGAATAAATATAACCGTTTCCACTCTGGCATGTAGATCGACCTCAAAAATATCCGTGCATCCATGCTCATTCAAAATATTCAGCGTTACATGATACCATCCCGGATGCTCATATAAATGTGTGGGCTCCCATTGCGATGATACATTTCCATCTCCAAAATCCCATATCCAGTGAACAATATTTCCGATTGATAAATTATCAAATGTATATTCAAGCGGTGTTCCGGTAGCGTGAAACATAAACGATGCATCGAGTGCCGAAACGATTACCTTTATATCTTCCGTTGCGACCATGCCGCATTGATCTGATACGGTTACTGTGTATGTCGTGGTATGTGGTGGCTGCACCACAATAGAGGATGTTTGTGCCCCTGTACTCCAATTATATTGAATATTTCCATTTCCGCCAGTAGCTTGCGACCAAAGATTCAGAGATTGTCCTTGACAAATTAAAGTATCATTGGCAGCGGTTAACAGAAGTGGTACAGCGTTGATAAATGTTATCGTCAAAGAATCGCTTATCTGATTAGCACATTGATCTTGAACAATAAGTGATATTATGCCGGGAAAAGGTAGAAAAATCGCCGGATTACCTGTTAATCCGTTACTCCACTGATAGGAATATACGCCATGACCTCCTGCCACCTGTGCTGTTATTTGAACAGGAAAAGATACATCTGCACATTCTAATACCAAATCGTTTCCTACATCAAGAGACATGGGTGTAGGGTCTTGAATATAAAAAATGGCGGAAGTAGTGATAACGCCACAAGTAGTATTTGTACTAATTGAAACAATCAAAGATTCAATTCCTTCAAGTAATCCGTCTGAAAAAATAGTAATAGGTAATGCTACAGAATCTACGCCGGCTGGAAAAGTAATTGAGGGCGGAAGTGCTGTATAATCAAGCCCTGAAGTAGCCGTACCACTAACACTAAGAGGTAAGGTTAAAGTAGAAGAAACTGCTCCCGTTCTTTTAAAAGTAACATAAACATTTTGGCAACCTTCTACAAAAGTGGTATCGTTGGGTCCCAAACCGGTATGAGCTGCAATTTGCACACCACCCGAACTACTAAAGCTGCCAGCTTTCAAAAACACGCCGGCATCAACTGCCCCATCTAAAGCATCGGCAATCATAATTCGTATATGATAAGTTTCGCCACATATCACCTGTGCTCTGGCTGTTAATACCTTTGTAAATCCATCATACTGGCAAATTTGACCGGGTGGATTTTCATTATCAACATAATATTGTGAATTTGTATTGGCATTAATGGTTAAAGCCGTAACAGGAGTCGTTGTATTTGGGATTAGGGCGATATTGGTTGCAGGCATGGGTACAGAAACTCCCGATAGTACAAAAGCGAAAATATCGGCAAAACCGCCACTTATAAACTCCATATACTCATCTGTTCCAAATACATAATCAAAACGAATGCTGTCGGATGTAGGTACAAAATCAAATTCAAGAATAGCACGGTTGTAAGTTGGCACACCACCTGATAACAAACTTTCCAAATACGGATCCCCAGGTTCCATGTTATCAATTCCACCTCCGGTGCTATTGTTCGGACCTTGAGGGCCATCAGAAAATGTACCACCAAATCCAAAAACGGGGTCATTGTGAAATATTGAACCAGTTGTAAGTACAATGCCCTCTTGCATACCCATATTATTTACTCCGGATATATCAAATTTACCAAGTGCGTTAATATATCCCGTAAATTGAACATTGGATACTGTAACACCACCACCTAGCAAAACGTCTTGTACCAATTGTAGGGGAGTAAGTGTATTACTGGTTGTCATTTGAGCCCATACTCCAAATGAACTCATTGAAAAGACCAAACACAAACTTTTTATTTTAAGACACATAACTTGAGTAACTAATGCCATACAAATATAAAGTTTTTTTTAGCATACATTTGCCCCTCATTGAGTATTCCAACCTATTTTCTTATTTTAATGAATATTCTAACTATTTAAACGAATGGCACGAACTTTGAAAATCGTAAATTATCAATTAAATTTTGGCTTATGAAACATTACTTTTACTTTTTAGCAGCAGCGTTACTATTTTTACAACATGCATCAGCTCAAAACTGCACTACACCTGTTTCAAATTCATTTTTTCAGCAAAAATATAATTTGATTCAGGGCATGAGTAATGCAACATCTCGATTCAACCAAGCTAAACAATTTGCTCAGGCAAACTGCATGAGTACATGGCAAGTTAAACAACTTACACTTTTATTGGCAAGTGATTATGATAAATTGGAATTCTGCAAAACTGCTTTTGCCAATACAACCGACAAAGACAACTATTATGATGTGTACGATGCCTTTGCCTATTTCTCAAATGTTTTTCGACTACATGATTATGTTACCCTGCAAAAACAAACATCAAATACGCCTCCTCCAACGGTTTACACGCCAAGTAATTGTGTTACGATACAACAAAACATGTTGGTGTATCCGCCTCTCCCCTATCCTGACATAAATGGTTATTTAGGTATTACCCAGTGTAATATTCCTGTTAGTGATGCCGTACTTAACGGACATGTGCAATATTTGTTGCAATCCAATATGACCCAACAAGCAAGGATTGATTACGCACGCTCATTGTTGCTCTCTAATTGTTTCTCTACTGCTCAGATTATGAAACTATCTACCGTGTTTGAAATGGAAACATTGAGGCATGACCTTATAAAAAAAGGTATTCCTCGTGTTTTCGACAGAAATAATTATGAATATGCACGCTACGTATTAACCAATCAATCATTGATTCAAGATTTTATAAATGCGCTGTCTGGACAAGTTCAAACACCTGTTGTAATTCCACAAACAACATGCACGGTTTCTTCCACCGATTTTAACCAGATTATATCAAGCATAAAAAAAGAAAGTTTTGCCAGCACTAAAATGTCGGTAGCTAAACAAGCGCTGCAAGCAAAAAAATGTTTCACAGTTGCTCAAATCAAAGAAATATTACGTCAATTTTCTTTTGAAGACAACCGCCTTGATTTAGCTAAATTTGCTTGGGATTATTGCACCGATCGCGATAATTATTTTCAGATTAATGATGTATTTTCGTTCAGTTCATCTACCGAAGAATTGAATCGGTTTCTTCAATCAAAATAAAATCGCTTATTCAATTTCAGTATTAACCCTGAGTATTGAATGATAATATATAATCAGATTTGCTTTATATTATACCAATCAAATCCTTTCGATCTAACAACCATGCACTATTACAAATATATGATAGCTGTGTGGTTGTTTACTTTTTTTTTGATATTTCTTCTACAATTTGAGTTATGATCTTGGATGTTTGCATTGTTGCATTTACAGTGATATGTGCCTTATGGTATATTTTTTCACGCTCAAGATACAATGCTTGCATTTGTTCGAAGCTTTTAACCATTGGTCGCTGCACATGATCTTTTTGAATTCTCTGCCATAGCTCATCAAATGGCATTTGTAAATAAATTGTAATGCCCAATTCATTCATCCGTTCAAAAAGATTTTGATTAGACGGTAATCCACCACCTGTTGCAATAATTGCCTGATGCAATAGATTAGTATGATGTAAAACCTGTGATTCAAGAAACCGAAAATACGCTTCACCGTGTTGATGAAATATCTCAGTGATGTTCATGCACGACATCATTTCAACTTGCTGATCAGTATCCAAAAAAGGGATAGATAATGTTTTGGCAAGTGATAATCCAATAGTTGACTTGCCACACCCCATGAATCCCCAAAGATAAACCCGATTTGATTTCAACATATTGATAAGGTTAAACAGAAACCTGAAAATCTCTTAAGGCATCATTAAGAGATGTCTTTTGGTTTGTGCTTGATTTTCGCTGTCCGATGATTAAGGCACATGGCACAGGATAGCGACCGGCCGGAAATTCTTTAGGATAAGAGCCAGGAATCACAACCGATCTTTCAGGAACATATCCTTTCATTTCAATCGGAGAAGTTCCGGTTACATCAATAATTCGTGTACTTTGTGTCAAAACCACATTGGCTCCCAATACCGCTTCTTTTCCAACTCTCACGCCTTCCACCACAATACATCGAGAACCCACAAATGCGCCATCCTCAATAATAACAGGTGAGGCCTGCACTGGTTCAAGCACACCTCCAATTCCAACACCACCACTGAGATGCACATTCTTTCCAATCTGTGCGCAACTGCCCACAGTGGCCCATGTATCTACCATTGTTCCCTGATCTACGTATGCCCCAATGTTAACATACGATGGCATCATAATAACACCTCTAGCGAGATACGCTCCATATCTTGCCACAGCATGTGGTACCACCCTAACGCCCAATGATGCATAATCATGTTTGAGTGCCATCTTGTCGTAAAATTCCAAGGGGCCGGCCTCCATCACTTGCATTTCTCTAATCGGAAAATACAAAATAACAGCTTTCTTTATCCACTCATTCACCTGCCAGCCACCGGCAACGGGCTCTGCAACGCGTAATTGCCCTTTATCTAATGATTCAATTACCGACTCTATTGCTTGACGCACTTCATGCGTTTGAAGCATTTCTCGATTTATCCAGGCGGATTCAACGATATCTTTCATGTCTTTACTAATAGGTTTACAAAGTAACTAATTTATCGAAATGCTGAAAAATATTACTTCAAATGTTTATTCATATCTAGTTATTAATAAAATTCAAACTCATTGAAATCAATATGACGAATATTAAACTAATTTTGCAATTATTGCAGTTATGAAAAAACTGAATGAAAAAGAAAGACGTGCATTGATTGAATTACTGGATGATACAGATCCTATGATTTATTCAATCATCCGTGATAAAATTATCTCTTTGGGTGAAAATATCATTCCTGAGTTAGAAAATACTTGGAGCAATTCTTTTAACCATCTCCTACAAGAAAGAATTGAAGATGTTATTCATAAAATTCAGTTTGATGCGTTATGCTTTAAACTCGACGAATGGAAAAGAATGGAATCTGAGAATCTGCTAAGAGGTGCATTACTGATTGACAGATACCAATATCCTGAACTTGACGAAGCATCCTTTCAAAAAGTTATTTTCCGATTAAAAAAAGACCTGCAGGCAGAATTACTTCATGCTGAATCTCCTGTAGAAAAAGTAAAAATCATCAATCACATCCTCTTTGATGTTCATCGTTTCAATAACAACAAATCAAACTTTCATTCGCCTCAAAACAATTTTATAAGTCAGGTTATTGAAAACAAACGTGGCAATCCACTCACTCTCGGTGTCCTTTACATTTCATTAGCCCAATCGCTTGGCATTCCTGTTTATGGAGTCAACCTGCCTGAGCATTTTGTTTTGGCTTACGCCAACAGGCCATTTGATGGACAGCCGTTTATGCATGATTATGACGAAGGTCAAGAGGTATTGTTTTATATCAATCCTTTTAGTCAGGGTACAATCTTCAGCAAACGCGAAATCAGCGCTTATTTATCACAGCTGAATATCAGCCCACGCCCCGAATTTTACAAGCCCTGCTCGCCATCTGACATTCTCATTCGAATACTAAACAGTTTGATTTTTTCTTTTGGGCAAATGGGTTACCAATACAAAGTCGATGAAATTTATACCTTAAAAAAAATCATTACTGAACATGAATAAATTTGTTTTTAGCATAACATTTTGTCTAATTTCCGGCTTCATACATACGCAAACGCCCGCTGATTGCATAGGAGCCGAACCGATATGCAGCTCAACATACATTTTACCCGTTTTACCTACTGAAACAGATGCATACACGGGTGAAATCAATCCGGGTATCAGCTGTTTGGCTACATACGACCAAAAAGGCAGATGGTATAAATTTGCATCTACTGGCGCTGGAGTGCTCAACTTCTCAATACACCCAATTGATACTACCTATGATTTTGATTGGGCATTGTTTAAAATGACAAACCGTGACTGTTCTGAAATTTGGAGTGACCTCTCCATTGCTATCGGCTGCAATTTCTATGGCGTGCAGGGCAACAACGGTAGCACCGGTGCCAATGGATTGTCGGGTGGCCAAAACTCACCAGCCATTAATGTTGATACTGCTACATTATTCTTTTTATACATTTCATCTTATGCACTTGCCTCAAATGATTCTTTAGGATATATTATCGACTTCACTCAAACAACATTCTCTATGCAAGGATGTGATATCATTTCTGTTGAAGAATATAATCTGGTCGAATCTCTCAAACTATTTCCTAATCCGGCCTCAACGGTTTTAAATTATCAAACAGATCTTGATTTCTCGTTTTGGATTATTCGCGATATGCATGGTCGTGTAATAAATCAATCATCGGCAAAAAATAAGGAATCTATTTCCATTGCGTCATATCCTGCCGGAGTTTATCTTTTCGAGATTCATTCAGAAGGTGGCATTGTGAGTAAGAAATTTTTGAAATACGATTAAGCAAATCTATTTCACTTTATTTTCTTAAACCCTGCATGACGAATGCTTACATTTAGCTCAAAGCCAATAAGAAGGGATATTGAGTTAAGATACATCCATATCAGAATAATGGGAAAAGATCCCAGCAAACCAAAGATTTGGTTGTAATTGGAAAAATTATTCATATACACGGATGTTAAATATGAAAACAGCATAGAGAAAAGGGTTGAAACAAGCGCTCCTACCGAAAAATAAGTCCAACGCATACTACGCGAAGGGGCAAAATAAAAAATAGTGGCTACATAAAAGTATATCACAATAGCCAACACTACCCACTGCATGAACGAAAGGATTGAAAATAACAAATGTGAAATCTGCTCAGTTCTCAACCAGCCGGCAAGCATACGATTGCTGTAGACCAAAAAGAATATACCGGATACGAAAACTAATACAGCAAAAAGTGTAAGCACAAATGCAACTAAACGATGTCGAAACATCGTTCGTGTTTCAGTAACATATGCCGAATCATTAAAGGCCTGCATAAGAGCATTCATACCGTTAGTAGCAAAAAAAACCGCCGCCAAAAAACCAAGTGAAAGCAATCCTGTTTTTCGATTATGCAACGCATCGATAATGGTTTTCTCAAATAAAGGGAATACTTCCTGTGGCAAAATCTCCTGAATACCCAGCATGAGCTTATATGGAAAGTCGGCTATCGGTATGTATGGAATTAGTGTTATTAAAAAAATAAGGCCGGGGAATAACGCCATAAAAAATCGAAAAGAAACAGCAGCAGACCTGGTTGTGAGTGAAGATTTCTGCAATCCTAATACATAAAATCTCACAATTTCGCCCAATGGAATACCTCCGAATCCGGGCAATACAATCTTGTTGAGCAATTTTAAAGTTTGCTCAATTGGCAAGTACGAAATGATACGATCTCTTAATCTCATGACGAAACATGGGCTTTCAAACTCATGTCAATACTATTGATATGATGAGTAAGTGCTCCGACAGATATAAAATCGACTCCGGTTTCGGCATATGTCACAATATTTTGTTCATTAATACCTCCAGAAGCTTCTGTTTCATAACGCTTATCAACAACACGAATGCCTTCTTTCAGCATTTTTGGAGAAAAATTATCAAATAATATCCGATTTACTTTTCCATTATCAATCACCTGTTGTAGTTCGTCAAGATTTCTTACCTCCACCTCTATGGGCAATTGTAAATTCTTTTGTTTAAAATAATCGTGTACGCGATTGATAGCACTTGAAATTCCTCCGGAAAAATCAACGTGATTGTCTTTAATCAAAACCATATCATACAATCCCATTCTATGATTATATCCGCCGCCAATACGAACTGCTTCCTTTTCTAGCGTCCTGAAAAGAGGTGTTGTTTTTCTTGTATCTAATAATCGTGTATGAGTGTGTTGAATAAGTTGTGATAATCTCTTTGTATGAGTAGCAATACCACTCATTCGTTGTAAAATATTTAAAGCCAGCCGCTCTCCACTTAACAAAGTATGAATATTTCCTTCTACTTCCATCGCTTTATCACCAGCTTTAGCAGAATGCCCATCAAGCATTAATAAATGAACGGATACATCATGTTGTAAATGCAAAAAAACTTGGCGGGCTATATCTATTCCTGCTAAAATACAATCTTGCTTAATCCATAAAAC
Organism: Candidatus Competibacteraceae bacterium; assembly: GCA_014879445.1. GTDB lineage: Bacteria > Bacteroidota > Bacteroidia > CAIKAF01 > CAIKAF01 > BA4. The sequence goes on from JACSSC010000049.1 coordinate 13,518, forward strand.
AGCTTTACCCTGAGCATCTGACGGGATGGTTGCCAGTGTAGTATGGTCTCCATTGCCGATATCTTCGGCCAATGCCTGAGTAATAAAAGAAGTTATTCCAATCATTGTGAATGTTTGGAACAAATGTAGTTATTGCATAAATAAAATCATTCGCTAACTTCAAATCTCAATGTCTGAATCAACTCTTTGCCCGATATGTTTTTTAATAACATATATACTCGAAAGCTTCCGGTAGATGACTCCATACGGCCAATTACATAGCGCGAACCATCGGTACTGGATCCTGTATGATTGCTTTTGTATGAAGTGGGCTTATTTGAAGAAAAGAAATTCTGCACAACTTGCTCGGCTTGTGCCTTGCTATAAGTTCCTTCGTTCTGCCGAATGGTCAAATCAACAGATGGGTGAAAATACGTAGCCAATTGCTTAGCATTGCCGGCCTTAATGGCGTTACTCACTTCCTGAACAACATCTTGAGCCCAAACCAAGGAAAAAGGTACTATGAAGAGTATGAATAAGAGTAATTTTTTCATTATTGAAAAAAATTTGGATATTTATACAACAAAAAACAAGCCAAAGACATTAGAGCATAAATATATGAATTTCCGCTTAATCTGCATAGGAACTTTAAAAGAAAAAAATTGGGAAAGTATTATTAGCGACTATTCCAAACGTATTCAACGATTTCATCGTTTTGAAATCATAGAAATCAAAGAAAAAAAAGATTGGAAAACAATGGAGCCCATTCAACGAAAAGCAATGGAAAGCGCTGCCTTATTAGAACATATATCTACCGGATACTTACAGGTATTACTCGACGAAAAAGGGAAACAATACACTTCAAATCAATTAGCACTACAACTGCAACAATGGATGAACCGAAGCGGGAAAGGAATTGAATGGATTGTGGGAGGTCCTTATGGCTATTCAGAAGAAATCTACCATCAGATTAGCAATCATATTGCATTAAGTAAACTTACTTTTACGCACGAAATGGCAAGGGTTATGTTAACCGAACAATTGTATAGGTCATTAACAATACTACATAATATACCCTACCACCACTCCTGATTACTGCTTAAATTCACGCTTCAGCATCTTACCGTCTTCTGAAAAGAAAATCGTAATTTGAGAGCCCGACATTTTAAATAATGAGGCATGAAAGATTCCATCTGGTGAATCCATCAGATAGCATGATAACAGTTCGTATCGCGAATCAGTGCCCAAAAATCGGGCGTTTATCTCATTTTGTACGGGTTGAGACAATGATGAAAATGGAACCTCTCGTTCAGTTCTAATCCAATTACCTTCTGATGAATAATAGGCATTTTTCTTTCCTTCCTGATCTGTAAAAGCAGCTACATAAATCTCCTTTTGCTTGCTCCAAACGGGTTGGGCCGAATAAGATTTTGTATAGGCGCTCTTTACACTAGTTGGAGGAACTACAGATTGCTGTGCATTAACCATATTAGTAACTATCAGCATCATTAAGAAGAAGATGATATTTTTCATACGCTGGATTTTAAAATAATTGGCAATTTATAAAAAAATAATAGATTCTACAAATTCAGCAAAAATTGAACCACATCTACCCCGTCTGGATAATCAGTAAGTGAAGGTGACTGGCTTTCTCCCGGCCTAATAACAGAAATACCCTCCAACTGTCCTTCTCCAACCACACACTGTATCTTATCAGCAACTGAAAGAATCTTGCTAATAAGCTCATTTGTATCATTGTACGATTCTATATATAACATTGAAACAGGCGAAAACAAGTCATCGCTATATTTCATCAACATCCATCCTGAATCGTAAAAAGGAAACTTGTTTATTAAGTTTATGGCCTTTTGATAATCGTAATTGTTGTGATATTTATGGTGATTGATTATATACTGATGACATGAAAATGCTTCAAATAACTGTGTTATATCATAAGAATCCGGAACATAAATTTTAGATACATTTCGACAACCTAAACCAAAATACCTGAACACATCGTTACCAATCAAAGCGATAGATTCTGTTGTTTCTGAACCGGTAAGAAATCCAACTGAGGTACGATTTCTTCTAATGATATGCGGATATTTCGAAAAATAGTATTCAAAATATCTTGACGTATTATCACTTCCGGTTGCAATTACGGCATCCATATTGGATAACTTGGCATCTGTGAATAACACAAAATCAGCCCAACGATTGTCATCTTCAACCAAAAGCTTAGCCATGAAAGGCAGTAATATCGCATCAGTTGTTGACAATTTCCCAACAAATACATGACCGGTGATTAGAACACTCAAAAAATCATGAAAATTAACAAGCGGGATATTTCCGGCCATAACAACTCCGACCTTGAATGGGTGGTTGCGCTGTGGAATGTCATAAGAAGCAGCCCAATTTCTAATGGCATCTTCCTCCAGCATTGATGCAATGCGATCAAGTGCATATTGTTGATTCTCTATAGTAAACCATGCATTGGCCGCAAAGGCCTGTTGCATGACATCAGCTAGTGCATGATCATGGGTTGATAAAAGCAAGGATATCTTGCGACCAAAGCGAATAAATGAGGATATTCTTTCCTCTATTGTTAACATGAGGATTTTATTTAATTTTGCACAAATATCATATTAAAAAACAGAATACAATGGCTATCAAAATTACGGACGAATGTATCAACTGTGGGGCATGCGAACCCGAATGCCCCAATAACGCCATATATGAAGGCGGAGTAGAATGGCGAATGTCTGACGGTACCAGTTTATCCGGCAGCCAAACACTCTCTGATGGGAGAATAATTGATGCCGATGACGCACAAGCGCCTGTATCAAACGACATATATTATATTGTTAGCGATAAATGTACTGAATGCGTTGGTTTTCACGACGAACCGCAATGTGCAGCTGTTTGTCCGGTTGACTGCTGTGTGGATGATGAAAACTTCCGTGAGTCGGAGGATGTGCTCACAAACAAAAAAGAAAGGATGCATCCTTAACTTGGATACGTTTTCCTAAAGGGATTACGTTTTACATTATAAAAAACGACATGAAACAGTTGATGCTTCTCATATTTTTATCTTGGTTTCATGTAGCTCGCAGTCAATCTCAGTATACAATACAACAAGCTGAAGATAGTTTAGCTGTTTGGTCTTCTGTATTTTTAGTTATCAATGTAGATTCAGCAAAAAAACAAGAACAGTTAGATAAATTTAAGCAAACATTAGCTGATATCTTAGCAACCCAAGAAGGGCGCAATCACTCATTCAGTAAACTGTCTTCCATTTCTATTCTATCACCACCAGATGAATCGTTTCGAATTTTTACATGGTTTACGACAAGTGCATCAGGTTACAAAGCACATGGATTGATTCAAATCAATAAACAAGTTGCTCGTAAACATTCACCGGTGGTGCATCTTACTGCGCTAACTCATATACCCAAAGGATTTGTATATAAAACATTAGACGCGGAAAATTGGCCTGGCATGGTATATTATAACTTGATTCCTGTTAAAAGCAGAAATGAATCATATTACTTATTACTTGGATTTCACGGAAACGACGGTTTAACACATAAAAAATCAATTGATGTAATCAGCATCACTTCTTCTGGCCAGGTTCGTTTTGGACTGCCTGTGTTTATGAACGAGAATCGAATGGCAAATCGCATTGTTTTCGAATATAAGGCCAATGCTCGAATGAGTTTAAGGTATTATGAAAAAAGCAAAATGTTCATTTTTGACCATCTATCTCCGGAAAATCCTTCAATGAAAGGACAATTTCAACACTATATGCCTGACTTTAGCTACGATGCATTCAAATATGAAAAGAAAAAATGGATATATATTCCAGACGTATATACTAAAAACGAATCAGAAAACAGTGGGAAACCAGGTGTTAAATACAACCTAGAACTTCCTGACAAATAATTACGGGCGAAATCGAAACACCAAACCAGTTGCTAAACCAAAAACAAATGAAGGTACAGTAGCCGGAGGCCGAGCATCATACAAAAATGAAAAATCAATTTTAACATCTAAACGCTTCCATACTCTCATTTTGAAATTATACATGCCTGCCACTCTAAAATCACGCCAGTCCTTGAGTAATGGTTGGTAATATGTCGTTCCGGTGATTGAAAATGGTAACTTAGGATCAATCGTAAATGAAAAGTATGCACTCAAGCGATGGTCTAAATAAATGGTGTCATCAGATTGTACATGCTCATATTCAAACATATACATTGTCCCAAGATATGCTTTATACTGTTCTGTTTTGCCTGTTAACTTAAATCGTGGGCCAGTACCTGCAAGATATCGCATCCGCAAACTCAACAATTCATTATATTGAATCTGATTAAAAACCTCCCACCTTAGCCATGGCAAAAACTTATGATTGTATCGAAGATGTGCCATGCCATCATTAACAAAACGCTTATCGTCAGCAATCGTGAATCGCCAATCACCCAATAACAAAATCAAATCCTTTTTAAACTTATACTGAACCTGAGCCCTTGTAATGACAGTCATCAGTAAAGAAGTATTTTTATTCATACTAAAACTACCCTCTACATAACCATCAAATCCGGTAGTATCAGAGTTGATTCTTTTCCCTTCAATATTCACAATTTGCGCTGAAGAAAAGGCATACATCAGCATAAAAACATATAATAGAATGTATTGTTTCATCACTTATGAAAAGAAATAACCTCCATCATGGTACGAAACACTACATATTTCCCCTCATATCGCTGATGATGCTCTTGCTGTAAATCGGCTGCATAAATATCCTCATATTGATGCAGCGACTGCATGGTGGGTGCAGTATATTGTATGCTATAAGTTATTCCTGATTCATCATCTGTAATCATTCTAGAAATGCGACTTTCAACAAAACACCCTGTAGCCATCACATCCGGAATATGCTTCTGTTGCATCCACAACAACCAGTCCTGATGAATATCAGCATCCACTTGTATCGTAACATTATAAACAATCATTGAGCAAAAATAATCTTTCGTTCGTAACTTGTAAAATCTTCTCAGAATTGAAAGAAAATAAAACTATACTCATATTTCAAAAATTAAAGAAAACTAATGCGATTATCAAATCCAATTGAAAATTAGCTCCATAGAGAAAAATTTGAATCCATAAAAAAATCACCTCTCATATACCATATATTAAAAACACTCGTTTATTAATGAAGATTCCAAGTAAAAATCTTATTGCGCCTCATCTTGCACAAAAAGATGCAATGCTTTCTTGTAAACACCCACAATGAAATAAAAAAAACATCAATGCCATGAAAAAATCCCTGCTCCCATTTGCTGTTATAATTGCATTATACAGTATTGTGTACCTCATGCAACCATCAATCAATGATGAATACAAAAAAAGTAAAATCATCAAAACCGAAAAAGTAATAAAACATAAAAAAGGAATAAGCCCTCCGCTAAAACATTCTACACGGAAACAAAAATCAACATCTCAAAATGTAACTGTAAGAAACATAATCACAAAACAGAAAAAACGAAACAAGATTTCGCCTCCAATTCTGATAAAAGACATTGAATATTCTTCATATTCTATGGTTGTAGAGAATGGAGCAAAACTAATACATGAAGAAAGCCATACATTGATAGAAATACCTCCATCCATATTTTGTGATGCAAACGGCGAAATCGTTCAAGGTAAAGTAGCAATACAATATCGAGAATTACACCATCCATCACGCATTTTTTTAGCCGGAATTCCAATGAAATGGGATGATAGCTCATATCTCGAAAGTGGTGGCATGCTCGAAATCAGGGCTTATCAAAATGGTGAACCTGTGTACATAAGAAACGGTAAAAGCATCCACATTACGATGAAAACCGAATTCACCGACACCAATTACCAGCTCTATCAGTTTAACGAGTTTAAAGGAGATTGGAACATGATAAATCAGGACTATACTGAAATTTTAATTACGGAAGAAGAATCAACAACAAATGACGAAACAAATATCCGCAATGAAAACACCAAAGAAAATAAAGATGTATCCTATACATTCAATAAAAGCAAATATGTTGATTTGAAAAATCAAATTGGATTTATGATAGAACAAACTGAGTATTTCGATAAAAAGGAAAACTGTATTATTCGTTTCCCAATACTCAAAATTCAAACTGAAATGAAAATTTTTAATGATGTTGCATACTGGGGCATTCATCAATGGCAAATAACCAGTCATACATATAGTGAATTATTAAAAATGAGATTGGCCGGCAGTATGTTTGTTTCAAATATCACTCAAGATAGATACTTTAGAAATGACGTATTGCATAATGATCCGATAAATGGAACTCTTATCTACGATGATATGCAAATTATTTATCCTGGAAATAAAGGAATCGTTGACTTGATATTCACAGGAGATTTTCGAAACGACACATTAGGTGTTATTCCAAGAATCAAACAAAAGCGTAAACAAAAAAAATTCATAAAAGATTATCAAAAATTATATGCCGCCATGTATGATAGCTGCAAATACAAAAGAGATCATTTTCTGACATCCTATATAGTCAAAGAAAGCGACATAGTTCAAAACGATAAAGATCTGCTGAATGAATACATCGCAAAAAGTAAAATTTCACAAAGTATGGAAAGAAAATTTCAAGTTAGCAGTTTAGGTTACTGGAATATTGATAGACCTTTCCCAGTAAAACCCAATACTGTAATATATGCAACATTTCGGGATAAAAACGATAATAGATTTATCAATTTGTATATCAAACCGAGTAATAAAAATACGGTGATTCAGTTGAATCATTTTGACTGGTCAAATTTTCCTGTATTAGATCATGGAAATATGTGGATTTGGGCTATAAAAGATGCTGATACCATCGTATATCTTAGCCCAGAGGATGTAAAGTCCAACAAAATCAGGCCTATGAAAAAAGTTCAATTCATACTAAATGAAATACCTATATCTGATTTTATGAGTATGATAGATAAAGACGTAATGCCTAATGAATCAGTACCTATGTTATAATTGAATGATATAATCGTTCATATTGCAATCCAATCAGTATTGAGGCAGATCTCTAAAATACTGCACGTTAGCACAACAGAAAAATGATTGTTTAGAAAAAAATAGGCAAAGGATATATATTTTTTGTAAATTAGCGACCCTTTTAGAAAAGGAGCATTGTAATGGAAATGATAGCAAATATACAGATGTATTCTAGTTATAATATTGAAGAAATATACTCAGAAAGGCCATCAGAAGATGTTTGCGATGTGTCACATACTTTTTTAGGTTGGTTGTCATTAAGTAAAACGGATGATATTAGCCGGCATTTTCGGCTCAAGAAACAGCAGGCGATTATTGAAGGATTTATACGAAACAAGCCCCGTATTCAGCCGGTAAAATCAGCGCTAACCGACCTTAAGGATTATGAAATGGAAAGAAATCAGGAGGGATCAGCCATTGCTAAGCCCATAGTGTCAGAAACCTTAGCACGCATATACCATCAGCAGAAGAAATATCAGCTCAGTATTGAAACATACCGTCAATTAAGTTTGGTAAATCCTGAAAAAAGCAATTACTTTGCCTCCCTGATAAAAAAAATAGAGAAAGAACAAGAAAAACCATAAGTTATGTCAATAGTTTTCACCATTTTGATTTTTTTATGTGCATTATTGCTCATTTTGGTTGTTTTGATACAAAATTCCAAAGGCGGTGGGCTTGCCTCCAATATTGGCATATCCAATCAGTTGATGGGGGTTAAGAAAACAACCGATGTGGTAGAAAAAGCTACTTGGACTTTAGGTATTGCTTTAGTGGTACTGAGTATTGCTTCTGCCGCTGTTAACCCAACCAAAACTATTGACGAAGACGCAGTAAACCAATCGAAAATACAAGAACAAATTGACGAGAAAGCATTACCAGTACAAAATGCTCCTCAAAATGTTAACGGTGCTCCGTTACCAAACGAAGAACAACCAGCTCCTGCTGAAGGACAATAAGATACAATTCGTATAACAAAAAAAGCCCAACTCAATGAGTTGGGCTTTTTTTATATCATACTTTTCAAAAACAATATTTTGTATATTTGGATTAGCTATTTTATTTATACAATATTATGATGAAAAACTTTAGAACTTTGCTTTTGCCAATTTTGTTTGGAAGCTGCCAAATCCATTTTGCTCAAACTTCTCAGCAAATCGACATTAATAACATTAATGCTCAAATAAACACCAAGGGGTTTTTATTTAATGACCCATATAACTTCTTACCTGGATTTGAAGCCCCAAAAGGGAGTGGTAAACACAGTATTTATGCTGCAAACTTGTGGATGGGAAACTCAACCAACCTTGCAGCAAGTACTTACTATCTCGATTCTATGGACTATAACCATGGGCCTTTAACTTCCTTTGGAACAACAACACCATCAGTAGAAACTCAATTTAATAAGGTGTGGAAAGTAACCAAAGCCGAAATAGATTATCATATAGGAGTAACAACTGGGGCTATTATTGATCCTGGGTACATAATCCCTCAAGCAATAGCCACTTGGCCAGCCCACGGTTATATTTATGGAAGCAATTATTCAACGTATTTAGCTCCATTTGTAGATGTTAATACTAATAATACTTACAACCCTTCTTCTGGCGATTACCCTAGAATAAAAGGCGATATGGCAACTTATATAATTTACAATGATTTCACACAACATAAGTTAAGTGGAGGACAATCTATTGGAGTTGAAATTCACCAAATGGCTTATGCTTTTGGTTGTTCTTCAAGTGCTGCTTTAGATAACACCATTTTTGTGGAATACAAAATTATAAACAAAACAGCCAACACCTATCCCAATTTTTACTTTGGTTTATGGTCGGATATTGATATTGGAAATGCAAGTAATGAATTTGTAGAATGTGATGTTAATAGAAGTTGTTATTTTCAATTTAACAACAATGGAACAGACGCAAATACTGGTAGTTCAATAGGTTATGGCAATTATCACCCTACACAAGGTGTTGTAATTTTATCAGGTCCATGGATGGACGCTGATGGAATAGACAATTCTAAAACTTGGAATGGCTCATCAACTTGGAGTCCTAATGGAATTGGATTTGAAGATGGGATTCAAGATAATGAAAGATGGGGAATGACTTCTTTTATGCATAATAACTCAAATGGATTAGCATGGCAGGCTAATCCTACTACTGCTAGTCAGTTTCATAATGTAATGAAGTCTTATTGGGTAGATAATTCTTATTTAAGGTATGGCGGACTAGGACATGCTACCAATTACAGCATCGATTCTCCCTCTAAATTTACTTATCCTGGGTCTTCCGATCCAACAAGGTATGGAACTTCAGGGTGGTCTTATCCATCATGGGATGCTATTAGTGTAGGTCAGGCTCAAGCTGATGAAAAAAGCATTGGTGGTATGGGACCAGTTACATTTGGACCTGGACATGTACAAATTATAGAAGTTGCTTATGTTTTCGCCCAAAACACAACAACTACAGGGGTTCAGCCTGGTAAAGATTTATTTTTTCAGTATGTAGATCAAATTAAAACCCTTTACACCAGTGGAAATTTAAATTGTAATACCACCAATATCTGTCTCTTATACACATCTGAC
>JACSSC010000053.1 GCA_014879445.1 Candidatus Competibacteraceae bacterium
GAAGTGATTATTTTTTAATGAATGTAAATATCCTTTCTGTATGGCATGTAAATACTCGCCGGCAATGTTCTTTTCATATTCACGACCTCGAATGTGTATATTTTGGTGAAGACGGCTTGTTTCGGAATGTAAATAAAAGAAATAGTCGGGCTGTGGAAGAGATTCATTCATGATGTGAAATAGCTGATAAAACAAATCATATTCTGCATCTTTCAGATTAATACGTGCAAAAATCAAAGATTTGAGAATGGAATAATCAGAAACAAATCGTGGCCTGAACAAATCAGGAACCGACAACAGCTTTTTGAGTTGGTGGTATCGCTCGGCTAAAAAAGACAATTCTAATGGAAATGCATATTGGTCTGGCTTCTCATAAAACTTTGGAAGGAATGGATTGGTGGCAAAGGTTTCCAATATCAAATTATACTGAAAATCACGTGATATGGCGGATGCCAACGTAGTTTTACCTGCGCCTATGTTGCCTTCGATGGCCAAATATTGCCAGTTTGATTTCATCCAATAGGGGTTATGATTGATTTATCGGTGGAGTTTTTGTACAACTCGGCAATGGTTTTGTTTAGAACTGGATGCCTAAAGTTTGGCATAATCTCAAAAAGCGGAACCAACGAAAAATTGCGCTGATGTAGCCGTGGGTGTGGCACTTGTAAACCCGGCTTATCAATAATCTCTTCATTCACAAACAAAATATCCAAATCCAGCGTTCGCGAATGATAGGTTTCGGTTTGTTCGCCCCTGTTGCGCCCAAATTTCTTCTCTATATCAAGTAAATATTTCATCATTTCTGACGGCTCAAGCCATGTTTGCAAAATACAAACCTGATTAAGAAACAAGTGAGGGCTTTGAAAGCCCCATGACTCACTTTGGTAAACCATCGAACATTGCGGCATTTCATGTGCTGATTGCGTCAACTCTTTTATCACCAATCGAAAAGTATTCAACACATCGCCAAGGTTGCCTCCTAGTAATATGACGTATTGATTATGATTCTTCATTTATGCTGCAAAAAAAAATTATCCTCGTTATTGCTTCTATTTTGTGCTTACTGTTAGGGCGTAAAATTCAAAAAGGTGATATGGGATTGACCGGAAGTATTGAAAATTGCATGTATGCCTTGATCTGTGCAATACACATCGGAGAGTTTAAGTTTACCAACCTGCCCGTTAATCTGGAAATACTTATCATAGACATACCCATTCATCAAACGATTGATTGATAATCGAGCAGCATCGAGGTCGCTGGCAATGGAGTAACGGAATTGCTTTTCCATAATCTTTTTTAAGGGTCCATGCAACATCCATGAAGCAATCGAATATAGCCCGTTTTTAGTATTTATATCATAATCAAAATCTTTTAAATAAAGCGTATGCGTTAGCGTATCAAGCGAGGGTTTGCCTTTAAAAAAAACAGCCCCATTAAAGCTCCCTTTCAGGTGGGCTTCTATAAAAGCAAATCCGGATCTTCCATATATATTCACATCTGTTATGGTTATTTTTTTGTTTTTTGAAATCTGAAATGTAGAATCTTTAAGATTGGCTCTGGCAATATGAGTGGCCATATCAAAATCTATCTTGATAGGGAGTTCAAGCATAAACTGATTGGATAATTTCTCTTTCACCACCGGTGGATTAAGAAATGATTTCAATTTCACTTCGGGCTTCTTACCTATATGGGTTTCAATCCATGTTTCCATACCTGCTTGCAACGAAAGTTTATGCACATCGCATTTCAATGGTGTTATCAGTATGTTCTTGGGTTTCATGAGTAGCCATGCCTGGTATGCCGAATCTAATAAAATCGGTTCTTGCACTTGTTTCCATGCATCTTCCATGTAGGTCTTCACAGGCAGCGCTGAAGCCACTTCCTGATCAATGCTTTTGGTAATAGTGGGCATATGGGTATTAAGTATTCCTTTGATTAATCGCGTTACCGGTATTTGCACAATTCCAAAATCCAAAACGGGCTCTTTAGAAAATTGCATATCTGTAGCCGTTGTGGTTGTAACCAGTGTCCAATCTTTGCCCAGCTGCGCTTGTGTTACCAATGTCAGGTCTAAATCAAAACTTGTACTTTTTTCAACTGCCGGGCATATATCACAGGCCATCCATCTATACTTAGCCCATATTTCGAGTGGCAATTGGAAACGAATCTTTTGTTTATGCCCATCTACTTTTATCTGCTTTTTAATTCGCCAAATTTTTACTTTGAGGTTATCATTATCATTATTATCATACAAAGTATCATTATATATCAATCCATTAAAATTTTTATTCATCTCGTTCGTAAAAACCTGCATGGGGACTTCAATAGGTATTTGAATCAAAGAGGGTTGAATGATGCGTTGAACCTGAATGCTATCATAATCAGGAGGAACAGAAAAAAAGTGTTTGGAGCGACATCCGGGCAACCACATTGCCATCATAACAAAAACAATCAGAAATGACCAAATGCCAAATTTATATTTCATATTCTGTAATACGTTTTGTACCAATCCACAAATGCTTTTACACCTTCGGCTACTGTAACAGTTGGACGGTATCCATATTCATTAACCAATTCATCCACATTGGCAATGTTTACGGGCACATCACCGGGCTGCATGGGTAAATAATCTATGATGGCATCCTTTTGTAGGTTCTCTTCTATTTCGCGAATAAAATCCATTAGATTGACTGGATTCCGGTTGCCGATATTTACCAATTTGTACGGTGCCGATGATGTTGATGGATCAAACTCTTCATGCCAGTTCTGATTAACTTGCGGAGGTTGGTGAAGGATATGAATAATGCCATTCACAATATCACTTACATAAGTAAAATCGCGCTGCATATTTCCATGATTATACACCTGAATGGGCTTACCTTCCAAGATGTTTTTAGTAAAAATAAACAACGCCATATCGGGTCTGCCCCATGGCCCGTAAACACTAAAAAATCTTATGCCCGTTGTAGGTAGTTGATATAGATGACTATAAGCATGTGCCATCATTTCATTGGCTTTTTTGGTAGCAGCATATAAACTAATCGGATGATCAGCCGGCTTCTTAACACTAAATGGCATAGTGGTATTCAAGCCATATACAGATGACGTGCTTGCATATATAAAATGTTGCACATGCGATTGCCTGCATCCTTCTATCACAGAAAGGAATCCATCAATATTGCTATGTGTGTACGCTTGTGGATTAGTAAGCGAATAGCGAACGCCTGCCTGTGCGGCCAAATGAATTACGGCATCAAATTTTTCTTCTTTACATACTGATAACACAGAAGACATATCGGCCATATCAAGCATATGAAAAGTAAAACCATCTTTAGTTATATAAGTTGTCTTTTCGGCAGCTTCTCTTTCAACACCTAATTCAGCCAATCGAGCCCATTTAAGCGACACTTCATAATAGTCGTTCACATTATCAATGCCGGTTATTTGGTATCCCAACGCTTTCATTCGACGGGCAAGATGAAATCCAATAAATCCGGCTACTCCTGTTATTAAAACTTTTTTCACTTAACTTTGTAAATCGTTTCACACAAAACTACTAAGAAAATCATTGCACAGCATGATGCTGTATTTTAATTTACTTCGCATATCTCACTGGGTAAAGAATCTGTTTCTTTTTTTACCCCTGTTTTTCAGTGGCAAAATCATGGATGACATGAGTGCGCTATGGCATGTCAGCATAGGTTTTATTCTCTTCTCTTTTACCGCTTCTTCTATTTATATCATCAACGATTTAAAAGATGTGGAAGCAGACCGGCTTCATCCCGAAAAAAAGAATCGCCCCTTCGCATCAGGTCGTATTTCAGCTAACTCAGGTATCGCCATTGCCATCTTACTTCTCGTAATTGCTTTTGTCGGTGCTTATCTGTTGAACATATACTTCATGTTTGTGCTTTCTGCTTATTTTTTCATGAATATCGCCTATTCGTTAGGATTAAAACACGTAGCTATTATTGATATCACCATCATTGCTACCGGGTTTCTCTTTCGTGTGTTGGCGGGTGGCCTGGTTGCTAATGTTCATATATCGCACTGGATCATGCTTATGACTTTTCTACTGGCTTTGTTTTTGGGGCTGGCTAAACGAAGAGATGATGTTATCATTTTTCTTGAAAGTGGTCAGCGTATGCGTAAATCTGTGGACGGCTACAACCTTGAATTTATCAATGCTTCTATGGTTATCATGTCTGCCGTTGTTATCGTATCGTATATTATGTACACCATCAGTGATGATACTGTGATCCGATTTAACACCCGCTACCTGTATGTTACAGGCATTTTCGTTATCATTGGCATCATACGCTATTTGCAAATCACGTTTGTGTATAACAAAAGTGGGAATCCCACAAAAGTTCTGCTCAACGACCGATTTCTACAACTAACACTTATCTGTTGGATTATCACTTTTTTTCTGATTATTTACATCAATCATTTGTATCGTGCCGGATAATCTCAATGTTACAAACTGGGGGAATTATCCCGTTATTGAGGCGCAATTTGCCGAACCGCCAGAATTGCGCCTGGCCAAAGATTTCATTGCCCAAGCTCATCCCGTAATACCTAGAGGTATGGGGCGCTGCTATGGCGACTCCGCATTACAGAAACATATTCTCTCCACCCAAAAGCTCAATGCCTTTCTTCAATTTGACGAAGATTCAGGCATTCTTTCATGTCAAGCGGGGGTTACATTTGATGATATTTTATCCATTTTTGTGCCTCGTGGTTGGTTTTTACCTGTCACGCCCGGTACTAAATTTGTGACGGTGGGAGGCGCATTGGCGTCCGACGTGCACGGCAAAAATCATCACGCAGAAGGCACTTTTTCCAATCATGTGATTTCTTTTAAAATCATCACACCTGATGGCAACGAATTAACCTGTAGCCGAAATGAAAACCAAACCCTATTTAACCTCACCTGCGGTGGTATGGGACTCACAGGCCTTATCATCGAAGCAACATTCCGACTCAAGAGAATCGAAACCGCCTATATTCGTCAAGAAAAAATCAAAGCCCAAAACCTCGATGAAATCATCTCGCTTTTTGAAGAATCTGCATCCTATACATACTCTATGGCTTGGATTGATTGCCTTACTAAAGGAAAGAGATTAGGTCGCAGCATCATGATGCGTGGCGAAAATGCTACCCTCGCCGAACTCAACAATCTTCAACGCAAAAATCCGCTCATACCTCACAAAAAAGCTCGTCTCAACATCCCTTTTTATTTCCCCTCTTTCGCCCTTAATAGCTTTTCTGTTAAAGCTTTCAACACCCTGTATTATCACAAACAATTTCAAAAATCTGTAACCAACCTCGTTCACTACGATACTTTCTATTATCCGCTGGATGCCATTCATCACTGGAACCGCATTTATGGAAAAAATGGATTCACCCAATATCAGTTTGTAATTCCTAAAACGCATGGTCGAGAAGGTCTTACCGAGCTGATTAGCTTCATCGGAAAACATAATATGGGCTCTTTTCTTACAGTCCTAAAACTCTTTGGGGCTCAACCCGAAAACTTTCTGCGATTCCCTATGGAAGGGTACACCCTAGCTATGGATTTCAAAATACAACCCAAACTTTGGAAGTTCCTTGATGAAATGGATGCAATGGTTCATCTCTTTGGTGGCAGGGTGTACCTGACCAAAGATGTTAGAATGAATAAATCATTTTTAATGCAAACCTATCCGCAAGCTCATGAATTCGAAAAACATTATAGCGCATTAAATCCTGATAACAAATTCTCTTCCTTGCAATCTCAACGTATTCTAAACACCAATTCTACAAACTAGTTGGGCCACGGGCCAGGCGGGAAACCTGCCCATAAAGAAAATCGACCGCCCATCTTATGCATCTTATTTTGCCACAAATCTTCTACTTGCAATGCATTCTCCAGCGACTCATTGGCCTGAATCCATGCCTGCATCTCAAGCTCTTCTGACAGCTGATTGGCCGACCACCCTGCATATCCAATGAAAAATCGAATGTCCTCAGATAGAATGTTACCCTCATTTATCATATCTCTGATGACATCAAACTTCCCTCCCCACGATATACCACCTGCTATAGAACGACTGCCTGGAATTTCATCACCCTTGTTATGAATGTAATATAACTCGTCTTGTCCTACCGGCCCACCCCAATAAACAGGTATTTCGGTATGTATCTTGTCGGCTATCAACTCATCTACATTCAATTCCAACTTCTTGTTAATGATAAAACCCGTTGATCCTACTTCGTTATGCTCGGCCAACATAATAACCGAACGGTTAAAAATCAGCTCAAACTGAAATGGACTTGCATACAATAGCTGTCCCTTATGTATTTTTTGGCCCGATTCCATCGTTTTAATATCGCAATGTTAATATAAATCCTCCATTTAGCAGAAAAAAAACAACGGGTATATTAACTTTGATTTCTCGTTATCATTAATTAACGTAGTTATGATTCTGATAGATATGAAAGCGCTTACCATTTTCTTTACCACTTCCCTCACATCCATACTCGGTTTTTATGTTTCAGCTCAAACCCATCGTACCTTTCACGAAAATGGCATCATCAAAACAGAGGGTAATATAATAAACGAAAAAAAAGAAGGTACCTGGCATGAATATTATGCCACAGGCGCTCTCTTGTCATCAGGCACTTATACCAACAACGAAAAAACCGGCAAATGGACCGAATGGTATATTACCGGACGTATCAAGCTACAAGCCGATTATCAAAAAGGCATAATCCGTATGTTCAATGAAGCAGGCAACCTTTCTCATCAGGGCTATATGAAAAACGGAAAAAAACATGGGAAATGGACCGTTTGGTATAACTCTGGCGAAATAAAAGAACTCAACCAGTATAACGAGGGAAATATGCACGGGAAACAAGCTTCATTCTATAAAAACAAAAGAAAAGAAAGCCTTTTTTATTACGACAACGGACAACGAACCGGACGATGGCAAATGTGGTTTCAAGATGGCAAACCTCAATCAGATGGCATATATGCTCAAAACCAAAAAAAAGGCATCTGGAAACAATGGTATGACAGTGGTACATTGCGCAGCGAAACCGACTACGACAATCACAAAACTCGTGTGTATCATGAAAACGGCAAGCTGCAAACCGAAGGAGAAGGTACACCCGAAAACCGAAACGGAAAATGGACTACCTACGCCGCCAACGGCAAACCCCTGCTCAAAGCCGAATACAAAAACAATAAACCCGATGGAAAATGGCAGGAGTTTTGGGATAACAACCGCAAAAAAAGTATCTCACAATTCGACAATGGACTAAAAACCGGCGAATGGAAATCATGGTTCGCCAACGGAAAGTTAGAGTCCGAAGGTAATTACGCCCTCGACAAACCCACCGGAACATGGAAATTCTTTTTTGAAAACGGAACCCTACGTCAAGAAATTGATTACACCTCCGGCCTCTCAAAACATTTCTATGAAAACGGTCAGCCCGAAATGGAAGGATACTGGGTGGACACCCTCAAAACAGGCACCTGGAAAACCTGGTACGAAAATGGACAATTGCAGGAACAATGCAACTTCGAAAACGGTCTGCTGCACGGCGAATACAAAACCTGGTACGACGACGGTCAACCTGAAGCCATCAGATATTATCATAAAGGACTTAAACACGGTACATGGAAAACCTTTTTTCATGAAGGACATTTGGCTGCCGAAGAACATTATGAAAACCAAATCGAAAAAGGCACATGGAAATACTTCTACAAAAACGGAAATAAGAAAAGCATCGTCAACTATACCAACGACTCAACTTGGGTATGGTACGAATCAGGCGCTCGTAAAATCGCAGGAAAAAGAACCCTCGAAAAAAAAGAAGGACGATGGCTCTCATGGCACGAAAACGGAAACCTGATGGAAGAAGCATTCTATCAGGCCGACTCCGCTCATGGCACCTGGAAAACCTATTTCCCCAACGGAAACAAAGAAGGCATATATACTTACCATGAAGGCGCTAAACATGGCGAATGGATTTGGTACAACCCCGACGGCTCTACCGACCTCACCGGCACTTTCTTGGCCAATTTGCAACACGGAAAATGGGTACAATATTATCCTAATGGCATCATCCACTATGTCGGATATTATAAAAATGGACTTCGCGACAGCTCTTGGACTTACTATTATGAAAATGGTGAAAAATGGAAAGAAGGCATGTTCGTGATGGATGAAAAACATCATACATGGACTTACTTCTACGAAAACAGAAAAATCGAACATACCGGCTCATTCTCTGCCGGAAAAGAACACGGATTCTTTATTTCGTATTACGAAAACGGCAAAAAGAAAGATGAAGGGTGGTTCTATTTCGGTACCATGGACAGCACCTGGAAGGGCTACTACGAAAACGGAAACCTCAAATACGAAGGCAACTATGCCAAAGGATCAAGGCATGGTCTATGGACATACTGGCATCTCATTGGTTCACTGAAAGAAAAAGGATATTACAAAAACGGTCTTAAACATGGTAGCTGGATCGAACACTACAAAGATGGAACCATCATGCGTAAAGGCAAATATGCCAACGACAAAGAAGAAGGCACTTGGACCTATTACTATACCAATGGCAACAAATCAGGCGAATACACTAAAAAAGGCGACAACTTTCACGGCAAGTATGTCCGATACCACGAATATGGAGGCGTTCAAGTAGAAGGAACCTATAAAAATGGAAAAAAAGAAGGAATCTGGAAATTTTATGACAAAAACGGGCAACCCATTCAGCAAATTAAGTTCAGCAAAGGACAACAAGATGGCAACGCCCCTTTTTAATCTATAGTTCTATTTCCGTTGTTACTAAAATATCCGCAACCGCTCTATTAGCATGCACTTCATTCGTATTCTAAAGATTTTACTGAAATTTTTCCGTTTTATTTTTCTTTTTAATCAGCTCTTTGTATATTTGCACCCTCAAAATTGTAGTTATGAAAGAAGGAATTCATCCTAAGGAATACAGATTAGTAGTTTTTAAAGACGTGTCAAACGACTATGCTTTCCTTACCAAATCCTGCGTAAACACGAAAGATACCATCGTTTGGGAAGACGGCAACGAGTATCCCTTGTTTAAAGTCGAAATATCAAATACTTCTCACCCATACTTCACCGGCAAAATGAAACTTATTGATACTGCCGGAAGGGTGGATAAGTTTATGAACCGTTACAAAAAAACCCAAAAGAAAAACGCCGAAAGCAAATAATTGCATATTTTTTTTTTGAAAACCCCGGTCTATCGCCGGGGTTTTTTATTTTTATGCCATCTAATATCCTAAGATATGCCCAATCTGATTCTTTTCGACCTGCCCGATATCCGACAACATCTCCTGCCTCTCACATACACTCGCCCGGTTGCCGATCTCCTTACCGGCATTCTTACCCTTCGTCAGCGTTGGGAATTTTTACTCAAACAATCTGCTTCTTCATACTCCGAACCTTATCTCCAAAACAAATTCAAACTTCATATCCAAGATCATAATCTTGTCATTGCCTCTCATATCAAACCTTCTCCTCAACTCATTCAATATATACAAACAGAAACTCAACCCGACACCCTCTATTTCAGCCAAAACAAATGGGTTTGGGGCAATATTTCTCAAAAAAACTGGCAGGCATTTGTTCGTCAAGATTACTCCCCTTTCCATCTGCGGACAATGGATATCCCTATTGATTCCATCTCTGCCTGTTGGCAAATTTTTCAATCCTGCGATGCCGATCTCCGCTTCGACTTTTCTCTCATTACCCAAGGGCGCTTTTCGCAACCTTTGGCTGATGACAATCAACTTATCGGCCCCGCCAATCAACTTTTTATCGAAGATGGGGCTCTAGTGCATGGCGCTATTCTCAACACCACATCCGGCCCAATATATATCGGCAAAAACGCCGAAATTATGGAAGGCGCTCTCATCCGTGGCCCGTTCGCATTAGGTATGCATTCGCAAGTGAAAATGGGTGCCAAAATATACGGCGCTACTTCGCTCGGCCCTCACACCAAAGCTGGTGGCGAACTCAACAATGTCGTTGTTTTTGGATTCAGCAGCAAAGCTCATGATGGATTTCTAGGCAATGCGGTCATCGGCGAATGGTGCAACCTGGGCGCCGATACCAACAATAGCAACCTGAAAAATAATTATGCCCCCGTTAAACTTTGGAATTATGCCTCTCAAAAATTCGAAAATACAGGGCTGCAATTTTGCGGTCTTATCATGGCCGACCATAGCAAATCCGGCATCAACACCATGTTCAATACCGGTACTGTGGTTGGCGTAAGTGCTAATATTTTTGGCGCCGGCTTCCCTCGTAATTTTATCCCATCCTTTGCCTGGGGTGGCCCGCAAGGTCTCTCTATCTATCAGCTCGAAACTGCTCTGCAAACAGCTTCCCTTGTGTATCAACGTCGCGGTGTCTCTTTTGACGAAACTGAAATAGCCATTCTCCGCGAAGTTTTCATCCGCAGCGCTTCTTATCGCCAAAACCTCAAATAATCATTCCTTTCTTATTCTTTTACTGCACCCTGTTCAGGCGGCAGCAGCACGCAAAATGCTTTTATTTACAATGGCAATTTCTGCATTATTCTTATTAGCATATGGGCGCCCGCCCCGCGCTTGCAGCTTGCGGGTCGCCGGGCTATACAGGGCTTCGCTTCGCTCCGGTGCTACGCACCGCTGCCTCAGGCAGCGCCCTTCCTATCCCTGGCGCTAAACAACCGTATCATGTAAAAAGTATAGAGCAAGTATATGTACTACGATTGCCCACCATATCTTCAACCTGAAATTCAAATCTATGCCAACCGGGTGCTATTCTTCCTTCTGACTTGTGATACAAAAGCTTATCCTTATACTCATACTCCATCAAAAACCACTCATTGTCCATCTTGCAACTGTAATTCCGTATCCCTGATAGGTCATCATCTATGTATAGCTTAAGCGTGGTTTGAACCGAAAGTGTGCTGCTGTCTTTCATATTACCTCCATATATCAACGGGGCCGCCAAATCAGGCCAGAGTGTAAACAATCCTAAATCTTTAATCTTGGCATGATGCAGTTGGTTTTGGTGGCGAAGCTCATAGGTGCGGGGCTTATTCTTATGATTAAAATGTATCAGCACCAATTTCCCATGCCATTCCTCCGGCAATGATGAAAACTCAAATTCCACATCTATTTCTTTATGCACCGGCGTGTGCATATTGCCTAAATGCAAATACGGCAATTTGAATTTGTTGAGGGTGTCGTACAGTTTAAACTCAACATCCACATCTTCATAAAATGCACCCTCAGGTATGCGAACCGTTACAGGCGGAAGCGAAAGAAAATGTGATGAACGGTAACCAATATGCTGATGACTATTCGTTAGCGTTGCGCCAGGTGGATCAAGCTGTAATGAAAATACCAATTTCGATGTGTTATTTTTAAAATCGGATATCTCTACCGTAATTGGTATCGTACTTTGTTTGTGGCTGTGAAGTATGCCATGATTTACCAATGTCAGATAATTGTTGAGTGGCAGATTGGGCAATCTAAATGCCCGATGAATACGCTTACTGTTTGTCATGTACTCAAAAAAATCTGCATGGGCATTTGAATATCGGGCAAAAGCATTAGGCAAACTATCAAAACGAATATGATATATCAACACCCCCGCTGCTGTTACTTTCATCTGATGTATGTCGTTTCGAAACCCCGATAAATCCTGAAAATCTTGTACATCAACACCCAATCCTACAAACCCCGATGCCCGTACCGTACTGCCATCGGCAATGGCATATTGGCCACTCTGCGTAAGTTTCAAGGTATAATCTTTATGTTTCCTTTCGTGCAACATGCTGTCGTTTGAAGCATACACACGAAGGCGTTTAAACTGAGGCGCCTTTGTGTCTTTGTAGGGCAATCCTATCAAAAGTGGATTGATCCAGTCCTGGGTATGTGTTCGACGAATTTCGAAGTGTAGATGTGGCCCCAAGCTACTGCCGGTATTCCCACCATAAGCAATAATTTGTCCTTTTTTTACAGGCAAAGCACCCGAATCGGGCTTAAAGTCAACCTCCCAGCTCTGTACTTCATATTGCTTGCTACGCAAGGCCTGGTGTATGGAAGGATGAAAAGCAGATAGGTGTGCATACACGCTGGTCAGCCCGTTAGGATGTGTTATATAAATCGCTTTGCCATATCCATACGTACTCACATTGATTCTTGATACATAACCGTCGGCTATGGCATATATGGGCTTACCCTCCACCCCTCCTGTACGAATATCAATCCCAGTATGAAAATGATGAGAGCGGATTTCGCAAAAAGTGCCTGAGATATCTAATGTGCCATCAAGAGGCGATCGAAAGGATTCTTCAGTCCAGGGAGCTTGTGCATTTAATCCCAAAAAATTATTAAAAAGCAGATTAGCAAGCAGATAGATCCTAAAAACCAATACATATTTAGTAAGCATGCCTGCAAAAATATAAGATTCGGGTAGGTGTACGTTGTTATTATCAAAAGAGTTATTAACTTTGAGGTTTAAATTCTCTGCATTAAACATTTGAGAATAAATGAGTAATTATTCTTCGATAATTACCAGCTTGAATTCAAAAATTGAAAAGCTCATCTTACTTCATCGCAATTTGGAGGAAGAGAAGATGCGTTTAAATGCAGAGAAGCAGGACTTATTAAAAATTATTCAGCAACTAAAAACAAAAAACAATTATTTAGAGGAACAAAATAAAGCCATTCGAATGGCAAAGGATATGACAGAAGAGGGCACAAGCTCACTGGATTTGAAGCTCAAAATTAATGAGATGGTTCGTGAGATTGACAAATGCCTGGCGCTGTTGAACAGATAAAGCGATATGTATGGATGAACTCTCAATAAAAATACACCTGGCCGACAGGGTTTACCCTCTAACAGTAAAACCTGATCAGGAAGAAATTATGCGCAGGGCATCCAAAATCATAACAGAACGGATGAAAGTATATGAGGCAAATTATTCAGTAAAAGACAAGCAGGACTTGTTGGCCATGTGCGCCCTTGAATTTGCCGTTAAATCGCTTGAACTGGAAACACGCAGAGCCCTGATGGATGAAAGCACAGCTTCGCAGCTGGAAGAAATGGAAAAATTCCTTTCTCAATATCTCAGCAAATACTGAGCACATACAATCCGCATTACTGTTCATATTTCCTGTTGCATTTCGATGGCTGTAAACATCAAACACAGTTATGGAAACATCAGTTATTATTATCATTGCAGCTACAGGGTTGGTTGCATTAGCAGCCGGATTTTTTATCGGATTTTCGATGATGCGCTCCGCACAAAAAAACAAATGGCAAGAAATGCGCAAAAAGGCCGAAGAAGAGGCCGAGGTCATCAAAAAAGAAAAAATCTTACAAGCCAAAGAAAAATTCATTCAGCTCAAAGCCGATCACGACAAGCAAGTTGCTGAAAAAAACAAATCTATTTTAGAAGGCGAAAACCGCATTCGTCAAAAGGAAAACTCCCTGAATCAAAAAATGGAGGATTACAAGCGAAAAGAAAATGAATTGGCCAAATCGAAAGAAAACTACACCTTTCAGCTCGAAATGATTGAAAAAAAGAAATCAGAGTTAGAGAAGCTGCATAACCGACAAGTATTGCAACTTGAAACCATCGCCGGCCTATCTAAAGATGAAGCCAAAGCGCAATTGGTTGAAGCACTGAAAGCGGAAGCAAAAACCGAATCTATGGCTTTTGTACAGGAAATCATGGAAGAGGCCAAAAACAATGCAACCAAAGAGGCAAAACGAATTATCATTCAATCCATTCAGCGCTTAGGCACCGAAACAGCCATTGAAAATGCCATCACCGTATTTAATATCGAAAGTGATGATATCAAAGGCCGGATTATCGGTCGCGAAGGCCGAAACATCAGAGCGTTGGAAGCCGCTACTGGCGTCGAATTTATTATTGATGATACGCCCGAAGCCATCCTCTTGTCGTGCTTCGACCCCGTGCGCCGCGAAGTGGCCCGCCTGGCCCTGCACCAATTGGTTATGGATGGACGTATTCATCCGGCACGTGTTGAAGAAGTTGTAAACAAAGTGCGCAAACAGATTGAAGAAGAAATTCTGGAAATCGGCAAACGAACTACCATTGATCTTGGTATTCACGGTTTACACTCCGAATTAGTGCGACATATAGGCAAAATGCGATACCGCTCTTCATACGGTCAAAATCTCTTACAGCATAGCCGCGAAGTAGCCAACCTCTGTGCCATCATGGCTGCCGAGCTGGGGCTCAATCCTAAAATTGCCAAAAGAGCCGGGCTGCTACACGACATAGGCAAAGTGCCCGATGGCGAATCCGAAGTGCCACACGCCATATACGGTATGAAACTGGCCGAAAAATTTAAAGAAAAACCTGAGGTCTGCAACGCCATCGGCGCTCACCACGACGAAATTGAAATGACATCTTTATATGCTCCCATCATTCAGGTTTGTGATGCCATTTCCGGAGCTCGACCAGGCGCCCGTCGCGAAATGACAGAATCTTATATCAAACGCATTAAAGAACTCGAAGCACTCGCTATGGACTACAATGGTGTGATGAAAAGTTATGCCATTCAGGCCGGAAGAGAACTACGCGTTATCGTTGAAAGCGATAAAGTAACCGATACCGAATCCGATAACCTGGCTTTCTCCATTTCGCAAAAAATTCAAAACGAAATGACCTATCCCGGCCAAGTGAAAGTTACCGTTATTCGCGAAAAAAGGTCGGTGGCTATTGCTAAATAATCCGATAAACACAAAAAAAATTCTGTGCTTATAACCGATTTTTTTCTTTGTGAAATGATTTTAATACATAGTTTTGTATCACTTTAATTGAAGACCATGAAAAATTTCATGATATTAGTAAACAAACTTATCATTCCAGTTCTCTTCTTTTTGTTGGGAGCACTCATTCTTTTTTCTAATCTGAATCCCGACAAACCACAGTCGGTTTGGTTTATGCTTGCAGGTGCTATATTGGTGCTGTTTTCTTTGTTCTGGATTTTAATTACTCTTCAAGTATTAAACGGTAAGTATTGGTTCATCTACGCAATGCTTATTACCATCCCTTCTCTGCTTTTGGCTTATCGAAACTATGCCACCATTGCAGATGAACTCGATTTTAAGCGCATCGAAGCCGGTCGCTTCGAAGTTGTAAAACAACGCCTTATCAAAATCAGAGAAGCGCAAATTGCTTACAAATTAGCCAAAGGCAAATACTGCAACTCTTTTGACGAACTGATTGAATTTATTAATAATGGTACTGTGCCCGTTATCAAACAAATCGGAAACATTGACGACTCTGTAGCCGTAGCCAAAGGATTGGTACGCATTGATACCAGTTGGGTGCCCGTTATAGGTAAGGCATATTTTGTTACTTTCCCCGTTGATTCTCTTAGATGGGTACCGTTTGCAATGGCGGGTACTGAATTCTTTTTGGATGCCGGCGATTTGGAAACAGGCGAAAATATGACTTCTCCCGTTTTTGTTGCCGAAGCAAACTACAAAGATTTTCTTCACGACCTGTATAAAAACTACTCCCGTATTGTACCTGATTCAACCATCCGCGTTGGATCAATGGAGCAGGTTACTACCAACGGCAGTTGGAGAGAATAATTTCTAAGTGAGAATCATTGGCGGCACACTCAAAGGCCGTACACTTGTTGTACCCAAAGGCCTGCCCGTTAGGCCCACAACCGACTTCGCCCGTGAAGCTATCTTTAATATTCTATCTCATCATTTCGATATCCATACCATTTCCTTCCTCGACTTATTTGCCGGAACCGGCGCCATGAGCTTCGAAATGGCTTCCAGAGGAGCACATCAGATCATTACCGTTGACCAACATGCAGGATGCATCCGGTTTATTCAATCTATCGCCCAACAATGGAACCTGAAACTAATCCCAATCAGATCAGAAGTCCTTCGCTTTGCTCAAAAAATTAATCAAACCTTTGACCTCGTATTTGCCGACCCACCCTATCATACTACCGATTACCATCAACTGGTTGACTCTCTCCTGCTTGCTAACATTCTAAAACCCGAAGCTTGGCTCATTATTGAACATCCGCCTACCATACATTTTAACCATTATACCCATTTTATTCGACATTTGCGTTATGGTAACGTAAACTTTAGTATTTTTCAGTCGCCATCAAACCCATCAACATGAAAAGAATTGCATTATATCCAGGCACATTCGACCCCGTTACCATCGGCCACCAATCAATGGTAAAAAGGGCATTGCCGCTGTTCGATCAAATCATTGTTGCCATTGGTATCAATTCCTCCAAAAACAGCTATTTCTCTATCGAAAAAAGAACACAATGGCTCAATACCGTTTTTGCCCCCTATCCTCAGGTTATCATCGACTCATTTCAAGGGCTAACAATTGATTATTGCATGAAAATGAATGCCCGGTTTATTCTTCGCGGACTACGTTCTTCCACCGACTTTGAATATGAACGAAACATCGCCCAGGCCAACTCATCACTAGCGCCTGATATCGAAACCATTTTCCTGGTCAGCTCCCCAGGCCTCTCTGCCATCAGCTCATCCATTGTTCGTGATATTCATCAAAACGGTGGCGATGTGTCAAAATTTATCCCTTCTGGCATTATGCTTGATTCATACTAAGCTGTTAGCTCTATTCGTTATGAAATGTATGAGATATGTATTCGCCCTTTTTCTGTTCTGGTCGCTGAATCATACTGCTTTTTCTCAAAATTCAACGGTAACACTCATTGGAAAAGCACCCCGACTCAAACAAAACTCCATCCGCCTCTTCCATACCGATGATTATATAACCGAAAGGCAAATTCAAATTGCTCAAACTACCCTCGACTCTGAAGGCAATTTTACACTTGTGGCTCCCCTCGAACAAGTATCTTACCTTCACCTGCTTGTTGGTTCCGTAAAAAATCCATTCTATGCCGAACCTAATCAAACCTATTATATTGAAATCACCGACGAATCAGGTGCTGAAATGTTTTATGCACCTCCCATTGACACCCTCGCCCTTCCCTTTCGAATCGGAAGGTTTAATTATGATTACAATGTGTTTACTGTACAAAATTATGATAAGTTTATCACTGGCACCCTACGTGAAGATGCCCGAAAATTCATAGCCCTCACCGATAGCCAATATCAACATGTAACCCACCCATTCTTTCAACAACACAAAACTTATAAACTAGCCGAACTGGCCCTCTCTTCTAGAGCCATGGGACAAAAAACCTTGTTCGATACCTACTTGCTAAACAAACCCATACTATACCACCATCCCGAATACATGTATTTTTTTCGATCATACTATGGAGGCATGTTGACAAAAACCGTAAACCTCTCAAAAAATGAACCCATAAAAAGATGCGTCATGGAGGGTGGCCCATACGATACATTGGTTGCTCTAATTGAAAAACTCGAACTGGTAAAAACTCACGATTTGGCTGAACTATTTGTCATGCAAGGACTTTTTGAGCTTTATTATGCAGGCCATTTTGATAAAAATAAAATCGAAGCCATTCTGATGCAAGCCCAAACATCTTCATCAAACACCGAAATCATAAAAATTTCAGCCAACTTCATTCAAATCATCAACCGATTGAGAACTGGTAGCCCTGCCATACCTTTTGATGGAAAAGACACTGAGGGAAACATCATCTCCATCTCATCCTATTTCGACAAACCTGTTTATCTCACATTCTTTGATCCGCTTAATCCATCTTCAATGAAAGAAATACCGGCTATCAAAAACCTTTATGATAAGTACAAAAAAGATATTCATTTCATTAGTGTTTGTAGCAAATGTAGCTATCGTTCTTTACACGATTTTATGCAAACCAATCAACTCAAATGGCAGTTTTTAATCATTGATGCTAATGTTGAATCCGAATATGATGTGTTTAATTATCCGACTGCATTTTTGCTCAAACGGCAAGGGTATTTTTTTCGCTCTCCCGCCGAACTTCCGTCTCAGGGTATTGATGAATACTTGTACAAGGTTCGCAGATAACCATGCTCCGATAATTGATGAACTATAAATCCTGAATTGAGCATAATTTTTCTCCGATTCTTTCTCTTAACTGCACCATTCTACACAAATCTTAATTGTCTAATTAATCAACTTGTATCCATTCTATTTGAATTGATTACCGCTTGCCAAAACCATCCTGAAAATCAGATTTTTCTGCATTAAACCAATAGTCCATACCTTTTTCTTTCCACCTCATGCAAATTATCGTTTGCTTTTTTCAATTATTGTTTTAAATTTGAAGATAGTTTTCATTATTAACAATAAAATGTAACCTTATGAAAACATTCTTTATCTCTTTTTTTTTGAGATATTACTTTCTCAAATTTTCACTACAGTTCAATTTGGTCTCAACTTTTGTGCAAATTATTTTTCTAAAAAAAATAAACAGAAACATGATTTTGATATTATAGTAACTCACACACCCGGATTAACGAGCATGCATGATAACGGATATTCTGTATTTATAATATGACGATACAACCGTGAGAAGTGCATGACTAACGAAGGCGATTTTGATTGTTTTAACATAAACTATTAAATATTATGAAAGCTAAACTTTTATTTTTTGTAGTTTTATTATTTACTTCATTAAGCGCTTTTTCACAAAACCCAAGGGATTGCAATTTGGATAGTAATCTTTTCATTTCAAACCCAACACAAACACGAGGTATTAATTGTTCAAAATCAAGTGAAACCTGGATTTATAAATATAGAACGCCTGGTTATTGGATACCTGACCAATCAACTCCGTTAAAAACAATTTTAGTTACATTCGTAATATGCTTAAAATCTGATTCTACAGGAGGTTGGCCAGAGAATTCAAATACCAAAAACAAAATTCATAAATTGATTGATTCAGTTAACTTTTGGTATTCAAACATATCTCAACCTTGTTATCAATTAAGTTGCCCACCAAATGATTACACCATTATATATGACTCTAAAATAAGATTCGAATTAGATACTATTATTTTTTTATATGATAGTAGTTTCCATATTCTTCGTCATAACAATAAGTGGCCTATTGTAAGTTATTTAAGCTCAAATTATCCTAAAACAAAAAATACTTTAACACATATTTTTACTAATCCTGTTCCTCCTTCACCTGATGCGTGGGGAAGTTATGGCGTGATAAGTGGCTCACCATACATACTAACAGAACAATCAATTTCAAATCCTGACCCTAATTTTTCTTTTCATCATGAGCACTTAATGCATGAATATGGGCATGCACTTGGATTATTACATAATTATACTAGGCCAAACACATTCCCAAACTTAGATAATCAAGTAGATGTTTTAATTAAAAATAATTTTGATTTTTTAGATGATGTTTTTGGTTTGTGTGATGAGTATAATGAAATAAGTACTCCTTGCTGTCCGACTTGTGCAAATTTTGATTGCTTAGCAAATCCAGATATTATTTGTCCTTTTAATTGTTTATATCAATACTGTGGTCAATGGGAAATGATTGTTACACCATTAATGAGTGGTGATCAGGATAATTATTTCATAAGTGCAAAAAGTGCAGGAAGAATGCATAGAGCTTTGTCTGTAATCAATCAACAATTTGTAATAAACAATGGAAATATATATGATTGTGTAAAAGAAAAAAATTCTTATGTATATCCTAAAATAATTGAGAATAATGAATATTGGGACTTCGCAATAAAACTTTATCAAGATATTATAATAAAAAATGGGGCTTCTCTTACAATAAGCTGCGAAGTTAGAATGCCCGTTAATGGTAAAGTTATTATTGAATCAGGAGGGAAATTAATAATTGATGGAGGCGTCATTACAAGCGCTCATGACAACCTTTGGCAAGGCATTGAAGTATGGGGCAATCGTAACCAACATCAATATCCCGTGAATGGTAATTATTTACAGGGATTACTGGTGCTTAAAAACGGTGCAGTAATTGAAAATGCACGCGAAGCGGTAGTGCTCTTTAATCCTAATGATGGCAGTGGAGGATATCAAACTTCAGGTGGTATAGTTCAAGCTACCGATGCCATTTTCAGGAACAACAAGCGTACCGCACAATTTATTTCTTATCGCAACTTTCATCCTTTACATCCCTCGCAGGAACGAAACAATGCTTCTTTTTTTACCCGCTGTACCTTTGAAATTACTCAAGCGCTGTTGGGCAATGAACCTTTTACTGACTTTGTTACCTTGTGGGATGTTCGTGGTGTCTCTTTTGCCGGATGTACATTTCAAAATAATGGCCCCGTTCCGGCTTCTCCGGCTAGTGCAGGACGTGGCATATACAGTCACAACGCCCATTATTATGTTCGCCCCTTTTGCCCTACAATCACCTGTAATACACCACAGCGTACTACTTTCAAAAACCTGCGGGTAGGTATCTGGGCTTCGCAAGCCGGTGGTAACCGCTCATTCTCTTCCACCCATGCCTTGTTTGAACATTGCCAGGTTGGTCTTGTGAACGATGGGGTTTCAAATGCCATCATTCAAAACAACGAATTTAAACCAGGTAGTCATCCTGCCGGTTCAGGTTATTTTCATACCGGCTTAGCCCTGCTTAATACCATCACCAATTATACGGTTCGTAATAATTTGTTTGATGAAGCTTCAAACCCCATCAGCCCGGCTACCATTGGTATTTGGAATTCAAATACCGGCATCAGCAATAAAATCATCTTAAACAATACCTACCAGAACCTGTTTATTGGCAACCACGCCCAGGGGCTAAATAGAAATCCGAGTATTGATGAACAGGGTCTCGAATTTCAATGCAATACGCATTTGCAGGGCGACTATGACTTTTTTGTAACCGACGGGCCTCAGCCTACCAACGAGTTTGGCATTAAACCCACCCAGGGTAGTAACCAAATTCCCGCCGGTAACAAGTTTTCAAACAATGGCAATGTACCCCAGTATGGCGACTTTAACAACGCTTCCAGTACTCCGATTACGTATTTTTATAAAGTTGCGGCGACAAATGAGCAACCAATTAATTATTCTCCAACCGTGAATATTATTGGTAATAATTACACTAATAATCTTTGCAATACTTCTAACACAAATCAATTAAGCAGTTTAGCAGAAATTTCTCTTAGATTTATAGAAAACAATCAACAATATCAAACGTGGAAGAACTTGTTAGCTTCCTTGATTGATGGTGGCAATACACCGGGCATTAAAAACCGTATTAATACAGCCCCCGTGAATGAAACCCTGATACTGCGTCAGGAATTGCTAAGTAAAGCACCCTACCTGAGTGATGAAGCGCTGAAAGAGGCGGCTGACCGAACTGAACTTTTGCCAGAAGCCATTTTATTTGAAGTGCTGCTGGCTAATCCCAATGCGCTGAATAGCGGAAAACTCATGCAGCACCTGCGTACTAAAGCCCAACCACTGCCTGAATGGATGTTAGCCATACTGGAAGCCAGCAAAGGTCAGGTAACACTCCGCACCCTTATTGAAAGTACCGTGGGATATTACAGCGCCCTGCGCAGCGACGCCATCAGGGATATTATTACCTGGTACGAAGAAAACGATAGCTTGTACAATGAAACAGAAGTACGGGGTTGGTACGCCCAATATGGTAATTACCAGGCCGATATGGCTGTTGTAGAAAGTTTTATCAAACAAGGATTATACACGCAGGCGGAAAGTTTTATGCAATTGGTTCCTTTTTCCTATACGTTATCAGACTGGGAAAAAGCCGACTGGGAAAATTATGTAGATTTTATGGATATATACATGTCGGCACTTCAATCTGGTAAAAAAGAGCACCAGTTAGATATGGCAGAGATCCATGCCCTGCAGCAACTGGCAGATATGCCGGTGCCTTATACCGGCAGCGCCCGGGCGAGAGCACTGCTTAATTTCTTTTATGGGTACAAGTATTGGGAAGACCCATACATACCGGTTGATAAGAGCATGAAAATAGCCTCTGAACTACCGTCATACGGCTTGCAACAGGCCGAACAATTGGATGTCTATCCTTTACCGGCCACACAATGGGTATCTTTCAGCTATCAGATGCTGCCAAGCCGAATAGATATTACCCTTGAAATTATTCATCCTATGGGTTATGTAATTTATCATACACCCCTGCATCTGTCATCCGGTGTGCATGTGGTTGAAACCACGGGATGGAAGCCGGGCGTGTATCACTATCAAATACGTGCCAAAGGAGATAGGGTATTTTCCGGAAATTTAATCATCCAGTAATATGAGAATCGTATTAAATATATTGCTGTTTGGGCTTTTAAATTTTTCTCTTTTTTCTCAAGGGTTTAATCGTTCATATAGTATTAATCAAGGTTCTACAGTATTATTAAATGCAACTGTATTTTTTGATGGAAATATTTATGCAAGTGCGGCATTTTTTGATACTACCCAAAACCTTAGAATTGTAAATGGTCTGATGAAAATAAATTATGCTTCAGGCAATATTGATACGATTGTTTTCGAACGGCTACCAAGGCATTTTAGTATAAGAAAAAAGGCGATGATCAAGACAATGGATTCTTGCATTGTTGTTACCGGAAACATAATGACCATGAAAGACACCATAGTACTTTACAAATATGATTCTGACAGTCTATTATGGTATAAAACGTATGCTGATCCAAATGCAATGTCATTTTTTAGCATCAACATCTTACAATCAAATGACTCAGCATACTACCTGCTTGTGAACTATCAGGAAAACAGTTACGATGTAAATACCATGGTGATGAAGTTGCGCAGCAAC
>JACSSC010000038.1 GCA_014879445.1 Candidatus Competibacteraceae bacterium
TCTTCAGGTGTTACCACTTCCACTTTCATAATGGGCTCAAGCAAAATGGGCTTGGCCTGAGGCATGGATTCACGATATGCTAATTTGGCACAAAGTTCAAAGGAAAGCGAATCAGAGTCAACAGCATGATAAGAGCCATCAAGCAATGTAACTTTCAATGAAGTAACAGGATATCCAGCCAAAACCCCATTGTTCATGGATGCTTGGAAACCTTTTTGTACCGATGGAATATATTCGCGTGGAATATTTCCACCTTTTACCATATCTATAAATTCCAAACCAGGTTTAGCTGAATCGCCTGGCTCGATGGTAAATTGAATATCTGCAAATTTACCACGGCCACCGGTTTGTTTTTTATACACTTCGCGATGAGAAACAGAAGCTGTAATCGCTTCTTTGTATGCAACCTGAGGGGCACCTTGATTACATTCCACCTTAAATTCACGCTTCAAACGGTCAAGAATAATTTCGAGGTGCAACTCACCCATTCCGCTGATAACGGTTTGGCCGGTTTCTTCGTCAGTTTTAACACGGAAAGTGGGATCTTCTTCAGATAACTTTGCTAATGCCATTCCCAGTTTATCAACATCGGCTTGTGTTTTTGGCTCAATAGCCAGTCCGATAACCGGGTCAGGGAATTGCATAGATTCCAGTACAATTGGATTATTTTCATCACAGAGTGTATCACCTGTTTTAATATCCTTAAAACCTACCACTGCGCCAATATCACCGGCTTCAAGACGTTCAATCTGATTTTGCTTATTGGCGTGCATTTGAAAAATACGAGAGATACGCTCTTTTTGATCAGAACGGGTATTGAAAATATAAGACCCTGCCTCAAGCACGCCGGAATATGCACGTGTAAAGCAAAGACGACCAACGAACGGGTCGGTAGCAATTTTAAAAGCCAATGCAGAAAATGGTTCTTTGATGCTGGGCTTACGAGTAATCTCTTCGCCGGTACGAGGGTCCGTCCCAACAATGGCTTCCTGATCAAGCGGCGAAGGAAGAAGTGCCATTACATAATCCAACATGGTTTGTACACCTTTATTTTTGAATGAAGAGCCACAAAGCATAGGCACAATTTTCATGGCACAAGTAGCTTTTCGCAGGGCGGCAAGAATTTCATCCTCACTGATTGAGTTAGGATCTTCGAAATATTTTTCCATTAAAGTATCATCAAACTCGGCAACGGCCTCAAGCAGCTTTTCACGATATTCCTTAGCTTCTTCAAGCATATCATCCGGAATGGGAATAATAGTGAATGTCATTCCTTTATCCTGTTCATTCCATTGAATACCTCGGAAGTTCACTAAATCAACCACGCCTTTAAAATTATCCTCAGACCCAATGGGTAATTGGAGGGGCACAGCGTTTGAACCGAGCATATCTTTCACCTGTTTAACCACATTGAGAAAGTCAGCACCGGCTCTATCCATTTTATTTACAAAACCAAGGCGTGCTACATTATAATTGTTTGCTAAGCGCCAATTTGTTTCTGACTGTGGTTCAACACCATCAACCGCACTAAATAAGAATACCAAACCATCCAATACGCGTAAAGACCGGTTTACCTCAACTGTAAAGTCAACGTGACCGGGTGTATCAATGATATTCACATGATACTTATTATCACGATATGGCCAATAAACTGTAGTAGCAGCAGAAGTAATGGTAATACCCCTTTCCTGCTCCTGTACCATCCAGTCCATCGTTGCCGCACCATCATGCACTTCACCGATTTTGTGACTTACTCCAGAATAGTAAAGAATACGCTCTGTTGTTGTTGTTTTGCCAGCATCAATGTGTGCTGCAATACCGATATTTCGTGTAAAAGAAAGATCACGTGCCATAAAAAAAATAACTTATTTAGAATCTAAAATGAGAGAATGCTTTGTTTGCCTCAGCCATACGGTGTGTATCTTCTTTCTTTTTGAAAGCACCACCTTCAGAATTGTAGGCAGCAAGGATTTCGTTGGCCAATTTTTGCGCCATGGATTTATCATTGCGTTTACGTGAAGCGCCAATCATCCATTTCATGCCGAGAGACAAGCGACGTGATGGACGTATTTCCTGTGGAATTTGGAAAGTAGCACCACCAACCCGGCGACTACGCACCTCTACACTTGGGGTAACATTCTCGAGTGCCTTTTTCCATACATTAACGGGAGAATCTTCCTGATTCTTCTTGGCTACGATATCCATGGCCTCGTAAAACAACTCATATGCAGTACCTTTTTTACCGTCATACATTAGATTGTTTACAAATTTTGTTACCAGCACATCGCTGAACTTCGGATCGGGAAGGATAATCCTTTTCTTTGGTTTTGTTTTTCTCATGACTTCTTAATGCTTTTCTTGATTACTTTTTCTTTGCAGGTGCAGCTGCTCCGGGTTTAGGACGTTTGGCTCCATACTTTGAGCGACGTTGTTTTCTACCTTCCACACCGGCCGTATCAAGCGTACCGCGAACAATGTGGTAACGCACACCAGGAAGGTCTTTAACCCTGCCACCTCTTACCAGCACAATTGAGTGCTCTTGTAAGTTGTGACCTTCTCCCGGGATGTATGCGATAACTTCTGTACTGTTGGTCAAACGCACTTTGGCCACCTTGCGAAGCGCCGAATTGGGCTTCTTGGGCGTAGTGGTGTAAACCCTGGTACATACTCCCCTGCGTTGCGGACAGGCATCAAGAGCTATTGACTTGCTCTTCTTTTCTTGTTTTTGCCTGCCTTTTCTAACTAATTGCTGAATTGTTGGCATTCTGTTTTATTTCATTAAATATATGATACCCCCAAATTTGGGCTTGCAAAGGTGTAGCTTTTTTTTTTAATATCCAACTACTCATTATTATTTTTTTATCCTCATCCATTTAATAACAGAGATTTTCACTCATTCTTATATCTTTGAACCCTTAATGAAATCATTCAATCATTTGCTTTTTTATAGATTGGGAATGTCTTACATTCTCATTATCTGCCATTTACAATCTCAATCACAAATACCGTCCCAGCCGGTTGATAATGCCATTAACCATTCCGTTCATTATTTGCAATCTCGAATTGATTCAGCTGCACTTTATTTTTATATTGTTCCTTTGCTTGATCCGCTCAATCAATATTATCAACTCGGAATAAGTCCTTCAGAACAATACATTCATCAATATAGCACATCTGAACAAGAATTAATTCGGATTTTTGCTCCATTAACCCGATACTCACAAAGCATCATGCCATTCATTCCGTCAGATTTACATTCAACAGCCATTAACAGGGTACTGCTCTTCAGTTTATATGGACAGCAATCAGGCAAGAGTAAACACTTTCAGCTTGATTTAGATTCTCTCATACAATGGGGTGGTTATGATTTAACACATGCCTATTTTTCGCTGCTAATATTACAGAATACTCGCTTTCTGCCGGCTAAAAAGATTGCAAAACAACTGCAAAAAGTAAAAAGTATCATGTTGACACTATTGCCTCTACCTCATCAAGCATATAGCGATTTAGATGTAGAAGTTATTGCAATGCTCTTGTATGGTGGCGAACAACTCGCTGATGATTATATTCTGGGGCTTATTCATCAGCAATCAGATGAAGGGGCTTTTTATGAATATTCAAGCGATGGAAAAATAGATGAGTTGATGACCGACCACAAAACAGTATTGGCATTATGGGCGCTATTAGAGTGGAAACATATCAATGACAACACCCTGTTTCTGGCTAAATGAATATCCGTCAATAGTAGATACCGACAAAACAAATGTTAACTATTGGTTAAGTTTCTTTTTATTCGGGTATAATTCTTGTTATTTTGCAACATATAATTTGACAAACGATATGAGGATATCCATTTTTTTTCTTGCACTAATTCTTGCAACTTGCCCTTTATTCCTAAGATCACAGGGTTTCTCTAACTACTCATACAAGTTTAAAATAACTGGATTGAAGGATACTGTATGTTATTTGGGCTTTCATTTTGGAGAAAAAAAATTTGTACGTGATACTGCCCGAGTAAATGCCAAAGGAGAAGTGGAATTCAAAAAGAAAAACGATACTTTGCCCGGAGGGATTTACCTTTTTGTGCTTCCTGATAAGCGTTGGTTTGAATTTATCATCAATGAGCCCTCATTTACCATTGAAACTGACACAGGAAATTTAGTTGGAAATGCACGATCTAAAGGTTCTGTGGAAAATCAGCTATGGTTTGAGTATCTGCGACTGATGAGTGCCAAACACAAAGAAATTGAGCCCATAAGAAAAGAACGCGACAGCTTAGATAAAAAATCAGAACGATACAAAGCATTAGATAAAAAACTTACCGCACTGAATGATGAGGTAAATGCATACAGAGAATCCATCATGCAAAAAAACAGCAACACATTTATAGCCGACCTGTTTAGAGCGATGAAAGATATAGAAATACCCGAAAGCCCTAAAAATCCGGATGGCACAGTTGACTCACTCTTCAGATACCAATATTTTCGCAATCATTATTTTGATCATCTCAATCTGACTGACGAACGCTTTTTACGAACGCCCGTTTTTGAGCCCAAATTCATGTATTATATTGAAAAAGTTATTCCTCAAATACCAGATTCAATCATTGCGGAGGCCGACAAGCTCATTGCCAAGGCAAGTACCAATGCTGAAATGTTTAAGTTTATTGTTCATACTATCACTTACACCTTTGAGCGCTCACAACTCATGTGTATGGATGCCGTATTTGTACACTTGGTTGAGAAATACTACAACACAGGTTTGGCTAAATGGAGCGACCAAACCACTTTAGACAAGATGAAAGAACGTGCCGCAAAACTCAAACCTCTGCTATGCGGAAAGACAGCACCCAACATCATCTTACCCGACACTAATATGGTATGGCAAAACCTTTATAATATACAATCCGATATTACTGTGCTGTATTTTTGGGATGCGACATGCAGCCATTGCAAGAAAAACACGCCCAAACTTATTGAAGTGTACAACAACTATCTCAAGCCCAATAATATTCCACTATTCGCCGTTGAAGGCGAATTAGAGACCACTGAATGGAAAAAATATTTGGTTGAGCACAAATTTCCTTGGATAAATGTATCCGACAATCCCGACATTAACAAACATCCTGAGAAATACATACACCTCACTGATTTGCCTAGCTTAAACTTTAGGCATACATGGGACTTGTCCACCTATCCGGTTGTTTATGTGCTAGATAAGGACAAAAAAATCTTGGCTAAGAAGATTGGCGTTGAACAAATTAGAGATTTTATCGAAGGATACAAAAAATCAAAAAAAGCAAGTCATTAAGGCCAAATTAGATTTATTTTGGTTGTAAAGTTGGAAATCCAAAAAGCATATCGTACATTTGCACGCTTAAAATGTAAAAAAAGAAGAACATGTATCTGACGTCTGAAAACAAAAAAGAGATATTTAAGAAGTATGGAAAATCGGAATCCGATAGTGGAACAGCCGAAGCCCAGATTGCTCTTTTTACAACCCGTATTAATCATTTGACTGAGCATCTGAAAGTCAACAAAAAAGATTTTAACACAGAGCGTTCCCTAGTGATTATGGTAGGAAAGCGCAAAAAGCTTTTATCCTACTTAGAGAAAACCGACATTGAGCGTTACCGAGCAATTATCAAGAAGCTTGGGCTCAGAAAATAATTTACTGACTTATTAAAAAGGGCAATAAAAAGGTTGCCTTTTTTTATTTTTACAAACTTCATTTACACAAATCTGTCATGTCATTAAACATCATAACAAAAACTATAGAACTCGGCGATGGTAGGTCTATTACCATAGAAACCGGAAAATTAGCCAAACAAGCCGATGGTTCGGTGATTATTCGAATGGGCGACACCATGTTACTAGCAACTGCATGTGCTAAAGCCAAGGCCAACGATAATGTGGATTTTATGCCATTGACCGTAGATTATCAGGAAAAATTTGCTGCAGCAGGTCGTTTTCCGGGTGGATTTTTTCGTCGTGAAGCCCGCTTATCTGACTATGAAGTGCTTATTTCTCGTTTAATTGACCGTGCCCTACGCCCGCTTTTCCCCAATGATTTTCATGCCGAAACACAAATCATAGTAAATCTGATTTCGTTGGATAAAGACGTGCTACCTGATGCGTTAGCTGCCCTTGCCGCCTCATCGGCCTTAGCCGTTTCCGACATTCCTTTCAATGGTCCAATTTCCGAAGTACGAGTTGGACGAATCAATGGAACGCTCAAAGTTAACCCTTCATCTGAAGAGATGGAATTGTCCGACCTAGATATTATTGTATCTGCTTCTGAGCACGACATCAATATGGTGGAAGGCGAAATGAAAGAAATTTCGGAAGAAGATATGATTGAAGCGCTGAAGTTTGCTCATGAGCATATCAAAATTCAATGTAAAGCTCAGAATGAACTAAAGGCCATGCTCAACAAAGGCCGTCGCGAATACTGCCACGAAAACAATGACGAAGAATTACGCAAAGCTATTTGGGACTTTGCTTATGATAAATGCTATGCCATAGCAGGTGAAGGTATCGCCAACAAAAAGATCAGAATGGAAAAATTTAAAGCCGTTTGTGATGCTTTTGTTGAAACCTTAACACCTGAAGAAGCTGAAGAAAAAGAATTTTTAATCGGTCGCTATTATCACGATGTGGAAAAGAAAGCCATGCGTGATTGTGTGTTGAACGAAAGAAAACGATTGGACGGACGTGCACTCGATGAAATTCGTCCTATATGGTGCGAAACCAATTACTTGCCATCCACACATGGGTCTTCTGTGTTTACTCGTGGCGAAACTCAATCGCTCACAACCGTCACACTGGGCACCAAAATGGATGAGCAAATAATTGATGGTGTCGTATTTGAAGGGAAAAACAGATTACTTCTTCATTATAATTTTCCACCATACTCAACCGGCGAAGTAAAAATGATGCGTGGTACAGGTCGCCGAGAAGTAGGACATGGCAACTTAGCGTTACGCGCCCTTAAGCAGGTGATGCCTGCCGATTTTTCATACTCAGTGCGTATTGTTTCCGACATTCTCGAATCAAATGGTTCATCATCCATGGCAACTGTTTGTGCAGGATCTTTGGCATTAATGGATGCAGGAGTACCTGTTCGAGAACACGTAAGTGGTATTGCTATGGGGCTTATCTCTGACAGCAAAACTGGGAAATACGCCGTATTATCTGATATACTTGGAGACGAAGACCATTTGGGAGATATGGATTTTAAAGTATGTGGTACTTCAAAAGGTATTACTGCATGTCAAATGGATATGAAAGTAGATGGTCTTTCATACGATATTCTGAAAGAGGCATTGGCTCAGGCCAAAAAAGGGCGTTTGCATATTTTAAACAAGCTGAATGAAACAATGCCTGAACCTCGTCCTGATTTCAAACCATTTGTTCCGCGTATTGTTAAACTTGAAATTCCAAATGAATTTATTGGAGCTGTTATTGGTCCCGGTGGAAAGCATATTCAGGAACTTCAACGCGAAACCAATACCGTTATTACTATTGAAGAAGTAGGCAACATCGGAATTGTTGAAATTGCAGGGTCTGTAAAAGAAATGATGGATAAAGCCATTGATCGCATCAAAAAGATTACTACAGTTGCAGAAATAGGACAAGTATATGATGGAACGGTTAAAAAAATAACTGCATTTGGCGCCTTTATAGAAATTCTTCCAAAAAAAGAAGGACTTCTGCACGTTTCAGAATATGACTGGAAACGGACAGACGATATTTCCAAAGTGCTGAAAGAAGGTGATGCTGTTCAGGTAAAATTACTTGAGATAGATCCCAAAACAGGGAAGATGCGTTTATCACGTAAGGCACTTATGCCCAAACCTACGGCTGCACCTAAAGAATAATTCACTCTCTTAGTCGGAATAATTCAAAACGACTGTTTGCCCATACACTACTAAAAAGTAGGGTATCGGATATTAGCATCATGTTTTGCTCTTGATATTCTTGCGTAGCTTTATCAATAAAGATAAATGCAGCATCTTCTTTTTTCATCTCATACAAACACTGTTCGCGATTGCCGTTATCAGGCAATACAAAAGATTTGCGATGAGCAAATAATGCCATCACACGTGGCTTTCGAAATATTACAACATCATCCTTTGCCGTATATTGTTGCACTGCATCAGCTGCTTCCAAAAACAATGAATCATAAGGACCATCAAATCGAACTAAAAATCCCTGGCGAAGATAAGAGCGCTGTACCGAAATACTATGCAAAGAAACCCCAATAGCCAATAATAAAGATGATAGAAAAATGACAGTATGCGAATGAGCATAAATCCAATATATGCATCTAAATAGATATAAAACCAAAAGAGGAATCAGAGGTAAAAGAAAACGATATGCGGCATGAGGCCATATACAAAGTAAAAAAGCATATATAATAAAAAAAACATGATGAGTACGCAGTTTTTGTTTGGCATCTAATATCCATCCAACAAATGCCATTAACCAAATACATGTTCCTACAAGCAAATTCCATGAAGAAATATGAAAGAAAAAACCGGCAGTCAACTTAGCATACGTTTGTATATTCACAATCCATAGGTCTTTTCTACCATGCAAAAAAAGCTGACGAATATAACCATCATCCTTGGCCGCACCCAGCCAAACATGATTGATCAGATAAAAGCCCAAGATAGAAATTACCATAATACTTGCTGCATAAATCGTAGCCGAGAAAAATGAACTCAAAGAACGATTTTGACAATATCTATCATATAACATTGCTATAGCGGTAGCTGCAAGTAAAGTAATGCCGGCACTACGAAGTAAAAGCGCAAAGACAAGCATGATGCCTAAAAGAAAATATCTGAGAAAGGAGTAGCGTTGCCAACTTGATTCTTTAAGTGTCATGAAAAGAAACACCAAACTAAGAAACGAGAAATCAGATCCGATATCTGTTTTCATAAACAATATGTGCCTATTACAAGCCATTAAAACAATGAAGCATACAGCCACAAAAACCGGCAAGCCGAGTTTGCGATAAAAAAAGAAAACAGCAAACCAGGCGCAAACACCTAAAATACCAATCCATATAAGAAGTGGTATAATAGAATTTCCAAAATATGCCACAATAGGCAAAAGTAAAAGAGGGAACCCAGCTGGATAGGAAGGAGGCCCTAAGCCATAGGCATAATCCTTATATATGTATCCCCCACTTGTAGCAGGTTGCGCTTCCAAAATCAGTTGAGCTTGGCGAATATACTGAGCAAAATCATCGCCCCAATCATGCATGCGATCCATTCCGATAGTAGCCCAATAAGCGCCCATTGCCAAAAAAAAGAAAATCAATAACGCATATCTTACACGCAATCGGAGCATAATTTGACATATAATTTCGGCTTAAAGAAAGGAAAAAAGAAGAAAAATATGTATTTTCGGTGCCGAAGCCAAATATT
Source organism: Candidatus Competibacteraceae bacterium (assembly GCA_014879445.1). Lineage (GTDB taxonomy): Bacteria > Bacteroidota > Bacteroidia > CAIKAF01 > CAIKAF01 > BA4. Next base: position 9,437 of record JACSSC010000038.1, read on the forward strand.
TACCTCATTAAAGCAATATCTATATGAAAATAACTAGGAATTTTGATTTATTAGACAATCTGCTCGCCAACCATGTAAAGACCATTGCCATCGCCGGCAAACGAACAGGAATGTGGAAAGAATACAGTACGCAAGAATATGCCGATGCTGTAAATTCAATCAGTTACGGATTGCTACAGATTGGAATTGGCAAAGAGGACAAGGTGGCTATCATTTCGTTTAACAGACCCGAGTGGAACTTTGCAGATTTTGGCGCCAGCCAATTAGGAGCTGTTACAGTGCCTATGTATCCAACCATTGGAGAAGCCGATTATAAACATATCCTCAACGATGCTGAAGTAAAAGTAATCTTTGTAGAAAATGAAGAGATATATGCAAAGGTTGCAGCCATTCGTAACCAGGTGCCATCATTACAGAAGGTATATTCATTTGACCATATACCCGGCTTACCAATGTGGACAGAGCTTTGTGAATTAGGGAAGCAACATCCCAATCCTGAAAAAGTAAATGCATTGAAAGAATCAGTACAACCCGACGACTTGATGACATTAATTTATACCTCAGGGACTACCGGAACCCCTAAAGGGGTGATGCTTTCACACAACAATATTTTGAGCAACGTGAGGGGTGCACAGAAAGTTTGTCCTGTGAATCACACTCACAAAATATTAAGTTTTCTGCCCCTGTGTCACATCTTTGAGAGGATGATTTGCTATCTCTATCATTATGTTGGTGCAGCTATTTACTACGCCGAAAGCATGGATACCATTGGTGACAACTTAAAAGAAGTTAAACCATTTGCATTCTCAACCGTTCCTAGATTGTTGGAAAAAGTGTATGATAAAATCATTGCTAAGGGGCATGATTTAACAGGCATAAAGAAGAAACTTTTCTTTTGGGCTGTTGATTTGGGATTAAAATTTGAGTTAGGCAACAAAAATGGGTGGTGGTATCATCAACAATTGAAACTTGCAGACAAGCTAATTTTCAGTAAATGGCGAGAAGCATTAGGTGGGCAAGTTGGTGTTATTGTATCGGGAGCTGCTGCATTACAACCACGTTTGGCTCGTATCTTCACAGCTGCCGGCATCAATGTATTAGAGGGATATGGATTAACAGAAACATCGCCTGTAATTACTGTAAACAGGATGGAGCATGAAAACCGAATGTTTGGCTCTGTTGGTTTGCCTATTGAAGATGTTGAAGTAAAAATTGCTGAAGACGGCGAAATTTTGTGTAAAGGGCCTAATGTAATGAAAGGATATTACAAACTACCTGAAGCCACTCAAGAATCTATTGATGAAAATGGATGGTTTCACACCGGTGATATTGGTGTCATGGAAGGTAAATTCCTGCGAATTACAGATCGTAAGAAAGAAGTATTTAAAACCTCCGGAGGAAAATACATTGCACCACAGCCCATGGAAAACAAGTTTAAAGAATCACCATTTATTGAACAGATAATGGTGGTTGGAGAAAATGAAAAACATGCGGCAGCTCTTATCATCCCCGCATGGGATTATTTAAAACAATGGAGTGATAAAAATGGCATTAATTGGCAAAACCGTGATGAAGCTGTTGTTAATCCACAAATCCTTCATGCTTATCAAGAAGAAATCAATCATTACAACAAAGGATTTGGCGACTGGGAAACCATTAAGAAATTTGAACTTATTCCCGGCGAATGGAGTATTGAAGGTGGTGAGATGACACCAACTCTTAAGCTTAAACGCAAACCAATATTGTCCAAATATAGTGCATTGGTTGAACGTATCTACCGGTCATAATCTAATATTAGTTTCATACGGCCTCAACCTTTGTTGGGGCTTTTTATTAGCATCTAATTTCTACGAATATTTGGTTGATGTTACGCTCGGCTAAAGCGAATGAATAAATCATTTACAACCATGCATTCAACCCAACAACAATAAAGACAAATGAGAACAGTGTATCAACTAAACACTGTTCTCATTTACTCATTATACGAACATCAAGTTGAATATTATTTAAGCATCTTCATACAGGCATTAACAGCATTAAACAAATTAACTGCTCCACCAGTTCTACAAAGCATATTAAAGGGCATCATATCTTCGCCACCCGGACGAGTAACCTGAATATTTTCGAATTTATGTACCGATTCGAGCAATGCTTTCTTGATATCCGAAGCATTTAGTTCAGGGAAATATGAGAACAATACAGCCGCTACACCAGAAACAACAGGTGCTGCCATACTGGTACCCTGTTGAAATTCGTATGTACTACCCGGATAAGTAGAATAAATATCCACACCTGGGGCAAAGAGGTCTAAGTTCTTTTTCCCATAATTGGAAAAAGAACCTGCTAAATCCGGTGCCTGACGCCAGTTTAACGCCCCAACCTCAATCCAGTTTTTTGCTTGACCTTTCAGGAATTTTCTGGAAGGATAAAAATTTTCAATGTCAATATCTTCACTTTCGTTTCCTCCAGCATGAATCAACAAAACCCCTTTCGACTCGGCATATTTGATAGCATCATCCACTACTTTTTTATCATGCACATACTTTTTCCCAAAGCTCATATTAATAACTAATGCTCCATTGTCGGCAGCATACCGAATTCCATTTGCCACATCTTTATCGCGTTCATCACCATTAGGGACAACCCGCAAAACCATAATCTCTACATTATCTGCAATACCGTCCATACCGATTCCATTGTTACGTTTAGCTGCAATAATACCGGCAACGTGAGTGCCATGACTTGGGTCAGGTCCTTTCACATCGTTATTGCCATAAAATCTTTCAGATGAGTTATTGTAATCATCTCCGACAATATGACGTGGATCAAATTCAACATTATAACCGTAATTGATAGCGTCATTATAATATGAGAGGGCACCATCAAGTTCTTTCATCAGTTGGTCAAAATTCTCAGAACCCGTCATCAACATGATAAGATTAAGTGTTTGCACAGAACTATTCATTTTTTCATCCTCTATCTTCAAAGCGGAGAGAGTGGTTGGATTCAGTTCAATAATATCGAAGTTCTTAATAATATAATCGCGTGTATCATTAAAACTATCGTACAGATATTGGATACTAAGCATTTCAGTTGTATAGTTAGCTACTTTCTCTTCAATCTCTTTCTTAATCTTTTCATACAATGCAAATTCAACCTTTTCTTTTTTACCAATTTGATCAGCTGACTTCCCATCGAATTTCTTCTTCAATCGAGCATAGATTCGAGTAATTTCATATGAATCCTGATTGACATGAGATCCATTTTTCCCACCAATAAAATTCCAGCCATGCACATCATCAATATATCCATTTTTATCATCATCAATTCCATTCCCTGGTATTTCGCCCGGATTTTTCCAAATAATATCTTTCAGGTCTTCGTGATCAATATCCACTCCTGAATCAATAACAGCAACCACAACTTTACGTGGTTTGCGGTTGGCTAGCATCTGATAAGCTTTTTGTTCACTGATTCCATGAATACCGTCTTTTTCGGCATCCATTAGCATCCATCCTGGCTGAGGTTGGGCAATAGAAGCCAAAGTAAGCGTTGCTCCAACCAAGAGTAGAATACCGAGTTTGCGTAAATTTTTCATATGATTTAGTATTAACAGAAAACAATGATACGCAATAAGGAAGAAAAAACGTATTTGTTTTTGAATTTTTAGCAAGTTATAACTCATTATAGAACAATGCTAATAGTTTGTTTGCTTGAAACCAAGCGAATCTGAGTTTATAAGATAGAATACAAGTTCTTTTTTATACATTTGAATCCACATTATATTTATTTGAATCCGATCCGAAAACTAGCAGGCCAAACGGCCATATATGGAGTAGGCACAATCATGGGGCGCATCCTGAACTATCTGCTTACGCCGCTCTACACTTATATTTTCACATCAGATGTATATGCAGTTTTTAATGAAGGATATGCATATGTAGCCATTTTGCTGGTAATACTAACATATGGGATGGAGACGGCTCTTTTTAATTTTTGTCAAAAACAGCACGACAAACGACTTGTATTTTCGACAGGGATGCGCTCTATCGCATTAACTACAGGCATATTTTGGCTATTTGTGTTTGTGTTTTCAGGTACTTTATCTGAGCTGATACGCTACCCAAGCCATCGCGAATATGTTCATTGGCTTGGATTAATTATCGGGATTGATGCGCTCACTGCTTTACCTATGGCATGGCTACGCGAACAAAACAAGGCACGACATTTTACATTCATCACACTAACCAACATTTTTATCAACATTGGGCTGAATCTGTTTTTCTTAGTGTATTGTCGCAATCATTATATGCAACATTATGACGAATCTAATGCCTTGGTCAAATTAGTTTATAATCATGATATAGGCGTAGGATATGTATTCATCTCCAACTTAGTGGCAAGCTTTGTAAAATTGTTGCTTTGTATGCCCTTTTCAATAAAAAACATGAAAGGATTTGATAGCGGACTTTTGCGAAATATGTTGTCGTACTCCTGGCCACTTGTTATAGCGGGGCTTGGCTTTATTATCAATGAACGTCTGGATGTGTTGATGTTAAAATACTTGTTGCCAAACGAAGAACTTGTAAACAAACAAATGATTGGGATATATAGCGCCAGCTACAAGATTGCCATACTGATGTCAATATTCATACAGGCCTTTCGCTACGCAGCAGAACCCTATTTTTTTCAGCAAAATAAAGATGTGGATTCACGAAAAAATTACGCCAGGGTAATGAACTATTTTGTGATGTTTTGTGGGTTTATTTTTCTTTTTGTTATGCTTTACATAGATATATTCAAACACTTTTTGCGGAATGAAGAATACTGGCAAGGATTATCAATTGTGCCCATTATTATGTTAGCCAATATTTTTCTAGGTATATATGTCAATCTTTCTATGTGGTATAAGTTATCAGGTCAGACCCATTATGGCGCTTGGTTTTCATTGATAGGCGCTATTATCACAATTGGTTTCAACTATTATTTCATACCTCGTTGGGGATATATGGCATCCGCATGGGCTACAGTTTTGGCCTATTTCAGCATGATGCTGGTGAGTTATCTTTTTGGTCAGAAAAATTATCCCATCCCATATAATATTAGAAAAATAACATTGTATATTTCTTTGGCATGGATTCTTTATTATATAAGTGATATACTACCATTCGACAATGCAGCACTTATGTTTATTATCAACACGCTGCTATTTTTCCCTTACCTTTATGCTGTATATTTGTTCGATAAACCTATACACGATTATACTCAAAAATTACTCATAAAATATGGAATTAAACGTTAAGATTATCAATCAATCCAATCACGAATTGCCTAAATACGAAACAGCTGGCGCTGCAGGCATGGATTTGCGTGCCAATCTGATGGAAGAAATGGTACTACAACCCATGCAACGGATGCTAGTACCTACGGGTCTGTATATTGAGCTGCCACAAGGATACGAGGCACAGGTAAGGCCTCGCAGCGGCTTAGCACTAAAAAAAGGAATTACTGTCCTTAACTCGCCGGGCACGATTGATGCTGATTATCGTGGCGAAATTGGGATAATATTGATAAACCTCTCTAACGAACCTTTCGTGATTCAACATGGCGACAGAATTGCACAAATGATAATTAGCCGACACGAAAGAGTGCGATTTCTGCATGTTGAAAAACTAGAAGACACTATTCGTGGCGGAGATGGTTTTGGCAGTACAGGAAAAAAATAAGCAAATGCCTATGGATTCCCAATCGCTTTATCAAGAAATCATTCGAAAAAATACATTCCTTTGTATTGGTTTAGATTCGGATATACAACGCCTGCCCGACTGTGTAAAAAATGCAGACGACCCTGTATTTGAATTTAACAGGCGTATTATTGACGCAACCAGAGATTATTGTATTGCTTATAAGCTCAATACTGCCTTTTATGAAGCCAATGGAGCTTCTGGATGGCTAACCATGGACAAAACCATACGATATATTGGTAAAACACACCTGACCATAGCGGATGCGAAACGTGGTGATATAGGCAACACCTGCGACCAATATGCCCGTGCATTTTTTGAAACCATGGATTGCGATGCCATAACATTGGCTCCATACATGGGTAGTGATTCGATTACTCCTTTTCTAAAATATCAGGGACGCTATGCTATTGTATTAGGACTTACTTCCAATCCGAGCGCTACAGAATTTCAGTATGCCAAAGACAAAAATGACAATGAATGGTTTTTGCATATTATACAAACAGCCGCCCAATGGGGTAATGCTAATAACATGATGTTTGTGGTAGGCGCAACAAGAGCTGATCGCTTGGCCGACATACGAAAAATTATTCCCGACCATTTTTTACTCATTCCTGGTATCGGTACCCAGGGTGGCTCACTTGAAGATGTAGTAAAATTCGGAATAAATAAACAAGTAGGATTGTTGGTTAACTCATCACGCACCATCATTTTTGCATCAACAACTAGCGACTTTGACAGATGCGCAGCAGATGAAGCTATTAAAATCAGTAAAGAAATGGCATTATTACTGCAAAAATATACTAGATAAACAAACATCTTTTTAAAGTAAATTATTATTCAGAAATAACCGATACCCCGAATTGATTGTACATTTGTAAATATGATGCCGGAAAATATATTGAGAGTAGAAAACATCAGCAAGCGCTTTGCCGGACATACCGCATTGAATAATGTATCGCTTACTTTCCCAAAAGGAAAAATTTTTGGCATACTTGGCCCTAATGGTGCAGGCAAAACGACACTCATCCGTATCATCAATCAAATTATTGCACCGGATGAAGGCAAACTTTATTTTCAGGATCAACTTCTTTCACCAAGCCACATTTCATCTATAGGTTATCTACCAGAGGAACGCGGGCTATATAAAAAGATGAAAGTAGGAGAACAAGTTTTGTATCTGGCACGTCTCAAAGGACTTTCATTATCGGATGCGAAGCAAAAGTCGCGTCAATGGTTTGCACGATTTGAGATGGAGCATTGGTGGAATAAAAAGATTGAAGAACTTTCAAAAGGCATGCAGCAGAAAGTACAGTTTATTGCCACAGTTTTGCATGAACCCGAATTGTTGATTTTTGATGAACCTTTTAGTGGATTTGACCCTGTGAATGCAGAGCAAATTAAACAAGAAATATTACGATTAAAAGCCGATGGTGCTACCATCATTTTTTCAACACATCGCATGGAATCAGTAGAAGAATTATGTGATCAAATTGCATTAATACACCAAAGCAGAAAAGTACTTGACGGCTCTGTTCGAGCTATTAAAAAAGAATATCGAACGGGAGAATACGAGTGTCGTATTGCTGGTGATCTCTCCACCATTCGTACTGCACTCGATAAAGACGCTACGATTTTGAACATCCATAAAGAGCAAGACGAAACCATTATGACAATTCGTGCTGATGATGGCATTAGCTCCAACAAGATACTATATGCCTTAATTCAACATGCCGAAGTACATTATTTTAGCGAGAAAACACCTTCCATGCATGATATCTTTATTCAACAGGTAACCCAAGAAAAGCATGAATAAAATCTGGCTAGTTATACAGCGGGAATATTTGACCAGAGTTAGGAAGCGTAGCTTCATCATCATGACTATTTTGGGTCCCATTCTCATTGCATTGGTTTATGGTGCACTGATTTTTATTGCTGTATCAGAAGAAGAAAAAGAACACGTTGTAATGGTAGTTGACACATCGCCTGTGAAGCTATCCGAAGGGTTAAAAGATTTTAACCGGCGAAGACCTAACAGCAAGCTGAGATTTGAATGGAAATATGATGACTATTTTCAAGCACGTGATTCGATTTTCAACGAAACATATTCATCTATACTTTTTATCCCCCGCGATCCTGTAGCTCATCCAAAAGGCATGTATCTTGCCTTTAAAGACAGGCCCTCCATGAGCATAAAAAATGCACTTGAAACTGAGTTAGAAAAACTAATTGAAGAACAGAAATTACTTCATTATAATCTTTCGCCTGATATCTTTGATAGTGTGAGGGTTAAAATTGACCTATTTGAGAAACGAATCCGCGAATCGCAACACGGGTTACAGGAGGAAGCCGACTATGCCGAACAAAAGTTCTTTGTTGCATTTGGTGCAGGCATGATGATCTATATTTTCATTTTACTATACGGCATACAAGTGCTGCGTGGCGTGATGGAAGAAAAGTCAAATCGCATTGTTGAAGTAATGGTTTCGTCGGTAAAGCCCTTTCAACTTATGATGGGAAAGATAATTGGCATTGCGATGGTTGGTCTAACTCAATTTTTAATTTGGGTAATTTTTTCTGGCATAGTAGTTAGTATTATTGGTATGGCCTTTGCCCCTTCACTACTCGAGCAGGTTGAAGCCGGCACACTCCAAACCCAAGCCGAGATTGGTGGACTAGATGTAAGCACTATGCTCAATATATTTAATGTTACCGATTTCTCAATTATGATTGGTTTATTTATTTTTTATTTCATTGGCGGATACCTTCTCTACAGTTCGCTGTTTGCTGCTGTTGGTTCGGCAATTGATAATGAATCTGACTCGCAACAATTCATGATGCCTGTTACTTTGCCACTGATTTTTTCTATTGCTATTGCACAGTTTGTGCTAAAAAGCCCGGATGGTATGATAGCAAAAATCTGCTCATTTATCCCTCTCACTTCTCCTATTGTGATGATGGTTAGAATACCCTTTGGTGTTGCTATTTGGGAGATTATATTATCTGCATTCTTATTGGTTCTTGGCTTTGTATTTACTACATGGGTTGCTGGTCGAATTTATCGCATCGGCATGTTGATGTATGGTAAAAAAATCACTTATCGCGAACTGTGGAAGTGGCTTTTTTACAAAGGATAACTTCTCCATTCATTTTGCTCAATCAGTTCAACAGAACTAATTATACCCAATATAGAATAATAGAAAAATACAGAAGGAATCAAAAGTAGTTATCCGTTCAGCACACTACGACTAATGACAATGCGCTGCACTTCGCTGGTCCCCTCATAAATTTGCGTAATCTTAGCATCACGCATCAGGCGTTCTACATGATATTCTTTCACATATCCATATCCGCCGTGAATCTGAACAGCTTCAGTTGTAACCCACATAGCGGTCTCACTGGCAAAAAGTTTTGCTTGTGAGCTGGCAAGGTCGTAATTCATCCCTTGATCTTTCATCCAAGCCGATTTGTACACAAGCATTCTGGCGGCCTCAATGCGGGTTGCCATATCGGCCAATTTAAAAGCAATGGCTTGATGTTCTGCAATCGGTTTTCCAAAAGCTTTACGTTGTTTGCTATATTCAACAGCCAGTTCAAATGCGCCTTGAGCTATACCAAGCGCTTGAGCAGCAATACCAATTCGACCGCCCGATAAGGTTTTCATAGCGAATTTAAAACCAAAACCATCTTCACCTATGCGATTGGCCTTAGGTACTTTAACATCGGTAAATTGAAGCGAGCATGTATCGGAAGCACGAATACCCATTTTGTTTTCCTTAGGACCTTTTACAAAACCCGGCATGTCCTCATCTACAATTAAACAATTAATGCCTTTGTGTCCTTTTTCGGGATATGTTTGTGCAATGATCAAATAATACTTAGCATTTTTACCGTTAGTAATCCAGTTTTTGGTTCCGTTCAATAAATAATAATCCCCCATATCAATCGCGGTAGTGCGCTGAGATGTTGCATCAGATCCAGCTTCAGGTTCACTAAGACAAAAGGCACCAATACAATCACCACTGGCTAATGGTTTCAAGAATTTCTGTTTTTGTTCTTCATTACCGAAAGATTCAAGCCCGTAACAAACCAATGAATTATTTACAGACACTACAACAGAAGCGGCTGCTTCAACTTTCGACAACTCTTCCATCACCAATACATAAGAAAGAGCATCCATGCCGGCACCTCCATAAGCAGGGTCAACCATCATGCCCAAAAATCCGAGTTCACCTAATTTCCGAACTTGATCTGCAGGAAAAATCTGATTGTCGTCGCGTTCAATCACACCCGGCAATAACTCTTCGCGGGCAAAATCTCGGGCAGCTCTTTGTATGGTTTTATGTTCTTCTGTAAGCTCAAACAACATGGTAGAAAAATTTAATTAAACAATCAAATTAGCTTATTTTTGGCCAAATATAGCTATTTTCATTTTGAATGAACAGAGAAAACTATAAATGCTTGGGCATAATGTCGGGCACCTCGCTTGATGGGCTCGATTTGGCCTATGTTGAATTTTGGCAACGCGACCAAAATTGGTTTTATGAGATAGGTCCATGCAAAACGATTCCATACACATCTCAACTGATTCATCAACTTAAAGAAACCGTAAACTTATCGGGTAAAGATTTGGCAAAATTACACCTTGAATTTGGGAAATGGATGGGAGAAATAGCGACTGAATTTCTATCCTCTCATAAGCTTCAACCACATCTGATCGCATCACATGGTCACACCATTTTTCATCAACCCGAACTGGGCTTTACTTTTCAACTTGGACATGGTGCAGGCATTCGAGCTATAACCGGTATTCAAACCATATCAGATTTTCGTTCACTCGATGTGTTGCTTGGCGGGCAAGGCGCTCCTCTGGTGCCTGTCGGCGACCGATTGTTGTTTTATAATTATCAAGCATGCCTTAATCTAGGTGGTATCAGCAACATTTCATTTGAACATCAAGATCAATTGATTGCATTTGATATCTCTCCATGCAACATAGTACTTAACCATGTTATTCAGCAAATCGGATTATCTATTGATGAAGATGGTAAACTTGCACGCAGTGGACAGCTTCTCTCCGAACTATTATCTGAACTGAATGAACTACCGTATTACCATCAACCTCCTCCCAAATCTCTCGGTCGTGAATGGGTTGAAAAACATTTCTTGCCTGTGGTAATGCAATATCATGCTTCGATACCTGATCTCCTTCATACGCTCTGCATACATATTGCCACTCAAATTACACAAATTATTCACCAATTCAACTTAAACCACACATTGATTACCGGAGGTGGTGCACATCATTCATTTCTTTTGGATACTATTTCTACAATGTCAAAACATAAAATAGAAAAGGGCGCATCCGTATTAATTGACTATAAAGAAGCATTAATTTTTGCCTTCTTAGGGCTGCTAAAAACCCAAGGCATTGACAATACACTTGCATCTGTAACAGGCGCAAAAATCAATTCATCAGGAGGTATGATATGCTAAGATATTTAATTCATCTGACGATTATTACTGTAATGCTATCATTATTTTCTTGCCACACACTACAACAGATACCATTACAAAACAAACCCATTCAGAATTTAAATTTTGCCAACGACACCCTAACGATGAACTATTGGGGTGTTGGTTGTTTTCACATTCGATACAAAAACAACGAAGTAATCGCTGATCCTTTTATTTCAAGACCATCATTCGGGCAAGTTGCATTCGGAAAAATCAAGCAGGATACAATGAAAATTAATGATGCACTCGGACAAAACAAGCATGTGGCATTCGTGATTGCAGGCCACGGTCATTATGATCATGCAATGGACATACCTCACTTAGATAAAATATTGAACAATGATGCCATTATTGTGGGAAGCCAATCATTACAGAACCAACTCAGCCCATATCATATCAAACATGCTTATGTATGTACAAGCGATACCACAAAAAAAATTATAGTTAACTCAGAGGGTTCAGTGCGAATTATGAGTTTCCCAAGCAACCATGCTTCACACTTTATGGGATTACATCTTTATCATGGAAAAATGAATTCTCCACTGCAAAAAGAGCCATTAAAATCATCAAAATGGAAAGACGGGCCTATCATGTCATTCATTATTGATTTTATGGAAAAAGATAACATCGAAAAAAGGATATTCATTCAAACATCAAGTGCAAGTTCCATCATTAAAAAAGAATTGCAAATGGAATTAACAGGACGACCTCCTGACTTATATATACTCAACTATTACACGCTGCGTCATGACATGAAGCATAAAAATGGTTTGATATCACTAACAGGAGATTCGAAAATCATTGTTTGCCACTGGGAAAATTTCTTTCGTTCTTGGGATAAGAAAATAAAACCACTGGGTAAATGGGATACAATAAAAACATTAAAAAAACTACAAGGCATCATTCCCTCCGAACGTATGATAATACCAATACAAGGAAGTCGAATAGAAATTCCCTGATTACTGATTAGGTAAAATGATAATCAGCTTTGTACCGCCACCCGATTTAGTTTGAATATCAAGTGTTCCGCTCAGGTTCACTACCCTATTATAAATGCTTTTTATACCAATACCTTTCGTTGAATCAGTATCAAAAAGTGATTTATAGGAATAATGAAAACCAATACCATTATCAGAAATAATAATATGAATATCTTTTTCAAAAACATAAAACCCAATTCGTAAATGAGTGGCCTGTGCATGCCTGATAACATTGTTGATGCTCTCCTGCACAATACGGTATATATCAACCATACCTTCTATAGAAAGCTTAGGATTTTTGCCTCTTACCTCCAAATCAATATCAATACTATTAAGCTCTCTTACTTTTTCAAGATGCTGTTCAATACACGCAATTAATCCGTTTTCACCAATCAGATACGGAGATAAATCATGAGAAACCATTCTAACTTTAAAAATAGTATCATTGATAATGGTTCTTGCCTTTTCCATCATGTCTATATTCTTTTCATCTTTCAATTCAAGCATTTGCAAATACATCAAACCAAGTGTGAGTGTAGGATTAATATCATCATGCAAGGTCTCAGACATTCGTCTTCTTTCTGATTCACTACCTATAATTTCGGACTTAACTAGCATTTGCTGCATACGTCGCAGCCGAAAATGATTGATAATCATGATTACCACAAAGAAGAGAAGGGCAACTAGAAGAAATCCTGAAATAATCAGTAATGCTATGTATATTTCATTTTCCTTGGCAACCATAGTATGGAAAGTAAATATAAAAAATATCCTAATATAGATACTATCATCACAATATTTATCAACTTAATATAAAAATCATCTGAGAATGAAAAATGAAAATTCAAAAAAACCAAAAATATAGATGAGAAAAAATAAGTAATAAAAAATTCTACAATT